>NZ_SLVD01000001.1:0-830539 GCF_004345345.1 Rathayibacter sp. PhB179 | reverse complement strand
AACAAGGCCCTCAACCAGCTGAAATCCCTCGGCTACGACGTCCAACTCACACCACGAGCCGCGGCCTGAGGTCACCATGTTTTCCTAGGAGACCCGGCGTCGTCAGCAGGGCGGTCTGCAGACTCGTCTTCTGACGCTGGTGGATCTCGATACGCCCGCTGCGCGGGCTACTCGATCAGCATGAATGGGGTCCGCTCCGCGGGCTGCGCGATCGGCATGATTCCTCGAACGGACCCGTGAGGGGCCTCGCGCCCCGAGCAGGCCCCGGTGCGCGTCCAGTCGGAGGCGGTGAGGCGCGCGAGGGGACGCGTATCGGGGTCTGGCCCTGTGTCGGGCCCCGATTCGAGTCCACTCGCGGGCCGACACATGCTGGTCGAGGAGGCGCCGGAGGCGGCGTATCGAGACCCGGCGTACTGGGGGTGGGGGATCTCGATACGCCCGCTGCGCGGGCTACTCGATCAGCATGGGGCGGGGCGGGGCCGGCTCCGGGCGGTGGACGCCGCGGGGGCGGTAGCCGAGGGCGTCGGAGGCGCCGAGGAGGTCGGCGAGGTACCAGAGGACGGCGAGCCACATCTCGGTGCCCTGGAGGCCGGCGTCGGCGGCGTGCAGGCGGAAGGCGAAGCCGCGGCCGGGGCGCCACCGGCCGAGGACGTCCGCGAGCAGGGTCCTCGCCAGCGGCTCGACCTCGGCGGCGCGGTAGGTGCTGCCGCGGGTGAGCCAGAGCGGGTGGACGAGGTCGAGGGCGGCGCAGGCGTCGACGCGCTCGGGCCGGAACCAGCGGTCGTCGCGGGCGTGCCGGAGAACGGTGTCGCGGACGGCGTCGGGGTAGGGGAGCGGGCGGCCGTCCTGCACGAAGGTGCCGCGGGTCGCGCGGTAGGAGCCGTTCACGAGCAGGAGCAGTCCGCGGTCGGCCGAGGCCTCGCCCCACATGCCGCTGCGGGGATCGGCGCGGGTGAGCAGCCAGCCGTAGAGCGCCTCCTCGAGGCCGACCGGGACGGGATCGCCGCGGCGGCGCGTCCAGTGCAGCGCGGTGCCGAGCGCATCGACGTGGTGGCCGGCGTTCCACGGATCGTCGCGCCAGCGCAGCCCGTCGAGCCGCGCGACGAGGCCCTCGGGGGTCTCCTCGGTCACGGCGGTCAGCGGCCCGGCGAACTCCGACCCGAGCAGGTCGAGCGCGTAGCCCGCGCTCAGCACGCGGTACGCGGCCTCCGGATCGGTCCACAGGTCGGCCCCCGGGACCGGCAGCCCGCGGAGCCGCGCGACGACCGCGGCGGGATCGACGCCGGGAGGAGGCGAGCCGAGCAGGAGGTCGGCGAGCTCGACCGCGTCGCCGAGCGCGCGGTCTGATGGGGCGGCGCCCGGCCGGTCGCGGAAGGCGGGCCCGTCGTGGAGTGCAGGTCCGTCGTGGAGTGCAGGTCCGTCCTGAGGCGCCGGCCCGCCGTCGACGAGCGCCCCGCGCAGGATCCCCTCGATCTCCTCGCGCGCGCGGTCCGCCAGCCGCGCGGCGTCCGAGACCTCGGCGGCGACGGGCGGCACCCGCCAGCGCAGCCGTCGCGCGGGGTTGCCGCCGACGACCGCACCGGCCGCCACGTCCTTCGTCACGACCGCGCCGGCGGCGAGCACCGCGTGGTCGCCCACCGTCACCCCGTCGAGCACGACGACGTGCGAGCCGATCCAGACGTCGTCGCCGATGCGGATGCCGCGCGAGCTCAGCGGCTGGCGGAACACCTCGGTGCCGGGCTCCATCGAGTGGTTGAAGCCGAGGATCGACGTGTGCGCGCCGACCCGCACGGCCGAGCCGAGGACGACGCTCCCGCGCACCACCGTGTAGGGGTTGAGCGAGCAGTCGGCGCCGATCTCGACGTCGCCCGTCAGGTACGCGCCCGCCGCGAGGTAGGAGCGGTCGCCCAGCACGAGGCGCTCGGGGTCGACCGCGGCCGACTCCGCGACGAAGCAGTCGGCGCCGAGGCTCCAGCCGGCATGCGCGGCGAGCAGCTCGCGCTGCAGGTCGAGCTGGCGGGACCGCTGCTCCGGCGAGGCCTCGGCCCAGAACGCCCACGGCGAGTGCTCGTGGCGATCGATCACCGCGCGCCGTCCGGCTGCCCGTCCGCCGGCCGGCCGGGGGCCGCCGTCGAGGCGCGGACGATCAGGCTCGGGTTGAGCTGCACGCGGTGCACCGGCCGCTCCGGGTCCTCGATCCCCTGCACGAGCAGGCGCACGGCGGCCTCGCCGACGCCGGCGCGCGGCGGGCTCACCGCGGTCAGCGCGGGGGTGAACAGCTGCGCGACCTCGTCGTCGTAGGCGATCACCGAGAGGTCGCCGGGCACCGAGATGCCGCGGTTGAGCGCGAGGTCGACGAAGGCCATCGCCTCCGGGTCGGAGTGGACGAGCAGCGCGGTGACGCCGGTCTCGAGGGCCGTCTCCAGGGCCGCGTTGACCACCTCGGAGAAGTCGGCGCTGCCGCGGTCGGGCAGCGTCTCCTCGAAGTGGTCGGCGGGGGTGAGGCCGAGCGATTCGCAGGCGGAGAGCCAGCCCGCGGCGATCTTGCGCGAAGTGGGCGAGTTCCGCGACAGGATCAGGCCGACCTTGCGGTGGCCGAGCTCGGCGAGGTGCCGGGCGGCGAGCACGGCGCCGAGCGCGTGGTCGGTGGTGACCGACTCGGCGGGCGTGCCCTCGGGCTCGAGGACCGCGTCGCGCTCGACCAGGACCGACGGGACGCCGCAGTCGGCGAGCCAGCGGAGGACGTCGCCCGAGTGCTCCGTGTCGGTGTTGGGGGCGACGATCAGCCCGCGCACGTCGCCGGAGCGCAGCAGGCGCTCGAGCACCGGGCGCTCGTCCTGCAGCTCGTAGGAGGCGCCGCGCAGGACGACGTCGTAGCCGAGGCTGCGGCCGGTCGCCTCCATCGCGTGCAGCACGCCGGGCCAGTAGTAGTTGAGCGAGGGGACCAGGACGGCGATCGAGCCGAGCTTGACCTCCTCCGGCTCCGGGGCGGGCGCCGTGTGACCGGCCGAGCCGGAGAGGACGACCGCGCCGCCGTGCACGCGGCTCAGCAGGCCCTCGCGCTCCATCTGCACCAGGTCGCGGCGGAGCGTGACCGTCGCCACGCCGAGCGCCTCGGTCAGCTGGGAGATGCGGACGGCGCCGTCGACGCCGAGGGCCGCGAGGATGTGCGCCCGTCGCTCGGCGGCGAGGGGAGGGGACTGGGTCTGGTCGCTCATCGTTGCTCTCCGATCGGTGGGTCCAGGTCTATCGCGATCCGCAGCTCCCTGCGCGCCGTGGCGTCGATCTCCAGCAGCGTCAGCCGCTCGCCCCAGACGCTCGTGAGCATCGGATCGTCCAGCTCCCGGACGACGGTGCGGTGCTCGCAGGACGGATCCCAGGCGATCCGGAGCGGCCGAGCGCCGCCGAGCGGGCGGACCCGGGCGGCTCCGCGCTCGGTCACGACGTCTCCCGCGAGGAGCAGTCGGATCGCGGTGCCGGGCTCATCGTCCTGATCGTCCCACGGGGCGAGGTCCCAGCGGTCCTCGAGGACGACCCTTGCGGACGGGCGGTCGAGGGAGACGGTGCGGCGCCAGGAGCGCAGGCCCGTCCCGGGGTAGGCGGCGGCGAGCTCCGCGGAGAACGCGGCGGACGCGTCGCTCAGCGCGACCGAGACGTCCGCCGCGGCCGCCTCCCGCCCGGGCGGCTGCCCGAGCCCGCGGACGACGGGCAGGTTGTGCCACTCGCTGCGCATGGTCCAGATGCCGTAGCGCTCCGGGCCGAAGGTGGCGGCGGTGTAGGTGGGGCGGCCGGCGTCGACGACGACCGGAACGCCGTCGCTCGCCACCTGGAACGCGCCGACGTCGTTGTGGTTGTGGTGCTCGGCGTTGTGGCCGCCCTTGGCGACGAGGGTCAGGCCCTCTGGCGATCCCTCGCTCGTGCGGGCGAGGAGCACCTGGACGGACTCGAGCCAGACCTCGCGGGGGAGTGGCGGGAGCGCCGCGGGGGCGGAGGTCCAGAGCGGGTCCGTCGCTCCGCGCAGCAGGCGGCCGAGTCCCTCCTTCTCGGAGGCGGCGGGCTCGCCGGGGGAGCGCTGCGCGGCGGCGTGCGCCATCGCGGCGGCGTCGCCGACCCGGCGGCCGGCCCGGTGCACCGCGTGCCAGGGCTGGTCGCGCGACTGCAGCGCCTGGCCGTCGGCGTGCGCGACGTACCAGTCTCCGCCGAGGTGCGAGCGGTGCGGGAAGGCGACGGTCGCGCGCAGGGCGGGCACGGCCGAGGCGTCCCAGGCGCCGCCGGTCGCGTGCGCGAGGACGTCGAGCGCCTCGAGGGCGCGGCAGGCACCGTTCCACCAGTAGGCGTAGCCCTCGTCGATCGCGCCGTCCTCGGGGAGCACGGCGACGTAGCGGTCCAGGGCGGCGACGGCGCGGGTGACGGCGGCGGCGCGCTCGTCCTCCTCGCCCGGAGCGTCGAGCAGGCGCAGTGCGGCGACCAGGACGTTGCCGGTGATCCAGGGGTTCCAGTTGTGCACGTCGCCGTCCAGGCCCAGCCAGTGCCAGTCGTCGCGGGCGAGGAACGGGGCGAGCACGCGCTCGCGGGTCTCGCGGCGGATCCTGCGGCGCAGCCCCGGATAGCGGTCGTCGAGGCGCTCGCCGAGGACGTGGTCGAGCCAGGCGAGCTGGCCGGCGACCTCGCCCGCACCGAGGTCGAGGAAGGGGTCGGCGACGTCGGCGAGCACCGAGCCGTGCCTGCGCAGCGCGTCGTCGTGGGCCGGCCAGCACCAGGAGCTCTGCTCGCAGAGCAGCTGCACGCCGTCGGCGACCTGATCGAGCCAGAAGTCTGCTGAGCCGTCTGATGTGCCGCCGCTCGTGCTCGCGGCCAGCAGCACCGCGCGGCTCAGCCGACGCTGCCGCTCGAACGCCCGCTGCTCCCAGCCGTCCCGGTTCCCGTCGCGGTGCACGCGCACGGCCTGGCTCGCGAGCGGCTGCGGCCACGGCACGAGCAGATCGGCGGCGGCGCGCTCGGCGACCGCGGCGAGGGTCGGAGCATCGGCCGCGGCCCAGGCGTCCCGGTCGGCGGCGGTCGGCACCGGCAGCGACTGCTCGGGGGAGAGGAGGACCCCGCGCGCCGAGAGCGGACGGGCGGGCGAGAACGCGGCCGCGAGCGGGCCGCGGAAGGACTCGATCACGCCCGGCGACGGTGCCGGGGCGGGGTGCTGGGGCATGCAACTGATCATAATCAATCATTTTGCTTCAACCAAATTCTTGAGGTGATCGATTTCCGTATGTATAGTCCTGTTCTGTTCAGTGCCGCTCACGTCAGCGTGGGAGAGAGCGCGGACATCACGATTCAAAGGAGAACCGCCGTGGACGAGGGGAACCTCCGCGCCGACTGGACGCGCGAGCACTGGCTCGCCGTCGCGGACGCGCTCCTCGCCGCGGTGGCCCCCCACGCCAGCGCCGGCCACGGCCGGATCACCCTCCCCGGCGCCGAGGGCGGCTACGGCCGCGCGGTCGACGGCCTCGAGGGCTTCGCCCGCACCTTCCTGCTCGCCGGCTTCCGCATCGCCGGAGCGCGCGGCGAGGGCGTCGACGACCTGATCGACTTCTACCGCCGCGGCGTCGAGACCGGCGTCGACCCCGACGCGGAGGACCGCTGGGTCCGGATCGACGAGCACGCGCAGGCCAAGGTCGAGGCGGCGTCGATCGCGCTGGTGCTCGACCTCACGCGCCCCTGGATCTGGGACCGCCTCGACGAGCGGACCCAGCAGCGCGTCGTCGACTACCTCGCCCCCGTCGTCGGCGACGACAGCTACCCGCAGACCAACTGGGTCTGGTTCCGCCTGGTCGTCGAGACCTTCCTCCGCTCGGTCGGCGGCCCGTGGTCGGCGGAGGACGTCGCCGCGGACCTCGCCCGGCACGACTCCTTCGTCCGCGAGGACGGCTGGCTGGCCGACGGCGCGGAGCGCGCCTACGACCACTACGTCGGCTGGGCCCTGCACGTGTACCCGGTGCTCTGGGCGCGGATGTCCGGCGCGGCCGAGCTGGCCGCCCCGCGTGCCGCCGCCGACGTCGCCCGGCTCGACCGCTATCTCGACGACGCCCTCGCGCTGGTCGGTGGCGACGGCTCGCCGCTGCTGCAGGGCCGCAGCCTGATCTACCGCTTCGCCGCCGCCGCGCCGTTCTGGGCCGGCGTGATCGCCGAGGTCCCCTCGCACTCCCCGGGTCGGCTCCGCCGCGCCGCGAGCGCGATCGTCGGGCACTTCGCCGAGAACGGCGCGCCCGGCGAGGACGGCCTGCTCTCGATGGGCTGGCACGACCCGTGGCGCGAGCTCGCGCAGTCCTACTCCGGCCCCGGCTCGCCGTACTGGGCGGTCAAGGGCATGCTCGGCATCCTGCTCCCGGCCGAGCACCCGGTCTGGTCCGCGGCCTCCGAGCCGCTGCCGATCGAGCAGGGCGACGACCTCCGCGCGATCGTCTCGCCCGGCTGGATCGTCTCGGGCACGCAGGCCGACGGCATCGTCCGCGTCGTCAACCACGGCACCGACAAGGCGCTGCCCGGTGCGACGACCGGCGACTCCCCGCTCTACGCCCGCCTGGGCTACTCCACCGCCACCGCGCCGCTGCTCGACGAGCGCGGCTGGGCGGAGGCGCTCGAGCAGAGCGTCGCGCTGGTCGACGCCGACGGCGACGCGACCCACCGCACCGGCATGACGCTGACCGAGGTCCGCCTCGACGCGGACGGCCGGGTCGGCGTGGCCGGCTCGATCTGGGACGCGCACTGGATCACTCCGGAGCGCAGCAGCCACCGCCACGGCGAGGGCCTGCGCGGCGCCGTCCGCGTCGCCGGCCGGATCAGCGTGCACTCGCTGGTCCGCGGCCCGTGGGAGCTGCGCCTCGTCCGGATCGACGAGCTCGCCGAGGGCGTGCGGCCGGAGGAGGTCGCCTTGCGCATCGGCGGCTGGGCGATCGCCGGCGAGCGGATCGACGCGACCGCGGACGGCGCGACGGCTCGGGCGACCGCGGGGGTCCTCACGAGCACCCTGACCTCCCTCACCCCTGGCGCCGCCCTCGAGGTCGTCGCCCGCGACGGCGCGAGCCCGCTCGGCCCCGCGGTCGGCGTGCCGACGCTCACCCTCCCGGCGGAGGTCGACGCGCTCGTCGTCGCGCTGGTCGGCCTCACCGGTGACGAAGCAGCCGGCTCGGAGGCCCCCGTCGCGGGCCCCGCCGCCGTCGACGTCGCCGCCGTCGATATCGCCCTCGACGGCGACGCCCTGTCCGTGACGGCGACCTGGCCCGACGGCCTCGTCACCGAGCACCGACTCCCAGATTCCGGACGCGCCGCTCGGCAGCTCCGGTACCCGAGGACCCGAGGTGGAGTCCCGGACGCAGATGCAAAGGAGCAGCACGCATGAAGAGAAGATTCGCCGCAGCCGGAGTGGCCCTGGTCGCCGCCCTGTCCCTCACCGCCTGCTCGGCGGGAGGCGGCGGTGACGCCCCCGCGGCCGACGGCCCGATCACGCTCAGCCTCTCCGGCTGGAGCCTGAGCACGACGCCGGAGTTCCAGGCGCTCGCCGACGCGTTCCACGAGAAGGACCCCGACGTCACCATCGAGGTCAAGGAGTACGACGCGACCAACTACGACACCCTGATGACCGCGGACCTCGCGGCCGGCAGCGGTCCGGACATCGTCACGCAGAAGAACGTCAAGAACGTCGTCACCTACCAGGCCGGCGGCCAGCTCCTCGACGTCTCCGACATCGAGCTCCCCGACGACCTCGGCGGCGTGGAGGCCTACCAGGTCGACGACAAGCAGTGGGCGGCGCCCTACCGCCAGGACTCCTGGGTCCTCTTCTACAACAAGGCCCTCTTCGACCAGGCCGGCGTCGCCTACCCCGACGGCTCCTGGACCTGGGACGACTACGAGGCCACCGCCGAGCAGCTGACCACCGCGCTCGCCGCGGCCGGCAGCAGCGCCGCCGGCACCTACGAGCACAGCTGGCAGTCGACGGTGCAGGGCTTCGCGAGCGCGCAGACCCCGGACATCGACATCCTCGACGCCGATTACGGCTACCTCGAGCCCTACTACGAGCGCGCCCTCGCGCTCCAGGACGCGGGTGCGCAGGCGGAGTACAACACGATCGTCGCGAACAAGCTGACCTACCAGGCCGAGTTCGGCAAGCAGAACGCCGCGATGATGCCGATGGGCACCTGGTTCGTCGCGTCGCTGATCGCCCAGCAGGCGTCCGGCGACTCGGACACCTTCGACTGGGGCTTCGCCCCCATCCCGCAGTTCGACGAGTCGACGACCGGCATGGACCAGACCCCCGTTACCTTCGGCGACCCGACCGGCTTCGGCATCAACGCCGGCATCGACTCGGGCAAGCAGGCCGCGGCCAAGGAGTTCCTCGAGTTCGCGTCGAGCGAGGAGGGCGCGGAGGTCGTCGCCTCCCTCGGCATCACCCCGGCCCTGACCAGCGACGCGGTCGCCGAGACCTACTTCGCGGTCGACAGCGCGCCGACCGACGAGGTCTCGAAGTTCGCCTGGTCGTCGCACGACACCAAGCCGGAGAACCCGACCTCGGCCAAGACGGCCGCCGTCCAGAACGTGCTCCTCGACCTGCACACCGCCGTCATGTCGGGCTCGACGAGCCTCGACGACGCCGTGAAGACCGCCGAGGACCGCGTGAAGAACGAAGTCGGCACGAACTGACTCCCCGCGGTGGCCGGCCCCGCACGGGCCGGCCACCGCCCCCCTCTTCTTCCCCCTCGGACCCTGGAGGTCTCATGACGACCCTCGCCGCCGCGGACGCCGGCCCGTCGACTCCGCCGACGCCGTCGCCCCTGCCGCCCCGACGACGACGCTCCGCGTACGCCGTCCGGAACATGCTGATCGGCTGGACCTTCATCCTCCCGAACTTCCTGGGCTTCGCCGCGCTCACGCTCGTGCCGGTGATCACCCTCTTCTACATGTCGATGACCGACTGGAACGTCTTCGGTCAGGCGAACTGGGTCGGCATCGCGAACTTCCAGCGCCTGATCGGCGACGCGAGCTTCCGCATCGCGCTGCTGAACACGCTCTACTACGCCGCGCTGCACATCCCGCTGACACTCGTCGTCTCGCTCGGGCTCGCGCTGCTGCTCAACAACAAGCTCCGCGGCGTCGCGTTCTTCCGCACGGCCGCGTTCTTCCCCTACATCACCTCGATCGTCGCGATCGCCGTGGTCTGGAACCTGCTCTTCAGCCCGGAGTACGGCCCGATCAACCAGCTGCTCGGCCTGATCGGCATCTCCGACCCGCCCGGCTGGCTGACCTCGTCCGCGTGGGCGATGCCCGCGGTCGTGATCATCAGCACCTGGCGGGACATGGGCTACTACATGATCCTGTTCCTCGCCGGGCTGCAGACCGTGCCGCGCGAGCTGCACGAGGCCGCCCGCGTCGACGGCGCCTCGGTCTGGCAGCGCTTCGTCAACGTGACGATCCCGTGCCTGCGGCCGACCACCTTCTTCGTGACGGTGATGCTCACCATCAACTCGTTCAAGATCTTCGACCTGATCCTCGTGATGACGCAGGGCGGCCCGGGCCAGGCGACCCTCGTGCTCTCGCAGTTCATCTACCAGAAGGGCTTCCAGGAGAACCAGTTCGGCTACGCGTCGGCGGTCTCGGTCGTGCTCTTCCTGCTCTGCATCCTCGTGACGCTGGCCCAGTTCTTCCTCAACCGAAGGAGCGAGTCCCGATGACCGGACTTCTCATCCCCGACGGCGCTCCCACCGTCGTCGGCGTGAACGAGCCGCTGCCGCCGCGCCGCAAGGAGGCCGGCCGCTCCCCGGCGCGCAGGGCGGGCCGCGTCCTCGGCTACGCGGTGATGATCATCGCCGCGGCGGCGCTGCTGCTGCCGTTCTTCTGGATGATCACGAGCTCGGTGAAGACGCCGAACGAGGTCTTCTCGGTGCCGGTGAAGTGGTTCCCGGAGACCTGGGTCTGGAGCAACTACGTCCAGATCTGGACCCAGTCCGGCATGCTCACCTGGATCCGCAACACACTGCTGCTCGCGGTCGTCGTCACGGTGCTGCAGGTGCTGACCGGCTCGTTCGCGGCCTACGGCTTCTCGCGGATGCGCTTCCCCGGTCGCGACGTGCTGTTCCTGGTCTACATCGGCACGATCGCGGTGCCGTGGCAGTCGTACATGATCCCGCAGTTCATCCTGCTGTCGAACCTCAAGGTCTCGAACACCCTCTGGGCGATCATCCTGATCCAGGCCTTCGGCGCCTTCGGCGTGTTCCTGATGAAGCAGTTCTACGAGACGATCCCGGAGGAGCTCTCCGAGGCCGCGCGGATCGACGGCCTGAGCGAGTACGGCATCTGGGCGCGGATCATGGTGCCGCTCTCGATCCCCGCGATCGCGAGCCTCACGCTGCTCACCTTCGTCGCCACCTGGAACGACTACCTCGGACCGCTGATCTACCTGCGGAACCCGGACCTCTGGACGATCCAGCTGGGACTGCAGAGCTTCGTCAGCACCCTCTACGACGCCAACTACGCGCTGCTGTTCGCCGGCCTCGTGATCTCGGTGGTCCCGATCGCCGTGATCTTCCTCCTCGGCCAGAAGTACTTCGTCGAGGGCATCGCGACCAGCGGACTGAAGGGCTGATCGTGCGCCGCATTCCGAACGGCCTCTACGCCTCGCTCTTCGGCGTCGCCTACCTGATCCTGGTGACGAACGTGCTGCTCCTGGTCGCCTGCCTGCCGCTCGTACTGCTGCTGGTGACGACGGATCCGGTGCTCTCCTGGCCGCTGCTCGCGGTGGCGCTGCCGCTCTGCGCGCCGGCCCTGATGGGCGCCGCCGCGGTCTTCGCGGCGCACTCGCGCGGCGAGACCGCGGTCGTGCGGACGTTCTGGCGGGCGTGGCGCGCGAGCTGGCGCCGCCCCGTACGGCTGCTGACCGCCGCCACCGCGGTCGTCGTGCTGGTGCTCGTCGACGTGCGGTTCCTCGCGCCGACCCAGATCGGCGTGGTCGTCATCCCGTTCCTCGCGGTCATCGCCCTGCTCGTGGTCGGCTGCGTGCCGGTGGCGCTCGTCGCCCTCGCGGAGGCGAGTGGATCGACGCTCCGGCAGGCCGTGAAGGCGGCGGTGTTCCTCGCCGCCCGCCGCTGGCACCTGTCGGTGGTCTCGCTGCTGGTGCTCGCGTTCCAGGCGTACCTCTTCACCGCCTCGCCCGCGCTCGCCCTCGGCGTCTCGGCCACTCCCGCCCTCTACCTGGTCTGGGCGAACGCCCGGTTCACCCTCCGCCCCGCGCTCGCCGCCGACCAGCCGGTCGCGGCCTGACCTCCCACGAAGGACTCTCCCCATGACGACCACTCCACCCACCACGGGGAGGACGACCACCGAGCAGGCCGTGGCGGACGCCCTCGAGGTCGTCCGCCGGATGATCGGGGCCTTCGGCTCCGCCTACCCCGACGACACGACCACGGACGGCCGCTACCCGATCCGCCCCGCGGCGCAGGGCTTCGCGGCCGGCGCCAACCGCGGCTGGACGACGAGCTTCTGGCCGGGGATGCAGTGGATCGCCTGGGAGGCGACCGGCGAGGACGTCTTCCTCGACGCCGCCCGCGGCCACCTGCACGACTTCGCCCGCCGCGTGCGGGAGGGCGAGGACCTGGAGACCCACGACCTCGGCTTCCTCTACACGCTCTCCTGCGTCGCGCCCTTCCGGCTCCTCGGCGACGAGCTCGGCCGCACCGCGGCGCTCGAGGCCGCCGAGCACCTGATGACGCGGTTCCTGCCGACGGCCGGCATCGTGCAGGCCTGGGGCGACCTCCGCGACCCGAAGCAGCGCGGCCGCACCATCATCGACTCGCTGATGAACATGCCGCTGCTGACCTGGGCCGGCGAGCAGACCGGCGACCCGCGCTACGCCGAGGCCGTCGCGCGCCACATCGAGGCGCTGCGGGTGAACATCCTCCGCCCCGACTCGTCGACCTTCCACACCTTCTACTGGGACGCCGAGACCGGTGAGCCGCTGCGTGGCGGCACCGAGCAGGGCGCGTTCGACGACTCCTGCTGGGCACGCGGGCAGGCCTGGGGCGTCTACGGCTTCGCGATGGGCTTCCGCGTGCTCGGCGACGACGCGCTGCTCGAGGCGTCCCGGGCCTGCGCCGAGTACTTCCTCGCGCACCTGCCGCGCGACCTCGTGCCCTACTGGGACCTCGTCTACGCGGAGGGCAGCGATGCGCCCCGGGACAGCTCGGCGGCGGCGATCGCGGTCTGCGGACTGCTCGAGCTGGCGCTGGTCGAGACCGACGCCGAGTGCGCCGCGCGCTGGCGCGACGCCGCGCACCGGATCCTCGCGGCGCTGATCCGGGAGTGCGCTCCCGAGAGCCCCGAGGCCGCCGACACCGTCCTGCTGCACAGCGTCTACGACCTGCCGAAGAACGTGGGCGTCGACGAGGGCACGCTCTGGGGCGACTACTTCTACCTGGAGGCGCTGATGCGCGTCTCGCGACCGGAATGGCGGCCCTACTGGTGAGACTCGTCCGATTCGAGAGCGCCGAGGGCGCTCGGACCGGGGTCGTGCTCGACGGCGACGGCGACGGCGACGGCGACCGCGTGCTCGATCTGGGTGCCGCGACCGTCACGGAGCTGCTCGCCGACCGCGCGCTGCTGACCGCGGCCCGGGCGGTCGGCACTGCGACGGTGCCGCTGGACTCGCTCCGCCTCCTGCCGCCGGTCGTGCCGGGGAAGATCCTCTGCATCGGCTACAACTACCGCGGGCACGTGCCCGCCGGCGGCGAGGACCGGCCCGTGCCGACGACGCCCGACGTGTTCGTCAAGACGCCGAACACCCTCGGCGCCCCCGGCGATCCGGTGACGCTGCCGCTGACGGCGACCGACGTCGACTACGAGGGCGAGATCGCGCTCGTGATCGGCCGCGGCGGGCGGGACATCCCGCTCGAGGAGGCGGCCGGCCACATCGCCGGCTACACCGTGATCAACGACGTCTCCGAGCGCACCTGGCAGGGCCGCTCCAGCCAGTGGACGCTCGGCAAGTGCTCCGACGGCTTCGCCCCGCTCGGCCCGTGGCTCGTGACGCCCGACGAGATCGCGGACACCGGCGACCTCCGCGTCGAGGTGGTCCGCGACGGCGTCGTCACCGTCTCGCAGAGCACCGCCGACCTGGTCTTCAGCATGGCGGCGCTCGTCCACCACCTCAGCGAGGGGATGACCCTCGAGCCGGGCGACGTGATCGCCACCGGCAGCCCGCAGAAGCTGCCGGAGGCGCTCGCGGCGCACCGCCCGCTGGCCGACGGCGACGCGGTGACGATCCGCGTCGACGGGATCTGCTCCCTCACCACGACCTTCCGAAAGGGACGACCATGACCGCCGACGTGCCCACACCCGCCGCCGCCGCCCCCGCCGCCTTCACCCTCGACGCCTTCCGGCTCGACGGCCGGGTCGCCGCCGTCACCGGGACCAGCCGGGGCATCGGCCGCGGCGCCGCGCTGGCGCTCGCCGAGGTCGGCGCCGACATCGCGCTGATCGACCGGGGCGACGCGAGCGAGACGGCCGAGCTGATCCGCGGGCTGGGCCGGCGGGCGCACCTGATCCGCCGCGACTTCGCCACCGCGACCGCCGCCGAGCTGCACTCCGCGATCGACGAGGTCGTCGGCGAGCTCGGCCGGATCGACGTGCTGGTCAACAACGCCGGCACGATCAAGCGCACCGCCGCGGCCGAGCACAGCACTGCGGACTGGGACGAGGTGCTGAAGGTGAACCTCGACTCGGTCTTCCACCTCAGCCAGGCGGCGGGCCGGCGGATGCTCGAGCAGGGCTCGGGCCGCATCATCACCGTCGCGTCGATGCTGTCCTTCCAGGGCGGCGTGCTCGTCCCCGGCTACACCGCCTCGAAGCACGCGGTCGCCGGGCTCACCAAGGCGCTCGCCAGCGAGTGGGCCGCCTCCGGAGTGACCGTCAACGCGATCGCCCCCGGCTACCTCGCCACCGACAACACCACCGCCATCCGCGCCGACGCGGCCCGCGAGGCCGCGATCCGCGGGCGCATCCCCGCCGGCCGCTGGGGCACCCCCGCGGACCTGCAGGGGGCCTTCGTGTTCCTCGCCTCCGACGCCGCCGCCTACGTCACGGGGACGATCCTCCCCGTCGACGGCGGCTGGCTCGTGCGCTGACGCCGCACCCCCCACCCCTTCTCTCATCGCACGACGACACCGCCCGACGACACAGGAGCATCCGACATGGAGCAGCGCTACGCCACCAACCCCTCGCAGATCCCCGGCATGACCACCGAGGACCTGCGCCGGGAGTACCTCGTCCCGGACGTGTTCGTCGCCGGCGAGATCACGCTGGTCTACACGCACCACGACCGCATCGTGCTCGGCGGCGCCGTCCCCGCGGGGCAGCGCCTCGAGCTGACCGGCTACGAGGAGATCCGGAGCGACACCTTCCTCGAGCACCGCGAGCTCGGGATCGTCAACGTCGGCGGCACCGGCACGGTGACCGCGGACGGCGAGACGTACACGCTGGTGTCGGGCGCCTGCCTGTACCTGGGGCGCGGGATCGAGGCGGTGGCGTTCGAGGACGCGGGCTCGGGTGACGTGGTTTCGGGAGACGCGGGCGCGCAGTTCTACCTCTTCTCGGCCCCCGCGCACACCACGTACCCCTCGGTGCTCGTCGCGCCCGGCGAGGGCACCGTCCGCGAGCTCGGCGAGCAGGCGACGAGCAACCGCCGCACGCTCAACCAGTACATCCACGAGAACGGCGTGCGCAGCTGCCAGATCGTGATGGGCGTGACGACCCTGCACGAGGGCTCGATGTGGAACACCATGCCCGCGCACACCCACGACCGCCGCACCGAGTGCTACCTCTACTTCGACCTGCCCGAGGACGCGCGCGTCATCCACCTGCTCGGGGAGCGCCAGGAGACCCGGCACCTCGTCGTCGCCGACCGCCAGGCGATCCTCTCGCCGAGCTGGTCGCTGCACTCCGGGGTCGGCACCGCCGCGTACTCCTTCGTCTGGGCGATGGCGGGCGAGAACCAGGCGTTCGACGACATGGATGCGGCGCCGGTGAAGGACCTGGCGTGACGTCCGGATCCGCTGTCGGCGGCGTGCTGCTGGCCATGGGGGAGACCATGGCCGTGCTGGTGCCCTGCGGCGGCTCCGTCGCCGACGCGGACGACTTCCTCGTCGACGCGGGCGGTGCGGAGTCGAACGTGCTCGCGCACGCGGCGGCGCTCGGTGTCCCGGTGCGCTGGCACAGCCGGCTCGGTGCCGACGCGCTCGGCGAGCGGGTGCTCCGGCAGCTCGCGGCGCGGCGGATCGACGTCTCGCGCGTCGTCCGCGACCCCGGTCATCCCACCGGCGTCTACGTGAAGGACCCCGGCCGCGGAGTCTCCTACTACCGGGCGGGCTCGGCCGCCGCGTACCTCGACACCGCCGACGCCGACGCCGCGCCGTTCGACGACGTGGCGCTGCTGCACCTGTCCGGGATCACCGCGGCGCTCTCGGAGCCGGCCGACCGGTTCCTCCGTCGCGCGGCCCTGCGCGCCCGCGAGCTGGGCATTCCGGTGAGCCTCGACGTCAACTACCGCGCCGCGCTCTGGAGCGTCGATCGGGCGGCGCCGGTCCTCGCCGAGCTGGTCCGGCTGGCCGACGTGGTCTTCGTCGGCCGCGACGAGGCGGAGACCCTGTGGGGCACCCGCACCGCCGAGGACGTCCGGGCGCTGTTCCCGGACGTCGCCGAGCTGGTCGTCAAGGACGGCCACATCGGCGCGACGGTGTTCTCTGCGGATGTCGATGCCGATGCCGATGCCGATGCCGATGCCGGTGCCGACGCTGCCGGCTGGGTCTTCGAGCCCTCGCACGAGGTGGAGGTGCTCGATGCGGTCGGCGCGGGCGACGCCTTCGCCGGCGGCTACCTGGCCGCCCTGCTCCAGGGCGCCGACCCCGGAGCACGCCTGCGCCGCGGCCACGACCGCGCCGCCCTCACCCTCGCCGTGGCGGGCGACTCCCTCGACGAGAGAACGGCACGACGATGACTGCGTTCACCACCACCACCACCGCGACCACCCCGACCACCCCGACCGCGAGCCCCTTCGACGAGGTCTTCGCGGGCGCCCCGCTGATGGCGATCCTGCGCGGGATGGGCGTGGAGCGCTCGATCGCCCTCGCGACGACCGCCTGGGACCTCGGCATCGACTCGGTCGAGGTGCCGCTGCAGACCGCGGAGGACGAGGTCGCCCTCCGTGAGGTCGCGCGCCTGGGCGCCGAGCGCGGCAAGACCGTCGGAGCGGGCACCATCGTCCGCCCCGAGCAGGTCGCGCTCGCCCGCCAAGCCGGCGCCGGCTACCTCGTCTCGCCGGGCCTCGACCAGCGCATCCTCGCCGCCGCCGGTGCCGTCGACCTCCCGCTGCTGCCCGGAGTCGCGACGCCGTCGGAGGTGCAGCTCGCCGCCTCGCTCGGCCTCACCTGGCTGAAGGCCTTCCCCGCCACCTGGCTCGGCGCCGGCTGGTTCAAGCACATCCGCGGCCCCTTCCCCGGCATCCGCTTCGTCGCGACCGGCGGCCTCGACGCCGCCAACGTCTCCGACTTCCTCGACGCCGGCGTCCGCGTCGCCGCCGTCGGCTCCGCCCTCGAGGACCCGGCCCAGCTCACCCGCCTCGGCGCCCTCCTCGCCGCCGCCCGCGCCTGACCGCCGCCCGCGCCTGACCGCCGCCCGCGCCTGAGCGCCGCCCTGCCTGACCCCCGCCCCGCCGGACCGCCGGGCTACCGGTTCCCCTGCATGCTGATCGAGCAGCCCACGGTGCGGGCCCTGCATGCTGATCGAGTAGCCCGCCTCGCGGGCGTATCGAGATCCACCGTCTGCCGGGCCCGGGTCTCGATACGCGCTGCGCGCTACTCGACCAGCATGATGGCGGTCCGCGGTCCGCATGCGCGCTGCCCGGCCAGGCCGCAAGGCGCGCACGCAAGCTGATCGAGCAGCACGCCTCGCGGGCGCACCTTGCTGATCGAGTAGCCCGCGAAGCGGGCACACCCTGCTGATCGAGTAGCCCGCGAAGCGGGCGTATCGAGATCCACCACCGTCAGAACGGCGCGGGCACGTTGTCGAACCGGGGCCCCGGCGGCCGGTCCGGCGGCCGCCCGGGCAGAGGCGGTGGCCGGTTGCTGATCCGCCGGCCGGTCGGGCTCGTCCACTCGATGGTCCCGTGGTCGTCGATCCGGTCGTAGCTCCACTGCTCTCCGTGCCGGACGTGGTGGTGGCTCGTGCAGAGCATGACGAGGTTCTCGAGCGAGGTCTCGCCGCCGTTGCGCCACTCGATCGTGTGGTCGGCCTCGGCTGTGGAGGCCGTGCGGGTGCAGCCGGGGAAGCGGCAGGTCTGATCGCGGAGCTGGAGGTGGAGGCGCATCTGCGCGGGTGGGACGCGCCAGGTGCGGCCGACGGAAACGACGGCTCCGGTGTCCTGATCAGTGAGGACGCGGGTGAAGGACGCCGCCGTGCGGATCATCTCGCGAGCGACGTCGGCGGGGACCGGTCCGTAGCCGTCGAGGTCCGCGGGTGCGTCGTCGAGACCCGCGGCGGTGGACGCGGCGAGGGTGAGGCGCACCTCGGCGCGGACGCCGGGGACGAAGGTCGGGTCCGGCCGGTTCTTGGAATCGGGGGTCGTGCCGGCGACGTCGCCGTCGCAGAGCAGGTCGATGGCGGCGTCGGCGCTGAGCTGCTGAAGGGTGCGGGGGTCGCCGTCGTCGCGGAGGGTGCGGGCGATGCGCCGCAACCGGTCGTAGGCGCCGGAGACGACCGGTGCAGGAGCGTGAAGGCAGAGCGTCGCCATCCCGTCGACGTCCGGGGTGACCCAGACGGCGCGGTCCTCCCGGGCGCGGGCGTGCCGCTCGGCGAGGGGCTGCTCGTGCAGCTCCTCGCGCCAGCGACCGAGGGCTCGGCGCAGCTGCGTCGTCGTCATCGTGACGGCGGCGTCGGCGGCGCGCTCATCGAGTGCCTCGCGGGAAGCCTCCGGGAGGCTGCTGGCCGTCCTGCAGATGACTTCGCCCGCATCCCACAGGATCCGGCCGTCGCGCAGCAGCGCGCGGGTGAGGGGCAGGTGCTCCATCAGCATCTGCGCGGTCTCGAGGCGGCGTGAGACCTCCCGCTCGGAGACGCCGAACGTGGTCGCGAGCTCGGCTCGGATGGAGCGCTCGACGAGGTCGCGGGTCTCACTGCGGGACGTTCCGCGGGCGAACGCCTCGGGGACGCTGAGCGCGAGCCGGTACCCGCGGTGCATCCGCTCGGCCGCCCTCAGGCGCGTCGAGGAGGCGGCGCGCTCGGCGGCCGCGGCGTCGTGGAAGCAGTCGCGCACCTTCGCGAGTGCTGCCGCATCCTCATCTTCTGACATACAAGTATTGAATCAGGGACCACCGACATCGGGGCGGGGGCAGAGGCCGATCGGGGACAGCGCAGGCGGATCGGGGGCTGGGGAGGAGGCTTGCTCCCGGATGTCTCGGCGAGGGTGGGTCTCGATACGCCGCCGGAGGCGGCTACTCGACCAGCATGAATCGACCTGCGGCTTGCGCGACCCGCAGGGAGTGCCCTGCGGGCTGCGCGACCGGCATGAGGCGGTCGGCCAGGCACCCTGGCCGCGGACTGCGCCCCCCCATGCTGATCGAGTAGCCCGCGCAGCGGGCGTATCGAGATCCACCCGGGCCGAGACCGGAGCCGGCAGACCACCGAGCGGGCGGTGGTGGGTCTCGATACGCCCTTCGGGCTACTCGACCAGCATTGGCAGCCCCTGCGGGGCTACTCGACCAGCAATCTGCGGGCATCTCTCGCGAGCAGATCCGGGGTCAGCGGCGGCGGCGCAGCAGGGCGTCGACCGAGAGGCGGCCGGGGCCGGTCAGCACGAGGGCCGCCGCGCCGGCCGCCAGCACCAGGACGAACTCGACGCCGCCGGTGGCCGCGAAGAAGCCGCTCGGCAGGTGGACGACGACGAGCGCGACGACCGCGGTGATCGCGAGACCGGCGGCGGCGATCCGGGTCAGCAGGCCGACGATGACGGCCGCGCCGCCGAGCAGCTCGGTGAAGGCGGCGACCGGGGCGAGGACGGCCGCGAACGGGATCCCCATCGCTCCGAAGCCCTCGATCGTCGCCGCGAGGCCGTCGACGGCGATCTTCTGCCAGCCGTGCGCGAGGAACACGGCGCCCAGCGCGAGGCGGAGGACGAGCAGTCCGGCGGAGGCCCCCGGCAGCGCGCTGCGGCGGGCCGTGGAGGAGGTGGTCGGGCGGTCGAGCGTGGTGGTCATGGCGTGCCTTCCGGTCGGAGCGGATCTCGAGGGGGAGTGCCGCACGCCGTCGTGCTCGTGGTCGACCGTAGGCGCGACCGCCGCCCGCACGAGCGCCGTGGAGTGGACACTGAGAACTCGCACAGGCTCACCCCAGGCTCCAGCCCCCGCACACGCCGGAGCCGACGCCGCCCTCCTCACGAAGGCGGCGCCGGCTCCCGCACCGGTCCTCAGCAGCTCGCGGCCGGATACTCCTCGCTCTGCTCCCGCGTCACGTCCTCCCCGTCGACGGTGCCCGTCACGGTCAGGTCGACCGCGTCGGCCGGCACCGTCTTGGCCCGGGTGGTGAAGGAGTGGAACGCGCTCTTCCCGGGCGCGACGGCGGTGAACGCCTTCTCGCCGTAGGCCGTCGTCATCGTGATCCCCACCGGCACGTCGGCCGTGTTGACCGCGGTGACGCCCAGCTGCACCTTGCCCGCGACGCACCGGCTCTGCACCGTCACGTCCAGGTCCGGCAGCGCCGGGGCGGCGGGGGCGACCGCCGCGACTCCGAGCCACGAGATCACCGGCTTCTCGCCGCCCGCGCCCTCGTTCGTCACCCGGTACTCCACCGTGGTCGGCGCCGCGAGAGTGAAGGTCAGCGCCCCGGTCAGCGGCGTGCTCGTGCCCGACAGCGGGATGTTGCCCTTGGCCAGCTCCACGCCCCCGGCCGAGACCGTGTGGTTCATCGTCCGGCTGAGGTTCCACCACTCGGTGAACCCGCCCGTCAGCGTGTACGTCCCGGCGGCCAGCGGCAGCCGGTAGATCAGCTGCGTCGTGTCCTGGTAGAGACCGGTCGAGAACTTGTCGTTGACGTCCGTCCCGGTCTTCACCTTCATGCCCTCGGGCGCGAAGCCCCACTGGTCGGCGGCGGTCGAGGCCCGGTCCGACACGGCGTTGAGCAGCGACGGGACGGCCGCCTGCACCGCGCCGTACTGCGGCGAGGAGGTCGCCGCGGTGCCGGAGTCGATGTAGTAGACGAGCCCCTCGGGCACGACCTCGTAGCGCGCGGTCACCTTCGCGCCGTTCGCGAGCGTCCCGCGCAGGGTCACCGGCGCGTAGTCGGTGCGGGTCTGCGCCGCGGAGTCCGCGTCCCAGGTGATGCCGACGGAGGCGCCGTCGACCGTCACGGTGGTCGGCAGCGCGGCGCTCGCGGTGAGCGCGCCCTGGTAGCCGAGGTCGCGGGTCACGCTCTGGACGTAGACCAGCGCGAGCCGCGCGTTGTAGCCGCTCGTCCCGTCGGTCCCGAAGGACACGTCGACGACGCCCGGAGCCGCGAGAGTCACCTGCTGGCGCACCGGCGTCGCCGCCCCGGTCGAGACCGCGGTGGCGCGCTTCGTCGTGCCGGCCGCGGTGACGGTCAAGACGACGTTGGTGGTCAGGCCGGCCCGCGGCGCCTGCACGGCGACGACGTCGTAGGTCCCGGCGGGCAGGGTGAGGTGCGTCACGACGGGCTTGCCGAAGTCGGCCGGCACGTACGAGGAGCTCCAGTCCGCGGGGTTGCCCGGCACGACGGCGCCGGTCGACGTGGTCGAGTAGCCCCACGTGCTCCCCGCGGACACCCCGTCCCACTTCCGGTCGGCGGCGTCGTTGAGGACGCCCGGCTGGCTCGCCTTCACGGCCGCGTAGGCGGATCCGGCTGCCGAGCCGCTCGACCCCGAGTCGACGAAGTAGCGCAGGTCGGCGGGAGTGACGAGCAGCGGTACCGAGAAGCGCTGGAACACTCCGGTCGAGGCGACCTTCTCGGTGGTCCGGCCGGTCAGCCGCACCGTGCCGAGCTCGGCCGTCCCGGCGAGGGCCTGCGCGGCTCCCGCGTCCCAGGTGACGGCGCGCTCGGCGCCCTCGAGGGTCACGGTCTTCGGCAGTCCGGCGGAGGCGGTCCCGGCGATCAGGCCGAGGTCGCGGACGTCGGTGCTCACGCCCTCGGGCACGAGCTCCGCGGCGGTCCGGCTGAGGCGCGCCACCAGAGCGGCGGCCCCCTCCGCGTCGAGTCCGTAGCCGGCCGGGTCGGCCAGCGCCGATCGGGCGGAACCCACGACGCTCGTGAACGGAGCCCAGGAGGAGGCGCTCCACTCCGCCTCGACGAACCGCTCGGCCGTCGCCAGCGCCGCCGCGAGGGCGGCCGTGTCGACCGCGGACGAGTCCGCGTTCGCGACGACCACGCCGACCGCGTCGACGTTCAGGACGCCGTCGTTCGCCGTCTCCAGCACCACCGTGTGCGCGCCGTCCGCGAGACCGCGGAGCTGGAACGCCGTGCGCTCGCTGCCCGCCGCCCAGGTCGGCGCGTTCGTCGCCACCCGGACGCCGTCCACCGTGACGTTCAGCGTCGCCGCCCCGGTGTTGCTGCCGAGGACGTCGAGTCCGGTCCCGGTGAAGGAGTAGCTCAGCGCCGCGCCCTTCCCGGTGCTCTTCGACGCCGTGCGCTGCCACTCGAACATGCCCTGGCCGTTGACGTGCGTCCACTGCTCGTCGAACTCGAGGATCGGCGTCGAGCCGTCGCTCCAGCTGGTCTGGTGCATGCCGTCGACGACGGTGGAGTAGTAGGGAGTGAACCCGGGCACCTGCTCGACGACGAGGTCGTCGAACTGCGTGAAGGTGAACGCCGAGCCGAGCTGCACGCGCCCCGCGGCCTGCGGCGCCGGGTCGGTGTAGGCGGCGACCTGCACTCCGTTGAGGTAGGCGGTGTACTTGTCGCCCGCCACCTGCACGGCGATCCGGTTCCACACTCCGGTGCCGGTGCGGAACGCCGTGCCGGGGGTGGCGGAGGCGGTGCCGGACGCGACGGAGGTGCCGTAGCGCAGCAGGCTCCAGGCGCCCGTCGCGTCGACCCGCAGCTCGGCCGCGGAGACGTTCTGGCCGTTGGGCGTCCCGCCCTGCTCGCGGGCGCCGAGGGTCGCGTACGGGGTGCCGCCGTTCTCGAAGAGCACGTCGACGGAGGCGCGGTAGTTCGCCCAGCGGTAATCGCCGATCGTCGTCTTCGGGTCGCCGCCGTTCCAGGCCGAGCCGTTCATGCCCGGGCCGACCTGCTGGCGCAGCACGCGGTCGCGCGCGGCATCGCCGGTGGCCACGGACTCGAAGGCGCCGTTGGTGTCGTTCGTGTAGCGCGGGATCGCGCCGTCGTCCTCCGGCTGCACCGCGGGGGTGCCGGCGGGCTTCGCCTTCGCGCCACGGCTGTCGAGGAACGACTCGCCGGAGTCGCTCAGCGCCCCGGTCGCCGGGTCGTAGGAGCGGATGTCCGCGGCCTCGGCGTAGTCGAAGTCGTCCGCGTAGAGGACGGAGTCGGTGGTGACGCCGTTGACGTCGCCGCTCGCGTCGGTGTCGAGCACGTCGCGGCCGCCGTCGGCGTCGGTGTACTCGGGCGAGGTCGGCAGGGTCGAGCCGTAGCCCTCGCGCGGAGTGAGGACACCGCCGGCGCTCGCCGCGTGGTCGAGCGTGGTCGCGGTCGCCGTCGACCAGGGCTTCACCGTCACCGTGTAGACGCCGCCCTGGGCGGACAGCTCCGACACGGGCACGACGTAGTTCGCGTCGTAGGCCTCGCCGGCGTCGGCCGCGCGGGTCTCCCAGACCTCCATCGTGCGGTCGTCGCCAAGGTCGAGGTCCTCCGCCGAGATCGCGTAGGTCTTCTCGAACGGGCTGTCGTTGACGATCACGGTGGAGAAGTCCGAGCCGTCGGGCGCCGCGAGCGTCGTGTACGACACCGCGCCGGTCGAGGCGCCGCTGGGCGGGTTGCCGCCGCCGAGCGCGCTGCCGGAGGCCTGCGGGATGCCGCGCCAGACGCCGGCGGTGTTGTCCTCGTTCTCCCAGCCGAGCTGCGCGAACTGCGTGTACTGCTCGACCGCGGCCAGGCCGCCGTCGTAGTAGAGCCAGCCCGACCACGGGTCGCGGGCGCTGACGAGCTCCTTCGAGGAGTACTGGAAGCCGTCGTAGAACGAGCCGATCGCCGGCTGGAAGATGTTCAGGGTCCGCAGCGACTTCGCGAAGCCGGAGGTGACCCAGTTGCTCATCTCGAGCGCGCTGTTGGTGCCGCCGAACTCGGTCCCGGTGCCGCCCTGGCCGTCGGGGTTCGTGTTGTTCGGGCGGTCGGCGGAGTTGGAGAAGGTGGCCTGGCCCTCGGAGTTCCAGATCTCCTTGTCGTAGGTCTGCGCAAACTTCTTGAGGTTCCCGTTCGCGTCGTCCGAGGTGGCGTAGTGGAAGCCGACGACGTCGACGGCGTCGCGGAGCGACGGGTCGGTGGTCGAGTTCAGCTGGTCGCCGAAGGAGGTCGGGGGAGTGCCGACCGTGTCCGCCGCGACCGTGCGGATCGCGCGGTAGCGCTCGCCCTCGTCCGCCGAGGCGAAGCCGTTGCTCGGGTCCTGCGCGCTCGCGCCCTCGTAGCCCTTGGTGTCGGTGCGGAGCCAGGTGGAGAACTTCTTGTAGAGCGCGGCGTTCGGGCTCGTGGTCTCGTTGGTGTCCGGGTTGATCGAGTCGACCATGATCCCGTACTCGCGCTCCGCCGCCAGGACGGTGTTCTTGAACCAGATGTACTGGTCCTCGTCGCTGGTCACCCAGGTGGGGCGGCTCCAGCGCAGGATGCTGACGTGCACGTCGCCCTCGGCGACCTTCTGCGCGTCCGCCGCCAGCTGGAAGCCGGGCTCGCGCTGCACGTTCGGGTACTCGTCGCGCGAGCGCATCGTCGCGACGTTCGGCCCGGTCGAGGTGTTGCGGTCGTTCCCCATCTCGATCTTGATGGTGGTCATGATCGGGTGCTCGCCGCCGAAGAGCGTCTCGATCAGCTCCCAGTACTTCTCGGGGTGCTGCGACTTGTAGTCGAGCAGCAGCGCGCTGGTCGAGTTCGCGGAGAGGATGCCGAAGCCCTTGAAGGTCAGCGCGTTGACGCTCTCCGCCGCGGCGGCGACGTCGGCCGCGGTGATCGTCACGGCCTGGACGTCGGAGGGTGCGGCCTGGGCGGCCGGCACCTGGGCGAGCCCCGCGGCGAGCAGGGCGCCGAGCGCGGTCGCCGCGACGAGGGTCCGTCCCCTCCCCTCCTTCCTGCGGTGCGGCCTGCTGGGCGAGGGGGGCTCGGGCTGGGAGCCTCGAGCGTGCCGGGGAGAGCGGTTGAGCATGAGTGCGCCTCGTCGTCGAGTCGAATGGGATGAGCGATCCGCCAACTCCGATCATTTCAGAACATGGGGAGAGCGATCGCTGTGGTCACCGTATCCGAGCGGTTTCGCGGGCGCAACGGCTCGAAGCGGCGCGCGAGCAGGGTCTTTCCTCGCGGAGCGACCACGGGATAGTCTGCTCGGCAGTGCGGAACGCTCTTCCTCGATGATCGATAATGATCGAATGGGAGGGGCGGGACGCGCGACGACGAGTCGGCGACGAGGCCGGCCGGAGAACGGAGAACCCCCGCCATGACCACCCGCTCCACACGGATCCGCCCCCTTCTCACCCGCGGAACCGCCGGCATCGCCGGAGGCCTGCTCCTGCTCGGCGTCGCCGGCACCGCGTTCGCCGACGAGCAGCAGGGCGCCGACGACGTCGACGTCAACGTGCAGATCGCCCCGCTCACCGGCGGCGGCGCCCTCTCGATGACGGTCGCGAGCGACTCCACCGCCCTGACCGAGAACGGCTCGACGGGCGTCGTCCGCCAGTTCACCGGCACCCTGCCGACCGTGACGGTGACCGACACCCGCGACGCCGCGGACATCCCCGCCGGCGCCGGCTGGTACGTGCTCGGCACCGCCAGCGACTTCACCTCGTCGACGGGTGACACCATCGGCGCGGAGAACCTCGGCTGGGCGCCGAACCTGATCGACGGCGGCGACTCCGGCCTCGTCGCCGAGGGCGACGTCGTCGACACCGCCCTCGACGGCGGCCCCGACGGCGTCGGCCTCGTCGACCAGGAGCTCCTCGCCATCACCAACGACTCCGCCGGAGTCGCCGAGGAGGGCTCCTGGACCGCCAACGCGGCCCTGACCCTCAAGACCCCCACCACCGTCGACGCCGGCGACTACAGCTCGACGCTCACCCTCTCCCTCTTCGAGTGATCATGGTGGTCGAGTAGCCGCCCCCGGCGACGTGCCTTTCCCTGCTGGTCGAGCAGCCCCCGCAGACGGCGTGTCTTTCATGCTGGTCGAGTAGCCGCCTCCGGCGGCGTATCGAGACCCACCCACCGCAAGGACGTCGGTCTCTTCCCCGCCCTGCGATGGCGCCGGAGGCGCCCCCTCCGCTCGATACGCCCGCTGCGCGGGCTACTCGATCAGCATGAAGCGGGCCGGCCGTGCGGGCAGGCCGCTCAGCATGAAGCGGGCCGGCCGTGCGGGAGGTCACGCGTCCGGCACATGCTGGTCGAGTAGCCGCCTCCGGCGGCGTATCGAGACCCGCCCTCCTGGGCACAGTGGATCTCGAGACGCCCGCTCCGCGGCCCACTCGATCACCATGAGTCCTCGAGTGGACCCGCGACGGGCCTCGAGTCCCGAGCAGGCCCCTGTACGCGTCCACTCGGCGCTGCCTGCTCGCGCGAGTGGACGCACGTCGGGCCCCGCGCCCGGGCCGAAGCCCGTTCCGGGTCAACTCGCGCGCTCGCCCGATGCTGGTCGATGAGCCGCCGCCGGCGGCGTATCGAGACCCGGGCTGCTGGGGACGGTGGATCTACTGGGAAGAGACGCCCGCAGTCATGCTGGTCGGGTAGCCCCGCAGGGGCGTATCGAGACCCGCCACCGCATGCACGTCGGTCGCGTCCCCGCCCTGTGCTGGCACCGAAGGCGCCCCCTCCGCTCGATACGCCCGCGGTGCGGGCTACTCGATCAGCATGAAGGGGCTGCTCGATCGGCAGGGGGTCGATGGGGCAGGCGGGTGCGGTGCCCGCAGGCGTTCGGTATCGTGGCGCGCTCCGAGACCCGAGGGGGCATCGTGAACCGTCCGCACGTCACCGCAGGAGCCGCCGGGGTCCTCCTGCTCGCGCTCGCCGGCTGCACGCCGCCCGCGCCGGAGGCGACCGGCGGCGGGCTCGACCTCGCCGTCTCCTCTGTCTGCGAGGCGGGCGCGGATCCGCAGTGCACCGCGGTCGGCGGCCAGGACGTGCTCGTCGACCCGGCGGCGTTCACCCGGGCGGGTGTCGCCTCGGTCGAGGTGTCCGGCACCGGCGACGCCCGGACCGTCGATGTGCGCTTCGACGAGGACGGCGCCGCGCTCTTCCAGGACGCGACGGCGGAGGCGGCGGGCGCCGGCCCGGACGCGCGCCTGCTGCTGCGGGCCGGCGACGTGGTCGTCTCGGCCGTGGCGGTGATGCAGGCGATCGAGGGCGACTCGGTGCAGATCCTCCCCGGCGACGAGGACGCGCGGGCGCTCGCCGACCGCATCCGCGCGGGCTGACCCGGGCGGTCAGGACGCCGGCGGCTCCTCCACGCCGAGCTGCACGGCCAGCTCCATGCAGCGCACGCGGGCGGGGGAGAAGTCGTAGGGCAGGCTCCGGATGACGTCTGCCGCG
This sequence comes from Rathayibacter sp. PhB179, assembly GCF_004345345.1. Taxonomy (NCBI): domain Bacteria; kingdom Bacillati; phylum Actinomycetota; class Actinomycetes; order Micrococcales; family Microbacteriaceae; genus Rathayibacter; species Rathayibacter sp. PhB179. The sequence continues at coordinate 803,773 of NZ_SLVD01000001.1, read as the reverse complement.
CTCCTGGCGCGCGGATCGGCCGCGGGGGCGGGCGTCTCGGCGTCCTCGGGCGGGTGCCGCTCGTCCCAGGCGTCGACGAGAGCGTCGTCCTCCTCCAGCTGACCGGACTCCGTGCAGACGCGCAGCAGCTCCGTCTCGAAGGCGTGCCGCTCGGCCGCCACCTGCGCGACGCGGGGGTCGTCGAGGGCGACGGAATCGTCCAGGGCCTCCTCGGCCGCGTCGACCCGGTCGGACGCGGCGCGCAGGTCGGGGTGCGCAGCGAGCGCGGCGAAGCGGCCGGCCTGGATCGCGGCGCCGAGCGGGCCGAACACGCGCTCGGTGACCAGCAGGACGTCCAGGTCGTCCTGGCGCAGCGAGCCCTCGGGCGCACTCTCGAGGCGGCCGGAGACGAGGTCGTCGAGCAGGCCCAGCCGGCTGCCGAGCGTGCGCATGCGCTGCACCGACGCCCGCTGCCGCTGCAGCTCGGCCTCCTGCGCGGCGAGGGTCTCCTCCAACTGGGCGAGGACGGCGGCGACCTCGTCCTCGTCGTCCGCGGCGAGCGATTCCGCGCCGGCGAACGCGTCGCGGATGTCGTCGAGGGCGATCCCGGCGTCGGCCGTGCGGCGGATCCAGAGCAGCCGGACGATCTCCGCGTGTCCGTACCGGCGGCGCCCGTCGCCGCCCCGCTCGCGCTCGGGGAGCAGGCCGATCTGGTGGTAGTGCCGGATCGTCCGGGGCGTGACGCCGACGAACGCCGCGGCGTCGCCGATCAGGACCTCACGGGGCGGGGTCGGGAACGGATGCATGGCGGGCCTCTCGAAGCGGGACGGGACGTGCTTCGAGCAGACCACATGACGCTGCGGCAGGAGCAAGCCGTGCTCGATCGGCACGCGCGGGACCCGCTGCGCAGGCTGGTCGATCAGCATGCAGACGGACCAGCGTGCGGCATTCATGCTGGTCGAGTAGCCGCCGCAGGCGGCGTATCGAGACCCACCCGGCGGGGGACGGTGGATCTCGATACGCCCGCTGCGCGGGCTACTCGATCAGCATGAAAGGTAGGCCCGCGGAGCGGTCTGCTCGATCAGCGTGTGCTCGGCACGCGCGACCGGCCCGCCCGCTACGACGTGTAACCCGCCTGGATGGTGTCGAGGACCTGGTCGGTGCTCGAGCCGTCGATCCAGTCGACCATGCCCTTGAAGAAGCTGTCGGAGCCGACAGCCTTGGGCATCAGGTCGGAGGCGTCGAAGCGGAACGTGGTGCCCGGGTCCTGCAGGATCGAGATGGAGCTGCGCAGCAGGTCGCTGCTCGCGTTCGCCGGGTCGAGGCCGGTGTTCGCCGAGATGACGCCGCCGAGCTTCACGCGGCTGTTCGCCCAGTCGGCGCTGGCCAGGTACTCCTGCACCTTCGCGGTGTCCGCGTCGTCCGCGAACGCGGCGACGAACTCGCCGCCGCCGGTGACGGCCTGGTCGTCGTCCGCCTTGATCGGCGGGGTGAGGAACGCCCAGACGTCGCCGTCCTCCGCCACGGTCGCGTCGGCTCCGGTGAGGAAGCCCTCGAAGAAGGACGCCTGGTGGGTCAGCGCGCAGGAGCCGTTGGCGATGTTCTGCGCCACGTCACCGAAGGCCGTCGAGTTGATCGAGGACACGTCGCCGTAGCCCGCGTTCACGAGCGTCGGGTCGAGCAGGATCGAGCCGACCGAGTCGAACGCGGCCTTGATCTTCGGGTCGGTGAACGGGGTGTCGCCCGCGACCCACGAGTCGTAGACGTCCGGACCGGACTCGCGGAGCACCGCGTCCTCGATCCAGTCCGTGCCCGGCCAGCCCGACGCGGCGTCGGAGGCGAAGCCCGCGCACCAGGACGGTCCGCCCGACTTCTCGGCGATGGTCTTCCCCAGCGCCTCCATCTCGTCCCACGTCGTCGGGACCGAGACGCCCCACTCCTTGAACTTCGCCGGCGAGTACCAGACGTAGCCTTTCACGCTCGCCATCAGCGGCGCGCCGTACTGGGTGCCGTCCACCTGGCCGTACTTCTGCCAGTCCTCGGACCAGTTCTGCTTCACGTTGGCGAGGGCGCCCTCGGGCAGCTCCTTCACCTTGCCCGAGGCGACTGTGTCGGCGAGGAGTCCCGGCTGCGGGAAGATCGCGAGATCCGGGACGTCGCCGCCCTGCACCTTGATGCCGATCTGCTGCTCGAAGCCCTTGTCGCCGGTGTACTTGATGTCGATCCCGGACTCCTTCTCCCAGTCCGCCCAGGACTGCTCGAGCAGGGTCGCCTCGTCGCCGTTGATGGTGCCGTAGACGGTGACCGAGCCGTCGCCGGCGGCGCCGCCGGAGCTCGCGCCGCCGCCGGCGTTCGGGTCGTTGGGGTCGCTGCTGCTGGAGCAGCCCGCGAGGGCGATCCCGGCGGCCGCGAGTACGGCGACCGGAAGGGTGAGACGACGGTGCAGGGATGACCGCATGGTTCCTCCTCGTTGAGTGATGGAGCGACGAGGGGGAGTAGCCCCCCAGCTGCGCCTGCCCAGAGTACGTCCTGAGAGAGCGCTCTCTCGGTAACGATCCGGCGTCGGATCAGCGACGAGCGGCCTGGAACGTCCCCGCCTCGGTCACGTCGGCATCGGAAGTCCGGGGCCGCACAGCGCGTTACCACGAATCGTTGCCGAATCGACCCCCTGGCGCGTTCTGCTTCCGGTACCGTCGTTCTGCTCGGCATTCCCGGTCCACCCGCCCGGCGTCCCCCTCTTCCCCGATCCTGGCGGGGGAGCTGCAGGACCCTCGCGGACCCGGGCTCGGCGCGTCCCCGGACGTGCCCCGTCGCCGGCTCCCGCGTACCCGACGCGGGAACGACCCCCGAAAGGCGTCCCCGATGGACCCCGCCCCCGCTCCGCGCATCCCCCTGACGCCGCGGCTCCTCCCGCCGACCCGCCGCGGCCGCCTCCGCGCCTCGCTACTCGCGATCGCCGCCGCCGCAGCCCTCGTCGTCGTCGGCCTCGTCGTGCCCACCGCGAGCGCCGACACCGCCTGCGCACCCGGGCAGAACGCCATCGTCTGCGAGAACGCGAAGCCCGGCACTGACCCCTCGGTCTGGGACATCACCGGAGCCGGCGACCCGTCCATCCAGGGCTACTCCACCGACATCAGCGTCAACGTCGGCCAGCGCATCGACTTCAAGATCGACACCGACGCCGCGGCCTACTCCATCGACGTCTACCGCACCGGCTGGTACGCCGGGAAGGGCGCGCGTCTCATCACCTCGGTGACCCCGACCGCGGCCCTCCCGCAGCTCCAGCCCGAGTGCCTCTCCGACGTCACCACCGAGCTCTACGACTGCGGCACCTGGGCCGTCTCGGCGGGCTGGGACGTGCCGAGCACCGCCGTCTCCGGCGTCTACGTCGCCCTGCTCACCCGCGCCGACACGGGCGGCCGGAGCCAGATCACCTTCGTCGTGCGCGACACCGCCAGCACCTCGGCCGTGCTCTTCCAGACCTCCGACCCGACCTGGCAGGCCTACAACACCTACGGCGGCTCGAACTTCTACAGCGGCGGCGCCAACGGCCGCGCCTACAAGCTCAGCTACAACCGCCCCGTCACCACCCGCGGCGACAACCAGGGCCGCGACTTCTACTTCGCCAACGAGTTCCCGCTGGTGCGCTTCCTCGAGCGCAACGGCTACGACGTCAGCTACTTCAGCGGCGTCGACACCGACCGCTTCGGCTCGGCGCTGAAGCAGCACCGCACCTTCCTCTCCGTCGGGCACGACGAGTACTGGTCCGGCGCCCAGCGCGCGAACGTCACCGCCGCGCGCGACGCCGGCGTGAACCTCCAGTTCCTCTCCGGCAATGAGAACTACTGGCGTACCCGCTACGAGCCCTCGCCGACCGCGGGCGGCCAGGACTACCGGACCGTCGTCACCTACAAGGAGACCTGGGCGAACGCCAAGACCGACCCGTCGCCCGAGTCCACCGGCACCTGGCGCGACCCGCGCTTCGCCTCGGTGGCCAACGGCGGCGGCCGGCCTGAGAACAGCCTCGCGGGCACGCTCTACATGGTGAACTACTCCGACCTGCCGGTGACCGTCAGCGCCGCGGAGGGGAAGCTGCGGCTCTGGCGCAGCACCTCGCTCACCGGCCTCGCCACCGGGAGCAGCGCAGCGCTGGCGCCGCACACCATCGGCTACGAGTCCAACGAGGACGTCGACAACGGCGCCCGGCCGCCCGGCCTGATCCGCCTCTCGACGACGACCGGCGCCGTCCCCGAGTACCTGCAGGACTTCGGCACCACCGTCGCCGCGGGCACCACCCGGCACAACCTCACCCTGTACAAGGCGGCGAGCGGCGCGCTCGTCTTCTCGGCAGGCTCCGTGCAGTGGACCTGGGGCCTCGACCAGCAGCACGACGGCGACGGAGCCGCCGCCGACGTCCGGATGCAGCAGGCGCAGGTGAACCTCTTCGCCGACATGGGCGTGCAGCCCACCACGCTGATGAGCGGCCTGGTCGCCGCGACGAAGAGCACCGACACTGCGGGCCCGACCGTCTCGGTCTCGAACCCCTCCGGCGCGACGAGCAAGGCCAACGGCAGCACCGTGTCGGTCTCGGGCACCGCGACCGACGCCTCGGGCAAGGTCGCCGGCGTCGAGGTCTCGACCGACGGCGCCACCTGGCACCCGGCGACCGGCACCACCTCCTGGTCGTACAGCTACGTCCAGCACGGCGCGGGCACCGGCTCGATCCGGGTGCGCGCCGTCGACGACAGCGCCAACATCGGCGCCGTCACCAGCCGCGCCGTCACCATCACCGGCACGGCCACCGTGTTCGGCGCCGAGGTGCCGAAGACCGCGGACTCCGGCGACGTCGATCCGGCCACCCTCGGCCTGCGCTTCACCCCGAGCGCCGACGGCTTCATCCAGGGCGTGCGCTTCTACAAGAGCGCGGCCAACACCGGCCCGCACACCGGCGCCCTCTGGAGCGTCGACGGCCGGCAGCTCGCCACCGTCGCCTTCGCGAACGAGTCGGCGAGCGGCTGGCAGACCGCCACGTTCGGCGCGCCCGTCGCCGTCACCGCCGGCACCACCTACGTCGTCTCGTACACGACCACGACCGGCCACTACTCGTCCGCCGACTGGTTCTGGTCGAGCACCGGCTACGCCGCCGCCCCGCTGACGGTCGCCGGCGGCTTCGGCGCGACGCCCGCCGGGGTCTACAGCACCACCGGCGGCTTCCCGACCGACAGCTACCGCGCGAACAACTACTTCGTCGACGCCGTCTACAGCACGGTCGACGCCACGCCGCTGAGCGTCGGCTCGCAGACCCCGCTGGCCGGCTCCTCGAGCGTCGCGCCGTCGACGAAGGTCTCGGCCGTCTTCTCGAAGGCGGTCACGGCGAGCACCGTCGTGATGACCCTGAAGACCGCCGCCGGCGCGAGCGTCGCGGGCAGCACCGCGTACAACGCCACCACCCGCACCGCCACCTTCACGCCCACCGCCCCGCTCGCCGCGTCGACCGGCTACACCGCGACCCTCGCCGGCACCGCGACCGGCGGCGGCACCGTCACCGCCGGCGGCAGCTGGACCTTCACCACCCAGGCGCCGGACACCGTCGCGGGAGCCTGCCCCTGCCGGCTCTTCGACGACTCGACGACCCCGGGCATCGCGCAGGTCGCCGAGGGCACGCCCGTCACCCTGGGCACGCGCTTCGCCCCGCTGGTGGACGGCACGATCACGTCGCTCCGCTTCTACAAGGGCCCGGGCAACACCGGCACGCACGTCGGCACGCTCTCGAACGCCGACACCGGCGCCGAGATCGGCCGGGCGACCTTCACCGCCGAGAGCACGGCCGGCTGGCAGCAGGTGACGTTCGCCACTCCGGTGGCCGTGACCGGCGGCACCGACTACGTCGCCGCCTACACGACGACCACCGGCAACTACTCCGCCACGATCAACGGCTTCGGCTCCGGATCCACGCGCGGCCCGCTCGTCACCGCGAGCGACTCCGGCGCGTACACCTACTCCGGCGGCTTCGCGGGGCAGCGCTCGACCACGAACTACCTGGTCGACGTCTCCTTCACGCCGTCGGCGACACCCACGCCAACCCCGACCCCGACGCCGACCACCCCGTCGGGCACGCGCCTCTTCGCGGACACGACCCCCGCGACCGCCTCCGCCGAGGACTCCTCCTCGGTCGAGGTCGGGATGTCCTTCACCGCGTCGACGGCGGGCAGCGCCACCGGCATCGCCTTCTACAAGGGCTCCCGCAACACCGGGACCCACGTCGGGTCGCTGTGGGACGCCTCCGGCACGCGGATCGCGCAGGTGACCTTCACCGGCGAGACGGCGACCGGCTGGCAGAGCGCCGCCTTCGCGACACCGGTCGAGCTCGTGCCGGGCGCGCGCTACGCGGTGTCGTACCTCGCGCCGGCGGGCTACTACGCCGCCACGGGAGCGGGGCTCGCCTCGCCGGTCACCAACGGCGCGCTGACCTCGGCCTCCGGCGACAACGGCGTCTACCGCTACGGATCCGGCGGAGTCATGCCGTCGTCGTCGTACAACTCCACGAACTACTTCGTGGACGTGTACTTCCAGGCGAAGGGGTAGGTGCGGGGGAGCAGTGGGTCGAGATCGTCCGGGCGGCTAGTCGACGTACGCCCCCTCGACGCCGAGTGCTTCGATGTCCAGGCCGGTCCCGGACTCGATCATGTCGCTCGAGGGGCCGTCGACGACGACCGTGTACACGTCCCAGGTCTTCGCCACCGTGCCGGGAAGCGCGCCGTAGTTCTGGACGGTGTCGTGCACCGTCAGGACCCAGACCGGGCGGTCCGCTGCGATCTGCAGGTCGGAGCCCAAGCCCGGAGCGATCCTCCGCAGATCTCCGTAGGCCAGGGCGGCGGCGAAGACGGGGATCTTCTCGGCGCCGTCGTTGCCCGCTCGCAGGGAGCCGACGAGCTCGGAGACCGGCACCAGGGGCTCGGTCGTGTCGTACGGCTGCAGAGCCGGGAAGTCCGCCACCCGCTCCGCGACGGCCTCCTCCGGGGAGATCGTGTGCTCGCCGCCCGCGGCATCGTGGTGGGCGATCTGCTCGGGGCCGCGTGCAGCGTCTTCGCCGGCTTTCATGGCGGAGACGCTCGTCGTCGTCGTCGCGACCACGCCTGCCGCGAGCAGCACGCCGGCGACGCCCAGCGCGATCCGCGTGCTTCTCATCGGAAACCCCGTCTCGAGTCCGTCCCGGATGTCGTGAGCGTAGCGGCGGAGGAGCTCGTCTCCTAGGGGTCCGACAGGACGAGGAGGCTTCACGGCCCGTACGACGACAGCACGCCGGCGACCCTCTCGGCCGCTGCTGCTCCCTCGAAGACCTCGCCGTCAGCGGCGGGCTCGTACCGACCGGCTTGGATACGCTCCGCCCAGGCGGAATACGCGCGCTGCTCGTCGTCGCTGACCGGTCCGCCGATCAGCGGGTCCGTCTGTGGAGTGCTGCTCATGGCGGGGTCCTCCGTTCCTCGGTGGTCTCCGTGCCCGCTCGAGAGTCGAGCGACGCAGAGGCGTGACGTGGAAGATCACGACGTCCTGAGCGCGCAGATTCAAGTGCGCGAAGACTTCGATCATCGCGGTTCCGTCGCGGCCGGGCCCGATGAACAGGGCCACCGGAATCAGCCTTTGCGGCATCGCTTCCCCAGGAAACTGCAAAAGCCCCACATCACGCGGGGCTCTCACACGAGTAACGAGCAGATCCTGTCTGCCGTTGTTCCCGGCGAGATTAGCACCGGACGCCGCCCCCTGGTCGAGCCTCTCGTCACCGGCTGAGGTCATTGCGATCAGCGCACCGGCCACGGATGGTCGACGTGCACCGCTCTCCGCGGGCTCATGCGGGCGTCGCCGGGCTCCCGCGCCGCTGACGCGCGAGGATCGGCCGCAGAGACGGTGAAGACGCCGACGCTCCAATGGCGCTTCGAGCGGCGTCCTGGCGCTTCGCGAGGGTGTCGTCGCGGAAGAGCCGCGCAGGAGCGGGACCGGAGGACGAAGTTTCACGGCCCGTACGACGACAGCACGCGGGCGACGTCGTAGAGCTCCCGCTGGAGCCGGCGCGCGAGCCGCGCGCCCTCGCGCAGCCTCTCCGCGGTGTCGACGCTCCCGTCCCACCCGTCGAAGACGTCGCGGTGCGTGAGCCAGACCTCGATCCAAGCCTGCAGATCGGTCGTGAAGGCGGAGGACACCCCGAAGTCGCTCGGCTCCCGGGGACCTTGGTCGTCCCACAGCGCACCGTCGTGCCCGGGCCCCAGGAAGAAGCGGAGGTCGACGAGCTCACCCGCGTCGGCGCGGCGCGCGTGCTCGACGACCCGCTCGGGGCTGATCCCCTCCGGCACCGGCCACTCCACCTGGGTCACCGGATCCACGACCCACTCGCCGGTCGGCCACTCCGCGACACTCTCCACGCCACCAGCATGACCGACGCCGATCGCCGCCCCGGGTGTGCAGAGCTGCATGACGCGCCACGGAACGCGCACGCCACCGTCGCAGCCCGGCTCGACTGCGAAGGTGATGCCTTCGACGTCGACAACGACGCCGCCTTTCACAGGGGGAACCCCCTCGCCGCCCGATGTCTCTTCACTGATTCATCCGATCCCGACCCACCGTTCCTCTCGGCCGATCCGCGTCTGCATCGAGCGAGAGCGTCTCGCGGGTCCGATCGGCGGGCCACCGACTCACGCACGGGGAGAACATGACATCGCTATCGAGACGACTGGTCGTCGCGGGAGCCGCCGGAGGCCTGTCGCTCCTGACGGTGGAACACCTGTTCGGCCCGGCAGCGGCCGCCCGCGCCGCTTCCCCTCCGGAGAGCAACGGTGCTGTCGACCCGGCGAGACTGACCACGGTCGCCGGCAGTGCGGGGACCGTGCTGCTCGAACGATCGACTGCGGCGAAGTGGACGGCGATGGTCGCGGCGTGCAGGGCTGCGACGGGAGTCACGATGGTCGTCACCTCTCCGGACGGCGGCTACCGGGACCTCGTCCAGCAGCAGTACCGCTACGAGCACCCCGAGGGCCCGGTGTCCATCGCCCGCCCGGGCTCGTCGACGCACGGCTTCGGAACAGCGGTCGACATCTGGAACAGGCAGCACGACTGGCTCGTCCGTCATGCCCGCGAATTCGACTTCACGCAGACCTTCTCGAGCGAACCCTGGCACTGGCAGTACACAGGCTCGACATCGACCATCGGCCCCGACACAGAGGATGACGAAATGAACATGATCGTGATTTACCAGGACGCCGGAAGCGGTCGCGGCCCGAGCTACGGGAGCACGGCCGTCATCACTTCCCGACGGGGCTTCGTGCAGACCAGCACCGGTCTCGAGAACCGCGACGAGCTCACCGCATGGACCTCCATCGCGGGCGCTCTCGGCATCACGATCATCGAGAAGCACGTCGACGCCAACGGCTTCACCATGGCCGGGCGGTTCTGACCGGGATTCCGACCCGCGCGAAGAAGGGCTGCCACCTGCTCCAGAGGTGGCAGCCCTTCTTCGCGCCCGGGAGTATGCGCGGCGAACCGCCCGCTCTCCGCGCCGGTGGCGCGTGCTCACTCCGCCGCTGTCAGCCCCTGCCCCGGAGCGCGACGCATGATGGCGGGATGTTCATCCCGACCCGAGCCGCCGGTCTCGAGGCGCTCGACGACTTCGTCGCGCGCGCCGGCTCCGCCTACACGCGCGAGCGCAATCACGACCACGGACCGTCCCGGAGCAACGTCTCCGGGCTCTCCCCGTACCTCCGCCACCGGCTCGTCACCGAGCGGGAGGTCGTCGCCGCCGTCCTCGCCCGCCACACGCTCACCGCCGCGGAGAAGTTCGTCCAGGAGGTGTTCTGGCGCACCTACTGGAAGGGCTGGCTCGAGCAGAACCCCGAGGTGTGGCGCCGCTACCGCCGCGAGGTGAGCGACTTCGAGGGGCACCTCCCGACCGGCTACGCCGACGCGATCGAGGGCCGGAGCGGCATCGACGCGATGGACGCCTGGGTGCAGGAGCTCGTCGAGACCGGGTACCTGCACAATCACACGCGCATGTGGTTCGCCAGCATCTGGATCTTCACCCTCGGCCTGCCCTGGCAGCTCGGCGCCGACTTCTTCTACCGGCACCTGCTCGACGGCGACGCCGCCTCCAACACCCTCTCCTGGCGCTGGGTCGCCGGCCTGCAGACCCCGGGCAAGACGTACCTCGCGACCGCGTCCAACATCGCCAAGTACACCGAGGGCCGCTTCTCGCCGCAGGGCCTCGCCACCTCGGCGCCCGCGCTCAGCGAGGAGCACTTCCCGCCCCGGACGCCGATCGAGCCGGACGACGTCGTCGGCACCCTCGGCACCCGCCCCGGCCTGCTGCTGCACGAGGAGGACCTCGACGCGGGGAGCCTCCTCGCCGAGCAGCCCGGGCTGGCGGAGCGGCTGATCGCGACCGCGGCCGTCGCCGACCCGGGGGAGCGCTCGCCCTTCGCGGTCTCCGAGGCGGTGCAGGACTTCACCGCCGCGGCGATCGCCGACGCCGCGGAGCGCACGCCGGACAAGGGCGGCCGGCCGGCGCGCGTGCTGGCCGATGCGCTGCCCGCAACGGTCGTCGGCTGGGCGGCGTCCGAGCGGCTCGACACCGTGGTGGTCCCGTACGCGCCGGTCGGCCCCGTGCAGGAGCGGCTGGACGCGCTCCGCTCCGCCCTCGCTCAGGAGGGGATCGCGCTCGTCACGGTGCGCCGCCGCTGGGACGGCACCGCGTGGCCGTCGGCCGTGCGCGGGTTCTTCGCCTTCAAGAAGCGGATCCCGACGCTGGTCCGCGGGCTGGACGAGCCGGAGGACGCGGTCCGGCTGTTCTGAGCGGCGGGGACCTCGGAACGGCTGCTGCTGGACGTCGAGAGCGCAACCGACGAGCAGGTCGCGGACGCAGAGCGACTCCGACGGCCCTGAGAGGGGGCGCGCCCAGCGCGTACCCTCGTGCCATGTCCGTTCCTCCTGCTCCGGCGACGATCATCGACGTGGCGCGGGTCGCAGGCGTGTCGCGGCAGACGGTCAGCCGTGCTCTCAACGACATGGCGGATGTCCGGGCGACGACGAAGGCGCGTGTGATCGCGGCGGCGCGGGAGCTGAACTACCGTCCGAACCGGGCGGCGCAGAGCATGGTCCGCGGGCGCCGCACGATCATCGGGCTCGTGCTCGAGGACCTGAGCAACCCGTACTTCGCGGAACTCGCCGCGGCGGTGAACCGGGTCGCGGCCGACCGGGACTGGGGCGTGCTGCTCTGCGACGTCGGCACGGACCGGGGGAAGGCGCGCGGGCAGCTCGCGACGATCGTCTCGGGCGTCGACGCGCTGGTGCTCACAGGCTGCCGCACGGACACCCTGTCGCTGCTGCCCGAGGACGTGCTGCGGGGCGGGCAGCGGCGACTGCCGCTGGTGATGATCGACGGGCCCGCCGACGAGCGCTTGAACGGGCGGGTCGTGCTCGAGGTCGAGCAGGGGGTCCGGGCGGCCGTCGATCGTCTCGTCGCGCAGGGCCGGCGCCGGATCGCGTTCCTCGGTTCGGAGGTGGGGACCGACGTCCGCCGCGACGTCTTCCGCGCAGGTCTCGAGGAGCACGACCTGTCCTGGCGGGACCTGCCGGCACTCGTCGCGGAGGAGAGCATGGAGGGCGGTATGCGCGGGGCCGGCGAGCTGCTGGAGCAGTGCCCGGAGCTCGACGCGGTCCTCGTCTACAACGACATCATGGCGCTGGGCGTGCTCAAGACGCTGGCGAGGGCCGGGCGCCGCGTGCCCGAAGAGGTGGCGGTGATCGGCGTGGACGGCCTCGACATCGGCCGACTCGTCACGCCCGAGCTGACGACCCTGGCGATCGACAAGGCTCGGCTCGCGGAGGCGGCCGTCACGCTGCTCGAGCGGGCCTTCTCCGACGGCGGAACGGGGCCGGTGGGGGAGTCCGTCGTCGGGCTCACACTCCTCCTGCGCGACTCCGCCTGACCGCGACTGCACGGGTCGGCGCACCGATGCGCTCGCCCAGGCTTTCTTTCTCTGCAGAAATCGGAACGTTCACGGTTCTGCGTGGACCTCTGCTAGCGTCTGGCCTGTGAACGTTCACGGCACCGCCCTCGCTCCCTCCCGCCACTCGACCACCGCGTGGCGGAACGCCGTCATGGTGATGTTCGCCCTCGGGGGCGTCACGGTCTCCACCTGGGGTCCGCGACTCCCGAGCATCCGCGATTCCCTGGGGATCGGGGACGCCGTGATCGGCCTCGCCCTGGCAGGCGTGACCGTCGGCTCGATCGCCGGCCTGGGCGTCGCGGCGCTGCTGCTGTCGAAGCTCGGTGCCCGGCGCGCGATCCTCGGCGCCCTCCTGACGACCGCTGCCGGCGTGGCCGTCGTCGGTCTCGGAGCCGGAGTCGCCGGCTCCCTCGGCATCACGATCGTCGGGTTCGTCGCGGTCGGCCTGGGGGTCGGCTCGCTCGACGTGATGATCAACGTCGAGGGTGCAGCGGTCGAGGCCGCCGTGCAGAAGACGCTGATGCCGCTGCTGCACGCGGCCTGGTCGGCGGGCGCGATCCTCGGCTCCGTGATCGGCGCCGGCGCATCGGCGGCCGGGATCCGCTTCGAGTGGCAGTTCTGCGCCGAGGCGGTGCTGATCGCGATCGCCGGCCTGATCGCGGTCCGCTACCTTCCGGCGGCGCAGGCCGTCGAGGCGAGCGCCGCGGGAGCCCCGGCCTCGAGTGGCTGGCGTCAGCGGCTGCGGGTCCTGGCCGACTGGCGGCTTCTGCTCATCGGCGTGGTCATGTTCGGCGCCGAGCTGGGGGAGGGGACCGCGAACAGCTGGCTGTCGCTCTCGGCCCGGGACGGCCACGGACAGACGGAGACGGTCGCCGCGCTCTTCTTCACGGTCTTCGCCCTGGGTGAGACGATCGCTCGCGTCGTCGGCGGCCCGGTCGTCGACCGCATCGGCCGCGTCGCCACCATCCGGATCACGGCCGCCGTCGGGGTGCTGGGACTCGTGCTGTTCATCCTCGGTGGGCCCACCTGGCTGATCCTCCTCGGGACGGTGCTCTGGGCGGTCGGCGTCTCGATGGGCTTCCCCCTGGGCATGTCCGCCGCCGCCGACAGCGGTCCGAACCCGGCCGCCCGCGTCAGCATCGTCGCCTCCGTCGGCTACCTCGCGAACCTCGCCGGCCCGCCCGTCATCGGCGGCCTCTCGGAGTCGTTCGGGCTCCTCAACGCCTTCTGGCTCGTCGCCGCACTGCTGGCCGCCGCGTTCCTCGCCGCCGGCGCCTACGGCCGGCGCGGCACCCCGATCCCGTCCGACTGAGCACCGAAGGGCCGATCGCCGATGCCTCGACCTCTCCACCCCACCACCGACTCCGCACGCCGGCTCGGAGCGCACCTGCGCCGAGCCCGGCTGGAGCGGGGGCTCCGCCAGGAGGACCTCGCGCGCGACGCAGGCGTCGGAACCGCGACCCTGCGCCGCATCGAGCGCGGCGACCAGGACAACCCCAGCGTCTTCGTCGTCCTCCGCCTGCTGAACCGGCTCGATCTTCCCGCCGCGACCCTGGACAGGATCGTCGGCTAGCGGACGTCGATGTCCGATGCCGCGTGCAGCCTCGTCCCTCAGGACGCCCTCGACTCGCGGGGCCGGGAACCGACGTGTGGATGCATCCGAGCTCGCCGGTCGGCACGGTGTCAGTGCGGGAGCAGATCCTCGATCGCCACGAGTTCGGTCGCCGAGAGGGGCGGCGCGTCGAGGGCCGCCACGTTCTGCTCCAGCTGCTGCACGCTCGAGGCGCCGATGATCGCCGAGGTGACAGCGGAGGAGCGCAGCACCCAGTTCAGGGCGAGCTGGGCGATGCTCTGGCCGCGCCCGTCCGCGATCTCCTTCAGGCCCTGGATCAGCCGCTGGTAGTCGCCCTCGAGGGCCCCGGGCTTGAGGAAGTGCCCGACCGCGGCGCGCGAGTCCGGCGGGATCTCGCCGGAGAGGTAGCGGTCGGTGAGCAGCCCCTGCTCCAGCGGGGAGAAGACGATGGCGCCGATGCCCTCCCGCTCCACGAGATCGAGCAGCCCCGACTCCTCGGGCCGGCGGTCGAGCATCGAGTAGCGGGGCTGGTGGATCAGCAGCGGCACCCCGTGCGCGGCGAGCGCGTCGCGGGCGGCGATCGTCTGCTCGGGCGAGTAGTTCGAGACGCCCGCGTAGAGGGCCTTGCCCTGCTGGATCGCAGTCGCGAGCGCGCCCATGGTCTCCTCGATCGGGGTCTCGGGGTCGGGGCGGTGCGAGTAGAAGACGTCGACGTACTCGACGCCGAGGCGGCCGAGGCTCTGGTCGAGCGAGGAGAGCAGGTACTTGCGCGAGCCGTGATCGCCGTAGGGGCCGGGCCACATGTCGTAGCCGGCCTTCGTGGAGAGGACCAGCTCGTCGCGGTACGGGCGCAGGTCCTCCGCGAGGATCCGGCCGAACGCCGTCTCGGCGGAGCCGTAGGGCGGGCCGTAGTTGTTGGCGAGGTCGAAGTGGGTGATCCCGAGGTCGAAGGCTCGGCGGACGATCGCGCGCTGGGTCTCGATCGGCTTCGTCTCGCCGAAGTTGTGCCACAGGCCCAGCGAGAGGGCGGGCAGCTTCAGGCCGCTGCGGCCCGAGCGGTTGTAGGTCATGCGGTCGTAGCGGGTGTCGGCGGGGTGGTGGGTCATGGCGTGTCTCCAGAGAGCGGTGATGTGGTCGGCGTCGTGTCGTCAGGCCGGAACTGCCGGGGACGGCGGGTCTCGATACGCCCCTGCGGGGCTACTCGACCAGCATGTGGGGCCTGCGGGGCTGCTCGGTCGGCAGGGGGAGCCTGCGGGGCTGCTCGGCCGGCGGGAAGGGCCGGCGGGCGGCGTGGGCGGAGGCGGCGAGTGCGTGCGGTCCGCCCGCGACCTTGGTGACGACTCGAGCTCCGGGATCCACCCCGAGGAAGCGCTGCAGGGTGTCGGGATCGAGCAGGCTCGGGACGGTGTCGTCGGTGCGGACGGGGGCGTGGCTGTCGCTGAACGCGGGGCCGAGCGGCGTGGCCGTGTCGCTGACTCCCGAGACGCCGAGCATCGCCAGGGTGCCGGCGTCGCACGCGGCGCGCGCGTGCTCGAGCGGGCCGTCGAGGCGGCGGGTCTCGAGGTAGGAGCGGCCCCAGTTGATCGCGGTGCCGAGGCCGTGGCGGGCGGCGAGCTCGAGCTCGGTCGGCAGGTCGAGGAAGCCCTTCGCCGGGTCCGGTCCCTCGAAGGAGTCGCAGTGCTCGATCACGAACCGCACGCCGTGCGCGTTCCACTCGGCGATCTCGGCGAGACTCCGCGAGAACGCCGCCCGGGCCGCCCCTGCGGAGCCGCGGGTCGTCCGCGGCGCCGAGTGGAGCAGCACGGCGTCGACGACCGACCGCTGCTCGCGGTCGTTCGCCGCCGCGGCCGCCCTCATGGCCCGCCGCACCAGGGCGACCGCCGCGCCCCGGCGCTCCTCGACCGGATCCGCCAGCCCGACCCCGCGCTCGAGCACCGCCGGCAGCAGGGTGAGCACGTGCGTCCCCCCGCGGCGCAGCAGCCGCAGCAGCTCCGCCTCGTCGGGCACGAAGGCGCTGCCGAACGGGATCTCGAACCCCGAGCACCCGGTGACGAGCGCGATCCGCTCGTGGAAGGCGTCGAAGGCCGCCGCGTCGCGACGCGCGTGCTCCGGCAGCGACGGGTACGCCCCGACGAGCATCTAGCGGGCGCCGTCGACCCGCGCCGCCCCGGGGAGGCGCAGGTCGCGGATGTAGGCGGCGAGCTCCAGCAGCGGTGCGCCCTCGTGCGCGCCGATGCCCTCGGGCTTCCAGCGGCTGATCGGCTCGATCGCCAGACGCGAGCTGTGCCGGAGGTAGTACTTCGCCGAGGTCGGGTAGCGGGAGTTGATCGTGTGCTCGGCGACCGTCAGCAGGCGCTGCACGGCGACGGCCGTCTCGGCGGGCTCGTCGTCGTAGTGCTCGCAGAGCCAGGCCACGTGCTCCGGGTAGATGTTCGCGGCGTAGCCGCTGAGGCCCGCGGCGCCCGCACGGAGCGAGTCGGTGAGGGAGGAGATCTGCGCGTTGTAGAGCTTCAGCCGGGTGCCCGCGATCGCGGCGAGCCGCTCCTGCATGGTGTCGAGCGAGTGCGAGGTGTCCTTGTAGAAGACGAAGCGGCCGGTCCCGGCCATCCAGGCGACGTTCTCGGTCGAGGGCAGGCGCTTGAACGGCACCGGGCACTCGTAGATCCCGAAGTCGACCCCCGGCACGGTGTCGAGGATGTGCTGCACCGTCGCGCGCCACTCCTCCTCGGTGGTGGTGAGCCCGCCGACCAGCGAGGAGATCAGCACGACCGCGTCGACCCCGGTCGCGGCCATCGCGGCGGCGGACGCGGCCTGCTCCTCCGCGGTGCCCGAGGAGACGGAGGAGGCGACCACCGGAACGCGGCCGGCGGAGCGGGCGACGACCCGCGTCGCGAGGGCGAGGCGCTCCTCCTCGGTGAGGTCGTACATCTCGCTGGAGAGCGCGACGGTGAAGATGCCGGCGGCGCCGTTGTCGATCAGCCAGTCCGTGAGGGCGTCGACCTGCTCGAGATCGAGCGAGCGGTCCTCGCGGAACGGGGTGAGCATGACGGGCCAGCCGCCGTCGGGGAGGGTGCTGCCGGTCGCCGTCGGGGCGGTGGCGGTCTCGGTGGTGGTCATGTCGATCCTTCGGTGTGAGAGAGGTGGTCGGCGCGGAGAAGCGGTCGGACAGGGCGGTCGGCGGGGCGGGGCGGTCAGCCCTTGAGCGATCCGCTGACGAGGTCGAGGCGCCAGTAGCGCTGCAGGAAGAGGAAGAGCGCGATCAGCGGGATGGTCGAGACGAGGCAGCCCATGATCACGACGTTGTAGGTGTTGGGCTGGTCGTTGCCCTGGTTCATCAGCGAGTAGAAGCCGACCGTCAGCGGGAACATGTCGGTGCGCGAGAGCATGATGAAGGGGAGCAGGAAGTTGTTCCAGATGCCGACGAAGTGCAGCAGGAACACGGTGATCAGCCCCGGCACCATCGGGTAGACGGCGATCCGCGAGAAGATCCGCCACTCGCTCGCCCCGTCGATCCGCCCGGCCTCGAGCATCTCGGTGGGCACGACCGCGGTGGCGTAGATGCGGCAGAGGTAGATGCTGAACGGGCTGATCATGCACGGCAGCAGCACCGACCAGTAGGTGCCGGCGATCCCGACGGAGGAGAGCAGCAGGTACTGCGGGATCGCGAGGATCACCCCGGGGATGAGCACCCCGATCAGCAGGAAGTTGAAGACCAGCTTCTTCCCGCGGAAGGAGTACTTCGCGAGGCCGTAGCCGGCGAGAGCGGAGACCGCGGTGCCGAGCAGCCCGCCGCCGCCGGCGAAGATCAGGCTGTTCAGGCACCAGGACCAGAACGCGCCGTTGCCGACCCCGAGCAGCAGGGCGAAGTTCTCCTGGAACCCGCCGGTGAAGCTCGGCCAGAGCGAGAACGTGGTGAACAGCTCGCCCGAGCGCTTGGTCGCTGCCGTGAAGAGCCAGAAGACGGGCAGGAGGCAGTACACGGCCCCGACGAGCAGGACCGCTGTGGGCCAGAACGCGGCCCGCGGCCGGGTGACCGTGGGGCCGCGGCGGCGCCCGCGGACCGACTGCGCGGCCCGGCGCGGGTCCTCGAGGACGGGCGGGAGCTTGGTGAGGGTGTCGGTCATGATCAGTCTTCTCCGAAGGCGCGCGACTGCAGGAACCGCAGCAGGCCGAGCGAGGCGATGAGGGTGAGGAGGGTGACCACGACCGAGGTCGCCGACGCGGAGAACAGGTCGTTGGTCACGAAGGCGTCGCGGTAGATCAGCATCATCGGCACCCAGTCCGAGCCGATCACCGTGGTGAGCGTCACGAGCGTGTTCGGCTCCGAGAAGACCTGCAGCGCCCCGATGACGGAGAAGAGCCCGGTCATGATCACTCCCGGCACGATCAGCGGCAGCTTGATCCGCAGCGCGAGCTGGCGCTCGGAGCAGCCGTCGATGCGGGCGGCGTCGTAGATCTCGGACGGCAGACCGCGCAGCGAGGTGTAGAGGATCACCATGTTGAAGCCGACCGAGCCCCAGATCGCGATGTTCGCGACCGAGAGGAACACCGATTCCGGGCCGAGGAAGACCGGAGCGGGCAGCCCCAGAGCGGTCGCCGCGTCGACGAAGGGGCTGACGCCCGGCAGGTAGAGGAACCCCCACATCAGCGCGGCGATCACGCCCGGCACCGCGTAGGGCACGAAGATCGCGATCCGCGAGAACCGGCCGAAGCGGGTGGAGAGGTTGTCGAGCAGGAGCGCGAACACCAGCGCGAGGATCATCGTGACCGGCACCGAGAGCAGCGCGTAGGTCAGCATCCGGCCGAAGCCGGCCCAGAGCGCGGGGTCGGACAGGGTCCGCGCGTAGTTGTCGAAGCCGACGAACGTCTCCTTCTTCACGCCCAGCCCGCTGCCGCTGACGGTGTTGCCGCGGAAGCTGAGCCAGACCGTGTAGAGCAGCGGGAGGGCGAGGAGTGCGACGGCGAGCAGGACCGCGGGGGCGACGAAGAACCAGGGTGCCGCGCGCGGGGCGAGGGTCGAGGGGCGCCCGGTCCGGGGCGCGGCGGTGGCCGTCACGGGAGCCTCACTGCCCGGCGACGTCGTAGCCGGACTTCTCGAGGTCCGCGACGGTCGCCTCCTGCACGCTCGCGAGGGCCTCCGCGAAGCTGCCCTTCTCGTTGACGGCGGCGCTGAAGGCGTTGTTGAAGGCGTCGTAGGCGACCGAGACGTTCGGCCCCCAGGTCACCGAGGCCGTCATCTGGTCGATCTCGTCGGCGGTGGCGTAGAAGTCGGTCTGCTCGGGCAGCAGCGCCGGGGCCTGCTGCAGCTCGGGCAGCTCGCGGCCGGAGAGCGCGGCGGGCCAGATGCTGGCGTACTCGATGTACGCCTCGAGGGCCTCGGTCGAGGTGTTCAGCCAGAGCGCGAACTCGCGCGCCTGCTCCGGGTGGTCGGAGCCGGTGGTCACGATCGTGCCGCTGCCGCCCAGGACTCCGGAGCTCGGGTCGGACGGGGTCCACTGCGGGATCGGCACCGCGGCCCACTTCCCGATCGTGTCGGGCGCGTTGTTCTGCAGCAGCGGGGGAGTCCAGACCGCGCCGAGCCAGCTGGCCAGCGTGCCGTCGGCGAGCGCGGCCTGCCACTCGGGGGTGAAGGTCTTGAAGGTCGCGAGGCTGCCGTCGTCGACCAGGCCCTGCCAGTAGTCGGCGACCTTCTGCGAGGCGGGGTCGTCGATCGCGACCGTCCAGGTGCCGTCCTCCTGGCTCCACCACTCGGCGCCGGCCTGCTGGCTGAGCCCGGCGAACAGCTGCGCGTCGTTCGCGGGGAAGGTGGCGAGGTACTTCGTCGGGTCCGCGGCGTGCAGGGCGCGGGCGGCGTCGGCGTACTCGTCCCAGGTGGTCGGGACGGCCAGGCCGTTGGCCTCGAAGATGTCGGTGCGGTAGTAGAGGAACATCGGCGCGGTGCCCTGCGGGACGGCGTAGTTCACGTCGTCGAACGTCGTCAGCTCCCAGGCGGGGCCGGCCGTCTCGGCCTCCCGGTCACCCATGATCGAGGTGACGTCGGAGGCGATCTCGCTCGTGATCAGGTTCGGCAGGTTCTCGTAGGTGGTGTTCGAGAGGTCCGGCAGGGTGCCGGCCTGCTTCGCCGCGCTGAGCTTCGCGACGATCTCCGCGCCGCCGGTCGAGGTGTTGACCTCCACCTGGATGTCGGGGTTCGCCTGGTTCCAGACGTCGACGATCTTCTCGATGTTGGGGGCCCACGACCAGTACTCGAGGGTGACGGGGCCGTCGGCGTCGCCTGTCGCGGCCGGGCTGGTCGCGCCGGTGCAGCCCGCCAGGAGGGCGGCGGCGGCGAGGGCGGTCACGGCCGCGAGCGGCCTGTGGAACTTCGTCGTTCTCATCGGTGTCTTCATCCCTGCGTGAATCCTCTGCTGCTCTGCAGAAGGCGCGTCGCGTCGTGGATCCGGGTTTCGTTACCGGTAACGAACTGTGCGACAGGATCACCGTAGAGCGCTGTCTTCGTCACCGCAAGGGTGAATCGTTACCGGTCACGATTCGGGGATCGGAGGGTCCGCGGTCGTGGTTGCGCGGGCTCGCGGATCCCTCAGGCGGGAGGGGCGGTCGACGCGCGCACGACGAGCTCCGGCGCCGGGTAGTCGACGGCGCCCGCCCGGTCGGACTCCTCGACCAGGGCGATCAGCGCCAGCGCGGAGGCGCGGCCCATCGCCGTGAAGTCCTGGCGCACAGTCGTCAGCGGCGGGTGGAAGAACTCCGCCTCGGCGATGTCGTCGAAGCCGACGACGCTGACGTCCTCGGGGATCCGCCGGCCGTTGTCGTGCAGCCAGAGCAGCAGTCCGAGCGCCATCCGGTCGTTCGCGGCGACGACCGCCGTGACGCCG
The DNA here is from genome assembly GCF_004345345.1 of Rathayibacter sp. PhB179. Lineage (NCBI taxonomy): Bacteria > Bacillati > Actinomycetota > Actinomycetes > Micrococcales > Microbacteriaceae > Rathayibacter > Rathayibacter sp. PhB179. Next base: position 783,353 of record NZ_SLVD01000001.1, on the reverse strand, counting down.
GCCTCCGCGAAGAGCTGCGGAGCCGCCGCGTAGCCGGAGCGGGAGGACCAGTCGCCGTGCACAAGTGGACGGGTGGGCAGCGCCGCCTCGGCCATGCACTGCTGGTAGGTGCGCGCGCGGTCCTGCGCGGAGATCCAGCGCTCGGGGCCGGCGAGGTGCGCGATGCGCTGGTGGCCGAGCTCCAGCAGGTGCGAGACGGCGAGCCGCGTGCCGACCACCGACGAGCCGTCCGTCCGCTCGCCGCCGCGGTCGATGTGGATCGGGATCGGGAGATCGAGCGTGCGCAGCGCCGCATCGACCTCGTCGGTGGGCGCCGTGGCGAGGATGCCCTCCAGGTCCCGGCTGCCGAGCGCGTCCAATGCGTCGGCGAGCTCGACGTCGTCGGAGGTGTCGAGGCTGATGATGTCGAGCGAGTAGCCGGCCCGGCGGGCGGCGTCGCTCGCCCCCTGCATCGTCTTGCCCGGACCGGTCCCGGACAGCTCGTGCACCAGTGCCCCGAGGCGGTGCGTGCGCCGGGTGGCGAGCGAGCGGGCGGTGGCGTTGGTCCGGTAGTTCAGCGTCCGCAGCGCCTCCTCGACCCGGACCCGGTTCGCCGGGCGGATGCCGCCGGTCCCCGTCAGGAACCGCGACACCGTCTGATGCGAGACCCCCGCTGCCCGGGCGACGTCGTAGATGGTCGCCGCGCGCTGCTGCCTGTCGGCCATGCTCGTCCCCCGCCGCCTGATCCCGTGTTAGCGGTAACGATAGGGCAGTGGCCGCCCGGAGGCGGGGAGGAGCCGGGGCGGGGTCGAGCCGAGAGCCGCTGAAGCAGGGCTCCTGGTGCGTCCGTCGCGGTCCCTGTCGAAAGCGAGTGTGCAGACCAGCCCCGCAGACGGCGGTGGGTCTCCTCTGCCTGAGACGCCCGCAGACATGCTGGTCGAGCAGCCCCGCAGGGGCGCATCGAGACCCGCCCACCCCAGCGACTTCGGTCGCGCTCAGGACCCGCTGAGCGCCGCCGCCTCCTCCTCCGCCACGTCCTTCTGCACGGCGAACTGCGTGCGGTGCAGCTCCTCGTAGCGGCCGGCCGCGGCGAGCAGCTCCTCGTGCGTGCCGCGCTCGACGATCGTGCCGTCCTCGATCACGAGGATCAGGTCGGCGCTGCGGATGGTGGAGAGGCGGTGGGCGATCACCATCGCGGTCCGGCCCTCGAGCGCCTCGCTGAGCGCCGCCTGCACCGCGGCCTCCGAGGTCGAGTCGAGCGCCGCCGTCGCCTCGTCGAGGATGACGACGCGCGGCTGGGCGAGCAGGAGCCTCGCGATGGTCAGCCGCTGGCGCTCGCCGCCGGACAGCCGGTAGCCGCGCTCGCCGACGAGGGTGTCCAGCTGGTCGGGCAGGGAGCGGATGAGCGGCTCGAGTCGCGCGCGGCGGAGGGCGTCCCACACCTCGTCGTCGGTCGACTCCGGCCGGGCGAGGCGCAGGTTGGACAGGATCGTCTCGTGGAAGAGATGGCCGTCCTGCGTCACCATGCCCAGGGTGTGGCGCATCGAGGCGAAGGTGACATCGCGGACGTCGGTGCCTGCCAGGCGCACCGCGCCGCTGTCGACGTCGTAGAGGCGCGAGAGCAGCTGCGCGATCGTCGACTTGCCGGCTCCGGACGTGCCGACGAGCGCGACGGTCTGCCCCGGCTCGATGCGGAAGGACAGGCCGTGCAGCACCTCCTCGCCGCCGCGGGTGTCGAGGACGGCGACCTCCTCGAGGGAGGCGAGGGACACCTTGTCCGCGGACGGGTAGGCGAAGCGGACGTCGTCGAACTCGACGGACACCGGGCCCTCGGGGACGGTGCCCGCGTCGGGCTTCTCCTGGATGAGCGGCTGGAGGTCGAGCACCTCGAAGACGCGCTCGAAGCTGACGACCGCGCTCATGATCTCGACGCGCGCGTTCGCGAGGCTGGTCAGCGGCGCGTAGAGCCGGGTGAGGAGGAGGGCCAGGGTGACCACCGCGCCGGTGTCGAGCTGCCCGCCGAGCGCGAGGACGCCGCCGAGCCCGTAGACGAGCGCGAGGGCGAGCGCGGAGACGAGGGTCAGCGCGGTGACGAAGACGAGCTGCAGCATCGCCGTGCGGACCCCGATGTCGCGGACGCGGGCGGCGCGGACGCGGAACTCCTCGGCCTCCTCGTCGGGCCGGCCGAACAGTTTCACGAGGGTCGCGCCGGGCGCCGAGAAGCGCTCGGTCATCTGCGTGCTCATCGCGGAGTTGTGGTCGGCGGCCTCGCGACGGAGCGCGGCGAGGCGGCTGCCCATCCGGCGCGCGGGGATGAGGAAGATCGGCAGCATGATCACCGCGAGCACGGTGACCAGCCAGGACGTGCTGAGCATGACGATCAGGGTGAGGACGAGCGCCACCACGTTCGTGACCACGCCGGAGAGCGTGCCGCTGAAGGCCTGCTGCGCGCCGATCACGTCGTTGTTGAGCCGGCTGACGAGGGCGCCCGTGCGGGTGCGGGTGAAGAACGCGATCGGCATCTTCTGCACGTGGTTGAAGACGGCGGTGCGGAGGTCGAGGATGACGCCCTCGCCGATCCGCGCCGAGTACCAGCGCGTGACGAGCGAGACGCCCGCGTCGGCCACGGCCACGACGGCGATGACCACGGCGAGCTGCACGATCGTGCCGACGGCACCCCGGGCGACGATGGTGTCGACCACCCGCCCGGCGAGCACCGGCGTCGCTACGGCGAGGAACGCGCCGACGACGGACAGGCCGATGAAGAGGAGGAGGCGGGCGCGGTAGGGGACCGCGAAGGTCATGATGCGGCGCACGGACTCGCGGGAGATGCCGTGCTTGCCGCCCTGGGCGGAGGAGATCCGGTAGAGGGAGCTCCAGGCGACGCCTTCCATGCTCATGTGTGTGGGGTCCTTTGGTGGGGTGAGGGGAGGTGATCGAGCTCGGTGTTGGCGTACGACCAGTGACTCGGTGTTGCCGAAAGCGGTACGGCCGACGACGAATGTGGCAGTGGTATTCGTCGCGGAGTCGCTGAGCACAGGTGACACGGACGCTGTGCTGCGCGGCGAGGAGGGGCGCGGCCCGGCAGCCGGACTGTTCACCCGGCTCGAGGAGGGCTGAGAGGGCACGAGGGCGACGAGACGAAGACCGCGATGCACTCTACGCCGCACTGATGAGCCGTGACGTCGTCATCGCCAGAGCGGTGGACGCTGGTTGCATCGACGTCGAACTTGACCGATTCCGAGCCTGAATCGAACACAACCGAGATGCGGACGCCGCGGTCCCTTCGGCCCCGGTCAGCGACCGGGTGGTCGACCCGCTGACGAACCCGAACTGGAAGTCAAATCTGCGTGTGTCTCGCCAAGATCGCGGAGCGTGCATGGCCGAGAAACAGGCGAACTGCACTGGCGTGCTTGAGTGCCCTCAAGCGCTGTGAAGCACCGCAACCCCCTCCAAGACATGTTGCGAATCACGGCCATCGTCTCAGCAAGCAACATCATCAGACCCGCGGATGATTCTTCCTAGACCGCTGCAGTCGGTTTGATAGACGAAAGTTGAACCATGCCGGGTGCCCCCCAGCGACGTGAGGCCGGCGGCAGCGAAGCAGCGGCCTTGGGTCCCCCCCTCGCCCCGTTCGCCGCCTCGCGCACCCGTTACTGCAACCGCTCAAACTCCGAGAGGACATCACGGGCTCCGGTCGAATACGAGTATGTCGACGGCTCCTCCGATGCGGCCCAACGACGAACAATGAGTAAAGTTGGAGGCGCTGGTACGTCGACGAACGGAGCGCTTGTGAGCGACCTCGGTCCTATGACCTTGAGTGTCCATCCGACCGTCGTCTTCAAGCTGGGCGAAGACCTCATCACCGACGACCTCCAAGCTCTCGTCGAACTCATCAAGAACTCCTACGATGCAGGGTCTCCGGGCGCGGAAGTGAGCGTCGACACTCGCGTATGGACCGACGCCGAGGGTGGCGATGTACCGTCCAGTGCCGCCGAACAGGCAAACACCGAGGCCGCTCGTCTCAGCGCCGAACTCGTTCGCCTGTTGCCGGCAACGTACTCACCTCAGCTCGATCTGAGCGAGGACGACATCCAGTTCATCCCGGCGCTACTTGCTGCGTCAGAGGAATTTCTGGCCTCGGCAAACGACACCCCCTCCTCGAATGACGTGAATCAGGTGGCGGACGTGGCTGCGCTCCTTCGCTCCCAGGCGACGTACCTTCGCGGCCGCATCATCGTTGCGGATGCAGGGTCTGGCATGAACCGGATCGATATTGAGCGTGGCTGGCTCACCGTCTCGGCCAGCCCTAAGCGCGAACTGAAACGGCGCTTGCGGAACACTCCGGCCGTCGGGTCGGACTCCACCCGCACGCCTTTGGGCGACAAAGGTCTGGGGCGTCTCGGCGTACAACGACTGGGCCGCGTCGTCGACCTCGTCACGCGAACGCGAAATAGCGCACCGTTGGCCTGCACGATCGACTGGGCGCGCTTTCATACGGCTCACGCGCTACGCGATATCAACATCGACATCACCCGCGCCCCTGAGGAAACGCAAGTGGGTACCGCCATCACCATCCGCGGCCTGTCGTCACTGGACGCTTGGTCGAATGTGCGCGGGTTGCAAGCTAAACTCGCCGAACTGATCTCCCCGTACTCCCCAGCCCGCGGCTTCCGAGTGCGCTTTCGCCTCAATGGCGAAAGTATCGACTTACAGAACGTGTCGCAACGCGTTCTCGATGCCTCCGCCGTCCGCTACCTCCTCGACTACCGCGACGGTGTCCTTACCATCAGGGGATCTGTACGTGCCGAATTTCTTTTACCCGACCGCGATGAGGAAAAAACTGCAGAGTGGGAACGCCTCATCCGCCCCGATAACGGTTTTGCATTCCTCGAGGAGGCGCTCGCATCCGGGCGCAGGTTGAGCAAGCTTGGGGTCGAGCACGGTGACGATCAGCGTTTCTGTTATTTCACGACCGAGGTAATTCTTGCCGACGTTGAGGCTGAAGCAGACCTCGACCAACGCGGTCGACCTGAGGTAGCGGACCCGGGACCTTTCACCGCCCGCGTTGACGTTCTTCAGCGACGCGCTGCTTCAAGTCATTTCGACTCGAATGCCGAGTTCAGAAGTTGGATAAAGGAAGCCGCAGGCGTACGTATATACCGCGATGGCTTTGGTGTCCGCACAAAGTCGGATTGGTTGAATTTCGAGCGGTGGATGACAGGCTTGTCCTATTATGCTATCCGTCCTAGCAACGTAATTGGTTACGTCGACATTGGCGCTCGAGCCAACGCACAACTGGAAGAGACGACCAGCCGAGAAGAGTTTCGCGACACCGCCCACTTCCGGAACTTTGTCCGCCTTTTTGGTCACTGGTTGAGTATTACCGAAGAGTTTCAGACGGCTCTGGGGCGTGACTATCTCGACTATGTCAAGAAGATGACGCCGACCCCCGCGGGGATCACCCCCACCTCCACCTCCGCGGAAATTGGCCACGATATCAAGCAAGCTCTCGGCCAAGTATCCGCTGCTGCCGAGAATGTGAAGAAAGGTGAATACGCCCGCCAGAATCTCACCGGCGCCGCCGAGGCTCTGGTGGCCGAGGCCGAGACGCTGGAGCGTGAGATTTTCTCTGACCCGGGTCTTGTTGCTCGGGTGCGCGACCTCGCAGGCCAGGTAACCGAGGCGGTAGAGCAGCTAAACGCCGCGACCGAGCCTGTCCGCCAAGCTGCTGCCGAGTCGGTCGAGCGTCGAAACAGCGTCGATCTGCTCCTCGGGCGGTTGCAGGAGGCGCGGGATCAAGTCTCTGATGGTTGGGAGCTGATGTCTCTCGGCATCACGGCGGAAACGGTCTCCCACGAAATCCTCAACCTCACAGGGCGCCTGGGCGCTTCCAGCCGTCAGATCGCAAAATATAACGATATGCAATTGCGGGACGCGCGGATGGGGACTTACGTAGAACACGTGCGTTCTACTACTCAATCGCTGCAGAAGCAGGCCTCGCGAATGGACGCGTCCTTGCGGTACGTGCGGGAGCGTCGCGCCTTCGTAAATGTCGGCGATCTCTCCCGAAGGTTGGTTTCTTACTTCGAGGAGGCGGCGACCGCCCCCGACATTCAGTTCGAAGTGGTGGAACGAACGCCGCTTCGAGTGAAAACGAGCGAGGGTAAACTTTCGCAGGCTCTGGACAACCTGCTGTTGAACGCGTCCTATTGGGTGAACGTCAATGCTGCTGACGAGCACGAGCCGCGCATCCGCATCATCGTCGACGCCCCATACCTGACCGTTGAAGACAATGGTCCGGGCGTGGAAAAGAGCGTCGAAGCAGTGCTGTGGGACCCCTTCACCACTCGTAAGCCCCGCGGCGTCGGCCGAGGTCTCGGGTTGTTTGTCACCAAGCAGCTGCTCGAAACTGAAGGCCTTATTGCAAGTCTTGACCATGAACGCAACGACCGTGGGAACCGGTTCAGGTTCCGCGTCGACTTCACGCACCCGTTGGAGGGGGAATGACGGAAGCGCTTGACAACACTATGATCGCCGAGACGTTGCATGCTCTAGGTGTCACCCGAGTCATTGTCATCGACGATGAAGTCGATGCTGCGGAGGAGGAGGATGCGCTCAGCCGGGTGCGCAGCGGCATCGCAGCCGCTCGCGGAGTTCTTGTAGACCTGGCTGGCGCATACCCAAAATCCAACCTGGTTAGTCTCCGAGGAAAGTTGCTCGATACCGACGACGAGCTACGCGACGCTCTGACCGAACTGTGGCCCGATCTGCAAGACGGAGAGCGTCAGCGCCTACAGGATGCGGCGCGCGGCGTCGAGACGCCCTACCTCAATCGTATTGAGGACTATTTGCCGAATGATGTCAGTTTCGTTCCGCGCAGTGCGCGAGGCTGGCGCTCTGAGACCTACCTGTCCCTTTTCGACGAGGACACCCCAACGTTGGTCTTCTTCGATCGGAATCTCACCAGCGCGGGTCTGGGTGAAGACGGTGGGGAGCGGCTGTTGAAGGAGTTCAGATCTCGCAAGCTCACCAGCGTGTTCTGCGGTCTCCTCACCCAAGAAGTTCGGACTCTCGAAAGCGAAAGCGAGGCGTCCTCTCGCTTGGGCACGGCGGAGGAAGCTGTTCCCGTTCTTGGCAAGTTTCGTCTCGACTCCGCGAAGCAGTTTGCGCTCGGAATGCAGGCGTTCATCCTCGCGCACGACCTGCACCGGTTGCGCAGTCACGTATTAGATGCAACTGGGACAGCTTTTGACGCAGCCCTCAGTACCACTGGAAACCTTGCCTACGTCACGCTGCTCGCGGCGGCCCGAAGCGCGTACAGCGAAGGCTTGTACGAAGGATCCGGCATTGCCAGAATGATGTCCACTGCCCTCCGACGAAATGTCGAGACAGCACTCATCACGCAAGTCCCGAAAGAGGCGGTCACCCGCATTCGCAAGGTGATGGATATCGACCTCGACCTCGGGCACCCGAACCCGAATGAGGTCGGCCCGGTAGAGGATGCCTTCGAGAGCGCCGAGCATCTGCGTGCGGCGCTGTCGCCCACCGACGTGGGAGACATTTATGAGTTCTCCGCCACGGATGGCCGGACGATGCTCTATATCTTGCTTGCTCAGCCCTGCGACCTGCAGGTGCGAAGCCGCGGCGCCCGGGATAACGCCGGTAGCGGGTACTTCGTTTTGGCGCGACTTATGCCCGAAGGTGAGCCCGTCCCTTCTCGCGACGACGTCGACGACGAGGAAGACATCGACAGCGATTATCATGACGCCCCGCGCACGCTCAGTGTCGGGATGCTCCCGGGGCGTGCCGGAACCTGGAAGATTAACCTCGCCGAGCGAGCTTTCATGCCGCCTGAGCTTTTGGATGCATGCGTACTCAACGCGGACGGCGTTAGCCGCATTCCGACCGGAGTCGCCGATGGCGACATCCCGACGCAATCGTGGGCGAAGTGGCGCAAGAAGGTCGACGCGTGGGGCGTTAGGAAGGTGGACGGGGCTCGTCAGGCCTACCTCCGGTTCCCGGGGCCGCAACTTAAACTCGAGCATCGGCAGGCTGTCGTTGACTTGGTCGTCAAGGGCGACCTAGGTCGCCAGTTCGTGGATGGCAAGGTGAGCATCAACGCGTCGGTTGACCCTGAGACCGACGGAAAGAAGCACGAGCTGGTGGCTGGTATCTGCCGCGTCGGGCGTCTCTCCGCTGCTCACGCGAAAGCCCTACTCATTCAGTACTCGCACTTTCACACCCGCCCTGACCTTCCTCAAGCTTTGCTCAAGGCGGTCGATCCTCCCAGAGCGACGACCCCGAAGCCTCGGCAGTAGCCGAGACACCATCGAGCGGCACGTCGTTGTCGCAAGGCACATCGTCGTTTCGTGCGCCGGCCCATCGCCAGCCAGCCGCTATGCTCAGCCGAACATGTTTTCGTCGATCTGCCCCGCCGTATCGTGTCGACCGTGACCGCCCCGCTGCCGTCGACGGCCGGTCTTTTAGCGACCCGCCTCGCTGCCCGGTCCGCAGCGGACCCAACGTTCTGGGATTTTTCCTCGATCTATGGGCGCGATGGTGGGCATGGTTACTTCCAGTACCCCGCGATGATGGTGCCGGAGCTACAGCGCGCGTTGCTCGAAGACCTCGTCGCTGTCGATCCTCAGGTCGGCCGGGTGTACGACCCGTTCATGGGTTCGGGCACCGTCATGCTGGAATCGCTCTACCTCGGGCTAGATTTTATCGGCTCCGACATCAACCCGATGGCCGTGTTGCTCAGTGCCGTCAAAGCCGCCCCTCCGGCCAGCGAAGCTGCTCGCCAGGCCGGGATCGATGTTCTCGCCCGCGCCCGCCGGTCTCGGCGGAGCCGTCCGATCACCTTCAACTTTCGAGATAAGTGGTTCGAACCGGAAGTCAGCCTCGGACTGACTCGGCTGCGGTATGCGATCCAGTCGATCTCGGACCAGCAGGTGAGGCGGTTCTTGTGGGTCTGTCTGGCCGAGACGGTGCGCTTTGTCTCGAACAGTCGGCCGTCCACGTTCAAGTTGCACCTCTATAGCGACGCAGACCTCGCCGCGCGCAGACCGGACGCGGTTCGCCAGTTCGCGGCCGTGCTGGAGAGCAACGTCGCTCGCATCCGTGCCCATGAACGCACGCTGACAAGGAAAGCGCGTACCCCAACGCTTCTTCGCGCGAGTGTGAATGACGCGCTTCCCGACCGGACCGAGCTTGCGGACGTCCTGATGACGTCGCCCCCATATGGAGATAATCACACCACCGTGCCCTACGGGCAGTACAGCTACTTGCCGTTGCAGTGGATCGACCCTGCCGATCTCGTGGGGGATGTTGATCCGTCGCACTTCGAGGTGCCGGGGCGCTTGGACACCTTAAGCCTCGGCGGTAACCGGTATACCGCTCGCCCCGTGCCCGCGCACCTATGCGACGAAGTGCCGAGCCTGGCGAAGTGGCTAAGTGAACGTGAAGTGCAAGATGCCACTACGCAGAAAGTTGTCACCTTCGTGGACGACTATCGGATAGCGTTGCGCCACGCCACCGGACGTGTTCGGGCCGGCGGGTTTGCGTTCCTGACCCTGGGCGAGAGGCGCGTAAGCGGTGCCGATGTGCCCCTGGTGCGGTTCACGCAGGAGGTGCTTGAAGCTGCGGGTCTAACGTGGGTGACCCGCGTTGAGCGGTTGCTTCCCTCGCGCAAGCGCATTGCGACCCGCAACGCGCGAGGCGAGACGATGATCCGTGAGACCGTTCTCGTCATGCAAAAGGCGTGAGCACGGACTCAGCCCGGCACGGTCGGGGTACGACCCTTCTTGCCGTCCTCGCTAACCCCACTCTCACTCCCCGTTCGCGTACCGAGCGGCAGGTCGAGGTGGCTGCGCAGGTGCTCGGCTTTGAGGTTGTGGAGCTGGGAAACGTCTTCAACCTTCCCAGCCCCAGCTCCCGCGACATCACCCGTCTTGGGGCGGCGGAGACAGGGTGGGTGTCGGCGCGGAGTGACTTGGATGAGGCTTTGCGGCGCGCGGACGGAGTCCTAGTAGCTTTTGGAAGCATTAACGCGTCGGGACCCGCTCGGGTACACCTAGCGGCCCAGCTTGATTGGCTGTCTTCGCGTTTGCAGGCGAGACCGGCGCTGGACACATGGCAGGTCGGCAACGCACGTCACCCGTCGCGGTGGCATCAGTATGTCAGTGACGTACATGGTCGGACAGCCGGTGGCTCGTTCCCCCAGCGCTTAGCCCAAGTCCTTCATCCGGTACCACTTCAACGGCGTGTGTGGGATGTCGCGCGGTCGACCGTGCGGCCGGTCGAGCTCGAGTCGAGCCGCCGAGAGGGCCCGTCGATTTGAGCGGCGGCAAGACCCATGGGGAAACGGGTATCGGCGCCGGACGACCCAGGGGGATCAAGCGTGCTCGAGGTAGAGCTCGGGGGACCCGCACCGTCTACCAAGATGGAACGAATGCCTGTGTCCCCCGCAGCCTCTTCCTGGGGTAACCCGCACGGCAGTGTCCCGTCATCGAGCCACGCCACCTGCTCGTCCACGCTCTATTCCTCCGGCAGCACCGTCTCCACCGCCGACGCCAGGTTGAGCGCGGCGATGCACAAATCCGGCACCCCGTCCCCGACGTCCTTCTTGTACGCGATGACTGTCTCGTTCGGCGAGAGCGACGGGCATTCCGTCGTGTCGTGGATCGCCGTCGTCCTCCGCGCGGATATGCTCCTGCGGACCAGCCACGTCAGCGACCCGGACGCCGTGGTCGCGTAAAAGGTGTCCCGGTCGGCGGCGCAAGTGACGCGCCAGAGGTTAGTGCCGAAGAGCTGGATGAGCCCGCCCACAGGTCCGGGGCCGTCGAGTTCGAAGTACTCGGGCGACGACGCCACGCGAAGTGCCTAGCTGACGGCTCGCCGCAAACCTCGCTCGTCCTCATTGATCCGCGCCGACGAGAGGACCTCGCCACCACGGCAGTAACCATTATCCACAGGACGGTCAATTCGGACGGGCGCCTGCGTATGGAAGTGACCATCTATGACCTCTGGCACGCGAAGTGGGTGCTCTGGCAGCTAGGCAGTGACGTGAGGCGCTGTCCTCAAGCGCACTCAACTCAACGGCCCAGCGACTGGCCGTCGAGTTAGCCGACCGGTAGGCCAGGCGCCAGGGGCGCGTGCTGTGCTCAGCTACAGCGTCGGCCGACGTCGGTTGCGCACGCGAACAGTTCGTTCCACCTCATAGCGGCGGACGGTGTCTGGTCGGATGACGAACAGAGGACCTGATCGCTTCCGTTTGTCCTCCCTGAGGAACCGAGCGAGGCGAGGAGCTGAAATGCCGTCGGTCTCGTACCACATCGGGTCCCCAAAAAAGAAAACGACATTTGTTCCTCCTTCGTGTACGTTCGAAGAAAAGGCTATCCCGTCCAGCGGAGGGTTAGTCCAGTATCGAAAAGCGTCCGTGAGTATTTGTGACGGAACGTAGTCAACCGGATGGTTATGGTCTTGAATTACTGGTTGCGTGATTCGCTCTTTGTAGAAGTTCAGCGCTTGGATGCGTTCATCGCCGACCGCTCGATCTGTGTTAAAGACGCTACGCGAAGGAGGAACTTGAGTCAGATCAAGAATGCGCAGTTCTTGTTGCAGGATGAAAGTGCCAACGACTACCTCGTTGTAGGGACTGTGTGATGCTACTTCTGCACAAGCAGTCTCGACCTGTTGAGAGACGTAAAACATCGAGATGCCCTGCGCGTTCATTCGACCTGCGCTTGCTGAATGAGACGGCGCCGGTCCCAGTTCCCTTGACGGGTTCGCTGTAATCTTCTCCTCGAGTGCCCGAACATCGCGTTCGGCTCTTGCGCGGTAAAGTTTCGTTCCCCGTTTAAGGGTGCGAATGAGGCCTGCGCGTTGTTCCGCGAAGACAAGCAGTGATCGGACAAATGCGTAGTTTCTCTCGGGCGACGTTTTCGGTTTGCCGTCAAGCGCTGGCGCAAGCAATCGGGACTCGTGTTTGATGCTCTGCTCGAAGTCATACCATTCAAATTGAATGTCGGCATCGAAGTATTCTGTTGACTTTTCATACCATGTCTCGCGTAGGTCAAAATATGCAGTAACGGCGGCGACGATTTGGTCCGAGAAGGCGGCATCGACGCTCGGCTCGAGTGTGATCAGTATTACTTCAGTGGTGGTCATGGGTGTCGATAGGGGGTCGTCGTCAACGACGAATCCTTCATGATCGTATTTGAGTTCAACGGTACTTCTCACGACAGAGGCGAGATTGGCTATTAGCGCAGCATTTTTTTCACCTGATTGTCGCACCTTGCCGCAGATGGTGCATGCCGCGAGGCTGGAAACGTGTTGTAATTGCCCGAGTAGATCGGTGTCCTCAATGTGAGCCAGGCACAGCACTGGTAGACTGGCGATCGGCACTGAATTTTGCATAGAAAGATCTTGGCATCTAAAATGTCTTTGCAAAAGGGTCGGCCGAAGTCACGACCGACACGGGCCCGGCTTCCATCCGGACCTTTTTCCTAGGAAGCCGTGCCATGACGCCTTCCTTGAATACGTGCGGTTCGCCTGCGATGGCCTGCGCCAGCAACCCCGCCAGTTGATCCGCCCGCAGGACGCGTGGAGCTGGCGGGGGCAAGCCTGCTGCAGGGAGTGTGGTGTCACCGCCGGACGACCGAGGGGGACCATGCGTGCTCGAGGTACAGCGCGGGGTCGCCCGCACCGTCGGCCGAGATCGACCAGACGTCGGTGTCGCCGGCCGCCCCCTCGCGCGGAAGCCCGTACAGCAGCGTCTCGTCATCCAGCCACACGACCTGGTCGTCCACGCTCCGCTCCTCCGGCAGCACCGTCTCCACCCCCGACGCCAGATCCAGCACCGCGATCCGCCAGTCCGGCACCCCGTCCCCGACGTCCTTCTTGTACGCCACCCGCGTCTCGTCCGGCGACAGCGACGGGCACTCCGCCGTGTCGTGGATCGCGGTCATCGTCCGCGCCGACATGCTCCCGCGCACCAGCCACGTCCGCGAGCCCGACGCCGCGGTCGCATAGAACGTGTCCCCGTCGTCGGCGAAGGTGACGCCCCACAGGTTCCGGTCCGCGGCCGTCAGCGGCGCCCCCGCGACGCTCAGCGCGAAGGACTCCAGATCCCCCGGATCCGGCACCGCCGGGTCGAGCGAGCGGATGACGGTCTGTGTCGAGAACGTGGTCGGCGCATACGAGTGCCCGGTGACGAACGCTGTGGTGCTGAGCATCCCGTCGCCGATCCGAGCGCGGCTGGGGATGCCCGGCAGCGGCCACGTCTGCAGGGTCTCGCCGTCGGCGCCGGTCAGCACGGCCTCGAAGGTGGTCAGCACGCCGCGGTCGGTGCGCAGGCAGAGCTCCATCGACGCGGTCGCGGCGACGCGGTCGCAGGCGCGGTCGGTGAGGGTGCGCGCCGCGCCCGGGTCGGCCAGCGGCACGGAGGCGACGAGCCCGTAGCCCTGGCCGCTCGCGGTGTTGCGGAAGACGATCCGATCGCCGTCCGCGGGGGCGCCGGTCGAGACGGCGACGGCCGAGTCGGCGGAGGCGCGCGCCTGGTACCGCGCCCAGGCGCCGGCGCCATACACAGCCGCGCCGCCGAGCAGGGCGACGGCGGCCACCACGGCGATGATCCAGCGTGCGCGGTCCGAGAGGCGGCCCGCCTGCCTGGCCGTCATCCCTTCTTCTCCGCGAAGCGCTCGCGCAGCAGCAGCACCGCCAGGGGGAGCGCCACCGCGAGACCCACGGCGACCGCGATCATCGCGCCCTCCCGGCCGAGCCACAGCCACAGCGCTCCGAAGCCGACCGACGCGAACAGCCGCGCGACCGCGACGACCGTCTGGGCCGCGGCGATCCCGCTCGCCCGGATCTCGGCGGGCACGCTCGCCCCGGCGACGGCCGCGAGCACGCCGTCGGTCGCGGCGTAGAAGGCGCCGAGCAGCAGCAGGCAGGCGATGGTCACCGCGAGCCCGGAGGCGGGCGACGCCGCGAGCACGTAGACGGCGAGCAGCAGCACGTGGCCGGCGGCGAACATCCGCGCGCGGCCCCAGCGGTCGGCGAGGCGCCCGAAGGGGATCGCGAGGACGAGGTAGGCGGCGTTCGTCCCGACGTACAGCAGCGGGAACCACTGCGCCGCGAAGCCGCTGCGGCTCTGCAGCACGAGGTACACGAAGCCGTCGCCGACCGTGAGCAGCCCGAGCAGGCCGGCGGCGAGCAGGAGGCGGCGCGGGCGCCGGTCCCAGAGGCGGCGCCAGGGCAGCTTCGTTCGCGCCGCACCGCCGGCGATGCGCGTCCGCACGTCCGGCACGAACAGCAGCAGCACCACCACGCCGAGCGTGGCGAACGCGGCCGACAGCACGAAGACCGTCGAGTAGCCGTCCGGCACGAGCAGCAGCACGACGAAGGCCAGGAGCGGCCCGATCGTTGCGCCGACGGTGTCGAGCATCCGGTGCACGCCGAACGAGCGGGCGAGCGACGCGGGCTCGGACGAGGCGGAGATCATCGCGTCGCGGGGGGCGGTGCGGATGCCCTTGCCGAGGCGGTCGACGGTGACGACGGCCGTCAGCGCGGCCGGGCCGCTGCCGGCCAGCAGGCCCAGGCGCGCGAGCATCGACAGGCCGTAGCCGGCGAGGGCGACGAGCTTGGGCCGGTCGGTGCGGTCGGCGGTCCAGCCGGCGCCGATCCGGACGAAGGCGCTGACGCCCTGGTACAGCCCGTCGAGGAAGCCGTACGCGAGCGTCGACATGCCCAGCGCGGCGGTGATGTAGAAGGGGAGGATCGCGGCGGTCGACTCCGAGGAGATGTCGGTGAAGAGGCTGACGATGCCGAGGGCGATGACGGCGGGGGCGATGCGCGACGGGCCGGTGCTGCGTGCGGGCTGCTCCGCGGCGCCCTCGGGCCGGTCGGACAGGGAGATGTACACGCCTAGCCGCCGTTCGGGTGCAGGACGGCGATCAGCGAGTAGCTCATCCGCGGGGTGCCGGTGGGGGTGACGGAGAGGCTGACGTTGTCCTCGCCCGCGGTGAAGACCATCGCGGCGCCGTCGGCGGGCGCGTCGACGGCGGCGGAGGTGAAGCCCTGCGCGGCCAGCGAGCGGCGGTAGCTCTCGACGATCTGCTCGGCGTCGAGCGCGACGGTCGCGGTGAGGCCCGAGCGCAGCGCGTCGCCGGCGGGCTCGACCGAGCTCGAGGCGACGATCGAGTCGGGCAGCGGGGCGACGACGGCGGAGGGGTAGCCGGCGACCAGCGCGCGGGTGGCGCTCGCGGCGGCGGGCAGCGGCAGGGAGACGAGGGCGGCGCGCGGGGTGGAGTCGGGCAGGCCGGTGTCGACGGGGGCGGGGCCGGAGACCTCGAGCGGGGCGGAGGGGTCGGCGACGGCGGCGGGGTTCGACGGGTCGGGCGGGTTCACGGTGGCGGCGGAAGTCGCGCCCGGGGTCGCGGGGGCGCCGGGGGAGGAGGAGGGTGCGCCGGGGGAGGGGGTGCCCGCGGAGCCGGTCGCGCCCGCGCTGATCGGGCTGCCGCCGCCGGGGCCGCCGCCGGGGCCGCCGGCGGTCGCGTCGAGCACGAGGGCTCCCGCGACCAGCACTAGGGCGACCGCTCCGGCCCCCACCAGCAGGCGTCGTCGAGCGTCCAAGGGGTCTCCGGATCCGGGCGCACCGACGATCGTGGCCGGCCAGGATCCGTCCATCCGCGTCGGGTCGCGTCTCGCGGATCTTAGCCCTCGCGGACGTGGACCGCACCTGTGGCTACGGTGGACCGATGGGATCGAGGCGGGCGGCGGTCGCGGGCGTCGTGCTGCTCGGGCTGCTGACCGGCTGTGCGACGGGGCCGACGGCGGGCGTCGACGAGCAGATCCTCGCGGCGGAGGAACTCGGCGACAGCGCGGTGACCGCCGCGGAGTCGCTGCATCCGGTGCTGATCGGTGCGGACCTCCGGGTGTCGGTGCGGGGTGGCAAGCCCTCGGCGCGGCACGACGACGAGCGCTGGGTCGAGCTGTTCCTGCGCCTGGTGCCGCAGGGGGCGGGGCCCGAGGCGAGCCGGGAGATCCAGGAGGCGATCGGCGGCGAGCTGCTCGCCGACGGCTGGGTCGCGGACGAGCTGACGCAGGACGCCGCGGAGACCGGCGAGGGAGCCGAGCTATGGTTCACCCGGCCGGGCGCCGAGGACACCGCGACCTGGGACGGCGACTCCCCGGGCGACTGGCACGTCTCCGTCCGGGACCGCCTCGACTACGTGCAGCTCGACGTCCAGAGCCCGTTCGCCCTGGCGACGGACACCCAGTACGCCACCACCGACGCGGTCGAGGCCCGCCACCCGGAGTGGCGGAGCCCGGACGGCGTGCTGCCCTGACCCAGTGCTGATCGAGGAGCCCGCAGCGCCGTCCCCTGTTGATCGAGCAGCCCGCAGCGCCGTCTCCTGCTGATCGAGTAGCCTGCGCAGCGGGCGTATCGAGTCGCCAGCGTCAGAAGTCGAGTCTGCAGACCCGCCCTGCTGACGGCGGCGGGTCTCGATACGCCCCTCCGGGGCTACTCGACCAGCATGGAAGGGTGGCTGCTCGCCGGGCGGGGAGTGCATGCTGATCGAGTAGCCCGCTCCGCGGGCGTATCGAGATCCACCGTTCTCCCGCGGTCCGGCCGTCAGGTCAGGCGCTCCGTCAGGTGGACGGCGACGTCGTCGCCGATGTCCTTGCCGAGCTTCTTGCGGAGCTTGGCGCTGATCGAGAGCATGTGGCCGCCGGCGCCGGTGGGCATCAGGCCGGCGGTGAGCGGCTCGCCGTCGACGGTCGCGACGACCTTCACGGACTTGCCGGTGCCGAACAGCGCGGCGGAGTCCGGCACCTCCACGCACGACCAGAGGTCGCCCTTCACGGTGACGCCGATCGGCGCGGTGAAGGCGACGTCGATCGGGCCGACGCCGTTCATGCCGGGACCGCCGCTGCTCGGCTCCGGAGTTCGGCTGCGCAGGTCTCGTCGTGGTCGGGCATCGTCGTCCTCCAGGTGTGGTCGGTGCGGCAACCCAACCACAGGACGCGTCAGGTCGTCAGCAGGCCGATCTGCTCCGCCGAGAGCGGGCGGTCGGCGTACAGGACGACTCGGGCCGTCGGGTCCGGGCTGTGCGCGTCGGGGCCCGTCCACGCCCGCTCGAGGCCGAGGCGCTCGACGGCGCGGTGGGAGCGCCGGTTCTGCTCCGCGACGACCGCGGTGATCGGCAGCTCCGGGCGGAGGAGTCGCGCCCGGTCGATGCCCGCGGTGGCGATCTCCTGCGCGTAGCCCTTGCCCCAGTGGTCCGGGTGGAGGGTGAACGCCACGTTCCACGCCGTGCCCGCGAGGAGCGAGCAGCCGCCGACGCCGATCAGGCCGGGTCCGCCGCGCGGGCTCCTTTCGCGGACCACCCAGCTGCTGAGGCCGTCGCGCGCCCACTGCTCCCGCCGCCGGTCGAGCACCGCCCGGGTGTGCGCGCGGGAGGGGTGCAGGAGGAGGGGATCGCCCTCGGCCAGCCGGGGATCCGAGTAGAGGGCGAAGAGCTCGTCCAGGTCCGTCTCGGCGGGTCGGTGGAGCAGGAGCCGCTCGGTCGACTCGACCGGGCTCGGCTCCGCGCCGTCGCGCTGATCGTCCCCGCCGTCCATCGGGCGAGCCTCTCACGGGGCGTCGACCGGGTCGAGGAGATCGCAGGGCGCTGCCTGCTGGTCGAGGTGGCCGCGGGGCGCTGGCTGCCGGTCGAGGAGGCGGCGGGGCGCTGCCTGCTGGTCGAGGAGGCTGCAGGGCGCTGCCTGCCGGTCGAGGAGGCTGCAGGGCGCCGCATGCTGGTCGAGTAGCCCGAAGGGCGTATCGAGACCCACCAGCCGGCGTAGTGCCTCCTCCACAGCCCCGGTTCAGCCGCCGATCGTCCCGCTGCCCCCATGAGCCGGCCCCAGTGTCGGTAGTCCCTGATTCAATACTCGTATGACGGAATTCGGATCGACGGAAGAGGTACTCGAGCACCTGCGCGTGCTCAGCGCCCGCGCCGCCGCGAACGCCCGCGCCGCGGCCCAGCGCCGCCTCACCGAGGCCGAAGACCTCTACGACTTCCACCGAACGGCCCTCGCCCACCAGGACGTCTTCGCCCGCGGTGCGACCCCCGGCGAGACCCGCGACCTCGTCGAGCGCTCCATCCGCGCCGAGCTCGCCGTCGCCGAGGGCCTACCGGAGCAGGTGATCGCGCGCCGCCTCGAGAACGCGCAGCTGCTGATGGAGCACCTGCCGCTCACGCGGGCGCTGCTCGCGCAGGCGCGACTGCACTGGGAGGAAGGGGAGGCGATCTGCGCGACCGCCGGAAGCCTCCCCGAGGCCTCCCGCGCCGCTCTCGACGAGCGTGCCGCCGAAGCGGCGCCGTCGATGACGCTCACGCAGCTGCGCCGCGCCCTGCGCCGCTGGCGGGAGGAGCTGCACGAGGATCCCCTCGCCCAGCGGCACGCCCGCGCCCGCGAGGACCGCGCCGCCTGGGTCACCCCCGACATCGACGGAATGGCCACGCTCTGCATCCACGGCCCGGCACCCGCGGTGGTGGGCGCGCACGACCGGCTGCGCCGCATCGCCCGCACGCTCCGCGACGAGGGCGACCCCCGCACCCTGCAGCAGCTCAGCGCCGACGCCGCGATCGACCTGCTCTGCGACGGCGACATCGCCGGGACCACGCCGAACGCCGAGCACCGGCCGGATCCGACCTTCGTCCCCGGCGTCCGCGCCGAGGTGCGGCTGACGCTCGCCGCATCCACAGCGGTCGGCCTCGACGAGGCGCCCGCGGACCTCGACGGCTACGGACCCGTCCCCGCCCCGATCGCCCGTGAGCTCATCCGCACCGCGGCCTCCTTCACCCGGGTCCTCACTGATTCGGACACCGGTTTCGTCGTCTCGGTCGGACGCACCCAGCGCCTCCCACCCGCCCGCATGCGCCTCCACCTGCAGCTGCGGGATCAGACCTGCCGCTTCCCCGGCTGCACCCGCTCCGCCAGTACCAGCGAGGCCGACCACACCCTCGAATGGCGCAACGGCGGCGAGACCTGCCTCGAGAACCTCGTCATGCTCTGCACCTCCCACCACCACGTCCGGCACGGAGAGCAGTGGAGCTACGACCCGGTCGACTCCAGCGGAACGATCGTCTGGACGAGCCCCACCGGCCGGCGGATCAGCAACCGGCCGCCGCCTCTGCCCGGGCGCCCGCCCGACCCGCCACCCGAGCCCCGCTTCGTCGACGTGCCCGCACCGTTCTGACGGGTGGCCTCGACGCGCCGCGCAATGCGGGCTGCTCGATCGGGATGCAGTGCTGCTTCGGCGACTGCGCGGTCAGCATGCGGTTGCTTCATGGCTGCGCAGGCGGCATGCAGTGCCCGCTTCGTGGGCTGCGCGGTCACCATGGAGCGCCGATCCTCTCCCGGGCGCCTGTTCATGCTGGTCGAGTAGCGCGCAGCGCGTATCGAGACCCGGGTGAGCAGGCGCGCCTCCACCGAGGTACTGAAATCGGTGGATCTCGAGACGCCCGCGAGGCGGGCTGCTCGATCAGCATGCAGTGCCCGCTCCGCGGGCTACTCGGTCAGCGACGAGCGCGCGTTCCGGCGGTCCAACCGGTGGACCGCTCCCGTCCGCTCCCTGCGGGTCGCGACCGCAGGCTGGGCGAGCGCCGCCGGCTGCTGCTTGCTCACGACGGCCCCCTCCGTCGGGCTGCTCGCCCTGCGCGCCGGCTGACCGCTTCCGGCGAGACGACCGCGGACTCCTCCTGCCGGCGAGCCTCGTCCTCCCGGCGGCTCAGCCAGCCGGGTCCGTCCCGGCGCAGCCGCTCGACCTCCGGGCTCGGCGACACGGGCGCGCGCCGCCGCCGCCGCGCGAGCTGCACCTGCTTGACGACTCCCACGACGACTCCGGTGCCGAAGAACGGCAGCCCGATCCCCGCCACCAGCCACAGCGGAGCGTGCCGGCGGCCCCCGCCGACGATCGCGGCCGGGTCCCAGCCCACGTCCGCGGCGAGCACGACGATCATCGCCACGAACACGCCGCTGAGTACGGCCAGCGTCCACGGCCGCGCGAGGAGGAGCGCCTGCGCGCGCTCCGACACCCTCCGCCTCGCCATTCCGCGAGCCTAGGGGCCGGGTGGTCGCGCCCGCGATGCCGTCGGGCTGCCCCTCTGGACACGACCGCGGCCGTGCGGAAAACTGGGGGCGATCGTGAGACCCGGCCCCCGTCTCCTTCGACTCTCGAGCGCACGCGCGCACGCGCCGCTCGAGAGGTGGAATCCGCCCTCCGGTCTCACGACCCGCCACAGACCGGTTGCGTCGCCTGGATTCCACGGGGGTGGGGTCGGGCCCGGTCTCGCCCCCTTCTCCGTGCGCCGACTACGACCCCGGACTCGCGGATCACGACGGGATCGCGCCCTACGAGCCTGAGGGGAGCGGGTCGAGGTACAGGCTCGAGGTGCCGGCCAGGTCGGCGCTCGTGCGTTCGATTTTCACGGTCCGCGTCGGGTCGATCCCGGGTGGCGTGTCGATGACGTAGCTCGCGAGGACGTGACTCTCCCTGCAGCCGATCCCCTCCGGATCCGACTGCAGCCTCGTCTCGACGCGCAAGCTGTCCGGAGCGAGCACCTCGAGCAGGACCGGCTCGTTCAGGCACTGCCCGCTCCCTCCCGTGGTGATCACGAACGAGCGGCCGTCGTCCCGCCACTGGATCGGCAGCGCCGACGTCGGATCCTCGATGGGGCCCCAGTAGCCGTGGCGGTAGACCGCGCCGTCCGGCGAGAACGTCGGCTCGACGGCGGGAGCGGCCGGGGCCGTCTCAGGCGGCACCTCGGCGTAGTCCACGAGCACCCACAGGCCGACGCCGAACGCGACGATCGACGCCACGATGCGGAGGGCCTTCGTCTTTCCGCGACGAGAAAGCGGACGTCGTGTCGGGTGCGAAAGAGGAGTCACCGATTTAGTGTCGTCCGGCGCCACACGACACTCCACCTCGATCGGCGATCACTTCTCCGCACGGCGTCGTTCGCGTTCGGCCTCCTCGGACCTTTCTCGGATCCGTCGCCAGAACTCGGCCTCCCAGGCGGCGGGGTTCTGGTCGTAGTCGTCCGCGGCCGCCCGGTACCGGTCGTACGCACGGCGCGCGCGTGCTTCGTCCCACTCCCGGATCGCGACGTCGTTGAGGAGCTGCCCGCCGAAGTGCACGATCTCGTCGCGGTATCCGCCCATCGCCTCCAGCAACCAGTCGCTGTGGTCGTCGGCCTGCGCTCGGGTGCGCAGGTAGTCGGCCCATCGTGCGTCGAGCTGGGCTCGATGCGGATCCACTGGGCGGTCGGGGGAGGGGGTCTGCTCCATGACCGGAACCCTACGACTCGTCCCGGAGTCGCCCCGAAGGCTGTCGCATTCCGGTGAGACGAAAGCGGCGCCGCGGACGTTACCGAGTGAGAGTGTTCAGAGGGGGGACTGATGACGGCATCGACTCGGGACGACGAGGTGCTCGCGCGCGTCGAGGAGCGCCTCGAGGTGCGGATCACCAGGGCGACGCGAGTCTCGCGGCAGCGGCGCACCGTCGGCGTGCTCGTGGGGCTCGGTGTCGTGGCCGCGGGCGTGGCGGCCGGGATCACCACCTTCGAGGCCGCCACCTCCCGCACCGTCCGCGACGGCGCCGCCTGCTATGCGACAGCCGACCTGAACGAGCCCGATCTCGCGGTGGCGATCATGGTCGAGGGACTGCCCGACGAGATCACGCAGCGCGTCGCACTCGCGACCTCGATGTGCGGCTCGGACGAGTCGGTCAGCGCCGTCTGCGTCCGCCCCGACGGTCTCGCCGCCGTCTTCCCGACTGCGCGCGACGAGCCCGACGCCGAGTGGTGCGCCCGTCTGGGCCTCGACGCTCTCGAGTCGCGATGACCGACGAGAGCGCCGCCGCGGACGACGTCGCCCTCCTGAGCGAGCTGGCGGGAGGGTCCCGCGACGCGTTCGGCGTGCTCTACCGCCGTCACGCGCTGGCCGTCTACCGCTACGCCGTCGCGCGGCTGCGCAGCGAGGAGGACGCGGAGGACGTGCTGCAGAGCGTCTTCTTCGCGCTCTGGCGGAAGCGCGCGAGCACGCACTTCGTCGGCACCTCGGCCCTGCCGTGGCTGCTCGTCGCCACGCGGCTGGAGTGCAACAACGTCCTGCGCGCCGCGATCCGCCAGGTCGCCCGCGAGCAGCCCGACGCCTACGTCGGCACCGCGTTCTCCGCCGAGCGCCTCGTCGAGGCCCGTCTCGTGCTCGAGGACGTCACCCGGGCCGTCTCGCGGCTGCCCGAGATCGACCAGCAGATCTTCCGCCTCTGCCTGGTCGAGGACCTCTCCTACGCCGACGCGGCCGCGCAGCTCGACGTGCAGGTCGGCTCGGTCCGCAACCGGCTGTCCCGGCTGCGCCGGCTCCTCGGCAGCCGCGTCGAGGTCGGCTGACTCCGGAGGGGGGCGAGCAGGCACTGCTGGGAAGGGCGGTCTCGCCCCCACCCCGCGGTCGTGATGCAACCGAGATCGGCGCCCCCCGGACGACGGATGTGCACCCGGGCACCGCGCTGATAGACATCGGTCGGATGTGCGGCGAGCCCGCGGACCGCGCTCGATCGCCCGTCTCTCACCACTCACCACCAGCCGAAAGAGCATCGCGATGACGCCTTCCCTCTCCCGTCCCCTCGTCTCCGGACTCGCCGCTCTGGCGCTGACCGGCAGCCTGTTCGCCGGCGCGGCTCCGGCCCTCGCCGCGAGCGCGCCGCACGCGATCACGGCCGCCGCCGTGGCCGCGGCCGAGGGATCCGTGCTCACCGCCGGGCAGCAGCTCACCAGGGGCCAGTCGCTCGTCTCCCCCGACGGCACCTTCCGCTTCGTGTTCCAGGACGACGGGAACGCGGTCGTCTTGGCCACCTACGGCGTCGTCTGGCAGTCCGCCACCCAGGGCCGCGGCGACCGCCTGATCATGCAGGCCGACGGCAACGTCGTCATCTACGACGCCACCGGCCGTCCCGTCTGGTTCACCGGGACGAACGACCCCGGCTCCACCCTCCGGATGCAGGACGACGGCAACCTCGTCGTCTACCGCGCCACCGGCACCCCCGCCTGGGCGAGCTTCGTCAACGGCCGCATCGCCGCGCCCGACGTCCTCACGCTCGGGTCCGGGCAGACCCTCGCCGCCGGCCAGCAGCTGACCGCAGGACCGAGCCGCGCGATCATGCAGGCCGACGGCAACTTCGTCGTCTACACCGGCAGCACCCCGCTGTGGTTCACCGGCACCAGCGGCGCCGGCAACCGCCTCGTCATGCAGACCGACGGCAACGCCGTGATCTACGGCGCCGACGGCTCGGTGAAGTGGTCCTCCGGAACCGCCGGCAACCCGGGCGCCACCATGTCCCTCGGCGGCGACGGGAACCTCGTCATCGGTGCCAGCGATCGGGGTCCGCTCTGGAGCAGCTCCGGACAGCTCCGCCGCGACACGCTGCAGAACAACTACCTCCTGCTGAGCAACGAGCAGCTGACCTCGGCGAACGGCGCCTGGCGGGCCGTGATGCAGCGCGACGGCAACTTCGTCGTCTACGGTGCCCGCGGCGCCGACTGGTCGACCGGCACCTCGATCCCCGGCAGCATCGTCGGCCTGGACATCGGCTACCTCGTCGTCTACGCCCCCGGCTCCGGCGAGGGCCAGGGCTACTGGTCCAACATGCCGAAGCCGAGTGAGACCGGCGAGCCCTACCGCCTTGTCATGCAGAACGACGGCAACCTCGTCGAGTACGACGGACTCGGCGTCGCCGTCTGGGCCAGCCGCGGCGTGTAGCTTCCCGGGACGATCTCGACCGCGAAGGCCCGCCCCCGGATCCGGGAGCGGGCCTTCGCGCTGCCGGGACCTCGCCGGTCAGCCCGCGGACCCGATCAGCTCTTGGACCCGGTCAGCGCCAGCGTGCCGCCGAGGCCGATCATCATCACGCCGCCGGTGCCGGTGAGGGTCGACATCCGCTTCGGCGACGACGCGAACCACGAGCGCGCGGTGCCCGCGGCCAGCGCCCAGACGCTGTCGCAGACCAGCGCGAGGGCCTGGAAGGTGAAGCCGAGCAGCAGCAGCTGCGCCCAGACGGGGCCGGCGGCCGGATCCACGAACTGGGGGAGGACGGCGACGAAGAAGGCGACGGTCTTCGGGTTCGTGAGTCCGACGACGAAACCCTGGCGCAGGAGGGTCAAGGACGACGCCGGGGCGGTGGTCGAGGCGCCGACATGCGCGTGGCGGTGGCGGATCGCCTGCACGCCGAGCCACACCAGGTAGACGGCCCCCGCGAGCTTGAGGACGGTGAAGGCCACGACCGACGCCGCCACGACGGCGCCCACCCCGAAGGCCACGGCGAAGATGGCCGGCATGATCCCGAGCGCGTTCCCGAGCAGGCTCAGCACCCCCGCCCGGCGTCCGTAGGCGATCGACCGGCTGATCGTGAAGAGGACGCTCGGCCCGGGGATCACGATCAGGGCCACCGACGCGAGGGCGAACGCCAGGAAGTGCTCGGGGGAGATCATGCCCGAACAGTAGCGCCGCGCGGTCCCGAACGGGGATCGGTCGTGTCAGTCCTCGCCGAGGTCGTCGCCCGGCTCGACGTCCGCCAGACGGAAGGGGCCCTCGTGGAGAGGGCCGCGGCTCCACATCGCGACCGTGGCCCAGCCGAGGTCGGAGTGGGCGACGCTCCCCTCGGGGA
This sequence comes from Rathayibacter sp. PhB179, assembly GCF_004345345.1. NCBI lineage: Bacteria > Bacillati > Actinomycetota > Actinomycetes > Micrococcales > Microbacteriaceae > Rathayibacter > Rathayibacter sp. PhB179. The sequence goes on along the minus strand of NZ_SLVD01000001.1, from coordinate 758,659 downwards.
TGCTGCGGGTGAACAGGGCGTAATCGACGCCGTCGAGGGGGAGCGCGGTGACGTTCCACCCGTCCCGGTCGCGGGCGAGAGCCTGGGCTCGTTCCTCCGTCGCCCTCATCGCGGCGCGCGCCTCGCGCGTCGGCAGATCGGTGGGCAGCACGTCCAGGAGCAGGCAGCCGACGGCCAGGCTCGCGGTCGCGACCGAGTCCGTCACCGTCCCGTGGACGGAGCCCCGAGGTCCCAGCCGCGTGCCGGTGCGCCGCATCGTGCGGATCGTGACGCGGGGCTCCGGCGTCGCCCGGTCGACGGCGATCAGCACCTCGTCGAGCGGACCGTCGTCGGTGCGGCCCAGACCCGTGACCGTCCAGGGCTCCGAGGTCGGCGGGAGGAGGGTCAGCATCCTGCCATCCAACTCGGCGGCCGTGGTCCTGCCGAGCCGTGGCGCGCATCGAGGACCCGTTGCGGAGAGTGCAGATCCGCAGATCCCCTGTGGGGGCGTACTCCGGCTCGTGGAATGCGCTCGGGCTCGTGGGATTCGCGCGGATCGACGTGCCGAAGGGCGGATCGCGTGCCCGAGGTGGTGGCGGGTGCGCTCCGGCTCGCGGAATGCGCTCGGGCTCGTGGGATTCGCGCGGATCGACGTGCCGGAGGGCGGATCGCGTGCCCGAGGTGGTGGCGGGTGTGCTCCGGCTCGTGGAGTGCGCTCGGGCTCGCTGGAAACGCGCGGATCGACGTGCCGGAGGGGGTTCCGCGAGCCGGAGGTGCGGCGCCGGACGCGCCGTCGCGTCAGCCCTCCCGCTCGACGAGCGTCCGCAGCGCGTCGCGGACGAAGCGGGCGCCGGCCACTCCGCCGTAGTGCGCAGCGAAGCGCTCGTCGGCGACGTACATCTCGCCGAGGCCGAGCAGGTACTCGTCGCTCGGAGCGCCGGACGCGTCGCGGGGCGTGCCCGGCACGTCGGCGAGCCACGCCCGCTGCCGCTCGGCGAGCGCGAGCGCCTCCTCGCCGGCCGGGTCCGCGCCGCTCGCCGCCGCGGCGGTCCAGGCGCCGGCGAGGTCCGCCTGCCGCCGGAGCCACTGCTCCCGCTCCTCCGCGGTCATCGAGCGCCACCAGCGATCGCCGTCGGCGTAGGCCGGCGCGCCCCAGCGGCGCTCCACCTCCTCGCGGTGCTCCGCGTGGTCGAACCCGTCGAACATCTCCTCGGCCATCGGCCCGTTCCCTTCTCTCATCGCCGCGACGGTCCCGGCGACCGCGCGGATGCGGCGGTCGAGCCGCCGGCGCTCCTCCCGCAGCACGTCGAGGTGCCGCTCGAGGGCGACCGCCGGCTCGGTGTCGCGGTGCAGGATCCGCCCGATCTCGGACAGCCCGACACCGAGGTCGCGCAGCAGCAGGATCCGCTGCAGCGTCACCAGCGCGGCCGCGTCGTAGTAGCGGTACCCGTTCGCGCCCAGCCGGCTCGGCGGCAGCAGCCCCTCGGCGCCGTAGTGCCGCAGCGTCCGGCTGGTCGTGCCGGCCAGCCGCGCCACCTCGTGCGCGGACCACTCCTGCGCCGGCCCTTCGTGCTCCACCGCGTCCTCCGTTCCCGTCTCCCGGGCGGATCCCGGGGCGACGGAAGCGACGCTACGGGTTGACGCAGCGTCAGAGTCAAGCGCGCCCAGGGTCGACCGCAGCGCCGTCCGGCCAGGACCCCCAGGCGCGGGGGCGGGCGTCGGCGGGCAGCGCCCGGTACTCCTGCCAGGCGGCGCGGAGCGCGGCGCGGTCGCCGTCCGAGCCCGAGGCGCTCACTCCGCGGGCGGCTCACCGCTCGGCGGGAGGGAGTCGTACTCGATGCTCACACCAGGACCCTGGGCCGGGCGCCGTCCCGGTGGGGGATCGGACGGGAGGCCCGGCCGGAAGTTCCGCCTCCTCCGGTCGGCGACCCCCGGCACCGTCACCGGCAGGGGCGAGGCCGCCCGGTCGGTGCTGTGCGGACCGCTTCCGGTGGGGTTCGGGCGGGCGCCGTCAGCCCCGCGACCGGCTCGCGTGCGCGCGGGCCTTCATCCGGTTGCCGCAGGTGGCCATCGAGCACCACTTCGCGGTGCCGGGTCGGCTGCGGTCGAGGAGGAAGAGGTTGCACTCGTCGTTCGCGCAGGCGCGGAGCCGCCCCGGGAACCGGGCGCTGACGGTCGACCAGGCGAGGACCGCCTCCACCGCGAGGCGATCGGCCTCGGGAGCGCTCAGCTCCCACTCGACGCCCTCGGCGGTGACGCGCGGGGTGCGCACGGCGTCGGCGATCACGCCCGAGAGCTCCGCCACGGCCGCGGGTGCGCCCGAGCGCACGACGGCCTGGAGCGCGTCGCGGGCACCGCGCAGCCGCTCGAGCTCGTGCTCGGTGCCGACGCCGCCCCACTGTCGCGCGAGCTCCGGCCCAGACGCGTCACCGAGGTCGTCCGTCGGCCGGCCGTCGACCACGGGCGCGCTGTTCAGCACCGCCAGGAGCAGCTCCTCGTCCCGGTCCATCGCTCCCCGCTCTCCCGCGCCGAGTGGCCCGTCCCTCCATGCTAGCGTCCTGCTAACCAGTAAACCTAGTTGAAAGGGTTAGTCATGGTCACCGTCCATCACCGCACCGTCTCCGTGGGAGGGCTCGACGTCTTCTGGCGGGAGGCCGGGCCCGTCGACGCCCCCGTCCTCCTGCTGCTGCACGGCTACCCGAGCAGCTCGCACATGTTCCGCCACCTGATCCCCGCCCTCGCGGGGCGCTACCGCGTCATCGCCCCGGACCTCATCGGCTTCGGACGCTCGTCCGCGCCCTCCGTCGACGACTTCGACTACACCTTCGCGGCTCTGGCCGAGACGACCGGCCGCTTCCTCGAGACCATCGGGGTGTCCCGGTACACGATCTACGTCCAGGACTACGGCGCCCCCGTCGGCTGGCGCCTCGCCCTCGCCGACCCCGCCGCGGTCGTCGGCGTGATCTCGCAGAACGGCAACGCCTACGAGGAGGGTTTCGTCCCCGGCTTCTGGGATCCGATCTGGGCCGACGCCGACGAGCGGACCGACGCGACGCGCGACGCCCTCCGGCCGGCCCTCGGCCGCGAGGCCGTCGAGTGGCAGTACACCCACGGTGTCCCCGACCCCGGCACCGTCGACCCGGACGCCTGGGAGCACGACCTCGCGCTCCTCGCCCGCCCCGGGCAGGACGACGTGCAGCTGGCCCTCTTCCGCGACTACGCCACCAATCGCGAGCTGTACCCCGCCGTGCAGGCCTGGCTCCGCACGTCCCGGGTCCCCGTCCTCGCCGTCTGGGGGCGCAACGACGAGATCTTCGCCGCGGCCGGTGCTCGGGCCTTCACGCGCGACGCGCCCCACGCGCAGGTCGAGCTCGTCGACGGCGGGCACTTCCTGCTCGAGTCCGATCTCGACCGCGTGGTCGGCGCTATCACCGGCTGGCTCGAGTGAGGGAGCCGTCGCGCCTCCGCCTCGCCCTCGTGCGGGTCCGAGCCAGTGGACAGCGAGGGTCGCTTCGTACAGTGGAGGCATGAGTGTGATGAAGGAGACGGGCACCGCACGGCGGACCGGACGCGGGTGGACGCGGGCCTCGCTCGTGCTGGGCGTTCTCGCCGTCGCGTCGTACGCGATCGGATACCTGGCGGTGGCTCACCTGTGGCGGGGCGATCCCCTGGTGATCGGGATCGCGACGACGCTGCAGTACGTCCTCCCGCTGGCCGGCGTCGTCGTCGGCCACGTGGCGCGACGACGCGAGGGTCCTCGCCGCGAGTCGACGGTGGGGCTCGTGCTGTCCTACCTCCTGCTGGCCGTCGCGGTGGTGCCGGTCGTCATCGGGTCGTTCGGGCTGCTGGCGCGCTGAGGCGACCCTGCCCACTTCGGTCGACGTCGGGTCTGCGGCGTCCGACCTCCCCGGGCGCCCGCAGCCGACGCGCGGCCCTGCATGCTGGTCGAGTAGCCGCGCAGCGGCGTCTCGAGACCCACCCCTCTCGGTGACGCCGGATCTCGATGCGCGCCCTGCGGTCGCTCCTCGGTCAGCAGGGGGCGGCGCAGCGCCCGGGGGACGCGGCAGGCCACGAAGGCCCGCCCCCGGGTCGGGAGGCGGGCCTTCGCGCTCGCGCGGAGCGCCGGGGTCAGCGGCGGCTGGCCCAGATGACGCGGTCGGTCGCGTCGTACTCGACGAGGTTGCCGTCGTTCTGCATGACGAGGCGGAACGGGCCGGTGCTGAAGAGCACGTCGGGGACGTTGCCCCAGTGGCCCTCGCCCTCCTGGGTGCCCGGCGCGTTCATCACGAGGAAGCCGTCGCCGGCCAGAGTGAGGAAGCTGCCGCGGATCGACGTGCCCGTGGACCAGTCGGCGCCGCGGGGTCCGTAGACCACGAAGTTGCCGTCGGCCTGCATCACGGCGCGCCAGGCGCCGCTCGTCGAGGTCAGCTGGTCGCCGCTGACGAGGACGCTGCCGTCCCGCAGCGTGTCGCGGCGGGTCTGGCTGAGGCTCGTCCAGACGGGTCCGCGCGGGCCGTCGATGACGAGGCCGTCGCCGCCGAGGTACAGCTCGGCCCCCGGGTTCCCCGCGGTGCCCGACGCCCACTTCACCGATTCGCCGTCGCCGTAGACCACGGCGTTGCCGTCGGTCTGCATGACGAGGCGGTTGCCGACGCCGCTGGTGCCGGTGGACCAGCGCGCTCCCTGCGGGCCGTAGAGGACGAAGTTGCCGTCGGCCTGCATCACCGCCCTCTCGGGTCCGGCGGTCAGCTGCTGGTCGGCGAAGAGGGTCTGCCCGGACTCGAGGATCGGGTCGTCCGGGGCGGCGATGCGTCCGTTGACGCTGCTGGCCCAGGCGGGGGAGCCGCTGTAGCGGTAGACGACGAGGTTGCCGTCGTCCTGGATCCACAGCGTGGAACCGAAGTCGCTGGTGCCGGTGAACCAGACGGGACGGCCGGCGGCGTCGTAGATGACGAGGTTGCCGTCGGTCTGCATGACGAGGCGCTCGCCGCGGCCCTGGGTGCCGGAGCTCCAGGTCGCCCGGCCCGCGTTGTAGACGACCGCGTTGCCGTCGTCCTGGAGCACGAAGCGGACGGCGCCGTTCGCGGAGAGGAGTCCCTGTCCCTTGACGAGCTGCGATCCGGGGCTGAGGTTCGCGGGCTCGTAGACGGCGGCCTCGGAGGCCGTCGTCATCGCCGGCGGCGCGCTCGCGGCGAAGGCCGGAGCCGCGCCGGCGAGCAGGCCGCCGGTCAGCGCCAGAGCGGCGAGGCCGGAGGCGAGGGGACGGGAGAGGGAAGGCGTCATCGCAGTGCTCTTTCGATCGGTGGTGGCGGGCGCGATGCGGGTCGTCGAGCCGCCGTCCGCCGCCTGTCCTGGTCCGGAGAAGGGGGAGGAGAGGCATCGACTGCGGGCTCGCAGAGCATCTGGCTGATGTCTACCAGCGCCGGGGGCTGCTCCACATCCGCCGTTCAGCTGTCGCCGGTCTCAGTTGCATCACGCCCGCCGGCCCGCCCTTCCCTGAGCGGGTGACCGAATCGACGCGGACGGCCCCTTCCTCGCCGTGCTGTCGTCCGAATCGACCGCCGGGCGGGGCGGTGCTCGGAAAGAGGCCGTCTTGGACCAGCCGGAGGCGCCCGGTACCGTCGGCCCTCCTGATCGTGGTCGTCGGAACAGGGGTGGTGTCCTCGTGAAGACGACGAGCATCGGGCTCGCGCCGACTCCGCAGTCGGGCACCGGGTCGTCCGTGCCTGTCGCGCCCCCTGCGGGGTCGCGCTACGGCGGAGGGCCGGCGCCTCGCTCCGCCGGAGTGGGGAGTCGTGCGGGAGCGGCTGTCATCGCCGGAGGGCCGGTGCAGCCGTTCGGATACGATCGACCACCGTGCCTCGCCGTTCTCCTGCCGCCCTCAGCGCGAGCATCCGCGCGGCGGGGGAGCGGCTGTTCCGGGAGCGCGGCTACTCGCGGGTCACCGTCCGCGAGATCGCGGCGGAGGCGCAGGTGGATCCCGCCGTCGTCGTCCGCCGGTTCGGGTCGAAGGAGGCGCTGTTCCTCGACGTGATGCAGGTGAGCATCCAGGACCGCCCGGAGCTGGACGTGCCGCTGCGGGACTTCGGGCGCAGCTTCGTCGCCTCCCTGCTCGCGGACGAGCGCGACACGCAGGCCGTGTTCCTCGCGCTGGTGCGCGGGGGGAGCGAGCCCGCGATCGGCGCCCGGCTGCACGCCGTGCACGAGGAGGCGTTCGTGGCTCCGCTGCGGGCCCGCATGACGGGGCCGGACGCGGACCTGCGTGCACGCCTGGCGGCGGCGCTCGTCGGCGGACTGCTGCACTCGATGTGGGTGGTCGGCGACGAGGTGCTCCTCGCCACCGACCACGAGCAGATCGTCGAGCGCTACGGCGACGCGCTGCAGGGCCTGCTCACTCCCGCGGACCGGTCCGGCCCGCCGGCATCCGCCTGACTACTGCACGGACCAGCCGCCGTCGCTGGGCAGGATCGCCCCGTTGATGTTCACGCCGTCGTCGCTGAGCAGGAAGGTGATCGACGCCGCCAGCTGCTCCGCCGACGCGACGGAGGGGATCGCGCTCTGGAACGGGGCGAGCCGGGCGCTGCCGGCCTCGGAGACGTTCGGCGGGAAGGGGATGCCGGTGGCGACACCGCCGGGCGCGACGGCGTTCACGCGGATCCCGCTGCCCGCGTACATGAACGCGGCGCTCCTGGTGAGACCGACGACGCCGTGCTTGGAGACCGTGTAGGCGTTGCCGGACGCGTTGCCGCGCAGTCCCGCCTCGGAGGCGACGTTGACGATCGATCCGGCCGCGGCCGCGAGCATCGCGGGGAGCGCGGCTCGGGAGAGCTTGAAGCTGCCGGTGAGGTTGATGGCGATCACCCGGTCCCACACCGCGTCCGAGGTCTCGTGGGCGGGGGAGAAGTCGTCGTTGATCCCGGCGATGTTGGCGAGGCCGTCGATCCGCTCGCCGGCCGCCGCGACGATCGCGTCGATGTCGTCCTGCTTCGTGATGTCGCCGGCGACGGGCACGATCTCGGCGTCCGGCAGCGAGGCCGCGAACTCCTGGAGCCGCTCGGCCGAGATGTCCACGGCGACGACCCGGCCGCCCTCGCGGGCGATGCGGGAGGCGGTGGCGCGGCCGATCCCGGACGCCGCGCCGGTGACGATCACGGTCCTCCCCGCGAAGCGCCCGGGGGTGACGCTCTCGCGCCAGCCCGTGCTCTCCACGGCCTCGGGCACGACGCCGCCGTTCGCCCGCAGCACCAGATCGTCGACGACGCTCTGCGGGAGCTGCCCCTGACTCAGCGCGACCAGCTGCTGCAGCGGCAGCGAGCGCACCGGCGCCAGCTTCGCCTCGTCGAAGCCGCCGGCGGCGCCGCCGAGCACGTCGCGGATGAGTGCGGAGCCCTCGGGGTGGTTCAGCCATTCCCCGATCGAGCTCTGGGCGGTGAGTGGGGCGGTCGTGGACATGCGTCCTCCTTCTAGGCGGTCGAGCAGTGAAGTCAACTTAGTTGACTTCGTGCGCCCGTGCCACGTCTCTGAGGAGACGGAGAAAGGCGAGTGCGCTCCAGTCGGGCGTCATGTCGGGTGCTCGCCCGACGGGCTGCGCGCCACAGCTAGGCGCTGATCCCCCAGGGAACCGCTAAAGGTTCTAATCTGGTGGCGAAATTAGTAGGTTTAGCGGATTTCTGGAGCTTGATGAGATCGTTCGAGGACCTCGACACCTTCATCGGCTCGGTGCCCTTCGACATCGTCACCTCGCTGCGGGTGGTCGACACCGGCCGGGGAAGCGAGGCGCTGTTCCGCGACAAGCTTCCCGCGCTGCTCACGTCGCTCGCCGCGAGAGCCAGAGTCGCCAGCATCGAAGCGTCTTCCGCCATCGAAGGCGTCGTCGTGGCGGACAAGGCTCGAGCTGCCGCCATCCTCTCCGGAGACGTCCACGGTCTGCGGGACCGCAGCGAGCAAGAGCTCGCCGGCTACCGCGAAGCGCTCGACTACCTGTACCAGGAGTCGTGGCGCCCGCTGAACATCGGCCTGCTGCTGCACCTGCACCGCCTGCTGTTCCGTTACACCGACGTACCCGGCGGCGGATTCAAGTCCTCCGCGAACCTCGTCGTCGATCGCCACCCCGACGGCAGCACGACGACACGTTTCACGCCTGTCGCTCCGTCCGAGACGCCGTACTACCTCGACGAGCTCATCGCCCGCTACAGCGGGGCGATCGCTGCTGATCGGCACCACCCCGTCCTGTTGATCGGCCTGTTCGTCCTCGACCTGCTCACCATCCACCCCTTCCTCGACGGCAACGGCCGCATCAGCAGGGCCGTCACGAACGCCCTGCTGCAGGACGTCGGCTACGACGTCACTCGGTACGTCTCGTTCGAGGACCGGATCGCTCAGACCGCCGACGCCTACTACGCCGGTCTCCTGTCCTCGACCCACGACTGGCACGCGGGTCGGCACGACCCCTGGCCGTGGCTGCGCTACTTCGTCGCCGTCCTGAACGACTCCTACGACCGGTTCGGCGAGATCACTGCCGCGAACCGGTCCACGGGGAGCAAGCAGGACCGCGTCCGCGACTACGTGACGAATCACGCCGCCGCCACGTTCCGAATCGCCGACATCCGCACCGCCCTCCCCGGCGTCAGTGATCAGACCATCCGCCTCACCCTCGACCAGCTCCGCGTCGCCGGCGTCGTCAGGTCTGACGGGGCCGGACGCACCGCCACCTGGACCCGACTCCACGGTGCCGCGACCTGATCGGAGGAGCATGACCGCGCCGGGCCCCACCGTGCGCCCGCATCTGGTTCCATGGACGTGCGCGTGCGTCCGTCCGGTCGCACTGCTCCTCCCGTGAAAGGTCGTCGGATCCGTGGTCTCCCAGGTCGTGCTCGTGGACGATCTCACCGGTGCGCCCATCGCCGCCGGGCGCGGCGGGACGGTGTCCTTCTCCGTCGGGGACGACGCGTACGAGATCGACCTGTCGGCGGCGAACATCGGGCACCTGCACCGCGCGCTCGCTCCGTTCGTGGACGCGGCCCGGCCGCTGTCCGAGGCGCCGGCCCGCTCCCGGGTGACGTCGATCGCCGCGAGCGCCGGGCGGAAGAGCCCCGAGATGCTCGCCGCCATCCGGCACTGGGCGCGGCGGCACGGCTACGAGGTCCCGCGCTCCGGCCGGGTGCCCTCGGACGTGCAGGCCGCGTACGACGCGGCGCACTGATCCGGACGACCCCGGTCGCCTTCGCGGCCGCGAGGGGCCGTCTCGTGCTGATCGAGTGGCCCGCACCGCAGGCGTATCGAGATCCCCCCGGTGTCGGAACAGAGGTCTGCAGGCCTGCCGTGCTGGCGACAGTGGGTCTCGATACGCACCTGCGGGGCTACTCGACCAGCATGGGGCCGGCCGGCTGCGCTTCATGCTGATCGAGTAGCCCGCACCGCGGGCGTATGAAGATCCACCCGCGGGAGGACCGGGCCCTCAGCGCTCGCGGCCGTCGATCTCCTGATCGCCGAGGTGGGCGCCGTAGAACGCCGACTGCTGCCGCATGAGCTCGCGCATCGACACTCCGGGGCCGACGCCGTAGACGGTCCCGACGAAGTCGAGCCCGCGCTGGATCGCCCAGATCTCCTCGTGGCGCTCCGGCGGGAGGATCGTCGCCGGCGTCCCCACCGCGACCCAGCCGATCGGGACCACGGCGCCCGGCTCGAGGACGGTGTTCACCTGCACGACCGCGTTGATCCGGACCTCGGCGCCGCCGCCGATGCGGCTGCCGGGGAAGAGGGAGGCGCCCGTGGCGATGAACGCCTCGTCCTCGACGGTGCTGCCGTTCACGTGCGCGTGCGGGCCGATCATGACGGCCGCCCCGATGCTCACCGGGTGGCCCGCCCGGGCGCGGATCAGAGCGTTCTCCATCACGATCGTGTCCTCGCCGACGACGATCTCGCCGTCCTCCGCCGAGAGCACCGCTCCGTGGAGGACGCGAGCGCCCGGCCCGAGGCGGACGGCGCCGACGATCACGGCGGACGACGCGACGGAGGCGGTCGGATGGATCACGGGCTCGCGGTCCCGATGTCTGGCGAGCATGCGCTCGCTCCTCGTCTCGCCGAGCGCCACCCGCTCGGCCCGCTCACGACGGTATCCCCGCCCGGGCGCCTCCTGGTCCTCGGCGGACGGTGCCGCGGGGCGCTCGTCGCGCGCACCCCCGTGTCGGGTGTACGGTCGTCGCATCTGAGGTAAAACGCAGGCCGCGCCGGTCTGCACGCGCACGCGGCATCGAGAGATCCGCCACTTCTTCCCTGTGAAGGAGTGCGCCCATGGTGCTCGACACCCCCCGATCCGCCCCGCGAGACACGGCTCCCCGCCGCCTGCGCGACGCCTGGATCGCCCTCGCCGGCCTCTCGGCCGTCTTCCTGTTCGAGATGCTCGACAACTCGGTCCTGAACGTCGCCCTGCCGACGCTCGGTCGCGAGCTGCACGCGTCGACCGCGGGCCTGCAGTGGGTGACGGGTGCCTACTCGGTCGCGTTCGGCGGCCTCATGCTCCTCTTCGGCGCGATCGCCGACCGCTTCGGACGCCGCAGGGTGATGCTCGCCGGCCTGGTGCTGCTCGCCGCCGCGAGCCTGGCGACCGCGGCCGTGACGACGACGGAGCAGCTCATCGCCGTCCGGGCCGTGATGGGGGTCGCGGCGGCGATGACCACGCCCGGGTCGATGGCGCTCGCCTTCCGCCTGTTCGGGACCGACGACCTCCGGGTCCGGGCGCTGACCGTCGTCTCGACCGCCGGGCTCGTCGGACTCGCGGTCGGCCCCACCGCCGGTGGTCTCGTGCTGGCGGTCGCGCCGTGGCAGGTGCTCCTGCTCGCGAACGTGCCGATCGCGGTGCTCGCGCTGATCGGCATCCGCCTGGGCGTGCCGGCCGATGCCCCGGACGACCTGCACCGCGACCCGGTCGACGTCGTCGGCGCGCTGCTCGGCACGGTGACGATCGCGGCCGCCCTCGTCGCGCCGACGCTGCTCGTCGGCACCGGATCCACGGGCACCGACGGCGCCGGGACCGGGATCGGACCGTGGGCGCCGTGGGCGGCCGTGGCGACGGCGGTCCTCGCGGGGACCGGCTTCGTGCTCCGCCAGCGCACCGCCCGGCATCCGCTGCTGGACCTGCGCCTCGTGGCCCTGCCGCTCGTCTCCAGCGGACTGGCGTTCAAGGCCGCGACCGGTCTCGCCGTCGGCGGGCTGTCCTACCTGGTCACGCTCCAGCTGCAGCTCGCCTGGGGCTGGAGTCCGGCCGCCGCGGCGCTCGGCCTGCTCCCGCAGGTCGTCGTCCTCCTCGCCGGCGGTCGCTTCGTCGGCCCCTTCGTCGCGCGCGTCGGCCTCGAGCGCGCCGCCGCGCTGAGCGCGGGCGCCGTGGTCGCCGGGCTCGCCGTCTTCGGGCTGCTCGGCCGCTTCGGCTACGGCGGGGTGCTGGTCGCCCTCGTGCTCGTCGCGGCGGGGATGCGCGTGGTCGGCGTCGTCGCGGGGACGAACGTGCTCCGCGGGCTCCCGGCCGAGCGCACCTCCGTCGGCGCGGCCCTCGTGGACACGGCGAGCGAGCTCGCGACCGCGGTCGGCATCGCCGCCGGCGGCACGATCCTCAGCGCGCTCGTCGCCGGCAGCATCACGAGCGTCCGCGCGACGACGGTCGGGGCCGAGCAGCTCTCCGGCGCGGTCGGCGTCGCCGGGCTCGCCCTGGCCGGCCTCGCCGCCGGGCTCGTCGCCCTCGGCGTCCTCCGGGCGCGCACGGCCCCCTCGGAGCAGTGACGTCGATGCCGAGCAGGACGCCGGCCGGCACTCTTCGTGGAGCGCCGGCCGGCGTCGGTGCCGTGCCTGACCGGTGGGGTCAGCGCTGGACGAGCGGGATCGCGATGTCGGTGACGTCCGCGCCGATCGTGCCGAGGCGGGTGGCCGTGCCGTTGAGCACGCCCACCTCGTAGAGCGAGCCGTTCACCGCGGCCAGGCCGATCGAGCCGATCGAGCCGCCGTTGCGCAGGACGGAGTAGATGTCGAAGCCGGTGACACCGGCGGCGTCGACGCCGAGCTTCCCGGTCGGCGCCAGCGTGCCGGCGTTGGCGGGGGACTGGATCGCGATCTGGTCGAGCGCCGTGTCGAGGACGAAGAGGGTCGTCGCCGTGTTCGGGTCGAGATCGTTGTTCGTGTACGCGGCTCCGTTGACGCCGGTGGCGACGGCGGGCGCGGCGTAGCTGAGCGCGCCGTCGGCCACGGTCGCGGCACCCGGAGTCGCGAACGGCTGGCGGAGGTTCTGGCCGGTGTCGCTGATCACGCGGAGGGCGTTGGCGGCCGGGTTGAAGTCGACCCCGAAGGTGGTGCCGCTGAGCGCCACGGTGAGGCGGGTGACCGGGGTGGCCACGCCGGTGGTCGCGTCGATGGAGTAGACGCCGGCGCTCGCCGCGGTGTTCCCGACGCCGTAGAGCTCGCCGTCCTGGACGCGGTAGTCGATGCCGACGAGCGCGGTGTCGCCGCCGGTCAGACCGGTGACGGCGACACTGCCGGAGACCGTGCCGGGCTTGAGGGGGTTGAACTGCACGAGCGCCGTGCCCTCGTCGGCGAGACCGACGACGCGCAGCTTGGCGGCCACCGAGCGGGCGGCGCTGACCAGAGCGCTGCTGGCATCGCTGGTCGCGGCGGCGGGAGCGACAGTGCTCGCGCCGGCCAGCACGGGGGCGACGGCCATCACGCTCGCGACGGCGACAGCGGTGATGCCGACTTTCAAGGTCCTGCTCATCATGAACTCCTCGAGACTTCCGGTCGCCGCAGATCGGCGACTCGAAGAGGGGTACTGCCCGGCCCCCGCGAGCGTTCATCCGCGCCGCAAGATTCTTCGCTGATCGGTGTGCGGGCGGTCGGTTCGCCTCACGGAGGGTGAGCTCGGGCTCGCGGAATCGGCTCGGGCGCGCTGGATCCGCGCGGAACGGCGTGCCGGAGGTCGTTTCGCGTGCCGGAGGTGGTGGCGGGCGCGCTCAGGCTCGCGGAAAAGGCCTGGGCTCGCCGGTTCCGCGCGGAACGGCGTGCCGGAGCTGGGATCGCGTGCCGGAGGTGGTGGCTGGCACGCTCAGGCTGGCGGAACAGGCCTGGAGTCGCCGGGATCGCTCGGGTGAAGGCATGCTGATCGAGTAGCCCGTGGAGCGGGCGTATCGAGATCCACCAGCGTCAGAAGGGGAGTCTGCAGACCTGCCCTGCTGATCACGGCGGGTCTCGATACGCCCCTGCGGGGCTGCTCGACCAACATGACGCCGATTCGCCTCGCGGACAGCGGCGGGACAAGCGAGCCACTGCTCGCGATTCCGGATGCTGTGGGGTGGGCGTGGGCTCGCGGTGGCGACTGGCGGCGACGCGCTCAGCCGATGATCGGCGAGGTGATCGACCTCAGGTCCTGAAAGCGCGAAACCCGAGCGCCGCGTCCATTCCGGACGGGTCTCGGGTTCACTTCCCGGGACTCATCGGCCCGGGCTGCCTTGAGTGTACCTGTCAGCGGCTCGGGCGAGCAGGCATGCAGGAGAGCATCGTCCCGATCTGTCGCGAGACGTCCGCGCCGAGAAGATGGCCGCTCGCAGAGGTGTCTCGCAGACATCCAGAGCGAGGACGATGTCGTCGTGTGAGGGGCCGGAGCTCCTCGAGGGTCACTCCGGCGCGTCGGCCTTGTACACCTTCCGGAAGGCGTCCTTGCGGGCGATCTTGCCGCCGCGGAACTCGTAGATGTCGCAGCCGCGGGTGACCTGGGGCTCGCCGTCGGGGCCGGTCCCGGTGAAGGACCAGGTGGCCGCGCCGCGCGTGCCGGCGATGAGGGGCTCCCCCTCCTCGTGCCGCTCCTGGCCGGTGTCGAAGGCGAGCATCAGCGCGAAGCCCTCGCGGACCTGCTCCTTCCCGGACCAGGTCCGGCCGGGCTCGGGACCGACGGACGCGCCGTAGACGCAGTCGTCGGTGACGTGGCTCATCAGCTCCTCGAGGTCGTGGCGGGACCAGGCGTCGCTGAACGCCGCCAGCACCTCAGGCGTCATCTCGCTCGTGGGGTGATCGGTCGACAGGGAATCGCTCATCGGTGAACTCCGGTCCTTCGAGTCGTGGACCGTCGTCGGTCGCTCTGCGACAGTGGCAGGCTCCGGGTCGTGGAGGCAACGTCCTCTAGCGGTCATGTCCGGAATCGGACGACCGGGGGCGACGCGGGGCGGTCGTGATCCGGCGGGCCGGTGACGCCGCGGCCGTCGCAGACCGCGGCGCGATCACTGCAGGACGAGTCCGACCAGCGGGGGCAGGACCAGCGTCGCCAGGCCCACGAGGACGCCGTGCGCCCCGACGCCCAGCGCGATGGCGGCGAGGATCCGCGGGCGTCCCGGGCGGACCACGCCGGCGACGCCGAGCCCGGTGGTGGCGGCGGCGAGCAGCAGCTGAACGAGGGCGATGCCCGCGAACAGCGCGCCGATGCTCGTCGCGTCGATGCCGTTGCCGTAGGCGAGCACCGGTATCGCGGTGGTGACCCCGGCGAGCAGGATCTGCGTCAGCGTCTGGACGACCGCGAGCAAGAAGCCGATCAGCCCGACCGTGTTGCGAGGACGACCCGGCGCGTCAGTGCGTGTCATCGTCGAAGCGTAGGGCGGAGCGGGCCCACGGGTCGATCCCCGGGGGCGAGGGCTGGTGCTCCCGGCCGCAGTCCCCCGATGCGGCCGAGAGCACCTCGGCACCGACGCCCGCGTCGGTCCGCCCGCGGTGTCACCGGAGCCCCCACTCCTCGACCGCCCCTCCACAGTAGGTTTCTGGCGCGCTATTCGCCATCTGTCGTTTTGCGTCAGCGGGCCACTACCGCTCCTCCCTTCGTGCGCGCACACTGGGAGGAGGCCCGGGGAGAGCCGGCACGGTGAAGCGGCCTCCGGCGGGGCCGTGCTGCGAAGGAGCGTCCGATGATCGTGCGAGGTCCGCGATGAAGCCCGGTCGTGCGTGCGCTCTCGGCGGGGTGGCCGTCCTCCTCGCCGTCGGGATCGCGGGCTGCACGGCGCCGAATCCGGACGGAACCGCTCCGGACGGCACCGCTGCCAGCGGCACTGCGTCCGCCGGCACCGCGTCCGCCGGCCCCGTTCCGGGCGGCACCGCGAGCGCGACGACCATGCCCTCGGCGGTCGCCGAGGCGTGCGCGCTCGCCGCCACGTCCACCTTCGAGGTGCAGGACACGGTGACGGTGATCGTGGAGCTGACCGACGCGGGCACCGGCGCCTGCGTGCTGCAGGGCACTCCGGAGGTGACCTTCCTCGACGACGCCGGCGCCCCGGTGGACACCGTGGTCCAGGCGGGTTCCGGCGAGCAGTTCTCGGGGGAGCCGGTCACGGTCGAGCCGGGCGGGCACGCCTACCTCACGTTCCTCACCGACACCACCGGCTCGTGCGCGCCGACGGCCGCGACCGTCATGGTGCTCGCGGTCCCCGGCGCTCCGGGAACCACGCAGGTCGATCTCGGCTCGACGTCCTTCTGCCCGACCGCGGTCGACCTCCCGCCGCTGTCCTACCCCGTGACGCTGGAGCCCACGACGCTGGCCTGACCGCCGCCCGCGGCCGGCGTCAGACCGCCGCGAGGACCGCGCGGGCCGTCACCGCGTCGGTGACCAGCGCGTTGATCAGCGCGCCGCGGACCGCACCGAGGATGCTCGGGGCCTTGTCGACGCCGACGGCGACGCCGACCGCGTGGGGGAGGGCGGCGAGGTCGGCGCGGGAGACGCGGACCATGCGCTCGCTGCCGGGGAACTCGACGGCGGAGCCGTCGGCGCGGAAGAAGTTGAGGCAGACGTCGCCGGCGGCCTCGTCGAAGAGGTGCCGGTCGCTGGGCAGGCCGGAGGAGAGCTCGTGGCGGGTGGCGGTCGGGGCGCCGATGCCGAGCAGGGCGCCCTTGGCGCTGCTCCAGAGGTCCATCACCTGGAGGAACGCGGGGTCGGCCTCGAGTCCGGAGCGCATCGCCGGGCTGGGCAGGGCCTGCGCGAAGAGGAAGCTGGAGCGGGCGCCGGTCGCGGCGGCGGCCATCCGGGTGATCTCGTTGGTCTGGAACCAGGACTGCGGCTCGGCCTGGCCGCCGACGGCGGGGACGATCGTCACTCCGGGCAGCGGCGGCAGCATCCCCGAGCTGGCCAGGTCGTGCACGGTGCGGCCGAGCGACATCAGCAGGGCGTCGCCGACGCCGAGCTGCATGTCGGCGAGGGCGGCGGCGACCGGGACGGCGAGGTCGCGGCCGAGGGTGGCGGCGTGCGTCACGGGGGCGAGGTGCACGGCGTTCAGGCCGAGCGCCTCGCGGAGGGCGTCGGCGAGGCCGGTGTTCTCGTCGACGAAGGGGTCGATCACGCTGATCCGGACGAGGCCCAGGCGCCGGGCCTCGGCGATCAGGCGGCTGACGGTCGGGCGCGAGACGTCGAGCCGCGCGGCGATCTCGACCTGGGTCGCGTCCTCGAGGTAGTACATCCGCGCCGCCTGGTAGACGACGTCGAGGGGGAACCTGACGGTGTCGGAGCGCCGGGGGGCGCTGGGCGGCGGAGTCACGTGCGTCATTGTGCCCTCTTCCTCGGCGTCGTGCAGGTCCCCTCCCCCTCCGCGAGATGCCACTTGTGAGCGCGACACGCCGTGAAAGGCGCTCACAAGTGGCATCTCGCGGAGGGAGGAGAGACGGGTGGGTTACTCGGAGAGGGTGAAGGGGGCCGTCATCTTGTCGACGTTGTCCTTCGTGATGAGGATGCAGTCGAAGGCCTGCTTCTCCTCCGAGGCGCCGGTCTCGCCGGTGCGGAGGAAGGAGTCGGCCTGCTGGACGGCCTCCTTGGCGAAGGTCGCGACGGGCTGGAGCACGGTGTACTGCAGCTCGCCGGCCTTGATGGCGTCGACCGCGTCGGGCGAGCCGTCGAAGCCGCCGACCTTGACCTGGTCGAGCTTGCCGGCCTCCTTCAGCGCTGCGATCGCGCCGAGCGCCATCTCGTCGTTGCCGGAGATGACGCCGGTGACGTCCGGGTTGGCCTGCAGGATCGACTGCATCTTGTCGTGGCCCTGCGTGCGGTCCCAGTTGCCGACCTGGTTCGCGACCTCGACGAGGCCGGGGTACTGCGAGATCACGGTCGCGTAGCCGTTGGAGCGGGTCTGCGCGTTGTTGTCGGAGGGGGATCCGAACAGCTCCGCGTAGTTCGCGGTGTCGCCGACGTCGGCGACCCACTGCTGCGCGCCGAGGGCCGCGCCCTGGGCGTTGTTCGAGACGAGCTGCGCCTTCGCGAGGCCGGTCTCGTTGATCTCGGCGTTCACCAGGATCACGGGGATGCCCGCCGCGTCGGCCTTCTTCACCGCGCCGACCGAGCCGGAGGCGTTGGCCGGGTCGAGGATGATCGCGACCGACTTGTTGGTGATCGCGGTGTCGATCAGGGTGCTCTCGGTGTTGGTGTCGCCCTTCGAGGCGCCCACGTTGGCGGTGTAGCCGAGCGCCTCGGCCTCGGCCGACGCGACGTCGCCCTCGGTCTGCCAGTAGGGGTTGGCCGGGTCGTTGACGATGATCGAGATGAGGCCGCCCTCGGAGGCGCCGGGGGTGCCGGCGGCCTCTCCCGCGGTCCCCGCGTCGGAGGAGCATCCGGACAGGACGAGGGTGAGCCCCGCGCCCGCGGCGAGCACCGTTGCCAGCTTGCGGTTCATTGGTCTGTTCCTTTCACTGTGGTCCGATCGGCGGTGGCCGACCGAGGTCTTCTCTCGGGAGGCCGGCCTAGGCGGCCGGGGCGCCCGATGTCTGGGGGACGGGCGCCGGAGCGCCCGCGTCGGAGGCGGGCCGCGGGCCGGAGCCGCCGCCCTTGCGCGGCTTGCCGCGGTACTGCACCGCGTTCAGCAGGACCGCGAAGACGATCACCGCGCCGGTGAAGACGGTCTGCCAGTACGACGAGACGCCGATGATGACGAGGCCGTCGGAGAGGAAGCCGATGACGAACGCGCCGAGCAGCGTGCCGCGGACGGTGCCGACTCCGCCGGTGAGGGCCGCGCCGCCGATGACGACGGCGGCGATCGCGGTGAGCTCGTAGGAGCTGCCGGCGGTGGGGCTGGCGCTGGTGAGCTCGGAGGAGAGGATGAGCCCGGCGATCGAGGCGAACAGGCCCGAGAGCACGTAGACGCGGACCTTGACCCGCTTCACCGGCACGCCGGAGAGCTCCGAGGCGCGCTCGTTGCCGCCCGAGGCGTACAGCCAGCGGCCGAACACCGTGCGGTTGAGCAGGAGGCTGACCACGATCGCGACGACGATCATGATCACGACGCCGATCGGCAGGCCGAGCAGCCGGTTGAAGCCGAGCCAGTCGAAGCCGGTGTTGCCGAGCTCGGGCTGCCCCGCGAGGTCGTTGTAGGTGAGGCCGTTGGTCATCAGCAGTCCGACGCCGCGGACGACGTAGAGCATGCCGAGCGTCGCGACGAACGGGGCGACCTTGAACCGCGCGACCAGGATCCCGTTGATCAGGCCGATCAGCGCGCCGGCCGCGCAGGAGAGCACGACCACGACCCAGAGCGCGGGGTAGAGGGTGCTGCCGCCGATCTGCACGCCCTGCATCAGGAAGCCGGCGATCACTCCCGAGAAGCCCAGCGTCGAGCCGACCGAGAGGTCGATGCCGCCGTTGAGGATCACCAGCAGCATGCCGATCGCGAGGATCGCGTAGACCGCCACGTGCGAGGACATCGTGAGGATGTTGCCGACGGTGAAGTAGTTGGGCGAGAGGATCGAGAACACGACGATGATCGCGATCAGCGCGAAGAACGCGCGCCCCTGCAGCAGCAGGCGGCCGAGGTCGAAACCGTCCTTGAAGAGCGCGGGGCGTCGCTGCCCGGTCGCGGTGGAGGTCATTGAGGGCTTCCGTTCCGTAGTGGTCACGAGATCACGGCCTCACCGGAGGCGGCCATGATGTCTTCTTTGGAGACGTCCGAGCCGAACTCGGCCGCGATCCGGCCTCGGCTCAGCACGATGATGCGGTGGGCGATGCTGAGGCACTCGCCGACCTCGGAGGTCGTGTAGACGACGGCCAGGCCGTCGCGGGCGCGCTCGGAGAGCAGCCGGAAGACCTCGGCCTTGGCGCCGATGTCGATGCCGCGGCTCGGCTCGTCGAGCAGGATCACGTCGGGCTGCGTGGCCAGCATCTTGCCGATGACGACCTTCTGCTGGTTGCCGCCGGAGAGCGAGCCGATCATCGCCTCGCCGCCGGCGGTCTTCACGTGCACCGTGCGGATCGAGTCGGTGACGAGGTCGACCTCGCGGCGGGGGGAGAGGAACAGCCCCTTCACGAAGGAGCCGATGCTCGCGAGCGAGAGGTTCCGGCCGACGGTCATGGTCTGCACCAGGCCGTCGCGCTGGCGGTCCTCGGGGACGAGGCCGAGACCCGCGCCGATCCGCTCGGCGATCGACATCCCGGCCAGGTCGCGGCCGTTCTTCGAGATCGTGCCGGCGGTGACCGGGGTGCGGCCGGCGATCGCCTCGAGCAGCTCGGTGCGGCCGGCGCCCATCAGCCCGTAGAGGCAGACGATCTCGCCCTCGCGGACGTCGAGGTCGATGCGGTCGACCACGTCGCGGCCGGGGATCGACGGGTCCGCGACGCTCACGCCGCGCACCGAGAGGGCGACGTCGCCGAACGGGTAGCCGGTGGGCGGAGAGCCGAGGTCGAAGCCCTCGCCGACCATCGCGCGGACGACCCAGGCGAGGTCGATGTCGGCGGCGACGGCGGTCGCGGTGACCGAGCCGTCGCGGAGGACGACCGCGTGGTCGGTGATCTCCAGCGCCTCCTCCAGGTGGTGCGAGATGTAGACGATGGAGACGCCGCGGGCGGTGAGGTCGTGGATGACGGTGAAGAGCACCTCGACCTCGGCGGCGCTGAGCGCGCTGGTCGGCTCGTCCATGATCAGGATCCGCGCGTCGACGGAGAGGGCGCGGGCGATCTCGATCAGCTGCTGCTGGCCGAGCCGCAGGTCGGCGACGAGGGTCAGCGGGTCGATGTCCTCGCCGAGCTCCTCCAGCACCGCGCGGGCCTGGCGCGCCTCCTCGGCGTAGTCGACGCCGGACGGGCCGGTGATCTCGCGGCCGAGGAAGATGTTGTCGCGCACCGAGAGGTTCGGGGCGAGGCTCAGCTCCTGGTGGATGATCGAGACGCCGTGCTCGCGGGCGTCGACGGTGTCCTCGAAGGCGACCGCAGTGCCGTTCAGCACGATCTCGCCCGAGGTGGGCTGCTCGACCCCGGACAGGATCTTCATCAGCGTCGACTTGCCGGCGCCGTTCTCGCCGAAGAGGGTGGTGACCTGGCCGCGGTGCACCGAGAAGCCGACGCCCTTGAGTGCGCGGGTCGCGCCGTAGGTCTTGACCACGTCGACGGCCTCGAGGACGACCTCGCCGATGCCGGCGACGGGGGCCTCCGCGGTGCTCACTGGACCACCAGCTCGGACGGCGTGACGAGCCAGCCGGCCGGATTGATCAGCTGGAACGCACCGGTGACCTGGATCGTCTTCCCCTCGAGCGCCGTGGTGTCGACCGCGCCGAGCACGGTGGTCTTCAGCTGCTCGTTGAGGGCGCTCGCCGCGTCCTGGTAGTCGATCTGGTTGGTGAACTGGCCGAACTCGACGGTACCGGTGGCGTCGCGGAGGTCGGTGCCGTTGATCGCGGGGCCGGTCTGCACGCGGATCAGGACGTCGCTGGGGACGCCCTCGACGGTGACCGGGTAGATGCCGTTCTGGCCGGCGCCGACGGTGCCCGTGAAGGTGGTGGAGAACTCCGGGCCGGTGCCGCCGGGGACGCCGTACTGGCTCGCGGCGCCCGCGCTGTCGGCGGCGATCGCGGTGGCGAGGGTGGCGGCGTCGACCGCGCGGTCGGCGATGCCCTCCTGGATCACGGGGAAGTTCTCGGCGGCCCAGGACTCGGCCGAGAACTCGGCGGGTCCGGCGCCCAGGTCGGAGTCGGCGCCGACGACCTTGGTGCTGAACGCCATCGCGGCGAGGACGACCACGACGACCGCGGCGAGGATCAGGCGCTTCCGGGAGGCGCCGATCGGGGGCCTGCTCGTGGTGGGAGGGAGTGCACGCGTCATCGCGGTGTCCGTTCGCTGGTCGGGAGTGCTGGTCGTGGTGGTGCTCGTGACGGCGTCCCCCGGGGGCGGCTCCGTCGCTGCGGGAGGTGGGCGAACCCGCCTCCGGAGAAGAAATTATGTTCAACACAGAATTTCCGCAAGGGCCGCGACGGAATTGGCGGCAGATCGGCCACGTGCCGCAGAGAACAGAAATTCTGTTCTTGACAAGTGTTCTGGACGGGGTAGGTTCGGGAAGGCCGCGACGAAGCGGCCCCGCGAACCCCTCGGAGGCTTCCCATGACCATCACCACTCCTTCCCCGCAGACGGCCCCGCAGACGCGGCACTCCGACGGCTCCGACGTGCCCGAGTCCATGCGCGCCGTCGTCGTGCACGGCCCGGAGGACTACCGCCTCGAGACCGTGCCCGTGCCGGTCCCCGCCGCCGGCGAGCTGCTGCTGCGCGTCGACGCGGTCGGCGTCTGCGCGAGCGACCTGAAGTGCTACCACGGCGCCGCCAAGTTCTGGGGCGACGAGAACCGCCCCGCCTGGGCCGAGCGCGACCGGATCGCTGGCCACGAGTTCGTCGGCACCGTCGTGGCCGGCGACGACGCGGCGCTCGCCAAGCGCGGCGTCGCGCTGGGAGACCGCATCGCCTGCGAGCAGATCGTCCCGTGCTGGGAGTGCCGCTACTGCCTGATGGGCGCCTACTGGATGTGCGGACCGCACGACATGTTCGGCTTCAAGGGCTTCGACGGCGCGATGGCCGAGTACGTGCTGGTCCCGACCCGCGCGCTCACCCACCCGGTCAGCCGCGACCTCGCCCCGCAGGTCGCCGCGTTCAGCGAGCCGCTGTCCTGCGCCATGCACGCGGTCGAGCGCGGCGGCATCCAGTTCGACGACGTCGTGGTCATCGCCGGCGCCGGCCCGATCGGCCTCGGCGCGATCGCGGGCACCCGGCAGAAGAACCCCAAGATGGTGATCGCGCTCGACATGAGCGACGAGAAGCTTGCGCTCGCCACCAAGGCCGGCGCCGACCTCGTCATCAACATCACGAAGCAGGACGCGGTCGCCGTCGTCAAGGAGCTCACCGGCGGCTACGGCGCCGACGTCTACATCGAGGCCACCGGTCACCCGTCCGCGGTCTCGCAGGGCCTCAACATCCTGCGCAAGCTCGGCACCTACGTCGAGTACTCCGTCTTCGGCTCCAACGCCTCGGTCGACTGGTCGATCATCAGCGACGACAAGGAGCTCAACGTCCTCGGCGCCCACCTCGGCCCGAACTGCTGGCCGGCCGCGATCAAGCTGCTCGAGAGCGGCGTCCTGCCGATGGACGAGATCTGCACGCACCAGTTCCCGCTCGAGCAGTTCCAGGAGGCGCTCGACCTCGTCGCCGACAGCCAGGGCGGCTCGGTCAAGGTCTCGATCGTGCCGTCGCTGACCGAGGCGGTCGTCGCGGCCGACGCCCGGAGCTGACGGCATGACGACGATCTACGACGACCCCGACGAGTTCGCCGAGGACCAGCTCGCCGGCTTCCTCTCCCTCTACGCGGACCGCCTGCGCGGCGTGCCCGGCGGAGTGGTCGCGCACCGCACCGCGGGCGCCGAGCCGCAGGTGGCGGTCGTCATCGGCGGCGGCTCCGGGCACTACCCGGCGTTCAGCGGCACGGTCGGCCCGGGCCTCGCGGCCGGGGCGGTGGTGGGCAACATCTTCACCTCGCCCTCGGCGGCGCAGGCGTACTCGGTCGCGAAGGCGGCCGATCAGGGCCGCGGAGTGGTGTTCAGCTTCGGCAACTACGCCGGCGACACGATGAACTTCGGCATCGCGGCCGAGCGGCTGCGCAAGGAGGGGATCGACACCCGGATCGTCGTCGTCACGGACGACATCGCCTCGGCGGAGGAGATCGGGAAGCGCCGCGGGATCGCGGGCGACTTCCCGGTGTTCAAGGCGATGGGAGCGGCGGCGGCCGAGGGGCTGTCGCTCGACGAGGTCGAGCGGGTCGGCAACGCGAGCAACGCGGCGACCCGCACGCTCGGCGTCGCGTTCTCGGGCTGCACGATGCCCGGGGCCGCCGAGCCGCTGTTCAGCGTGCCCGAGGGGCACCTCGGTCTCGGGCTCGGGATCCACGGCGAGCCCGGCATCCAGGACATCGAGCTGCTGCGCGCGGCGGAGCTGGCGGTTCTGCTCGTCGACCGGCTGCTGGCGGACGTTCCCGAGGGTGCCGGGGCGGAGGGCGGCACGACGCGCGTCGCCCCGATCCTGAACGGGCTCGGCACCACGAAGTACGAGGAGCTCTTCCTGCTCTGGCGCCACGTCGCGCGCCGGCTGGAGGAGGCGGGGCTGCAGACGGTCGAGCCGGAGGTCGGCGAGCTGGTCACCAGCCTCGACATGGGCGGCGTCTCGCTGACGCTGCAGTGGCTGGACGACGAGCTCGAGCGCTTCTGGCGCGCCGACGCCTACACGCCGGCCTACCGCCGGGTCGCGGCGCCGGTCGCGGCGCTGCTGGCGCCCTCGGGCGAGGACGCCGCGGCGGGCGAGGAGGAGTCCGCTCCTCCCTCCACCGATGCGGCCGTGGCGCTCGGCGAGACCGTGCGCGCGGCCCTCGCCCGGATGCACGAGCTGCTGCAGCGCGAGGAGGAGACCCTCGGGCGGATCGACGCGGTGGCGGGCGACGGCGATCACGGCCGCGGGATGCTCAAGGGCATCGGCGCGGCGACCCGGCGCCTCGACCGGATCGAGGAGCGCGCGGGCGGTGCCTGGCTGCTGTCCCGCGCCGGGCAGTCCTGGGCGGAGCAGGCCGGCGGCACCTCCGGAGTGCTCTGGGGTGCGGCGCTCGAGGCGCTCGGCGCCTCGCTGACCGACGGGTGCGAGGAGTACTCGGCGGCGGACGTCGTGGCCGGGGTCGACGCCTTCGCGGAGTCGATCGTGGATCTCGGGCGCGCGAGCGAGGGCGACAAGACCATGCTCGACGCGCTGCTGCCGTTCGCGCGGGTGCTGCGCGAGCGCGTCGAGGGCGGATCGTCGCTGGTCGAGGCGTGGCGGGAGGCGGCGGGCGTCGCCGTCGAGCGCGCCGCGGCGACCGCGGACCTGCGGCCGAAGGTCGGCCGCGCACGACCCCTGGCCGAGAAGAGCCTGGGCACACCGGACGCGGGCGCGACCTCGATGGGGATGATCCTGACCGCGGTCGGCGACGTCCTCGCGGAGCGCGCCGGTGCGGATGCCACCACGCAAGCCACTGCAGAAGGAGGAGCAGCATGACCACCACCTATCGGGTCGTCGTCGGATCGGACGACGCGGGCCACGACTACAAGGAGGCGCTGAAGGCCGACCTGCTGAAGGACGACCGCGTCTCGCTGGTGACCGACGTCGGCGTCGACGCGGAGAGCCACACCGACTACCCGGACATCGCGGTCACGGCCGCGCGGATGATCGCCGACGGGTCCGCGGACCGCGCGATCCTGGTCTGCGGCACGGGCCTGGGCGTCGCGATCGCGGCGAACAAGGTGCCGGGGGTGCGCGCGGTGACGGCGCACGACTCCTACTCGGTGGAGCGGTCGGTGCTGTCGAACAACGCGCAGGTGCTCTGCCTGGGGCAGCGCGTGGTCGGGCTCGAGGTGGCGCGGCGGATGGCGCGGGAGTGGCTCGGCTACGAGTTCGACCCGTCGAGCGCGTCGGCGGGGAAGGTCGCGGCGATCTGCGGGTACGACGGCAGCGCGCCGAAGGGCGTGGACGCCTAGAGATCAGCCGCCTGCCCCGAGGTCCCGGCTCCGCTGCGCCAGGCGGTGCACGGTGGCGCGGGTCTCGGGGTAGAGCCGGCGGAAGTCCGCGTACAGCCCGTCGTAGAGCGCGGCGACGGCCGGATCGGGCACGAGGGTCGTCCCCGCGGGGTTCCACGCCTCGATGTCGACGTCGGTGACGAGGCCCGCCGCGAGCACGGCCGAGCCGTAGGCCGCGCCGACCGAGACCGTGGGGATCACCTGCTCCAGGCCGCAGACGTCGCTGACGATCTGCGGCCAGAGCTCGGCGGCGACCCCGCCGCCCGCGCCGACCAGTGCCTCGACGCGCACGCCATGCGCGCGGAGCACCTCGAGGTGGTGCCGGACGGCGAAGGCCGTCGCCTCGAGAACGGCGCGGTAGAGGTCGCCCCGGGTGGAGCCGACGCCGAGCCCGGCGATCACGCCGCGGGCGTCGGAGTCGGCGAACGGCGAGCGCTCGCCCGCGAAGTAGGGCAGCACGAGCAGCCCGCCGGCGCCCGGTCCGGACCGCGCGGCCTCGTCGAGCAGCTCGGCCCAGGTGGAGCCGGTCAGCCGGCGCAGCCAGTCGGTCACGGCGCCCGAGGTGGCCATGCCGCCGGCCGCGGTCGGCTCGCCCGGGGCGGCGCCGACGGTCGTCCACATCCCGCCGAGCGGGGTCGGGGCGGCCATCGGCGCGACCAGGAACATCGTCGTGCCGTACTGGAGGAACACCCGGCCGGGTCGGCGGCGCCCGGCGCTGAGGCTCTCGGCCCAGGCGTCGATGGTGCCGAAGACCACCGGCACGCCGGCCGGCAGCCCGGTCGCGGCGGCGGCCTCGGGAGTGATGCGGCCCGCGGTCTCGCCGGGCCAGCCGAGGCGGGGGAGCTGCAGGCCGGGGGCGAGCAGGGCGGCCCACTCGTCGATCCACTCCTCGCGGGCGACGTCGTAGAGCGGCGTGCACTGGCTGGCGGAGTGGTGGTCGAGCACGTACTCGCCGGTGAGCAGCTCGACGATCCGCGAGGACGGCATCGTGAAGCGGACGGCGCGGCGCCAGAGCTCCGGCTCGTGGCGGGCGACCCAGGCGAGCTTGACGCCCGCGGCCTGCGCCGAGAGCCCGGAGCCGGTGCGGGCGCGCATCGCCTCCTCGCCGCCGAGCAGTGCGGTGACCTCGTCGAGCATGCCGACGCTGCGGGTGTCGACGCCGTAGAGGATCGCGGGGCGGAGCTCGTCGCCGGCCGCGTCGGTCAGGAGCACGCACGGGCCCATGCCGCTGACGCCGACCGCGACGACGACCCCGTGCGGCGCGGCGGCGGTCAGCTCGGCGACGAGGCTGCGGAACTCCGCCCACCAGACGCCGGAGTCCATCTCGACCCAGCCCTGCCTCGGCCGGTCGACGACGTGCGCGCGGGCGGCCTCGGCGACGACCCTCCCGTCGAGGCCGACCAGGATCGCCTTCGTGCTGGACGTGCCGACGTCGACTCCGAGAACCACGTCCACGACTCGTCCTCCTGCTGGGCTGCACCGACCACCGACGCCCTCGAGCTTAGGGCGGCCGCCTGCGGCCCCCGGCGGGGACCTGGAGTGCGCCGCCGAGGCGTCCTCGAACCGTCGAGGCGTCCCGCTGCTCTTGGACGTCTCGACCGTTCGAGGACGCCTCGGCCGGAGGGGGCGTCAGCGGGGGCGGCACTCCAGGCTGAGCCAGAGCTCGAAGCAGGCGCTGCGGGAGAGGGCGGTGGCGCCGATCGAGGCGCGGCCCATCCGGCCGGCGTCGGGGCCGAAGACGTCGAGGAGGAGGTCGCTCGCGGCGTTCGAGACCTCGTTGAGGCGCTCGAAGCCGGGCGGGCACAGCACGAAGCAGAGCCCGCGCGAGAGGGCGACGACCTCGTCGAGCGAGCCGAGGGCCGCGCGGATCATGCCGAGCGCGTTGACGGCGGTGTAGCGGGCCGCCTCCCGTGCCTGCTCGAGGGTGATGTCGACGCCGACCGCTCCCGGGTGCAGCAGGGCGCCGTCGCGCGACTCCGGGGTGATGCCGCTGAGCTCGAGCAGGTCGCCGGTGCGGTGGAACGCCCGCAGGGTGCTGCCGCCGTAGCGGCCGCCGTAGGGCGGGTCGAGGTAGTCGGGGATCGCAAGGCCGAGCTCGCGGGCGCGCTGCTCGGCGGAGTGCTGCTCGGCGGAGTGCTCAACGGCGGGGTGGCTCATACCGCCAGCGTATCCGGCGGTAGCCAGAATGGATACAACCTGCGTACGATGGGATCCATTAAGGGGTCGGCGGTACGGCGACCGCGAGAAGGGACCTGCAGATGACAATCGGCCTCACCGGTGGCGCCCCCGCCCGGACGTCCATCGATGTGGCCGCCGAGCGCGCTCGCACCGCCGGCACGGCCGGCCGGCACTACTTCAACGCGGCCGGCGCGGGCCTGATGACCGACTCGGTCCTCGAGACCGTCATCGCGCACCTCCGCCTCGAGCAGCGGATCGGCGGCTACGAGGCCGCGAACGCCGTCGCCGACCGGGTCGACGCCGCCTACGCCGCCGCCGCCGCGCTGCTCGGCGCGGACGCCGATGAGATCGCCTTCTTCGACAGCGCGACCAGCGGCCTCCGCGCGATCTTCGACGCCCTCCGCCTCGGCCCCGGCGACACCGTGCTCGCCCCGCGCTCGAGCTACGTCAGCCAGGCGCTGCGCCTGCTCGCGCTCGAGCGCTACGACGGCGTCCGCCTGACGCTCCTCCCCAACGACTCCAGCGGCGGCCTCGACATCGAGGCGCTCGAGAGCGCCCTCGCCACCGCGAGCGGCCGCACCGTGATCAGCGCCGTGCACGTCCCCACCTCCTCCGGACTCGTCGAGCCGGTCGCCGCGATCGGCGCGCTGGCCCGCCGCTACGGCGCGATCACGGTGCTCGACGCGACCCAGTCGGTCGGTCAGCTCGACATCGACGTCCGCGCGATCGACTGCGACGCCCTCGTCACCACCGGACGCAAGTTCCTCCGCGGGCCGCGCGGAACCGGGCTGGTCTTCCTCCGCCGCGGCCTGCTCGACGGCATCGGGGCCTGGGCGCCCGACGTGCGAGGCTCGCAGTGGACGAGCGAGCAGGAGTGGACGATGGACGGCACGGCGAGAGCCCTCGAGACCTGGGAGTCGTCGGTGGCCCTCCGCCTCGGACTCGGCGAGGCGCTGCGCGAGGCGCACGAGCGCGGCACGGCGGCGACCGAGGCGCACCTGGTGGCCCTCGGCGCCCGGCTGCGCACCGAGCTGTCCGCGATCGGCGGCGTCACCGTGGCGGATCCGCCCGTGTCGCCGTCCGGCATCGTGACCTTCACCGTCGACGGCGTCCCCGGCAAGACCGTCTCGGCGCGGCTGCGCGAGGCGGCCGTCGACTCGCTCGCGGTGCCCGCCTCGCACGCGCAGTGGGACCTCGGTGCGCGCGGCCTCGCGAGCGTCGTCCGGGTGTCGCCGCACGTCTACACCGACGAGTCGGACGTCGAGGCGCTGCTGACGGCGGTCGCGGGGGTGACCTCGTGACGGTCTCCGACGACACCGTCCACGACGCGATCGTCGTCGGCCTCGGGATCCACGGCTCCGCCACCGCCTACGAGCTCGCCCTGCGCGGGCGCAGTGTGGTGGGGATCGAGCAGTTCGGCCCCGGCCACGTCCGCGGCTCCTCGCACGGCGCCACCCGGATGATCCGTCGCGCCTACCCGAGCCCGGTCTGGAACGACCTGGTCGACCGCGCCTTCCGCGGCTGGGACCGCTGGTCCGCCGCGGCGGGCGCGCCCTTCGTTCACCCGACCGGCGGGCTCTACGCGCACCGCGGCGAGGCGGCGCTGCAGGGCGGGCGCAGCCGGCCGGTCGCCGTGCCCGATACCTCCTTCGCCCCGCCCGCCGACTACGGGGTCGTCCACGATCCCGACGCCGGCGTCGTCGAGGCCGCCCGCGCGCTGGCCTTCGCGCAGTCCGCCGCGACCGCCGCCGGCGCCGAGCTGCGCTTCGACGAGGAGGTGCTCGACTGGAGCGTCGGCACCGGCGACAGCAGCGGCGTCGTCACCGTCCGCACCTCCGCGGGCGAGCTGCGCGCGCGCCGCCTCGTCGTCTCCGGCGGCGCCTGGGTCGAGCGGCTGCTGCCCGAGACCGCCGGCTTCTTCGAGGTGCAGCGGATCCTCACCCTCACCGTCCCGGCCGGCCAGAGCGTCGCGCAGCCGCCGGCGCTCGGCTGCTTCTCCGTCGATCTGCCGGACGGGCTGGTCTTCGGCCTGCCCGAGGCGGCCGGCTCCGGCGCCAAGATCGGCGTCGACGCGGGACCGGTCTGGGACCCGGCCGTGCCCGTCGCCCCGCCGACCGCGGCGGAGATCGCGCACCTCGAGAGCCTGCTCCGTCGCTTCGTCCCCGGGATCGACACCGCCGGCGGCGAGGCCGTCGCCTGCCTCTACACGATGACCCCCGACAAGCGGTTCGTCGTCGGCGCGCTGCCCGGCCGGCCCGAGGTGCTGGTCGCCGCGGCCTGCTCCGGCCACGGCTTCAAGTTCGGCCCCGCGATCGGCGAGGCGCTGGCCGACCTCGTCGACGGCGTCGACCGCCCCGACCTCGACTTCCTCAGCCCGGACCGGACGGTGACCGCATGACCCTCTCCCCGCCTCCCGCCCGCGTCGCCGTCGCGGCGCCGCACCCCGCCGCCCTCGACGCCGCCGCCCGCGCCATCGCCGACGGCGGCGACGCGATCGACGCCGCTCTCGCCGCCGCGACCGCGCTCACGGTCGTCTACCCGCACCAGTGCGGGCTCGGCGGAGACCTGATCGCGCTGGTCCGCCGCCCCGGCGAGGACGTCGTCGCCGTGCTCTCGGCCGGAGCGGCGCCCGCCGGCATCGACGTCGCGGCGCTCTCCCGCGAGGAGCGGATGCCGCGGCAGGGCGCGCAGACCGTCACCATCCCCGGCGCGGTCGCCGGCTGGCAGGCGATCGCCGGTCTGGGCGGTCGCCTCGGTCTCGACACACCGCTCCGCCGGGCCGCGACGCTCGCCGCCGACGGCTTCCCGATCTCCGCGGGGCTCGGGCGCGCGATCGGGCTGCGCCGCGACGAGCTGCTCGCCGACGAGGGCATGCGCGGCGTCATCGGCGACGGCGACGGCGGGCTCCTCGGCGAGGGCGACCTGCTGGTGCAGCCCGCGCTCGCCGCCTCGCTGACCGAGCTCGTCGACGACCCCGGAGCGTTCTACCGCGGCCGGATCGCCCACTCCCTCGCCGCGCGCCTGGCCGCCCTCGGCGGCGCGCACACCCCCGCCGACTTCGCCGCGCACGAGGCCGAGCTGGTCGAGCCGGCCGCCTCCCGCGAGGGCGGCGTGCGCTGGTGGGTGGCTCCGCCGCCGAGCCAGGGCGTGGTGCTGCTCGGCGTCCTGCCCGAGGCGCTCTCCGGCGACACCGCGCAGCTCGTCGAGGCGGTCCGCGACGCGGCGCTCGTGCGGCAGTCCGCGCTCGGCGACCCGCGCGGCGGAGCGATCGACGTCGCCGCCATGCTCGACCCCCGCTCCCTCTCCCGCGGCTCCCTGCCGCGGGCCGGGCGCGCGCTCGGCGACACGGTCGCGGTCACCGCGGCCGACACCGACGGCACCGTCGTCACCCTGATCCAGAGCGTCTACCAGCTCTTCGGCTCCGGGATCCTCGACCCCGGCACCGGCATCGTCCTGCACAACCGCGGCTCCGCCTTCAGCACCGACCCCGCCCACCCCGGCCGGGTCGGCCCGGGCCTGCGCCCGCCGCACACCCTGCTGCCGGTCATCGCCGAGAGCGGGGACCTGCTGCTCGGCCTCGGCTGCCAGGGCGGCAGCGCCCAGCCGTGGATCCTCGCCCAGCTCGTCCGCGAGCTGCTCGATCCGGCCGCGGATCCGGGAGCCGTGCTCGAGCGGCCGCGGTTCGTCGTCGGGGCGCGGGATCTCGGGCACGAGGAGCTGACGCTCGTGGCGGAGCCGGGGGTCCCCGAGGCCGTTGCGGCGGCGCGTGATCTGGGGCTGCCGGTCGCCGAATCGTCGGGCCCGATCGACGAGGCCGGGCACGTGCAGCTCGTGCGGCTGCATCGCGACGGGCGGCTCGACGCCGCCAGCGATCCCCGGGCCGACGGCCGCGCGATCGTCGCGGGGGCGGGCTGACCGCTCTCGGCTGTCGCGGCCGGGAACCGCGCCTGCCTCGACGGGCCGGCCCCGTCACTCCGCTCCTCTCTTCCTCCCTCTGAAGTCCCCCTCCTTCTGCACCTCTGACGCCCCGAACCGAAGGACCGCCACCGCCATGAGCGCCGCCTCCACCAGCACCACCACGACCACCACTGCACACTCCCTCGACCCCCTCGTCGCCGCCGAGATCGCGTCCTTCGTCGCCGCCGTCCGCGCGAGCGACCGCATCGGCGCGCGCCCGCGCTTCTGGGGCATCAGCCTCGACGAGGAGAAGGCGCGCGGCATCGCGCCCGGCGGCGCCCGCCCCGTGCGCCTGGTCGTGCTCGACCCGGACGCCCGCGCCGCCTGGGAGGTGCGCGGCTGGACCGCCGGCCCCGACAGCCCCGCGATCGTCGAGGTCTGGACCGACGTCGACCACCGCCGCCCCGGCGTCTCCAGCGACGAGGCGCGCCTGATCGCCCAGGCGGCCCGCAACTCGCCGCTGCTCGCGGAGGCGCTCGCCCTCCGCGGCATCACCGACACCTCGCTGGTCTGGGTCGACCCGGAGTCGATCACCGGCTTCGTCCCCGACGACCTCGCCGACCGCCGGCTCAGCTGGGGCACGGTCTGGTACCGCGAGTTCCCCGAGGACAACGGCTACGCCCGCCCGGTCGCCGGCCTCGTGCCGATCCTCGACCTCGACACCCTCGAGGTGATCCGGATCGAGGACCACGGCGTGATCCCGATGGCGAGCGAGACCGGCGTCTACACCGCCGGCACCTGGGGCCCCGACCGCGAGGTGTCCAAGCTCGACATCGTGCAGGCCGACGGCCCCGGCTTCGCGATCGAGGGGCACCGGGTCCAGTGGCAGAACTGGTCGTTCCGGGTCGGCTTCAGCCACCGCGAGGGCCTCGTGCTGCACGAGCTGACCTACCGCGACGGCGACGTCGAGCGACCGGTGCTGGCGCGCGCCGCCGTGAACGAGATGTACGTCCCGTACCTCGACAGCGACCCGACCGCCTACCGCAAGAACTTCTTCGACTGGGGCGAGTACGGCGCCGGCCCGCTCACCGCGAGCCTCGAGCTGGGCTGCGACTGCCTCGGCGAGATCCGCTACTTCGACGTCGACTACCTCGACGGCCACGGCGAGCCGCAGACCATCGTCAACGGCATCTGCCTGCACGAGGAGGACGACTCGATCCTCTGGAAGCACGTCAACACCCGCACCGGCAGCGCCGAGGTGCGCCGCAGCCGCCGCCTGGTGATCTCCAGCTTCGCGACCGTCGCGAACTACGACTACGGCTTCTACTGGTCGCTGTACCAGGACGGCTCGGTCGAGCTCGAGGTGAAGCTGACCGGACTGATGTCGGTGAGCGGCATCGCCGACGGCGAGTCGCCGCGCTCGGGGCGGATGGTCGCGCCGAACGTGCAGGCGCCGATCCACCAGCACTACTTCGCGGTCCGCCTCGACACCGCGATCGACGGCCCGCTCAACCGCCTGGTCGAGGTGCACGCCGAGGCCGACCCCGACGAGACGACCAACCCCTACGGCAACGCCTGCCTCGCCGTCGAGACGCCGCTGGCCTCGGAGTCGGTGGCCGCCCGCCGCGCCGACCCGTCGCGCGCCCTGCACTGGCGGATCGAGAGCGAGTCGGCGCAGAACCGCTACGGCGAGGCGACCGCCTACCGCCTCGCGCTGCAGAACACCGCGCAGCTCTACGCCCGCCCGGGCAGCGTCGTCGAGCGGAAGGCGCCCTTCGTCGGGCAGCACCTCTGGGCGAGCGCCTTCGACCCGGAGCAGCGCTTCATCGCCGGCGAGTACCCCAACCAGGGCGAGCTCGGCGACGACGGCGTGCACGTCTGGCAGCAGGCCGACCGCTCGCTCGAGAACGAGCGCCTCGTGCTCTGGCCGGTCCTCGGCGTGCACCACTTCCCGCGGCCGGAGCAGTGGCCGATCATGCCCGTCGACCGGATCAGCCTGCGGCTGGAGCCGGACGGGTTCTTCGACCGCAACCCGTCGCTGGACGTGCCGGCGTCGGAGTCCGCGCACTGCGCGCCGGGGGGCTCGGGCGACGCGCACGCGTGCCACACCGATGGCGCGTCGGACGCTCACGCCGGGCACGAGCACGC
Organism: Rathayibacter sp. PhB179; assembly: GCF_004345345.1. Taxonomy (NCBI): domain Bacteria; kingdom Bacillati; phylum Actinomycetota; class Actinomycetes; order Micrococcales; family Microbacteriaceae; genus Rathayibacter; species Rathayibacter sp. PhB179. The sequence continues at coordinate 725,628 of NZ_SLVD01000001.1, read as the reverse complement.
GGAGCAGCAGCATGGGCACGAGGGCGGCCGCTGATGGCGGGACTCGCTGAGCACCTGGCCGACAGCTCCGCCGTCGCGCTCGCCGCGGCCGTCGCCTCCCGCGAGGTCTCGGCCGTCGAGGTGATGCGCGCGCACCTGGAGCGGATCGAGGAGCGGAACCCCGCCATCCGCGCCGTCGTCTCGCAGCAGCCCGACTCGGTCTCGCTCGCCGCCGCGGAGGCCGCCGACCGGCGCACCGCCGAGGCGCTCGCGGCCGGCGAGGCGCTGCCACCGCTGCACGGCCTGCCGACCGCGGTGAAGGACCTGATGGACGTCGCCGGCTTCCCGACGACGAACGGCTCCGCCGCCTTCGCCGACGCCGCGCCTGCCGCGCACGACAGCGTGCTCGCGACGCTGCTCCGCGAGTCCGGCGCCCTGATCATCGGCAAGACCAACACCCCCGAGATGGGCCAGGGGGTGCTGACCTTCAACCCGGTCTTCGGCACCACCGTGAACCCGTGGGACCTCTCGCGGCACGCCGGCGGGTCGAGCGGAGGCGCGGCCGCCGCCCTCGCCGCGCGGATGCTGCCGATCGCCGACGGCTCCGACAGTGGCGGCAGCCTGCGCTACCCGGCCGCGTTCTGCAACGTCGTCGGCGTGCGGCCGAGCCCCGGCCGCGTGGCCAGCGGGCGCACCGGCAACGCCTGGACCCCGCACGGCGTGACCGGCCCGATGGCTCGCGACTCCGCCGACGCCGCCCTCTTCCTCGACGCGCTCTCGGTCGAGAAGAGCGTCTGGCCGCTGTCGTCGCTGCCCGTGCACGCCGCGCGCCCGGTCGCGGTCGACGGCCTGCGGATCGCCTGGAGCGACGACGCCGGCGGGCTGCCGATCGACCCCGACGTGCGCGCCGTGCACGCCGCGTTCGCCGCGCAGCTGTCCGGACTCGGCGCCGTGCTCGACGCGGACGAGCCCGACTTCGCCGGCGCCGACGAGGCCTGGGAGACCATCGAGACCTTCGAGTTCTTCCTCGGCGGCCGGCACGCCGTCGACGCGGGCGCCACCGGCTTCCGCCCCGACTACGTCCGCAACGTCGAGCAGGGCCGAGCGATGTCGGCGACGCAGCTCGCCGACGCCTACGAGCGCCGCACCCGCCTCTTCCGCGACACCGCCCGCGTCCTCGAGACGCACGACGTGCTGATCCTGCCGGCGACCCCCGTCGTCGCGCCACCCGCGGAGCTCGAGTGGGTGCCGTCCGTGGACGGCCACGACTTCGACCGCTACTTCACCTGGCAGATGCTCGCCAACCGCCTGACGCTCACGGCCCACCCGGTCGTCGTCACCTCGGCCGGCTTCACCCCCGACGGCCTCCCCGTCGGCGTCCAGGTCGTCGGCCGCCACGGCCGCGAGGCCCAGCTGCTGGCGGTGACCCGCGCCCTGGAGGAGGCGACGGGCTGGATCGCCCGCGCCCCGTCGTTCTGACGCCGGGCCTGCATCCCTCCTCGACTCCCCAGAAGTTGCGGTAGTCGCGCGCCACTACCGCAGCTTTCGGAGAGTCGCGGGGGCCGGGCGGCGACTCGCCGCGGCCCGGCGGGGGGATCGGCGTGCACAACATCAGCCAGAACGGACCGGCCTCCCCTGACAGCGGAGGCCCTCCACTCTCAGCTGATGTTGTGCGGCTGCACTCCACGAGAGCGAGTTCGCGGAACCCGCGTGGGACGATACGGCGCGGCGGAGGCGGTCTTCGGGCCTCCCCATGCCGCGCGCGGGCTGACCGCGCTGCCGCGCCCGATGTCCGCTCGAGAACGGAGCTCCCGTGACCGCCCTGCTCCTCCGCGGTGACGACCGCTACTGCGATCCCTGGCACCCCTTCGCGGAGACCGCGGCCGCCCTGGCCGCGCTGCTCTCGGCGCGCGGGCACCAGGTCGAGATCCGCGGCGACGTCGACCAGGCGCTCGCCGATCTCGGCTCCGGCCGCGCACCGCTCCCGGACCTGCTCGTCGTCGATGTCGGCCAGCCGCGCGACGGCGGCGCGAGCCCGCTCGCCGAGGGCGCGGCGGCGCTCGCCCTGCTCGACCGGTCGGCGGTCCCGGTGCTCGGGATCCACGTCAGCTCCACGAGCTTCGGGGACTCCCCGGAGTGGGCGGCGCTCCTCGGCGGCCGCTGGGTCCGCGGCACGACCATGCACCCGGACTACGGACCCGCCCGCATCGCGATGGCCGCGGGCGCGCATCCGATCACCGCGGGCCTCGCCGACTTCGATGTGCAGGACGAGCGCTACTCCTGGCTCGAGGTCGCGGACGCCGCCCGCATCCTCGCGACGCACGAGCACGACGGCGAGCGGCACCCGATCGCCTGGGCGCTCGAGCGCGAGGGCGGCGGCCGCACCGTCTACGACGCGCTCGGCCACGACGCCGCGTCGTACTCCTCGCCCGGGCACGTGCGGCTGCTCACGGCAGCCCTCGACTGGCTCGAGGGCTGACCGCGGGTCACGCCTCAGAGGTCGACGCCGACCCCCGCGAGCTCCTCGACCTGGCGCCAGAGCCGGTCGGCCGCGTCCGCCGGGGGAGCGGCGGTCCGGGCCGGCGGCGCGACGAGCACGGGCGCTCCCCGCAGGCGGCCCCCCGGGGAGACGTACTCCCCGCCCTGCAGCTGAGGATCGGTGAGCGCCCGCACGGCCGACCAGGCGGCGGTGTCCTTGCCCTGCGCCCACGGCGTGTACGGATTGCGCTGGTAGGGGGCGGTCGAATCGCGGATCCCCTGCCGCTCCGGGGTCTTCGCATCGACGCCCACTCCGGGCCGCGTGACGATCGACGCGACCGGGACGCCCGCGGCGCGCAGCCGGCGGTCGAGCTCGAAAGCCCAGATCTCGGTCGCCGTCTTGGCTTTCGTGTAGGCGCTGATGCCCACCCGCGGGACCCGGCGCAGGTCGTCCACCCGCATCGGGAACTGCTGCACGAACCCGGTCGACGTGTGCACGATCCGGCTCCGGCCGCCGTGCTCGGCCGCGGTGGCCGCGAGTGCGGGCAGCAGTCGCGCGACCAGTCGCGCATTGGCGGCGACGTGCGTGCCGAGCAGCAGCGGCAGCCCGTCCTCGGTGACCGCGCGCGGGTCCATGCTCATCGCGCCGCCGTTGAGCAGGATCCCGTCGAGGCGGGGCAGCGCGGCGAGCTCCACGGCGGTCCGATCGACGGAGGCGGACGAGCCGAGCTCGAGCACGACGGTCCGGACCCGGGCCTGCGGGACCACGCCGCGGAGGGTGTCCGCCGCCCGCCGGAGCTTGCCCGCCGAGCGCGACGCCAGGACGACGTCCGCGCCGGCGCCGGCCAGCTGCTCGGCGGCGAAGTAGCCGATGCCCGCGGTCGCACCGGTCACGACGACGGTGCGCCCGGTCTGGTCGGGGAGTCTGCCGGTGTCCCAGCTCGGGTGTTCGCTCGTCATGCGGTCCTCGTCTCTCGAAGCGGATGATCTATCCGCATCGGACGCTAGCACGAAACGGATGACTCATCCGCTTGCGTAGGATGGGGCGCATGCCAGTCCTCCGATCCGACGCCGCGCGGAGCCGCGCGCGCATCCTCGAGGTCGCGCGGACCCACGACCGGGGCACGCTGCGGCTGAACGAGGTCGCCCGCGAGGCCGGGGTCGGCGTCGCCACCGTCTACCGGCACTTCCCGACCGTCCACGCCCTCGTCGAGGCCCTCTCCGCCGACACCCTCGACGCGATGCTCGCCGTCTCGCGCCGCGCCGCCGCCCTGCCCGACCCCGGCGCCGCCCTCGCCGTCTACCTGCGCGAGGCGCTCGACCTCCAGCTGTCCGACGGCGGGCTGCAGGCCGTGCTGCTCTCGCCGGAGGACGAGGCCGAGTCCGTCCGCGCGGCCAAGCGCGAGATCTTCGAGTCCTTCGCGACCGTGCTCGCGGCGGCGCGCACCGCCGGCGCCGTCCGCCCCGACCTCACGATCGACCACCTCGAGCACCTCGTCTGCGGCATCGAGCACGCCGTCCGCCTCGGCTCTCCCGCCGACCGGGCGGTGCTGCTCGACGTGCTGCTCGACGGCCTGCGGCCGCGTCGCCTCCCGTCAACGATCCTCGGTCGACCTCGCTAGGATCCGAGCATCACGACTGGTCGTCATCCCCGATGAGGGGAGGCGGCCAGTTCTCTCTGACATGGCGGCCCGGCGGCGAAGCGACGCGATCGAGATCGCGCGGGTCTTCGCGCTCAGGCGATCGGCCGGCGCGCGGCGACCTCCGCGGCCTGCGCGACTCCGGATCGCCACGGAACCCCGTGCCCCGGCAGCAGCACGTCCGCCCCGGTCGCCGCCAGCACCTCGAGCGACGCGAGCGAGACCGCCGTGTCCGCGGTCGCCGCCCGGGCCACGAGGTGCGGACCGGTCCGGGCCGAGTACGGATCGAGCGTCACCAGGGCGTCGCCGCCGATCACCGCCCCGCGCTCGGGCAGGTGCAGCGAGACGTGCCCGTCGGTGTGCCCGGGGGTCGCCAGCACGACGGGCGAGCCGGGCACGTCGAGCACGGAACCCGGCTCCAGCGGCGTCGTGCCGGTGAGCGGAGGGACCCGCAGCGCCCCCGCCCGCGCCATCGCGCCCAGCACCGGAACGGCCGACGGGTGGCGCAGCGGGTACAGAAGCGGCGTGCGCTGCCGGCGGTAGGAGTAGGGATGCGCGGCGAGCCGGGCGTCGGCGGTATGCAGCCACACCGGCACGCCGCGCTCGCGCAGCCGGCGCGCGAAGCCGAGGTGGTCGAAGTGCGCGTGCGTGAGCACCAGCGCGTCGATCGCGGCGAGCCCGCGGCCGAGGACGTGCAGCGCCCGGAGGAGGTGCGGCCAGGTCCCGGGCAGCCCTGCGTCGACGACGGTCAGCCGCCCGCCCTCCTCCAGCAGGAACACGTTGGTGAACGCGTGCTCGATCCGGTGCACCCCGTCGACCTCGTGCCGGTGGAGGCCCGGGCCCCCGCGCCGCCGTCCGCCCGTGTACGCGCTCATGCTGCCTCCTGCTCGTCCCTGACCGGGCGCTCACCCGGATCCGACGACGGTAGGACGCCCCACCCCGCCGGCATCAGGGCGTTGACAGCCCATGCTGATCGAGTAGCCCGCGCAGCGGGCGTATCGAGATCCACCCGCGTTCGCAGTCGGGTCTGCAGACCGCCCTGTCGGGCACGGTCGGTCTCGATACGCCCCTGCGGGGCTACTCGACCAGCATGGAGGGCGGCCGCTGCCGCGCCCTTTCCGTCATGAGAAAACCATGCTGATCGAGTAGCCCGCGGAGCGGGCGTATCGAGATCCACCACCGTCAGATCGCGAGTCTTCGGACCCGCCCTGCTGGTGGTGGCGGGTCTCGATACGCCCCTGCGGGGCTACTCGACCAGCAGGGAGCGCTCGCTGCTCACGCCCGCGAGCCGCCGCCCGCCTCCTCGTCCGCGAGGCGCTGCAGGACGCGCTCCGAGGCCGCGGACATCTCGGACGGGACCTCGAGGGCGGTGAGGTACTCGACGACGGAGGTCATCTCGTGGCTGCGGCGGACGGCGTGCTTGCGGCTGCCGGTCTCGTAGCGGTCGATCTTCGCCTCGACGTCGCCCGAGAGCTGCGCGGCGATCTGCTCGCGGATCCACGGCTCGCAGCCGGCGGCGCGGCCGGCGGTGACGGCTTCGACGACGACCGCGGCGAGGCTCTTCATCAGCACGCTTCGGAGCAGCTTGCGCGAGGTCGCGACGCCGGCCGGGCCGTCGATCCGTTCGACCTCGGCGCCGAGCGCCGACAGCCAGGCCTCAACGTCGCCCGCCGCGGCGCCGCTGACGATCGTCTCGGTCCGCGCGCCCTTCGCGGGCACCGGGCCGAGGATCGCGACGTCGGCGAAGCGGCCGCCCGCGGCGTCGATCACCCGCTCGACCGCCTCCATCGTGGCGGGGGAGGCGGTGGTGAAGTCGGCGTAGACGGCGCCCGCGCGCAGGTGCGGGGCGGCGTCGGCCGCGATCCGCTCGCTCAGCGACGCCGCCGTCAGCACGACGACGAGGTCGGCGGAGGAGACCGCACCCGCCAGGTCAGCCGTCCGCTCCACCCCCTCGGGAGTGCCGGGGGCGGCCGGGTCGTAGCCCGAGACCGTGTCGCCGTGGGCGGCGGCGGCCGCCGCGTAGAGGGCTCCGGCCTCGCCGAGTCCGATGAATCCGATGCGCATCGCGCGTCCTTCCTTCGCCGGACGCTCGTGCGCTCCGGCTGATCAGCGCTGGAGGGCGTTCGCCGCTCGGCGCAGTTCTGGCACCTGCGCCTCGAGGTGGGCGCGGGGGGTGGTCTCGAGGGGGCCCGAGGCCGAGATCGCGGCGATCACGTCACCGGCAGCGCCCCCGAGGGGCACGCTCACGGCGGCGACGCCGGTCTCGCGTTCGTTGATGGAGATGTGGAAGCCGTCACGGCGGACCTGCTCGAGCTGCTCGCGCAGCTCCCGGGCCGTGACCCGCTCGCCGGCCGCGGTGTCGGTGTCGCCGAGCCCCTCGAGGATCCGGTCGCGCTCGTCCTCCGGCAGGGCGGCCAGGATGTTCTTCCCGGCGCCCACGTGCAGCGGGAGCCGCCGGCCGAGCGGGAGCTGGTAGCGCAGCGGGTCCTGCCCGTCGACTCGGACCGTCAGGATCCGCGAGTCGCCGATCCGCGCGTAGAGCGAGGCGGTCAGGCCCGTGCTGCCCGCCAGCTGCTGCAGCACCGGCCGGGCTCGGGAGATCAGCGGGTCGGTCGCGAGGTAGCTGTGCCCCATCCCGAGCGCCGCCGGCCCCAGCCGGTAGAGCCCGTTCTCGGTGGCGACGAGGCCCCGGTGCTGCAGTGAGCCGAGGATCCGCAGCACGGTCGCGTTCTGCAGGCCGGAGCCGCGGCTCAGCTCCACCAGCCGCAGCGGGGAGTCGCTGCGCTCGAGGAGCTCGAGCAGGTCGAGCGCGCGGTCGACGCTGCGCACGGTCGAGGCGGACGCGTCCGCGGGAGTCTGGGCCATGGCCACCATTGTCCCGGGCCGCGGCGCTGACGTCCGCTGCCCCGGCGTCCCCGGCGGCGTCCCCGTCCCCGGTCACGGCCCCGCCAGGATGCTCTTCCGGGTCGCGGTCTCGGTGGCGTGCTTGGCCTCCGCTCGCTCCAGCACGGCCTCGGCCTCGCCGCGCGGGACGACCGCCAGGCCGTCGGAGTCGCCGAGCACGAAGTCGCCGGGCGAGACCACGACCGAGCCGATCGCGACGGGCACGCCGAGCCGGAACGGTCCGTTCTTGTAGGGGCCGGCCGGGCTGACCGCGCGGGCGAACGCCGGGAAGCCCATCTCCTCGAGGTCGTCGACGTCTCGGAGCGCCCCGTCGATCACGATGCCGATGCAGCCGACCTTGCGCAGCCGCTCGCCGATCAGCTCGCCGACGAGCGCGCGGTCCTGCACGCCGTGGCCGTTGACGACGAGCACGTCGCCGGGGCTGAGCCGCCCGATCGCCTCGTGGATGCCGGCGTTGTCGCCGCCGGCGACCTCCACCGTGAAGGCGGGGCCGGCCAGTCGGGCGCCGCGCCAGACGGGGCGGATCGCGGCGTCGACGACGCCGAGGCGGTCCATGGAGTCGCCGACGTTGGCGACGGGGAGGGCGGCGAAGCGCTCGAGGAGGGTCTTCGGTACCGCGGCGTTCTGGGAGGGCTCGTTCTCGGTCATGTCGTTCTCGTTCCGTGTCGAGGGGGCGCCGCCTAGTCGGCGGGCTTCCAGCCGTGGGCGTAGGAGAGGAGGAGCGTCCAGATGCCGAGCACGCCGGCGACGCCGAACGTCCACGGGCTGAGCGCGGCGGAGGCGCCGGCGATGAGGGTGCCGTTCACGACGACCAGGCCGGCGATCTGCAGCAGGACGAGGATCGTGCCGAGCACGAGCATCGTGACGAGGAGGACCACGAAGACGGTGGTCATCAGCGAGATGACGCGCTGACGGCCGGGGCCGTGCGGGGAGTCGCGGGGGGCGGTTTCTTCGGACATCAGTGTCTCCAGGACGAGGGCGGGACGGCGGCGGGGTGGGGGCGGGGGCGGGCGCGCATCAGTGCGGCACCGGCAGCCAGCCCGGCCCGATGAGGGCGGCGATGAGCAGGATCGGGAGGACGTAGAGCACGATCAGCGGGACGAACGTCTTCACCGGGTTCACCTGCGCGATGCCGGTCGCGATGTAGATCGCGGCGGCGCCGGGCGGCGAGGCGCCCTCGGTGGAGGCGGCGACGAGGACGACGCACGCCGCGAGCACCGGGTCGACGCCCGAGGCGACGAGGACGCTGAAGCCGATGCCGCCGATCGTCGCGATGGTCGCGGTCGAGCTCAGCGGCCCGGCGACCAGGACGACCATCACGGCGACGATCACCGACATCACGACGGGCGAGGCGTTCAGCCCGTTCAGCACGCTGGAGAGCTGCTCGGCGAGCCCGAGCTCGGTGAGCACCGCGCCGCCGGCGAAGGCGAAGACCAGCGTGGCGCCGATGTCGCGGTAGCGGGGGGCCGTCTTCGCGACGAAGCCGTACCACTCCCGGCCTGACTTCGGCAGGCCGCGCCAGCCCAGCGCGGCGGCGAAGAGGCCGAGCAGCACGGGGATCCAGACGATGATGCTGATCGCGTCCATCACGTCCGCGCCGAGCACGCCGGTCAGCGCCTCGCCGGTGGGGCCGAGGGTGACGACGACGGGGATGATGATGCCGAGGAAGACGAGCAGCGAGGTCCAGCCGCGGCGGAACGACTTGGCGAACGGCAGGATGTCGGCGGCGTCGACGCGGCCGATCTTGTACTTGCGGACGAAGTAGAAGACGACGATCAGGCGCCAGAGGATGCACCAGGCGGCGGCGGCGAACATCGCGAGCAGCAGCTGGTCGATCGAGATGTACGGCGCGACGGTGGCGGTGCCGATCAGGATGAAGAACGAGGCGCTCGGCGGGATGACGGTGCCGTTGCCCGCGTTCCCGGCGATCAGCGTCGCGGCCACGTGCGGCGGCCAGTTCGAGCGCTTCATCCACGGGATCGCGACCGAGCCCATGGTCGCCGCGTTGGCGGATCCGGAGTGCGCGACCGCGCCGAACAGCGCCGAGCCGACGGTGGCGACGTAGCCCGCGCCGCCGCGGAGGCGGCCGAGCAGCGAGTTCAGCAGGTCGACCTGCCGATCGATCACGCCGGTGGAGGCGAGCAGGAAGCCGATGAACGTGAAGGCCAGCGCGGCGAACACGATCTCCTGGTCGAAGGCGGCCTGCATGCCGACGAGGACCAGGCGGAGGAAGTCGCCGCCGCCGAAGGCGCAGACGACCAGGAAGCCGACCACCATGGCCTCGCCGATGCCGCGCTTGAGCGCGACGCTCCAGATCACGATGACCGCGATGTACGCGATGAGGGCCCAGACAGCCAACCCCATGGGGTGTTCCTTCCGCTCGTCGTTGAGGGATGCGGAGTTCACTAGGTGAACTCAAAGTTCGTTTTGACGAGTATGGGGGGCTGGGGCGGCGGGGGTCAAGTCGGAGGGGTGGCGCTGGAGGAGGGCGATGTTCCTGAGGAAGGGCGCGCAGCGCCGCGGGGATCAGGCGACGGTGGCTCGACCGGCGGCGGCGGCGGCGGCGACCGCGCACTGCGCACTGAGACGTTCAAGAAGACCGCCCGGCTCGGCGTCACTGAGAGCCCCGGTGCCCCAGTGAGTCGGCTGCACCGGGGGACGAGATGCTCTCTGCCTCGTTCGAAGACATGATTCTGCTGACCGCCGACCCGCGGTGCGGTGTATCGACTTCACTCGGCACCCCCGCGACCACGGCGTCGGCGCGATCAACGCCTCCAGCGCCGCCTGTTACGCGAGCAGCAGACCGACGAACACTGCACCCGGCCCGTCGTGACGGCCGTGCCTCCGCCTGGAATGCAGTAGTCGACGGACGTCGACGTGCACCAGGACGCGACTCGGTCCTTCCGTTCGCGTCGAGGGTGCCGACGCTCAGCCCGGCTGATGCACGTGGATGTCGCTGCTCGACGTCACGCCGTTGAACTCGAGATACAGCTGCCCCTCGACGACCGACACGGTCAGCGAGTTGCGGCGCTCGAGTACCGCGACCGCGGCATCGAGGAACCCATGGTCGAAGCTCTGCACGGTGATCTGCTCGAGCTGGTGGATTCGCTTGCCGGACCACGCCGCGATCACCTTCTCCGGGTTGCGATGCGTGTAGACCGTCGTCCGGTCGGCCAGCTTGCTCCCGAAGTGCAGTCGCTCGGCATCCGGCGCGCCCACCTCGATCCACGTGGTCAGCCTGCCGGTGAGATCACGGACCAGCACCGCCGGCTCGGTCGCCGTCGACGAGATCCCCTCGCTGAAGGTGATCCCCTCCACGTATTCGAGGCAGTAGGCGAGAACGCGCGTCATCATGAACGCGTCGGTCTCGGAAGGGTGCCGAGCGGCCCGCAGTGTGATGTCCTCGTAGACGCCGCGGTCCACATCAGCCAGCTGTATCGCGAAGTTGTACATCACTGCGCCGGCTGCCATGCGTGCGAGCCTATGTCCTCTCGCTCATCGAGGATCGCGAAGCTTCTACGGCGCCGTTGGGGCATCGTGTTCGCGCGCCTCCTCGCAAGAACGGCCCGGCAGGAGGCATTCACTCCGTCGAGAGCGTCTCACTCGCTGATTCGTAGCAGGGGAGGTCTTTCGGTGCTCCATGCGCGATGGCTGGACGCACGCTCCCGTTCTCGAGGGGCCGCCGAGTCGAGCCGGATACTCAGGGGATGACATCACCACTCGTCTCGGCCGTCGCTCACTCCGGCCTCACCGTGACCGATCTCGACGACTCGGTGGAACTGTGGTGCTCCGGTCTCGGCTTCACACTCGACCGCACCTTCACGCTCGATGCGGCCACCACGGTCGCGACCACGGGCGTCGAGGGAACGACGATCCGAGGAGCGGTGGTGACGCTCGGAGACCACCGAGTCGAGCTGCTGCAGTACGACCCCCCTCGGTCGGCTCGAGCAGCCGGCTCACCCGCGGACATCGGCACGGTGCACATCGCCCTGACGGTCTCGGACCTCGACCGGGTGCTGGACCTGTGTGCCACGCACGGTTGGCGGCCGGTCGGTCCGCCCCACCGGATGACCAGCGGCGCCCGAACGGGTACGCGCATCGTCTACCTCGAGGGTGCGCTCGGCGGCTTCCTCGAACTGATCGCGCCACCGCGACTTCCCTAGCGCGAGTCTGAGGGGGCTGAACTGCAGGAGGGCGGCGGCGCGGAATCGCGCGACGCCGCCCCGAGGGATCAGGCGATGGCGGCGATCAGGCGATCGCGGCGCGGAGCGCAGCCGCCGCCGCCCCCACGTCGGGCGCCCCGTAGATCGCGCCGCCCGCGACGGCGACCACGGCGCCCGCGCGCTGGACGGACTCGATGGTGGCGGTGCTCACGCCGCCCGCGACCGAGAACGGGACGCCGGAGGCCTCGCCGTCGCGCAGGAGCGTCTCGAAGGTGAAGCCCTCCTCGGCCTGCTCGTCGAGGCCGGCGTGCATCTCGACGAACTCGGCGCCGAGGGCGACGACCTCGCGGGCGCGGGCGGCCTTGTCGGGGACGCCGATCAGGTCGACGACGACGCCCTTGCCGTGCTTCTTGCCGGCGGCGATCGCGCCGGCGATGGTGCTGTCGCCGGCGACGCCGAGGACGGTCACGAGGTCGGCGCCGGCCGTGAAGGCCATGTCGGCCTCGAGCTCGCCGGCGTCCATCGTCTTGAGGTCGGCGAAGACCGTCTTGTCGGGGTGCGCCTCCTTGATGGCGGTGATGGCCGAGAGGCCGGCGCTCTTGATCAGCGGGGTCCCGAGCTCGAGGATGTCGACGTGCGGGGCGGCCGCGGCGGCGAGCTCGAGGGCGGCGTCGGTGCTGAGGGTGTCCATGGCGAACTGGAGCTTCACGGGGTGCTTCTTCCTGTCGAGGTGGGGATGGTGAGGAGGGTGGGGCCGGTCGTCATTCGAGGTTCGCGTGGCGCGGCCAGAGCTCGTCGGCGCTCGCGCCGCCGCGCTTCCAGAGGGCGTGGAACAGGGCGTCGCCGGTGAGCACGACGACCTGCTCGAAGAGCCCGCCGGAGTACTGCGCCGAGGCGGCGCCCGAGCGGTCGAGCTTGTCGGCGGCCGGCACGATGACGACGGCGGAGGCGAGCTCGGCCAGCGGGGATCCGGCGGCGGTGGTGATCGCGGCGACCCGCGCGCCGGCGTCGACGGCGGACTGCGCCGCGCGGACGATGCCGCCGGTGGTGCCGGAGCCGCTCGCGGTGAGCAGCACGTCGCCCTCGCGGATCGCGGGGGTGGTGACGTCGCCGACCACGTGCACGACGAGACCGAGGTGCATCAGGCGCATGGCGGTCATCCGCAGCGCGAGGCCGGAGCGGCCGGCGCCGTGCACGAAGACGCGCTCGGCGTCCGCGAGCAGCTCGGCGACGGGCTCGAGGCGGTCGGTCGTGAGCGCGGCGGTCGCCTTCGAGACCTCGGCGACGATCGCGGCGAGGGCCTGGGCGGGGTCGGTGGTGACGTCGGTGGATGCGGGCATGTGGCCAGCCTGCGCGCGGGGGACGCCGGCTCCCACCACCCGATGGAGCGGTTCTGCCTACCCGATCGGGTGGGTGGCGCCGTGCGCGGCTAGGCCGGGTAGGTTCGAGGGATGGAGCCCGCCGCGACCGCCGCCGAGACCCCCGCCGAGACCCCCGCCTCCCGCTCGCTGCTGCAGCAGCACGCCCGCACCGTCGCCGAGCAGGCCGACCGGCACGCGGTGGCGCTGGAGTCGGTGCTCGCAGCCCTGCGCGCCGAGCGCCTGGACGATCGGGCGGCCCGCACCGTCGCGATCGACATCGCGGCGAACGCGCTGGTCGAGCTGCGGACCGCCTCCGACGAGCAGCGCAGTGCGATGCTCGAGCCGGTCGTCGGTGCGTTCGCCCGGCTGCGGCGCGACTTGAGCCCGCTGGTGCGGTTCGGCGACCTGGACGTGCAGTTCGTCGAGCCGCCGGCGACCGGTCGCGCGCTGCCCGGCGAGGTCGCGCACGCGGCGCGCGCGATCGTGCGGAGCGCGGTGCTGGCCTTCGTGGAGTCGGAGCAGACGCGGCGGGTGCGGATCCAGTGGGACTGCGACGGGCTGAACCTGCTCGTCGAGATCCGAGACGACGGCCGCGGCGAGCTGACCACCCGCGACGAGGCGCTGCGCCCGATCGCGGAGCGCGTGCGCGGCCTCGACGGCGAGCTGTCGATCGCGTCGACGGCGGGCTGGGGCTCGACCCTGTCGATCCGCCTGCCGCTCGATCCGCCGGCTCAGCCCGACGGGCTGGACCTCGCCGAGCTCAGTGCCCGCGAGCGCGAGGTGCTGAACCTGATCACGCTCGGCGCCTCCAATCAGCGGATCGCGGACGACCTCGGCATCAGCGGCAACACCGCGAAGTTCCACGTGTCGAACCTGCTGCGCAAGGCCGGCGCGCACAACCGGGCCGAGCTGGCCGCCCTGGCCCGGTGACGCGCGCCGACCGCGCAGGACCGCCGGCGGGTCAGCCGATCAGCTCGGCCACCGTGTAGCCGAAGAGCGCGCCGTCGGCGTCCTCCGCCTCGACGCCCGCGTAAACGAAGCCGAACGGGTTGTCGCCGCCGACGATCGCGTTGTAGACGCCGTGGACCTCGAAGCGGCCGGTCGCCGGGTCGACCGCGACGTAGCGGCCGGCGTCGCGGCGGAGGTCGACGCGTCCCTCGCTCACCTCGGAGAAGTTGAGGAAGACCTTGGCCGGCAGCGGGCCGCGGGAGATGGTGACGACACCGGTCAGCACCGGGAACTCGACCCGGTCGCCGGCGCGGGTGCCGCGGTACTGGACCGGGGTGAACGCGATGGTGCCGGTGATCGGGCCCTTGTCGGCCTCGGGGGCGGTCGAGGCGGCGGCGGCCGGCGTGGCGATCGCGACGGCGATCACGGGGACGGACCAGGCGGCGCCGGAGAGGACGCTGCGTCGGGGCAGGGCGGGCGAGGTGGGCAGGGTGGAGCGCAGGCGGGTGTCGTTCATCAGGGTGTCCTTGGGGGTGAGGTGCGCGGGCCCGGGCGCTCCGGAAGGAGGCGGGCCGGCGGCGGGCGTGAGAGCGGCGGGGCAGCGCCGCACGCGAGGTGCGCCGCTCGGGATGCCCGTGCCGCTCGGATCTTCGTCACGACGGCAGTTTCGGGTTGCGTGTCGCGACAACCGACCTTCTCACACCCTGCATGCGTATGCATAGACCGTCTCCGGCAACTGTCGGGTTTCGACGGGCCGGCGGCTCGGGCCGTCTGCATGCTGATCGAGCGGCCCGCGGAGCGGGCTTGCATGCTGATCGAACAGCCCGCGCAGCGGGCCTCCATGCCGATCGAGTAGCCCGCGCAGCGGGCCTCCATGCCGATCGAGTAGCCCGCGCAGCGGGCGTATCGAGCGGAGGGGGCGCCTTCGGCGCCAGCGCAGGGCGGGGAAGAGACCGACGTCCTTGCGGTGGTGGGTCTCGATACGCCCCTGCGGGGCTACTCGACCAGCATGTCTGCGGGCGTCTCTTCCAAGTAGATCCACCACGGCCCGAAGGCGAGTCTGCAGTCTTGCCCTGCCGGCGACGTCGGGTCTCGATACGCCCCTGCGGGGCTACTCGACCAGCATGGGGCGACGCCTCTGCGGCGTGCGGAAGCGCTTGCTGATGGAGCGGCCCGCAGGGCGGGCCTCCATGCTGGTCGAGGTGCCCGCAGGGCAGGCCTGCATGCTGATCGAGGTGCCCGCAGGGCAGGCCTGCATGCTGATCGAGTAGCCCGCGCAGCGGGCGTATCGAGATCCACCACCGCCCGAAGGCGAGTCTGCAGTCCCGCCCTGCTGACGACGTCGGGTCTCGATACGCCCCTGCGGGGCTACTCGACCAGCATGCCGGTGCGCGCCGAGGCGTCCCGGAGTGGTCGAGGCGTCCCGGTGCTGCTGGACGCCTCGACCGCAACGGGACGCCTCAGCGGATCCGCGCAGGTCTCGATCGGGGGTCAGCGCCTCGCCGGTGCTTCCCTCCGCCCGCGCGCGCCTGCTACGGTGCCTGAACCGGTTAAGTAAACCGGTTCAGATCCGGACTCGACGACGAGCAGGAGGCGCGGCCATGGCGGCACGACCGACGATCCTCGACGTCGCCCGCGCGGCCGGCGTCAGCAAGGCCCTCGTCTCCTTCGCGCTGAACGACCGGCCGGGCGTCTCGCCGGAGTCGCGCGAGCGGATCCTCCGCGTCGCCGGCGAGCTCGGCTACCGGCCCAGCCTCACCGCCCGCTCGCTCTCGACGAGCGTCTCCTTCGCGGTCGGGCTCGTGGTCGCCCGCGACCCCGAGGTCATCGCCGCCGACCCGTTCTTCCCGGCCTTCATCTCGGGGGTCGAGCGGGTGCTCGCCGAGCACGGCCGGGTGCTGGTGCTCAGCGTCGTCGACCCGGGCGCCTCGGAGGAGGCGGTCTACCGCACGCTCGCCGCCGACCGCCGCGTCGACGGCGTCTTCCTCAGCGACCTGCGCGAGGCCGACGCCCGGCCGGCGCTGCTCGCCGAGCTCGGCCTGCCCGCGGTCACGCTCGGCCGCCTCGACGGCTCGAGCTCGCCCGCGGTGGTGATGGACGACACCGCCGGCATCACCGGCGCCGTGCAGCACCTCGCCGAGCTCGGCCACCGCCGCATCGCGCACGTCGCCGGCTCCGGTCACCTGCTGCACTCCCTCCGCCGCCGCGAGGCGTTCGAGCGCGCCTGCGCCGACGCCGGCCTCGAGCCCGGCCCCGTCGTCGTCACCGACTTCAGCGCCGGCCAGGGCGCGAGCGCCACCGAGACCCTGCTCGACTCCGCCGTCCCGCCCACCGCCATCGTCTTCGCCAACGACCCGATGGCCATCGCCGGCCTCGGCGTCGCGCACACCCGCGGGCTGCGCCTGCCGGACGACCTCTCGATCACCGGCTTCGACGACTCCGAGATCGCCGCGCACGTCTACCCCTCGCTGACCTCGGCCCGCACGCGCCCCGCGCGCTGGGGCGAGGCGGCCGCGCGGACCCTCCTCGACCTGATCGAGAACGGCACCGCCCCCGACGTCGACCTCGAGCCCGCCGGACTCGTGGTCCGCCGTTCGACCGCCGCACCGCGGTCCCGAATCCTGACCCCGACCCCCTGAACCCGATCCACCTGACGCGCCTGCGCACCGCCGCGCACGCGCAGAACAAGGAGAACACCATGGCCTCGATGAAGAGACGCTGGCTGACCGGAGTGGGCATCGCCTCGCTCGCGACCCTCGGACTGACCGCCTGCAGCGGCGGGGGAGGGGGCGCCTCCACCGACCTGACCGCGACCGGCCCGATCACCATCTGGTACTCGAACAACGAGCAGGAGGTGCAGTGGGGCAAGTCGATGGTCGACGCCTGGAACGCCGATCACCCCGACGAGCAGATCACCGGCCAGGAGATCCCGGCCGGCAAGAGCAGCGAGGAGGTCATCGGCGCCGCGATCACCGCCGGCAACGCGCCCTGCCTCGTCTTCAACACGGCGCCCAGCGCGGTCGGCCAGTTCGAGCGCCAGGGCGGACTCGTGAACCTGTCCGAGTTCGAGGACGGCGTCGACTACATCGAGACCCGCAGCGGCGACCTCGCCGAGCAGTACCAGAACGCCGACGGCGAGTACTTCCAGATGCCGTGGAAGAGCAACCCGGTCGTCATCTTCTACAACAAGGACGTCTTCGCCGCGGCCGGTCTCGACCCGGAGAACCCCTCGCTCGCCACCTACGACGAGTTCACCGCCACCGCGAAGACCCTCGTCGAGTCCGGAGCCGCGCCCGCCGCGATCCAGCCCGCGCCGACCAGCGAGTTCTTCCAGACCCAGTTCGACTTCATGCCGCTCTACGCCGCGGCGACCGGAGGGACGGGGCTGGTCGAGGACGGGAAGGCCACCTTCGCCGACGACGCCGGCTACCAGGTCGCCGACTTCTGGAAGAGCCTCTACGACCAGGGCCTCGCCGGCCGCGAGCAGTACCAGGGCGACGCGTTCGCCGACGGCCAGGCCGCGATGTCGATCGTCGGCCCCTGGGCGGTCTCGGTCTACGACGACCTGAACTGGGGCTCCGTCTCCGTGCCCACCCCCGACGGCACGCCCGCCGAGGACACCTGGACCTTCAGCGACGCGAAGAACGTCGGCCTCTACTCCGCCTGCGAGAACAAGGGCACCGCCTGGGACGTCCTGAAGTTCGCCACCAGCGAGGAGCAGGACCGCTCGCTGCTCGAGACCACCGGCCAGATGCCGCTGCGCACCGACCTGCAGACCACCTACGCCGACTACTTCGAGGCCAACCCCGCCTACCAGCGCTTCGGCGACCAGGCGAGCCGCACCATCGAGGTGCCCTCGGGCCCGAACACCGTGCAGATGCTGCAGGCGATCCGCGACGCCTGGGGCAAGACCGTGATCTTCGGCGACGGCGACGTGCAGTCGGCGCTCGACGGGGCGGCGGAGACCG
Source organism: Rathayibacter sp. PhB179 (assembly GCF_004345345.1). NCBI lineage: Bacteria > Bacillati > Actinomycetota > Actinomycetes > Micrococcales > Microbacteriaceae > Rathayibacter > Rathayibacter sp. PhB179. The sequence goes on along the minus strand of NZ_SLVD01000001.1, from coordinate 708,187 downwards.
TCACCGGGCTCGCCGGCCAGCAGTGAGACGCCGGACGGCAGTGAGATGACGACTCTCGCCCCGAAGGCTCCGGCGTCGCAGGGCGCCGGAGCCCCGCGGCCCCAGGACAAGCGGAGCCTGCTCCGCCGCGTCCTCGGTCCGCAGCCCTTCGGGCTGCTGCTCGGCAGCCCCTACCTGCTGTTCGTGCTCGCGGTCTTCGCGTTCCCGGTCGGCTACTCCGTCTACATCGCCTTCCACGACTTCTTCTTCGCGGCCCCCGGCGTCCAGGTCGAGCGCCCGTTCGTCGGCTTCGACAACTTCGTCACCGCGTTCTCGAGCCCGCAGGTCATCCGCTCCTTCGGCAACATCGGGATCTTCCTGGTGATCAACGTGCCGCTGACGGTGGTGCTCTCGCTGCTGCTCGCCTCGGCGCTGGACAAGGTCGTGCACCTGCGCACGTTCCTCCGGGTCAGCTTCTACGTGCCCTACGTCACGGCGAGCGTCGCGGTCGTCGGCGTCTGGCTGTTCCTCTTCAACGGGAACGGACTCGTGAACAGCCTGCTCGGGCCGCTCGCGCCGGACCCGTCCTGGCTGATCAACGACAAGCTGGCGATGCCGATCATCGCGCTCTACGTCACCTGGAAGCAGCTCGGCTTCTACATCCTGCTGTACCTCGCGGCGCTGCAGAACGTGCCGAAGGAGCTCTACGAGTCGGCGTCGACCGACGGTGCGGGCCGCATCCGGCAGTTCTGGTCGGTGACCGTGCCGAGCGTGCGGCCGGCGACGCTGCTGGTGCTGCTCGTGTCCACCGTGACCGGCGCGAACCTCTTCACCGAGCCCTACCTGCTCACCGGCGGCGGCGGGCCCAACGGCGCCTCCGCCTCGCCCGTGCTGCTGATGTACCAGCTCGGCATCCAGCAGGGGCAGCCCGACGTGGCCTCGGCCATCGGCGTCGTGCTGGTGCTGCTCGTGCTCGTCATCGCCTACCTGCAGAACCGCTTCGCCGGGGAGAGGAACTCATGAGCACGCTCGCCAGTGCCGGAGGCGCGACCTCCGCGGTCCCCGCCGCCGCCACCCCGCCGACCCGGCGGAAGCGCCCGGCCTCGAGCCGATCGGCCGTGATCCTCCGCGGCGTCGTGCTCGCGCTCGGCGCGATCGTCTTCCTGTTCCCCTTCTACTACATGGTGATCGGCTCGCTGCAGACCGACCCCGACCCGACCCTGGCCGGGGCGATCCCCGAGGCGGGCAACCTCACCCTCGACAACTACGTGAACGTCAACGAGCGGATCAACCTGCTCACCGGGTTGATCAACTCGGGGATCTTCACCGGCGGCGTGCTGCTCTGCACGATCGTCTTCGGGGTGCTGGCGGGCTACGCGCTCGCGATGCTCGAGTGGCGCGGCCGGAACGCCGTGTTCGCGCTCGCGCTGCTGGTGCAGGTCATCCCGTTCCAGCTGCTGCAGATCCCGCTCTACGTGCTGATCGCCCGCGACTACGGACTCGCGGACAGCCACCTGGGCATGATCCTGCCGTTCGCCATCAACTCGACGGCGGTGATCATCTTCCGGCAGTACTTCCTGCAGCTGCCGAAGGAGCTGTTCGAGGCCGCGCGGATCGACGGGGCGGGCGAGATCAAGCTGCTGTGGAACATCGCGCTGCCGCTCGTGCGCCCCGCGCTCGTCACGGCCGTGCTGCTCACCTTCATCGGCCCCTGGAACGAGTTCCTCTGGCCGTTCCTGATCACGAAGGACGCGTCACTGCAGCCGCTCGCCGTGTCCCTCGCCAACTACATCTCCAACGTCGCGTCGTCGACCGACAACCCGTTCGGCGCGATCCTCGCGGGCGCCGTCGTGCTGGCCGCCCCCGTCGTCGTGCTCTTCATCGTGTTCCAGCGCTACTTCGTCTCGACGGATCTCGGATCCGGAGTGAAAGGATGACCATGACTCCCACCCCCGGCACCACCGCCACCACTCGCACCGCCGTCCCCTACCGCCTCGAGCGCGTCGGCGTCGTGATGGAGCCGCTCCCCGGCGACGACCTCGAGGCCGAGGGGGTGCTCAACCCCGGCAGCGGACGCGGCCCCGACGGCGAGCTCTACCTCCTGCCCCGGATGGTCGCCGCCGGCAACGTCTCGCGGATCGGCCTGGCCCGCGTGCTCGTCGAGGACGGCGTGCCCGTCGGCGTCGAGCGCCAGGGCGTCGTGCTGGCGCCCGACCGCGGCTTCGAGCGCGGGGCGACGCACTCCGGCGTCGAGGATCCGCGGGTCACCTTCATCGAGGCGCTCGGCCTGCACGTGATGACCTACGTCGCGTACGGGCCGCTCGGGCCGCGGACGGCGCTAGCCGTCTCGGAGGACCTGCGCGAGTGGCGCCGCCTCGGCCCGGTGACCTTCGCCTACGACGACGACCTCGACATTGACCTCGGGCTCTTCCACAACAAGGACACGGTGTTCTTCCCCGAGATCGTGGCGGCGCCGGACGGCACGCGCTCGTTCGCGGTGCTGCACCGGCCGATGTGGGACCTCGGCGAGACCCGCCCGGGGGAGGGCGTGCGGCTGCCCGCCGGCGTCGACGACCCGCGGCAGAGCATCTGGATCAGCTACGTGCCGGTCGCCGAGGTGGACCGCGACCTCGCGAACCTGACCCGCTGGACCCGGCACCGCTTCGTCGCGGGCCCCGAGTTCGCCTACGAGGAGCTGAAGATCGGCGGCGGCCCCGTGCCGCTGCGGGTGCCCGAGGGCTGGCTGCTGCTGCACCACGGCGTCACCGGCACCATCGACAGCGCCTTCTCGCAGCAGCAGCACGTCAACTACGCGGCCGGCGCCATCCTCCTCGACGCCGACGACCCCTCGAAGGTGATCGCCCGCACCTCCGAGCCGCTGCTCGAGGCCGAGACGGAGGAGGAGCGCAGCGGCATCGTCCCCAACGTCGTCTTCCCCACCGCCATCGAGGAGATCGACGGCCGCCACTACGTCTTCTACGGCATGGCCGACTCCAAGATCGGCGCGGCCCGCCTGCTCCGCACGGACGAGTAGGCGCGAGGAGCCCGCGCTGCGGGCGCCCCTCCGAGGCCGCGGAGCGGGCGCCCCGCCTACGAGCCCGCCATGCGGGCATTCATGCTGATCGAGTAGCCCGCTGCGCGGGCGTATCGAGATCCACCGTCCTCCAGAAGGCCGGGTCTCGATACGCCCCTCCGGGGCTACTCGACCAGCATGCAGTCGCCCCTCCGAGCCCCGCGGGCGATGCCCCTCCGAGCCTGCGCCGCGGGCGCCGTTCCCTGCTGATCGAGTAGCCCGCTCCGCGGGTGTATCGAGATCCCCCACCCCCAGCCACCACCCCCCTTCAAGGAGAGAGTTCAATGACGAACTTCAGACCCCGCGCCGCCGCCGTCCTGGCCGCGACCGCGCTCGCCGCCGGAGGCCTCGCCGTCGGCGCGGCCCCGGCGCAGGCCGCCGAGCCGCTGACCAACACCGCGCACCTCGACTTCCTGCTCGACACCGCCACGCCGGAGCCCCAGGCCGGCCACAGCACCTACCGCCTCGCCGAGGAGCCCGACCTCGTGCTCCCGTGGACCTACGCCGACGCCCGCGATGGCGGCACCTTCGAGCGCGTCGGCGGCGGCCCCCTCGACCCGGCGACCGGCGACTGGGCGCAGGGCGCCTACAACACCGACGACGTCTCGCGCGCCGCGGTCGTCTACCTGCGGCACTGGCAGCAGACCGGCTCGACGGCGAGCCGCGACAAGGCCTACGAGACCCTCCGCTCGCTCGCCTACTTCCAGACCACCGACGGCGACGACGCCGGCAACGTCGTCCTCTGGATGCAGCCCGACGGCGAGCTGAACCCCAGCGCCGAGCCCGTGGAGCTGCCCGACCCGAGCGACTCCGAGGACAGCTACTGGCTCGCCCGCACCCTCTGGGCGCTCGGCGAGGGCTACGCCGCGTTCCAGGACGAGGACCCCGACTTCGCCGCCTTCCTGCAGGATCGCCTGCGCCTCGGCGTCTCCGCCGTCGACCGCGAGGTGCTCACCCGCTACGGCGAGTACGCGGTCGCCGACGGCGTCGACGTGCCCGCCTGGCTGATCGTCGACGGCGCCGACGCCACCGCGGAGGCCCTGCTCGGCCTCTCCGCCTACGTCGAGGCCGCACCGGAGGACGCCGCTGTGCGCGCCAGCACTGCGAAGCTCGCCGAGGGCGTCGCCGCCTACGCCCGCACCACGACGGAGGTGGACACCACCTCCTGGCCGTACGGCGCGATCCTGCCCTGGACGAAGTCCCGCTCGCTCTGGCACTCCTGGTCCTCGCAGATGGCGGGCGGCCTGGCCGCCTCGTCCGTCGCGCTCGGCGACGCGTCGCTCCTCGAGCCCGCCGTCGTCGACGCCGCGCGCTTCGCCCCCGAGCTGCTGACCGCCGGCGGCCCGGACAACGGCTGGAACCCGACGCCGACCGACCGCGTGCAGATCGCCTACGGAGCGGACTCGCGGCTGCAGAACTCGCTCGCCCTCGCCGACGCGACCGGCTCGAGCGCGACCGGTCCCAGCGCGTACCTCGACCTTGCGGGCGTGCAGGGCGCCTGGTTCTTCGGGCTCAATCTCAGCGGCGCCCCCGTCTACGACCCGGCGACCGGAGTCACCTACGACGGCGTCCAGGCCGACGGCAGCGTCAACCGCAACAGCGGCGCCGAGAGCACCATCCACGGCCTGCTGTCGATGCTCGCGCTCGACGCGCACCCGTCGGTCGCCGCCCGCGCGACCGCGGTCACGACCCAGGCGAGCCGCGACGGCCTCCGCCTCGTCGAGGCCGAGTCGGCCCGCGGCGGCACGGTCGTCACGCCCGAGTCGGCGTGGACCGGCGAGTCCGGCTGGAGCGGCTCGTACCTGTCGCTCACGAACTGGCGCCGCGCGGCGACGATCCCCGTCGGCTCCGCGACCCAGGACCGCCTGGTCGAGGCCGTGATCTTCGCCGCCGAGCGGGGCACCGAGAAGACCCCGATCAGCCTCTGGAACTCGGGCCGCCGCCCGCTCGACGTGCTCACCAGCACCGTCGGCGCGCAGGGCGTCACCGAGGCGTCCGGCATCCTGCTCCCGCAGAAGCTGCGGCGCACGCTCCCCGCGAGCGCGACCACCGTCGAGGTCCGCGCCCTCTCCGGCGAGACGAAGCTCGACGCCCTGCTGGTCCGCCCCGTCGTCTCGCGCCTCGTGCTTGTCGGCGACACCGGCCGCACCGAGCTGGTCCGCAACTCGACCGCGACGCCCCAGCCGACGACCGTCGACGGCACCGGCACCCTCCGCGTCTACGCGCAGGACGGCACCCTCGTCAGCGAGTCGCCCGCCACGGGGCCGACCCCGGTCACCCTCCCCGCCCAGGGCTTCGCGATGCTCCTCGGCTGAGCTGGAACCGCCTCAAGACAAGTTAGGAGCTCGAAGCTAAACGATCGATGCGGACGTATGTCACTCTGAATTGATGCGTCTTTGAACGTTGTGTAAGCGTTCACGCGTGACCATAGTTGACGCTTCAAGCGGCCGAAACGTAACTCACTGCCGCGAGACATCTCTCATGGGGCAGGAAGGGTACCGATGCAACGATACTCATCCTCTTAGTTACATGGCTTGCGCGTGAACGCGACGCCTTAGAATCCAGACTGATGATCATTCCGGATCTATCGCAGGTCCGGGTGCCGAAGCCTAGTATTTGTCATCCAGAGCCTGCCGGGCAGGCGATCCTCCTCCTGCCGCGGCCGTTTGGAGGGGGTCCGTAAGCCTCAAGTCCAAATCGATCAGGAGCGAATCCCCATAGCGCTTGCCAAAGCGACTATTGGAATGCTCGAAAAAGCATCCCCTATTATTGAATTTGAACTTACTTCTACGCCCGCAAGCCAAGCTAGTGTGTCGAGTACATTTTTGCCATCCGCGGATGAGCTCAAATTTTTAGCTAACGATGCGAGATCGGAAAGTCCCAAAGTAACAAATTCCTCGAGAAAGCTCACGCCTACGATAGCTGTCGGAACAGCGGCTTGCGGCAAAGTTTCGCGAATTGCTGGAACGTTTGCAGTCTCGAAGTTTCCGAGCGTAACTACGAGGCCCACCAGGGGCTTGGAAGACAACGCGTTGAAGGCGCTATTGCTGGATAGTATTGCAGTAGCAGTTTTATTGATCTGCTCCAAGCCTTTAGCCAGGCGAGCGTGAGCTCCAACAAAATCATCCAGACCTTCTCGAACGCTTACGTTTGGAACAGAATTTTTACATTCGACTAGGAGAATGAGGTCATCTAACTCAACAATCCAGTCTACCGAAAGTTAAGTTTTGTTTTTGGTGCCGAAGTCTATCTCTGGCAAAAGCGCCTCGCTTGGCATAAGTGCAAGTTGGCGACCGACATACTGCTCAAATAGGTTTCCAGCGTCTCGGGTGAAAGCAGTGCCCCATCTATCTAGTCCAGAATATATTATTCCGAGAGGTGAGGAGCGCATTTGAATCAGCGGCACGCTCGGGGCAATCCATTCGTCTTTGACAATACCGCCGACGAAGGGCCGCGCCAGGAGAGGGTTATAACTAAAGGGCTCGTGTAGAAACCTTTTGCCGGGCGACATGCCCATGCGGTCGAGGGCGCCAATTCGCTCCTTCTTGACGTTGGCTATGTCGGTTAAGAAATTGCTTGTGACTATTCGATTGAACGCTGTCGATCCGCCGTGAAGTGCCGTAGCCTTTTTGAGTCCTGGCGTCCACTGAATTGGGTACCGACCTCCAGTATTGGCGGCGGTGTGTAGACAAAAACCAGTTGAGACAAAGTCGGCGATCGAGCAGCCCATGAGCTCTACGTCCCAACCCGGTGTCATCACCTCTGGCTTGTAACCTATTTTAAACGAAGTGTCCTGGTAAAGCGCGATTGGTCGGGCCCACTCGCTCATTCCCAGGCGCTGAAATGGAAACTGCTCATGCATTATCCGGCCTACTAGGCGGATGAGATAATCCTCGTCTAACGGGCCGCTCGCGACCGCGAGATGCAGAAAGTGAGAACAAAGTTGCTCCAGTTGCGTGTCGGTCGGAATGGAGCCGCTTTGAGTTCCTCTTGTGATGAAGAGGGCGGCTACTCCAGAGATGCTCCAAGGTAACAACGGGCCTGTGTGACCGTTGATGTCGGTGACCTGACCGGTCCAATTCTGAGACAGCGCGCTTAGGCGGACAATAGACGAGTCGCGGTCGAAGCGTCTGATTCGGGAAATCAAGTCCTGATAAGACGTCGCGGTATTAGGGGTCGTTCTGATCATTCGGTGCATAGTTGCCCCCTGTGGTTCCTGTGTGCTGAATGAGAAGCATGTTGAAGAAAGGTTCGACCCGGTTCAACCGCAATATGAATGTTATTGGCCAGCGGTTCTAATATCGAGGTTGCCCGAGTTCCTCTCGAACTCGTTTGCGAAGATTCTCGCGATCTCCGTCAAAGTCGTTACCGTATACGAGTCGATCAAACTTCGCGCCAGCTTTTGCTAAGACCGTAGTGGGAGAACGGTTGTCGACGAACCTAGGCCAAAGATATAAGCCGAGGCCAATGACATCGTCGGCACTGTAAGCGCATCCTGCTGCTAAATTTTCAGCGAGCTCTGGGTAGTCCGCAAGAAGCTCCAAAAACCCCATTGTTTCCCAATGCGGCGGCCGTCGCCCGGGATACGGCGCCACCGAGGTCGCCCCGGAAAGAAGCGCTTGCGCCCGAGTAGGCAGGCGGTCTTCCTCAAAGCTGACCTGATGAATGCCAGCGAGGTAACGCGCATAAAAGATTGGTGAGAATTTTGCATTTCTGAAGCAATGCGGCAACAGGTGGTCGCGCATATGTTCGACATTGTGATCGTCAGCGCCAGCAAGCATATCGAGGAATAGTTCGGTACGGCTATAAGCGGAGTAGCCCTTGATTCCTAACCTTTCAAACGCACCGACTCCGACGACAACCTCGACGTCATTCGCGTCTTCACCTTCTTGGAGCGGCAGCACGTGAATTCGCTCGCTTGAGGCGTCGGAGTACGCCATCTGTGTGACCCGCTCCGCAAGGTTCCGAAGCAGCTTGACCGGATAGTGCTCAGGTAAATCTGCAAGAACTTCGAATACTCCTCCAAAGTCATCGATACCAAACTCCTGGACGCCAAATGTGTAGCCGGGAACAGTAATGCTTGAGTTTGACAAGCCTTTCACTCGCGTCTTACTTGCTCTGCCGACGAAAATTAGCCTTTTATTGAACGTATCGAGTTGATCTTCCGAGAGACAGGAGACGAGTGTTGCCAGAAGTTCTAGAATGTGCGGATCGCGAAGGCTATATCCCATGAAGATGACCGGGTGTTCAACAAAGAGAGTCATGATCTTGGCTATAAGGTATGGATTCTTGCGCCGATACTCGTCGTAGTCTTCTCCCGTAAACACCATGCTTCGGGAGTCACTGATAGAACCATGAATCTTATAAATTTCACCGACATATTGAGGAGCCGCGAAGAGCACGTCTTGCTGACCTACAAAAACTTTGTAGTCAGGAAAAGCGTTCTCGAGTAATTCATCGTAGTTTGTGGTGATGATTGAGTGCACCTTCGCACGCGCTAGTTTCTCTCGCTCTTGAGCTAGAGAGACGTCATCGAGTATGGCGATTTCTCCAATGTGATGAGCCAGCATCAGTTTGAGAGGATCTCCCTTCCCGGGCAAAGGTCTTTGATTGCCCTCTCTAGCGTCAACATATTTGGCCGAGGTCCACCACTCTGAGTGAAATTGTTCCGCAACTTGCGACGATATTTGCGGTAGGCGGTCTTCCCTTCCAGTGCTTGCCGGAATACGACTCGAGTAGAAGTCGAGAGGGTACTCGGTAAGACTCGCTGCGTATTCGACCAAGCCGTCCCAGTCGGGCGCTCCCAGGTAGCGCCGAGAGAGGCCGGATCCTACAAAGAGGACGGGCAATGTTTTGCTCGCGCCAAGTAGTACCGCGAGGTCGTCGAGACTATCCATTCCTTCGTCTGCCATGACGCAAATGTAGTGTTCGAGCAGGCCCAGTGCACCTTTGACGCAAAGTGAGTTTATGTCGCGCCGTTAGCTCGAAGATGGGGGAGCTCGCTTCTCGAAACTCGATCAGCGTATTTCACCTCGTGCGCGCGGCGCCGTCCTGCGGGAGGCGCGTCGGGTCGTGGCTCCTGGGCGGGTGGGGTGACCTGGGGGCGTAAGTAGTTCTGCTGTTCGGTCGCCGCATCAGCCAGAGCTAGTGGTTTGACTGCCAGCGGTACACGTTCCGATTAAGCAGACTCAGTGCGCTATGAGCGTGTATTGAGGGGTGTGACCTCGCCACTCGATCACGGGCGCAGAGCGCGGGCGTTGTCAGCGGGTGCGGTGCAGCGTTTTCGAGGCCAGGCCGGCGATCGCGGCCCCGAGCACCGGCGCCAGCAGGAACACCCAGACCTGGCCGAGGGCGTCGGGGCCGGCGAAGACGGCGGCCGCGATCGAGCGGGCCGGGTTCACGGACGTGTTGCTGATCGGGATGCTGATCAGGTGGACGAGGGTCAGCGTGAGGCCGATCGCGAGCGGGGCGACGGCCTTGTACTCGCTCTTCGCGGTGACGGAGAGGATCACGCCGACGAAGACGGCCGTCAGCACGACCTCGGCCAGGATCACCGCGCCGAGGCCGAAGCCGCCGGGGGAGTGCGCGCCGAAGCCGTTCGAGGCGAAGCCCGCGTCGCGGGCGGCGTCGAAGTAGCCGGCGGGTCCGTCGGCCGCGATCAGCGCGACGACTCCGGCGCCCGCGATGCCGCCGACGATCTGGGCGACGATGTAGCCGGGGATGTGCCGCCACTCCGTCCGCCCCGCGAGGGCGAAGCCGATCGAGACGGCCGGGTTGAAGTGGCCGCCCGAGATGTGCCCGACAGCGTAGATCCCGGCGACCAGCGTGAGCCCGAAGGCGAGCGCGACGCCGAGGAAGCCGACGCCGAGCGCGTTGCCGCTGTCCGGGAAGGCGGAGGCGAAGACCGCCGTGCCGACGCCGCCCGCGACGAGCAGGAAGGTGCCGAACGCCTCGGACGCGTAGCGCGCCGCGGCGGAGTACTGCTCGGCGTGCTCCTTCCGCTGCTCACTCGTGGTGCGGCTGGCGGGCTTCGATGACGGCATGGTGGTTCCTCCGCGGGTCGTGGACGGCCCCGCGGCGCGCGAGGGCAACGGCCACTCCAGCACCCGCCGGCGCCGGGGGAGCCGCGCGCCCAGTCGCCTCCCGGCCGCGCGGCCCCGGAGGCGCCCTGCGCGGCCACCCGCCCCTCGCTCAGTGGCCAGCCCTTCCGCCCGCATGCCGGTCGAGCAGCCCCCCATGCTGGTCGAGCGGCCCCGGAGGGGCCCGGCATGCTGGTCGAGCTGTCCCCGAGGGGCCCCGGCATGCTGGTCGAGTAGCCCCGGAGGGGCGTATCGAGACCCGCCCTCCGAGCGGCGGTGGATCTCGATACGTCCGCTGCGCGGACTACTCGATCAGCATGCATAGGCCCGCTGCGCGGGCTACTCGATCAGCAGGCACGGGGCCCGCTGGACTGCTCGATCAGCAGGTGCGCCGCAAGCAGACGACCGCGGCACCGCTCCCTCACGCCGCGAGGTGGAACGTGCTCGCGAAGCGCCCGAGCAGCGCGTCCCGCCCGCGGAGCACCGTGACCGCGCCGGTCGCGATGGCCCGCTCCGGCGCGAGCTCGCCCGACAGCAGCAGCCGGATGTCCGCGCCGGTCGAGAACGCCAGGTCCACCGGAGCCTCACCGCCCGGCACCTCGCCGCGCGACACGTCCAGCGCCGCGCCGTCGACCCGGATCAGCAGCCCGGCCGGTCCGACCTGCGCCGCGTACACCGTCGCCGGCAGCTCGGCCGCGACCTGCGGCCGGAACGCGGTGCGCAGGTCGACCGTCATCGAGTCCGGGGTGATCACCTGCTCCTCGCGCGGATCGCCCAGCGCCTTGAACCCCCAGGCGCCGAGCGCGAGCACGATCGGCTCGAGCTCGCGGCCGTAGGGCGTCAGCTCGTAGACGATGATGCGCGAGCGCGGCGCCCGCCGGATGATCCCGGCCGCCTGCAGCTCCTTCAGCCGACCGGCCAGCACGTTGCTCGGGATGCGCGCGAGCCCCTGCGCGAGCTCGCTGTACCGGCGCGGCCCGACCAGGAGATCCCGGACGATCAGCAGCGCCCAGCGCTCGCCGACCAGCTCGACCGCGCGGGTGAGCGCCGAGTACTGCCCGTAGTCGCGTGCGGCCATCGCCCTCAGGCCTGCTCGCCGGTGAACGCCTCCGGCCCCTGCGCCGCGGCGACCGGGTCCATCCAGCCGAACTCGAGCAGGTTGCCGTCGGGGTCGGCGACCTGGCGCTGGTACATGAAGCCGTAGTCGGAGGCGGGCCGCGACTCGGAGCCGCCCGCGGCGAGCCCGGCGGTGACGGTGGCGTCGACGGCCTCGCGGGTGTCGAGGAAGATCGCGGTCGAGACGGAGGGGTTCACGGCCGGGTCGCCGATCGGCAGGTCGCTGAAGGTCTGGAAGTACTCGCGCACCAGGATCATGAAGTAGTTGTGGTCCTCCTCCACCACGACGCAGGCCGCGTTGTGGTCGGAGAACGCCGGATTGATCGAGAAGCCGAGTGCGACGTAGAACGCCTTCGCGCGCTCGAGGTCGGTGACGGGCAGGTTGACGAACATCGAGGGCATGGCGGTCTCTCCTTCTCGGCGGAGCCGCGGACTGCGGCGTCTGCGCTCATGCTTGTGAAAAACAAGTGTCACGTCAAGAGGCGGGAGCGAGACGCCTCCGACCCGGGAGCCGCGTCCGGCTCGCGCGATCAGCTCCGGCTCGTCGTTTCCGCGGGCTTCCGCGTGCTGAGGGTGATTCCACGAGCCCGAGGTGCTGCGAAGTCACCTCCGGCTCGCGCGATCAGCTCCGGCTCGTCGTTTCCGCGGGTTTCCACGAGCCGAGGGTGATTCTGCGTGCCGGCGGCGCCCCGAGCCGCGTCCGGCTCGTGGGATCGCGTCCGGCTCGCGGTTCTGCCGGATCTCCGTGTGCCGAGGGTCGTTCCAGGTGCTCGATCCGTGCCGGAACCGTCCGGAGTCGCCCGAGGGCCCGGCGGATCTCGAGCTCGCACCTCTCCGGCTCGAGGAATCAGCTCCGGCACGTTGTTTCGCCCGGTTTCCACGTGCCCGAGGCCGTTCCGCGTGCCGGACGTCGCCCGGCGCTGCCTCCGGCTCGCGGAAGCACCTCCGGCTCGCGAGCCCGGCCCGACTCTGCGTGCCGAGGCCGATTCCGCGAGCCGAACCTCCTCCAGGACCCGCCACGACCGCGAAAGAGAGCGCTCTCACAAAACCCTTGACCTCCCCGCAGCCCGCTCCGTATGCTCGCCTCACACCTCGTGAGAGCGCTCTCACATACGGCAGCACAGCACCGTGGGAGCGCCCCCAGGGGTGCCCTGACACCCATCACGAAGGAGTGACCGTGCTCAAATCACGACGCGCCAGGATCGCCACGGCGATCGCCGGCGCCGCCACCCTGGCCCTGCTCGTCTCCGGCTGCTCGTCCGGATCCGGCGCGGCCGAGGACGGCGACATCGAACTGACCGTGACCACGTTCGGCGCCATGGGGTTCGACGACCTCTACGCCGAGTACGAGGCCGCCCACCCGGGCGTCACGATCGTCCCGAACAACATCGACACCGGCGGCAACGCCCGGACCGACGCGTTCACCAAGCTCGCCGCGGGCTCCGGCCTCGCCGACGTCGTCGCCATCGAGGAGGGCTGGCTCGGCTCGATCATGGAGGTCTCCGACCAGTTCGTCGACCTGCGCGACCACGGCATCGAGGACCGCAAGGCCGACTGGGTCGACTGGAAGTACGAGCAGGCCGTCGACCCCGACGGCCGCGTCATCGGGTACGGCACCGACATCGGCCCCGAGGGCCTCTGCTACAGCACCGCCGCCTTCGAGGCCGCGGGCCTGCCCACCGATCGGGCCGCCGTCGCGGAGCTGCTCGGCGGTGCGGACGCGACCTGGGAGGACTACGTCGCGGCCGGGAAGCAGTACCACGACGCGACCGGCAAGGCCTGGTACGACCAGTCCGGCTTCGTCTGGAACGCCATGGTCAACCAGCTCCCCGAGGGCTACTACACCGCCGACGGCGAGCTGAACATCGACGGCAACGCCGAGCTCCAGGAGCGCTGGGGCTGGATCACCGACGGCGCCGCCTCCGGACTCTCGGCCGCGCAGAAGGCCTGGGACTGGAACAAGGGCAAGTCCTTCAATGACGGCACCTTCGCGACGTTCGTCTGCCCGGGCTGGATGCTCGGCCAGGTGAAGGCGCAGGTCGAGGCCGGCGGCGGCGATCCCGAGGCCACTGGCTGGGACTTCGCCGACGTCTTCCCCGGCGGCGCGGCCAACTGGGGCGGCTCGTTCCTCTCCGTCCCGACGCAGTCGAAGCACCCCGCCGAGGCCGCCGAGCTCGCCTCGTGGCTGAGCGAGCCGGAGCAGCAGATCGCCGCGTTCGACGCGACCGGTCCGTTCCCGAGCACCGTCTCCGCCCAGGAGCAGCTCGCCTCCGCCGCCGCGCCCGACCCGGCGCTGAACGGCTCGCCGACCGGCGCGATCCTCGCCGAGCGCGCCCAGGGCGTCGTCGCCCAGTACAAGGGTCCGGACGACTCGCTGATCCAGGAGAACGTCTTCGGCCCGGTGCTGCAGAAGGTCGACCGCGGCGAGCTCGACGGCGACAAGGGCTGGGACGAGGCGCTCTCGCTCCTCGACGAGCTGGTCGACTGACCCGCTCCCCTCAGACAGGGCCCCCGTCCGGTAGCAGGCCGGGCGGGGGCCCTCCCTCCCTCTTATGACGAGTCTCGCGACGCGTCCCACGAACGAGTCCCCCCACGAGAGCGACCGACGAGAGCGACCCATGACGAGCACCCTGACCCCGCCGACCGCGTCGGCCGCGCCGCCTCCCGGCCGCCGCCCCGCGCCCCGCCTGCCGCTGACGGCCAAGCAGCGGATGAGCCGCTTCGATGTCAAGGCGTCGCCCTACCTCTACATCTCGCCGTTCTTCCTGCTGTTCGCGATCACGGGAGCGTTCCCCCTCGTCTACACGCTGGTGGTCTCGCTCTACGACTGGCAGCTGCTGCAGGGCCAGGGCGACTTCGTCGGCCTCGGCAACTTCGCCGCGGTGCTCGGCGACCGCTTCTTCTGGAACTCGATCGGCAACACGCTGAGCATCTTCCTGCTCTCCACCATCCCGCAGCTCGCCGTCGCCCTCGTGCTCGCGGCGGTGCTCGATCAGTCGCTGCGCGCCCGCACCTTCTGGCGGATGAGCGTGCTGCTGCCCTACGTCGTCTCGCCGGTCGCCGTGGCGCTGATCTTCTCGAGCATCTTCGGCGACCAGGAGGGCCTGGCGAACAATCTGCTCGGCCTGGTCGGCATCGCCCCGATCGACTGGACCAACGACCGCCTCGCCAGCCACATCGCGATCGCGTCGATGGTCAACTGGCGCTGGACCGGCTACAACGCGCTCATCCTCCTCGCCGCGATGCAGGCCGTGCCGCGCGATCTGCACGAGTCGGCCGCGCTCGACGGAGCGGGCTCGTTCCGCCGCTTCACCTCGATCACCATCCCGAGCATCCGGCCGACCCTGATCTTCGTGATCATCACGGCCACGATCGGCGGGCTGCAGATCTTCGCCGAGCCGCGCCTGTTCGACGTCTCGAACGCCGGCGGCATCGGCGGCTCGGACCGCCAGTTCCAGACGACGGTCCTCTACCTCTGGGAGATGGCGTTCTTCCGGCAGAACTTCGGCGAGGCGGCGGCGGTCGCCTGGCTGCTGTTCCTCCTGATCGTGCTGATCGGACTGGCGAACTTCGCGATCTCGCGGCGGATCGCCTCCGTCGAGAACCGCGTGAGAACGCGCACGCGCCGACCGGCGCAGAAGGTGAGCGACCGATGACCGCGACGATTCCCACCGCTCCCGCCGCTGCGCCTGTCGCGGCCGAGCCCGAGCGTCGCGCCCGGCGCCCGCGCTCCTCCGGGGCCGGTCGCGTCGACCGCCCCGGCTTCCTCACCTACGGACTGCTCAGCGCCTTCATCCTCGGCTCGACCTACCCGCTGTGGTGGTCGTTCGTGGTGGCCAGCGGGAGCAACGCGACCCGCGGCGAGACGCTGCCGCTGATCCCGGGCAGCAACTTCCTGGCCAACGCGGCGCAGGTGTTCACGGCGATCCCGTTCTGGACGGCGCTGCTGAACAGCGTGGTCGTCTCGGGGATCATCACGCTGTCGGTCGTCTCGTTCTCGACTCTGGCCGGCTACGCCTTCGCGAAGCTGCGCTTCCGCGGGCGGGACGGGCTGATGATCACCGTGATCGCGACGATGGCGATCCCGACCCAGCTGGGCATCATCCCGCTGTTCATCCTGATGCGGCAGCTCGGCTGGACCGGGACCCTCGGCGCCGTGATCGTGCCGACGCTGGTCACCGCGTTCGGCGTGTTCTTCATGCGGCAGTACCTGGTGGACGTGATCCCGGACGAGCTGATCGAGGCGGCGCGGGTCGACGGAGCGAACCAGTTCCGGACCTTCCTGACCGTCGCGGTGCCGGCCGCGCGTCCGGCGATGGCGATCCTCGCGCTGTTCACGTTCATGATGGCGTGGACCGACTTCCTCTGGCCGTTGATCGTGCTGAGCCCGACCAACCCGACGCTGCAGACCGCGCTGTCGCAGCTGCAGTCGGGCTACTACGTCGACTACTCGATCGTGCTGGCCGGCGCGGTGCTCTCGATCATCCCGCTGCTCGTGCTGTTCGTACTGGCGGGCAAGCAGCTGATCGCCGGCATCATGGGCGGCGCGGTCAAGGGCTGACCGCGGGCGCTCAGCGCGATGGTGGATCTCGATACGCCCGCTGCGCGGGCTACTCGATCAGCATGGACCGGCCGCCGTCCATGCTGGTCGAGTAGCCCCGGAGGGGCGTATCGAGACCCGCCGTCCTCAGCAGGGCGGGTCTGCAGACTCGACTTCCGGCGATGGTGGATCTCGATACGTCCGCTGCGCGGCCTACTCGATCAGCAGGGGAAGCCCGCCGCACGGCCCGCTCGATCAGCAGGGGAAGCCCACTATGGCCGTAGTGCGAGCGGACCCCCGGAGGTGTCTCGAAGGGCACCCGCCCGCTCGGCTACTCTCGGGCCCGGGGGTCCACCGCTCGAGAGGCACGCATGAGTCACGACACCGCACCGGCCGCACCCACGCTCGAGGCTGTCGCCGCGCTCGCCGGAGTGTCCCGGGCGACGGTCAGCCGGGTCGTCAACGACTCACCGAAGGTGAAGGCCGAGGCGCAGGCCGCCGTCCGCCTCGCGATCGAGAAGCTCGGCTACGTGCCCAACCGCGCGGCCCGCTCGCTCGCCAGCCGGCGGACCCAGGTCCTCGCCCTGCTCGTGCCCGAGTCGATCGGCAAGGTCTTCGGCGACCCGTTCCTCGCCGCCGTCGTGCAGGGCGCCGCCACCCGCCTCGCCGCGACCGACTACATGCTCAACATCGTCATCGCCTCCGAGGCGACGCCCGACAAGACCCGCCGCTACCTCCTCGGCGGCAACGTCGACGGCGCCCTCGTGGTGTCGCACCACAGCGGCGACCACTCCTACGCCCGGATCGGCGCGAGCGTGCCCCTCGTCTTCGGCGGCCGGCCGCTCAGCCTCGACGACCACGACAGTCACTTCGTCGACGTCGACAACGTCGGAGCGGCGCGGCAGGTCACCGAGCACCTGCTGGGTCTCGGGAGGCGCGCCCCGGCGATGATCGCGAGCCGCCAGGACATGCCCGGCGCGATCGACCGGCTGGCGGGGTGGCGCGCCACCGTCGAGGCGGCCGGCCTGGACGCCTCGCTCGTCGAGATCGGCGACTACTCGCCGCGGGACGGGGCCGAGGCGATGCGGCGCCTGCTCGACTCCGGCCGCCCGATCGACGCGGTGTTCGCCTCCAACGACCAGATGGCCTCCGGCGCCCTGGCGGTGCTGCGCGAGCGCGGCTTGAGCGTGCCGGGCGACGTGGCGCTCGCCGGCTTCGACGGCAACTACTCCTCGGAGGCGGCCGAGCCGCCGATCACGACCGTCCGCCAGCCGGCCGCCGGCCTCGGCGACGCGATGGCGGAGGTCCTGGTGCGGCTGCTGGCCGGCGACGACGTCCCGCGGGCGACGCTGCTGCCGACGGAGCTGCTGATCCGCGCCTCGACGGTGCCGCGGAGCTGACTCCGCCGCACAACATCAGCTGAGAGCACCCGGCCTCCTCTGTGGGAGGAGGCCCACCCTTCTCAGCTGATGTTGTGCGGCCGACTCCGCCCCTCAGCCCGTGAACACCGTCGAGGAGCGGCGCTCGTACCAGTGCGCGAGGTGCTCGCCGGCGCGGAGGACGTGCTCGCGCATGATCGCGGCGGCGCGCTCGCGGTCGCCGGCGACGAAGGCCTCGACGATCTGCTCGTGCTCGCGGAAGTTCTCCTCGCGGTGGCGCGAGTTCTCGCGGAGGACCAGGCCCGAGACGTTGCGGGGGAAGGCGTCGTTGATCTCGATCAGCATCCGGCTGAGGCGG
Source organism: Rathayibacter sp. PhB179 (assembly GCF_004345345.1). NCBI lineage: Bacteria > Bacillati > Actinomycetota > Actinomycetes > Micrococcales > Microbacteriaceae > Rathayibacter > Rathayibacter sp. PhB179. The sequence goes on along the minus strand of NZ_SLVD01000001.1, from coordinate 690,663 downwards.
GTGTTGCCCGAGGCCTGGTAGATCAGCCCGTGGAACTGGTCGTTGGCGCTGCCGTCGCGCTCGGCGGCGGTGCCGGCGGCGACGGCGAGCGAGCGCTCGTACATGGCCGTGTTGACGGAGCGGAGCTCGGCGATCGTCGCATCGTCCAGGCGGTCGACCGCGCGGCGGGCGGCCAGCGACTCCAGCTCGGCGCGCACCTCGTAGGCCTCGCGCACCTCCCACGGCACCGGCACGCGGACGACGGCGCCGCGGTTGGGGACGACCTCGATCAGCCCGCCGGTCTGCAGCTGGCGCAGCGCCTCGCGGACCGGGGTGCGGCTGATGCCGAACTGCGTCGCGAGCTCGGCCTGGCGCAGCGGGGCGCCGATCGGGATCTCGCCGGACATGATCTTCGCCCGGATGCGGGCGGCCAGATCGTCCACGAGTGCGTTGTCGCCCTGGGTCGTCACGATGATCCCCTCCGATCAGCGGCCAGGTCGGCCGGGATCCAATCATGGCAGGCATTGGATCCCACGCGAGGGTCGGTGTCGTCGAACGGCGAGCCCACTCCCGCGTCCGGCTTGACCCATGGATCCGCGCAGCCCTAGATTGGATCCAATGTTGCCCCCCGTGGTGACCGATCGAGGTCAGGAGGCCGGCGTGGACGTGCTGCTGGTCGTGATGCTCGCGGGCGCCGCCAGCTCCCTCGCGCTCGGTCTCGCCGGCTGGCGGGGAGTGGGCCGCGGCTGGCTCGTCGCCGAGGCGGCCATGCTCGCCGCGATGCTCGACGTGCACCTGCCCGCCCTGCACCTCCTGCCCGCGCCGCTCTGGTCCGCGCTGCTCGCGGGCTGCGCGCTCGTCGCCGCCCTCGTCGACCGGGTGCGCCGAGGCCGGGGAGTGCGGCGGCACGGTGCCGACGCGCTGCACGCCGTCGGGATGCTGCTCGCCGCCGTCCTCGTGCTCCTCGCCGATGCCGCGCCCACCGCGGGTGCTCTCGCAGGCGCCGGGCACGCGCACGGCGGCGGACTCGCCCTGCCACTCGGCGCCGCCGTCGCCGTCTACGCGACGTGCACGCTCCGCATCGCCCTCGCTGGCCGCCCCGGCCGACTCGACACCGCCCGGAGGCTCGCCTCCCTCGCCGCGCTCGTCGCCATGGGCGCGATGGCCGCGGTCGGCTGAGCAGCCCGCCCCGCCCCCGAACGACACCCCACCCGCACCACACCGGAAGAAGGAGACACCGCATGATCATCGACGCGTACAACACCACGCAGGACCGCCGAGGCCGCAGCGACTACCTCAGCGGGGTCCGCCCCGGCGAGCAGCCCCCGGCCTACACCCCGTTCGACCCCAAGCGCATCCTCGACCGGATGGACGCCGCAGGTGTCGACCGCGCGATGGTCTGCTCCCTCGCGCAGGGCATCGAGAACGACTTCCTGATCGACCTCGTGAAGGCGCACCCCGACCGCCTGTTCGGCTTCGGCCAGGTCATGCCGCAGTGGGAGAACGCGACCGACGAGATCCGCCGCTTCGCCGACGCCGGTCTGGTCGGACTCAAGCTGCACCCCAGCCTGCACGGCTACCACGTCGCCGATCACGGGCTGCTCGACCCGCTGTTCGCGGTCTGCGACGAGCTCGGCCTGCCCGTGCTGATCAACGCGCTCGACGACGCGTTCTGCGCACCGTTCGCGATCGAGGAGATCGCCAAGGGCTTCCCTGGAGTTCCGACGATCATCGCCCACATGGGCGCGGTCTGGAACGTGCCCGAGGCGATCATCGTCGCCGAGCGCAACCCGCACGTCTACCTCGAGACCTCGGCGACGCTGATGTCCGACGTCAAGCGCGCCTACGCCCGGCTCGGTGCCGAGAAGATCCTGCTCGGCTCGGAGTGGCCGGGCAGCGACTTCGACCTCGAGCGGATGAAGATCGCGAAGGCCATCCCCGACGAGGCCGACCGCGCGCTGGTCGAGGGCGGCAACATGGCGCGGATCCTGGGCTGGTCGTGACCGAGGGGGCGGAGTCGGGGCCTTCGGCGCCGGAGAGCCCGGTGCTCGATCGGCCGGTGCTCGACGGGCCTCCCGCGGGGATGTCCGCGCCGGACCGCGAGCTGCTCGAGGTGGCCTCGGCGATCCTCGACGCGCGCTACCGGACCGGCGTCCACGAGGTCGCGGCCGCCCTCCGGCTCGCCGACGGGCGGATCGTGACCGGCCTGCACGTCGAGGCGAGCGCCGGCCGGGCCTCCGTCTGCGCCGAGTCCGCCGCCCTGAGCGCCGCGGTCGTCGCCGGCTCCCCGGTCGTCTCGATCGTCGGAGTGCTGCAGCGCCCGGCCGGCTCCCGCCACCTCATCGAGCCCTGCGGCGTCTGCGCCGAGCTCCTCGGCGACCACGCCCCCGACGCGACCGTCTGGGTCGCCGTCGCCGACGCCTTCGCCCCGGTCCCCGTCGCCGCCCTGCTCCCGCACCGCCGCCGCCGCGCGGCCCGCCCGGTCTGACGGCCGCCCCCTCCACTCCGCAGAAGTTGTCGTACTCGCCCACCCGCTACGACAACTTCTGCGCAGTGGATCCGCCGGGCCCTGCGCTGCCACCGCCGCTCTCCAGAAGTTGTCGTACTGGGCGCGCGGGTACGACAACTTCTGCGCACCGGAGGAGCCGACTCTCCTCCACAAGCCGAGCATCCCGAGGTTTTACCCCGGGGAAACACGGCCGACCCCCGCCCGAACGATCGCCTGGCCAGACTTGCCGGGCGGACGACGGGCCTCGGCCCTCGCGCCGCCGGGGTCGTGGGGGCACCTCACCCGACCCGCGCACCACCCGGAAGGATCCACCCGCATGCTCGCCGTCTCCGGCACTCCCGTCCTCCTCGTCGTCGACATCCAGGGCGGGGCCGCCTCGGACCTGCCGACCCCCGGCATCCCCGTGATGAGCGGCCGGGCGGAGCGCACGCCCCGGGTGCGCGACCTGATCGCGCACTGCCGCAGTGCCGGCGTGCCGGTCGTCTTCGTGCAGGAGGTGCACAAGCCCGACCTGATCGACATCGGCCGCGAGCTCGACGGCGCCGAGGGTCCGCACTGCCTCGAGGGCGACCCGGGCACCGAGCTGGCGTCCTGGCTCGAGCCGCGGCCCGAGGAGTTCGTGATCCGCAAGCGCCGCTACTCCGCCTTCTTCGGCACCGAGCTCGAGATCGTCCTGAAGGCCTACCGCGCCGGCACGCTGCTGCTGGTCGGCGGCCTCACCGACGTCTGCATCCACTACACGGCGGCGGACGCGCACCAGCACGACTACGCCGTCCGGGTGCTCACCGACTGCGTCGCCGGCTCGAGCGAGCGCGCGCACGCCGCCACCCTGGAGGCGATCGAGTACCTCCAGCGCGACGCGCTCGTCACCGCCGCCGACGTGCACGACTGGCTCGACCGCCGGGAGAGCACCGATGCCTGAGCCCCGCACGATGCCGGACACCCAGGGGACAGCGGCGCCCCGCCTCCTCGTCGCCCGCGTCCGCACCATGGACCCCGAGAACCCGCTCGCCGAGGCGCTCCTGATCGACGGCGACCGGATCGCCGCGGTCGGCACCCTCGCAGACGTCCGCGCCGCAGCCCCCGCAGGCACCCCCGAGGAGCACCTCGACGGCACCCTCCTCCCCGGCTTCATCGACGCGCACTCGCACGCCCAGCGCGCGGGCCTGAAGGCCCTGCAGCTGCTCGACGCGGGCGCCGGCGCCGACGCGTTCTCGGCCGCGATGCTCGCCGACGCGGACGCCGATCCGGACGCCCCGGACTGGCTCGGCGACACCCCGCCCACCCCCGCGGACCGCCGCGCGGCCCTCCTGCGCATCCAGCCGCTGCTGCACGAGCTGGGCTTCACCGGCGTCATCGACCCCGCCGTCACACTCGACGAGCTCGCCGCCTACCGCGCGGCGCACGAGCGTGGTGAGCTGTCGCTGCGCGTCGTCGCCATGCCCTACCCCGAGCTCGTCACCGCCAGAGTCCCGGGCGTCGACGAGGCGCTCGCCCTGCTCGGCACCGTCGGCGGCACGACCGGCGACGGCGACGAGCTGCTCCGCCTCGGCCCGATCAAGGTCTACTACGACGGCGAGGGGATGAAGGGCCAGGCTCTCCTCGAGCAGCCCTGGCCCGGCGGAAGCCACGGCGTGCAGCGGATCGCGACGGCCGAGTTCGCGCGGCTCGCCGCGGAGTGCGTCCAGCGCGGCTGGGGCCTGGGCGTGCACGCGGTCGGCAGCCGCGCGGTCGCCGAGGTGCTCGACGCCCTCGAGGCGGCGGGCCCGCCCGAGCGGATCGCCGCCCTGCGCTGCCAGCTGATCCACGCCTACCTCGAGCCGTCCGCCGAGAGCCGCGAGCGCGCGGCCCGGCTCGGCGTCGTCGCCTCGCTGCAGCCCTCGATCGCCTGGAGCAACGCGGCCGGACTGACCGCCCGGCTCGGCGCGCGGGCCGACCCGGTGAACCCGATGCGCGACTGGCGCGACTCCGGCGCCGTGATCGCGCTCGGCTCCGACGCCCCCTACTTCCCGTTCGACCCGCGGCGGGTGGTCGCGACCGCGGTGAGCCGTCGGATGCGCCGCCTGCCCGACCCGCTCGGTCCGGAGCAGGCGCTCACGGTGCTCGAGGCCGTCGAGGGCTACACCCTAGGCGCGGCGCACGCGGCCTTCGCGGAGGACCGCCGCGGGATGCTCCGCCCCGGCTTCCTCGCCGACCTGGTGCTGTTCTCGGTCGACCCGGGGGAGTGCTCGGCGGAGGAGTTCGCCGGGGCGCGCGTGCTGCGCACGGTGGTCGGCGGGCGGACGGTGCACGGGCGCGCGGCGGAGGACGCCAACCAGATGTAATCCCGACGAAACACAATGGGATCCGCATTGCCATAGATTGGATCCAAGTTGAGCGGCCCCCCGAGCAACTCCGCCCCGCCCCCGATGCACCACCCGTACCCCTTGGAGGACAGCACCATGGTCAGGAAGAGCTTGCTCGCCGGCGTCGCACTGGCGGCCGTCGCGAGCCTCGCGCTCACCGCCTGCGGGACCACCAGCGCCCCGCAGAGCGCCACCGGCACCGCCGGCACCACCGACACCATCAACGCGGAGCTCTGGTACGCGCCGTCCACCTTCGACCCCGCGAAGGCCTCCGCCGACGCCGACGTGACCGTCGCGCGCCTCGGCTTCGACACCCTGCTCCGCCAGGGCGAGACCGAGGGCTACATCGGCGGCCTCGCCACCGAGTGGAACGCCGTCTCGGCCTCCGAGTACACGTTCACCCTCCGCGACGACGCCACCTGCGCCGACGGCACCGCGATCACGCCGACCGTCGTCGCCGACTCCTTCACGTACCTCACCGGCCTCGACGACTCGGGCGCGCTGACCTGGAAGAACCAGGCCTTCGGCTCCGGCGACGCGACCTTCACCCCCGACGACGCGGCCGGCACGCTGACGATCTCGCTCAGCCAGCCCTACTCGCAGCTGCTCGGCGGCGTCACCCGCCCCGGCACCGGCATCATCTGCCCCGCCGGCCTCGCCGACACCGAGGGCCTCGCCGCGGGCACCGTCGACGGCGCCTGGTCCGGCCCGTACATGCTCTCGAACCTGTCGGCCGGCGTCAGCGCCGCCTACACGCTGCGCGACGACTACGACGCCTGGCCCGACTGGCAGGACGTCGAGGGCGAGCCCGCGAAGACGATCAACCTCACCGTGCAGTCCGACTCCAACACGAGCGCCAACCTGCTCGAGTCCGGCGGCGTCGACCTGGCCCGCTTCTACGACTCGAACGCGCTGCGCTTCGAGGACGACCCGGCCTACACGACCGTCACCTTCGCCAGCTCGGCCTACAACCTCGTCTTCAACGAGGCCCCCGGCTCCGGCTCGATCTTCGAGGGCAAGGAGGACCTCCGCGCCGCGGTCGCCCAGGCGATCGACACCCAGGGCTTCAACTCCGCCGGCCTCGACGGCCTCGGCGTGCCGCAGTACACCGTCAACGCGGCGAGCTACCGATGCGCGCTGGACGACGAGTCGCTGGTGCAGAAGTACGACCCCGCCGCCGCGACGCCCGAGCTCACCGGTCAGTCGATCCGCCTGCTGATGATGTCGAACTGGGACCCGGCCGCCGACTACCTGGCCGAGTCGCTCCGCGCCGCGGGCGCCACCGTCACCGTCTCGGCGCTCGACCCGGCCGACTGGTCGAAGGCCATGCGCACCGAGCCCGCCACCTGGGACGTCGCGATCGCCGCGGAGAACGCCGGCCCCGGCCTGATCCACACCACGATCGCCCGCTACCTCGGCCCGACCTACGCCGACGGCGGCACGAACGTCTCCTCCAGCGACAACCCCGAGGGCGTCGCCTACTACAAGGCCGCGATGGCCGCCTCGGACACCGAGACGCAGTGCGAGAACCTGCTCGCCGCCCAGAAGACGATCCTCGAGCGCGTCGACATGACGCCGCTGATCACCGACACGCACCGCTACGTGGCCCGCTCCGGCTTCGCCACCTCGGTGTTCTCGGGCTACTGGGACATCTCGGCCATGCGGATCCTGTCCTGATCCGCTGACGCCCTGATCCACTGAGCAGCCCACCGAGCCGGACGACACGAGGAGACGACGCGATGAGCACCACGACCGCCACCACCCTTGCGTCGTCCGGCGCGGCCGGCCCAGGTCCCGGCCCGGGCGCCGTCCGCGCCGGCACCCTCGGCGGGGCCTGGCGGAGGTTCCTCCTCCGCCGGGCCCTCGGCCTGCTCGTCAACCTCGCGCTGCTCGTGCTGGTCACCTTCCTGATCGTGCAGCTCATCCCCGGCGATCCGGCGATCGCCATCGCGGGGGAGGCGGCCTCGCTCGACCAGGTCGAGCTGGTCCGCACCCAGCTCGGCCTCGACCAGCCGCTGCCCGCGCAGCTCTGGACCTACCTCGTCGGCGTCCTGCAGGGCGACTTCGGCGCCTCCTACCGCTACAAGATCCCCGCGATGGACCTCGTGATGACGGCCGTCCCGTACACGCTGACCATCACGATCTCCGCGGTGCTGCTCCTGCTCGTGCTCGGCATCGCGCTCGGCATGGCGGTCGGAGTCGCGACCCGCGGCGACCGCCGCCGCTGGCTCGACGCCGTGTTCAGCACCGTCACCGGGCTGATCTCCTCGGTCCCCACCTACGTGCTGGCGACCGGCTTCGTCGTCGTCTTCGCGGTGCTGCTGAAGGTGCTGCCGCCCGCGTACTCGCCGGCCTACGACTTCGGCACCGCCGCGATCCTGCCGATCGCCTCGCTCACCGTCGGCGGCACCTGCTCCGTCGCGAGGATCGTTCGCCGCGAGACCGCGGTGATCCTCGAGCAGGACTACATGCGCACCGCCCGCGGCTGGCGGCTGCCCGCGCTCACCCTCTACGCCAAGCACATGCTGCCCAACCTGCTCACCACGGCGCTGACGCTCTCGGGCATCATCCTCACCGCCCTGCTCGGCTCGGCGCTGATCACCGAGGCGGTCTTCGCCTGGCCCGGCCTCGGCGGCGTGATCGTCCAGGCGATCGCGATCGACAAGGACTACCCGGTGATCCGGGCGGCCGTCTTCGTGATCGGGCTCATCTCCCTCGTGATCACCCTCGTGATCGACGTCATCCTGGGTCTGATCGACCCGCGCACCCTCGGAGAGCAGCGTGGCTGAGTCCCTCCCCGCCGTCCGCGGACTGAAGCCCGCCGGCGCGCGCACCTTCGCCTGGAACCCCGGGCTCGTGATCGGGCTCGGCCTGCTCGGCGTGATCGCCCTCACCGCGCTGATCGCCCCGATCGCGCTCGAGGGCCAGGCGACCGGCCTCGGCGGCAGCCCCAGCCTCGGCTCGACCGCCGAGCACCCGCTCGGCACCGACACCCTCGGCCGCGACATGCTCGCCCGCACCCTCGTCGCCACCCGCTCGACCGTGCTGATGGCGCTCGCCGCGACCGTGCTCTCCGCGATCGTCGGCATCGCGGTCGGCATCGGCGTCTGGCTCGCGCCGCGCCGGGTCCGCGAGCTCGGGCTGCGCGCGATCGAGCTGGCCGTCAGCTACCCGACGATGCTCGTCGCGATCATCGTCGCCGCCATCCTCGGTCAGGGCGTCGTCCAGGTGGTGGTCGCCATCGCGGTCGCCAACATCGCCGGCTTCGCGCGGCTCACGGCCAACCTCGCCTCCAAGATCGCGGCGAGCGAGTACGTCACGACCGCCCGGCTGACCGGAGTGCCGACGCACCTCGTCGCGCTGCGGCACGTGCTGCCGAACATGGCCGAGCCGACGCTGATCCTCGTCGCCGGCGCCTTCTCCGGCGCGCTCGTCGAGATCTCGGGCCTCTCCTTCATCGGCCTCGGCGCCCAGACGCCCGCCTTCGACTGGGGCACGCTGCTCAACGACGGGCTGAGCCGGATCTCGGTGAACCCCGTCGTCATCCTCGGCCCGGCGCTCGCGCTCACGGTCGCCTCCTTCGCGGCGCTGCTGGTCGGCGACGGGCTGGCGGCGGCGGCGAACCCGCGCTCGAACACGACGCGGGCCCGGATGACGAGGGCCACCGGCTCCTCGACCGCCGCGCCCGCCCCCGCCGACGCCGTGCTCGTCGCCGACGGCATCACGGTCCGCCACGGCGCGACCGGCCGCGAGCTCGTCTCCGACCTCTCCTTCACCATCCGCCGCGGCGAGGTGCTCGGCATCGTCGGCGAGTCCGGCTCGGGCAAGTCGCTGACGGCGTCCGTGGTCGCGAAGCTGCTCGGCGAGGGCCTCGAGGCGTCCGCGCGCCGGCTCGAGCTCGGCGGCACCGACCTGCTCGGCCCCGTCCCGGACCGGGTGCTCGCCGCGAAGATCGGGCTGATCTACCAGGACCCGGGCACCGCGCTGAACCCCGCCATGGTCCTCGGCACCCAGCTGTCCGACGTGCTGCGGATCCGCCTGCGCCACTCCCGCCGCGACGCGCTCGACCTGCTCCTGCGCGGCTTCCGCTCGGTGATGCTCTCCGATCCGGAGGGGCGCCTGCGGCAGTACCCGCACCAGCTCTCCGGCGGCATGAAGCAGCGCGCGATGATCGCCTCGGCGATGAGCGCGAAGCCCGACCTGCTGATCGCCGACGAGCCGACCACCGCGCTCGACGTGACGGTGCAGCGCGAGGTGCTCTCGGTGCTCAAGCGCATGAACGAGGACTCCGGCACCGCCGTGCTCTTCATCTCGCACGACCTCGGCGTCGTCCGGGCGCTCTGCGACCGCGTCCTCGTGATGAAGGACGGCCGCATCGTCGAGCGGATCGAGGACATCGCCCATCTCTCGGAGGAGACCGTGACGCATCCGTACACGAGGCAGCTGCTCGCCGCGACGCCGGTCGTGACCGTGCCGACGCCGCCGGAGGTGCGCTCGTGAGCGCCGCCGCCGCTTCGGCCGCCGGAACCCCCGCGTCCTCCGCGATGGTCGACGTCCGCGGTCTCGACGTGGTCTTCGGCCACGCGAAGGTCCTGCACGGCGTCGACCTGCGGGTCGAGCGCGGCCGCACCGTCGGCGTGGTCGGCGAGTCCGGCTCCGGCAAGTCGACCCTCGCGAAGGTGCTGGTCGGCTCGGTCCGCGCGGCGGCCGGCACGGCGAGCGTCGACGGCGTCGACATCGTGGCCGCCAACCGGGCGGCGATGCACGCCTACCGCCGGCGCACGCAGATGATCCCGCAGGACCCCTACTCCTCGCTGTCGCCGCGGCGCACCATCGCGCAGACCCTCGCCGAGGCGATCGACCCGGTCCGCGCCCGCGTCGGCCGGAACGAGGAGCTGATCGTCGCCTGGCTCGAGCGCGTCGGTCTCAGCGCCGACATGCGGCACCGGTTCCCGCACGAGTTCTCCGGCGGGCAGCGCCAGCGCGTCGCGATCGCCCGCGGGCTGATCATCGACCCGACCTTCGTGATCGCCGACGAGATCACCTCCGCGCTCGACGTCTCGGTGCAGGGGCAGATCCTCGATCTGCTGGCCGGGATCAAGGAGTCGCTCGGCCTGACGATGATGTTCATCTCGCACAATCTCGCCGTCGTCCAGCGCGTCAGCGACGAGGTCGTGGTGCTCTACCGCGGCGAGGTCGTCGAGGCCGGCCCGGTCGAGCGGATCTACGCCGACCCCCAGCACTGGTACACCCGCCGCCTGCTCGACGCCGACCCGGGCTCGCCCGGCTTCAGCCTGTCGGGTCCCGCGGCGGTCCCCGCGAAGGAGAGCGCATGACGGCCCGGCTGCCCGCCACCCCCGTCGCCGAGGGCGTGCTCCGCCTCGTCGGCGCGACGCTCGTCGACGGGACCGGCGCCGCTCCGCTCGAGGACTCCGAGGCGGAGATCCGCGACGGCGTGATCGCCTACGCGGGGCCGCGCCGTGCGGATCCCGCGCTCGAGGGTCGCGCGGTCGACGTGTCCGGCACGTTCCTGCTGCCGGGCTTCGTCGACGTCCACGTGCACCTCGCGATGGTGCCGGTCGCTCCGGAGGCGGCGCGCGAGCGCTTCCCGGAGGAGGACGTCCTCGAGATCGCCGGGCTCCTGCGCCGCACGCTCGACGCCGGCGTCACCACCGCCCGCGACCTCGACGGGCTCTCGCCGGGCTACCGCGAGGCCGTCGCGCGCGGCGCGGTCGACGGCCCGCGCCTGCACCTCGCGATCGCCATGCTCTCGCCGACCGGCGGCCACGCCGATCCGCACCACCGCAACGGCAGCCTGCCGGCCTGGGCCGTGCGCCCGGGCATGCCCGCGCCCGGACTCGTGGACACCGACGAGGACGTGGTCCGGATTGTCAGGACGCTCGTCCGCACCGGCGCCGACGTGATCAAGGTCGCCACCTCGGGCGGGCTCGGCTCACCGAACGACGACGCGCGCGACGTCGGCATCACCGAGAAGCAGGTCGCCCTGATCGCGGAGCTGCTCGCCGAGCGCGGCGGCCGGCCGATCACCGCGCACGCCCTCTCCGACGACGCCGCGCGCGCCGCTGTGCTGGGCGGCGCGACGAGCATCGAGCACGGCTACGACCTCTCCGACGAGACGATCGCGCTGATGCGCGAGCGCGGGACGACGCTCGTGCCGACCCTGAGCATCCTGGTGCGCGCGTTCGACCCGGCGACGACGACCGCCGAGCGGCTCCGGCAGCGCGAGCTCCTGCGCGAGCGCGGTCTCGACTCGGTCCGCCGGGCCGTCGCGGCGGGCATCCCGCTCGCCCTCGGCACGGACGCCGGCGTGCACCCGCACGGCCGCAACCTCGCCGAGCTGGCGCAGCTGGTCGCCGTCGGGCTCACCCCGCTCGAGGCCCTGAGCGCCGGAACCCTCGGCGGCGCCCGCCTGCTGGGCCTGGACGCGCAGCTCGGCTCGGTCGAGCCGGGCAAGCTCGCCGACCTGGTGCTGACCGATGCGAACCCGCTGGCCGACATCGCCGCGCTCGGCGATCCCTCGGCGGTGCGCGCGGTCCTGCAGTCCGGCCGCGTGGTCAAGGACCTCGACGGGCGCCTGGGCTAGAGCCCGGACGTCAGCGGCGGCTCAGAACTCCTCGTAGTTGTAGGGCTCCGGGTCCGGCTCGATCACGGGGCGGGCGACGGTGCGCCTGTTGTTCTTGATCCGCGAGCGGATGTCCTCGACGGCCGAGGCGACGGCCTCGTTCGTCGCGGCCTCGTCGTCGACGGCCACCTCCACGGGCACGGCGACGAGCTCGCTGCTCGCGTCGAGCGTCATCTTCGCCTCGATGAGCACGCCGTCGTCGGTGAACGCCGGGACGGTGACCGCCTCCGAGTGCTCCTGCCGGTCGATCGCGGTCACGAGGTCGAGGAGGGCCTCGGTGACGGCGTCGGTGGTGACGATGCTCTTGGAGGCGTAGGTCAGCTGCTGCATTCCTCCAGTCTGACAAGCGGCGGTCGGCTCCCTCCTGGGCTTGCGGCGAGGGCGGGTGGGCGTCTAGCGGGGGAGGGAGCTCGTGCTCCGTTCACCTCGGAGGCCTTGCGGCGGGCGTGGCGCCCGCCGCAGTCTGGAGGCATGCGAGACGTGCTGAGGAGATCCAGCGGCGGCGAGATCGCCGGCGCCGTCCTGATCGTGCTGGCCTCGATCGTGCTCCTGATCGGCGCGTTCGCCGCCGGCGCGGGCAGCGTCTACGGGATGCTCGGCGTGATCGTCGCGTTCGCCGCCGGCATCACCGGCCTCGGCGTGCACATCGCCGGCCGCGAGGCGCGCCTCCGCCGCGACGGGAACTGACGCCCCCTCATGCTGATCGAGTAGCCCTCGGAGAGGGCGTATCGAGATCCACCGTCGTCCGGTGGGCGGGTCTCGATACGCGCTGCGCGCTACTCGACCAGCATGGAACGGGCGTGCCCGCCCGTGCTGACCGAGCAGCCGTGTTCAGGGCGGTCACTTCATGGTGATCGAGTAGCCCTCGGAGAGGGCGTATCGAGATCCGCCCACCGCCGGCACGTGGGTCTCGATACGCGCTGCGCGCTACTCGACCAGCATGGAAGACGCCCGTTCATGCTGATCGAGTAGCCCTCGCAGAGGGCGTATCGAGATCCACCCGCCCGCGGGTCAGCGGTCGACGAGGGTGATCTCGAAGGAGTAGAGGTCGGGGCGGTAGCAGTGCTGGCCGTACTCGACGGCGCGGCCCGAGTTGTCGAAGGCGGTGCGGGTCATCGTCAGGACCGCGGCGCCCTTCCGGAGGTCGAGGAGCTGGGCCTCGCGCGGGGTCGTGGCGCGGGCGCCGATCCGCTGCTTGGCGACGCGCATCGCCACTCCGCGGGCCCGGAGCAGCTGGTAGAGGCCGTGCGTCTCGAGGGCGCCGAGGTCGAGGTCGACGAAGTCGGCCGGCAGCGTGTTGTCGAGCACGGCGAGCGGGACCCCGTCCGCGGACCGGAGCCGCACGAGGTGCAGGACGGGCGAGCCGACCTCGACGCCGAGCGCCTCGGCGGTCTTCTCGTCGGCCGTGCCGACGGTGGAGGAGAGGGTGCTCGTCGTCGGGCTCTGCCCGGAGCGCTGGAGGTCCTCGAAGAGGCTGGTGAGCTCGACGTTGCGGGTGACCCTTCCGTGCACGACCTGCGTGCCGATGCCGCGGCGGCGCACGAGGAGTCCCTTGTCGACGAGGTCCTGGATGGCGCGGCGGATGGTCGGCCGCGACATGCCGAGACGGTTGCCCAGCGACACCTCGTTCTCGAGCCGGGAGCCGGCCGGGAGCGTCTCGTCGAGGATGGCGCGCTCGAGGCGGGTCGCGATCTGGTGGTAGAGCGGGATGGGCCCGGAGCGGTCGAGGTCCATGAAGAGGTCCATCGGCAGGGCGTGCTCCTCCTGCAGCGCCATGTCGTCCCCCTCCGCCCGCCGACTCACCGCCGGCTGTCCTCGACACCTGTCGGCGTCACTACATTATGCAGCGCACATCAGCAGCTCAGCAGTCCGTCCCATTGTGCTATTGTAACGACATTACAGACCGCCCTCTCGAGGAGTAGTACACCGTCGTATGGTCCAGATGATCCGCCGCGCCCTCGCGCACGCCGCCCCTGCGCTCGCCGCCCCCGCGCTCGTCGTCCCCGTGCTCGTCGTCCCCGGAGCGTCCCGATGAAGGCCGCGGTCGCCGGCGCCCCCGTCAGCTTCGGCGTCTTCGAGCTCACCCCCGAGGGCGCCGACGTGGTCTCGCCCGACGACCTCGTCGACGTGCTCGCCGAGGCGGGCTACACCGGCGTCGACCTGGGACCGGCCGGCTACCTCGGCCGCGGACGAGAACTGCGCCAGCGCCTCGAGCGCTCGGGACTCGACATCGCCGGCGGCTGGATCCAGCTGCCCTTCTCGGACGACGAGGCCTTCGCGGCGTCGCTCCCCGAGCTCGACGCCGCGCTCCGCCTCTTCGCCGAGGCGTCCGAGCACGGCCCCGCGCGGCTCCCCCTGCCGACCCTCGCCGACGACGGCTCCGCGGCCCGGCGCTCCTCGCCCGGTCGCGGCGCCGGCGCCGACCCGCTCGATGACGCGCGCTGGTCGCGGCTGGTCGCCAACGTCGAGCGCGCCACCGCCGCCGTCCGCGCGGCCGGCTTCGAGCCGACCTTCCACCACCACGCGGGCACGTTCATCGAGTCGCCGGAGGAGATCGACCGGTTCCTCGGCGCCGTCGACATCGGGCTCACCCTCGACACCGGCCACCTCCTGATCGGCGGCGGCGACCCGGTCGCGGCCGTCGAGCGCTGGGGCTCCCGGATCAACCACCTGCACCTCAAGGACGTCGACGTCGCCGAGCTGCGCCGGGTCCTCGCGGCCGGCGGCGGGATGCGCGAGGTCTGGTCCTCCGGAGCGTTCGTCGCCTTCGGCCGCGGCGACATCGACCTCGACGCCGTGATGACCGCGATCGACGCCCAGGGCTATGACGGCTGGGTCGTCGTCGAGCAGGACGTCCTCAACGCCCCCGACGCCGACATCACGGCCTTCCGCGACGAGCGCCGCGACGACCAGGCCGTCAACCGCGAGGCCCTGCGCGCCTGGGCCTGACCCAGCGCCACCCTCTCCCGACACCCGACACCCGACACCCGACACCCGAACCCCGACCACCCCGACCGCCCCCGGGCAGCAAGGACATCGCCGTGACCGACACCCCTCTCCGCTTCGGACTCATCGGCACCGGCCGCATCGGCCAGGTGCACGCGGCGAACATCGCCGCCGACCCCGAGGCGACGCTCGCCTGGGTCTGCGACCCGTTCGTCGACGGAGCGAACGCCGTCGCGGCCCGCTACGGCGGAACCGTGACGACCGACGCCGCCGAGATGCTCGCCTCCGGTGAGATCGACGCGGTGCTGATCGCCTCGCCGACCGCGACCCACGTCGACCTGCTCGAGGCCGCGATCTCGGCCGGGATCCCCGCGCTCTGCGAGAAGCCGATCGACCTCGACATCGCGCGCGTCGACGCCCTGCTGCCCCGCGTCACGGCGTCGGGAGTGCCGATCGCCCTCGGCTTCAACCGCCGCTTCGACCCGGCCTTCGCCGAGGCGCGCGCCCGCGTCGCCGCCGGCGAGATCGGCGCGCTGGAGCAGCTCTCGATCATCAGCCGCGACCCCGCCGCCCCGCCCGCGGCCTACATCGGCGTCTCCGGCGGCATCTTCCGCGACATGACGATCCACGACTTCGACATGGCGCGCTTCTTCCTCCCCGACATCGTCGAGGTCACCGCGACCGGCACGACGACCTTCGACCCCGGCGCGCGCGAGCACGGCGACTTCGACACCGCCGTCGTCACGCTCCGCTCCGCCTCCGGCGCGCTCGTCTCGATCACCAACTCGCGGCACAGCTCGGTCGGCTACGACCAGCGGATCGAGGCCTTCGGCGCAGACGGCTCCATCGAGGTCGCGAACGCCCTCACCAGCCTGGTCAGCGTCTCGAACGGCACGAGCGTGCAGGCCAAGCCGCCGTACCAGGACTTCTTCCTCGAGCGGTACTCCGTGGCCTACCGGGCCGAGCTGAGCGAGTTCATCAAGCTCGCCCGCGGTCAGGAGTCGACGAGCCCCACCTTCGCCGACGGCCGCGCCGCCCTGGTCCTCGCCGATGCCGCCGCCCGCTCCGCGGTCGAGCGCGTGTCGGTGAGCGTCGAGCTGTAGGGCCCCGGCCGTGACCGTCCGTCTCGCAGCCTCCGCGGAGATGCTCTTCCCGGAGCTCGAGTTCGTCGACCGCGTCCGCCGCCTGCACGAGCGCGGCTTCGAGGTCGAGATCTGGGACTGGTCCACCAAGGACCTGCCCGCGCTCGCGGCGACCGGAGCGACGTTCTCGTCGATGACCGGCTACCTGACCGGCGACCTGATCACCCCCGACGGCATCGCCGAGACGCTCCGGACGGCCGAGCTCTCGCTGGCGGCCGCCGAGATCATCGACAGCCCGCGGCTGAACCTGCACGGCACCGGCCTCGCGCCGGGCGGCCTGCCCGTCCGGCCCGGCACCGAGGTGACGCCCGCGGACCGCGAGCGCGCCGAGGACACCCTCCGCCGGCTGGCCGCGCTCGGCGAGGAGCGCGGCCGGGTCTTCACCCTCGAGAACCTCAACACCGCCGTCGACCACCCGGGCACCCCGTTCGCCCGCGCCGAGGACACCCTCGCGCTGGTCAGCGCGGTCGACCGCCCGGGTCTGCGGCTGAACCTCGACCTGTACCACGCGCAGATCGGCGAGGGGAACCTGCTCGAGCTCGTGCGCCGCTGCCTGCCCTGGATCGGCGAGATCCAGGTCGCCGACGTGCCCGGCCGCTGTGAGCCGGGGACCGGCGAGATCCGCTACCCGGCCGTCGCCCGGGAGCTGCGGGCCCTCGGCTACGACGGGGTCGTCGGGCTCGAGGCGTGGCCGTCGACCGACTCCGAGTCGGCGCTCGACGCCTTCGAGGCGGCCTTCGCTCTCTGAAGGCCGCCCCGCGGGGGCGTCGGACGGCTCAGGCGTCGTAGGTGATGTCTCCGCTGACCGTCCCGACGCTCTCCCACGCCCGCGAGCGGTCGCTGCGGAGCGCGGCCTCCACGATCTCGGCGGCCGACCAGGCGTCCGCGGCCGACGGCGCGAGCTGGCGGCCCTCGAGCACCGAGGTGAGGAAGAGCGACGCCTCGATGGTCTTGAGGTCGTCGAAGCCCATGCTCGTCCCGGCGCCCGGCTGGAAGCGCGAGAAGTCGCCGAAGCCGGGCTGCGCCATGATCGTGCGGTAGCCGCTGGGGTCGTCGGCGAGCTGCAGCTCGTTCAGCCGCTGGAAGTCCCAGCGCAGCGAGCCCTTCGTGCCGTACACCTCGAGGGTGTACTCGGCGCGCGGCCCGACCGCGACCCGGCTCGCCTCCAGCACCGCGACCGCGCCGGACTCGAAGCGGCCGAGGACCGCCGCGTAGTCCTCGTTCTCGACCGCGCCGCGCTCGCCGCCCTCGGAGCCCTTGCTGAAGTGGCCCGCCGCGGCGGAGCCGGGCAGCGGGCGCTCGCGCACGAAGGTCTCGGTGAGCGCGGAGACCGAGTCGATCCGCCCCACCAGGTACTGCGCCAGGTCGGCGCCGTGCGAGAGCAGATCGCCGAGCACGCCCGAGCCGGCCCGCGCCTGCAGGAAGCGCCAGGTGAGCGCGCCGAGCGGGTCCGCGGAGTAGTCGGCGAGCAGGCGCACGCTCACGTTCGTGACGCGGCCGATCGCTCCCTCGCGGATCAGGGCGCGGGCCTGCGCGAGCGCCGGCGCGTGCCGGTAGTTGAAGCCGACCGAGGTGACGACGCCGGCGTCGGCCGCGGCGCGCGCGATCTCCGACGACTCGGCGGCGGAGCGGCCCATCGGCTTCTCGATCCAGAACGGCTTGCCGGCGGCCGCAGCGGCGAGGGCGACCTCGCGGTGCAGGAAGTTCGGCGCGCAGATCGAGACGACGTCGACCTCGGGGTCCGCCAGCACTTCGCGGTAGTCGGCCGTCGTCCGGCGGTAGCCCAGGACGTCCTCCGCCAGCGAGCGCGTGCCAGGATCGGTGTCGGCCGCCGACACGAGGTCCACGGCGACGCCGAGGTCCGGGTAGTGCTCCGGGACCGCGCGGTACGCCCGCGTGTGCAGGCGCCCCATCCAGCCGACCGACACCAGACCCACTCCGAAACGGTGCACCATTGCGCGCTCCTCCCTGCTCTTGACAGCAGCTCGGCACCCGATGTCTCTCACCGGTGAGCCGCTCCGAGCGTAGCGCAATGACAATATGTATTGACATTTGCAACCAGCGATTTCATACTCGACCCGACAACGACGTTCCGGACCGTCAGAGACGACGCCGTCCGCAGAGAAGGAGCTCTCCATGAAGAAGCGATTCCTCGCCGGCCTCGGCCTCGCAGCCTCGGCCGCCCTGCTGCTCAGCGGGTGCACGGGCACCGGGCAGGAGCCCGCCGCGCCCACCGGCGGCGGCGGTGGCGCGGGCGGCGGCGGCGACTACACCTACGCGGTCGTCACCCACTCAGGCCCCGGCGACGCCTTCTGGGACCGCGTGAAGTCCGGCGCCGAGGCGGCCGGCGGCGACTACGGCGCGACCGTCACCTACAACGCCGACCCCGACCCGGCGAAGCAGTCGCAGCTGATCGACAACGCGGTCGCCCAGCAGGTCGACGGCATCGTCGTCTCGATGGCGAACCCCGACGGCGTCAAGGACAGCGTCGAGAAGGCCGTCGCGGCCGGCATCCCGGTCGTCACCATCAACTCCGGCATCGAGCGCTCCGCCGAGTTCGGCGCGCTGACCCACATCGGCCAGAGCGAGACGGTCGCGGGCGAGGCGGTCGGCACCAAGCTCGCCGAGGCCGGCGCCACCAACGCCCTCTGCGTCATCCAGGAGGCGGGCAACGTCGGCCTCGAGGAGCGCTGCAAGGCGGCCGCCTCGACCTTCGGCGGCAGCATGAGCAACCTGCAGGTGGACGGCACGAACGACGCCGACGTCAAGGCGACCATCAAGTCCAAGCTGCAGGCCGACCCGTCCATCGACGGCGTGCTCACCCTCGGCGGTCAGTACGCGATCGACGCCGTCGGCGCCGTGTCGGAGTCGGGCAGCTCGGCCCAGGTCGGCACCTTCGACCTCTCCGAGGACGTCGTCACCGCGGTCGAGGACGGCTCGATCGTCTTCGCCGTCGACCAGCAGCCCTACGTCCAGGGCTTCCTGGGAGTGACCGCGCTCCAGCTCTACACGACCAACGGCAACGTCATCGGCGGCGGCCAGCCGGTCTACTCCGGACCCGCCTTCGTCACCAAGGAGAACGCGGCCGCGGTCGCCGAGTTCGCCGCGAACGGCACCCGCTAGCGGCCCCGGCCCGTCCCCGACAGGAGTCAGCAGTGACGACGACAGACATCGTGACGATCGCGACGAGGCCCCGCCTCGAGCGCCGTCCGCTCCGCAAGATCCTGGCCCGGCCCGAGACCGGCGCGTTCGTCGCCGCCCTCGCCGTGCTCGTGTTCTTCTCCCTCTACACCCCGCAGTTCCTGAGCTTCGCCGGCGCCGGGGTCTGGCTGGAGTCGGCCTCGACCTTCGGGATCATGGCCGTCGCCGTGGCGCTGCTGATGATCGGCGGCGAGTTCGACCTCTCCGCCGGCGTGATGACGGGCTTCTCCGCCCTCATCGTCGGGATCCTGACCACCCACTACGGACTCAGCATCTGGGTGGCGGTCTTCGTCTCGCTGATCGTCTGCCTCGGCGTGGGCGCCCTCAACGGCATCCTGGTGATGAAGACGGGGCTCCCGAGCTTCATCGTGACGCTCGGCACCTTCTTCGCCCTCGCCGGCATCGACCTGGCGGTGACGAAGATCATCACCGGCCAGGTCGCGATCCAGGGCATGACCAAGGTCCCGGGCTACGACGGCATCCAGCCGCTGTTCGGCTCGTCGGCCGGCATCGGCGGCGGCACCTTCTACGTCTCGGTGCTCTGGTGGTTCGTGGTGGCGGCCGTCGCGACCTGGATCCTGCTGCGCACCCGCGCCGGCAACTGGATCTTCGCCGTCGGCGGGGCGCAGACCGCGTCGCGCCAGGTCGGCGTCCCGGTGCTGAAGACCAAGATCGGCCTCTTCATGGGGACCGCCGGCGCCGCGTGGCTCGTCGGCATGATCTCGCTCTTCCGCACCTCGACGGTGCAGGCGAACACCGGCGTCGGCCAGGAGTTCATCTACATCATCTGCGCGGTCGTCGGCGGCTGCCTGATGACCGGCGGCTACGGCTCGGCGATCGGCGCCGCCCTCGGCGCGCTGATCTACGGGATGGTCTTCCAGGGCATCACCTTCGCCCAGTGGGACACCAACTGGCTGCGCACCGTCCTCGGCGGCATGCTGCTCGCCGCGGTGCTCCTCAACAACTTCGTCCGGACACGAGCAGGAGGCGGACGATGAGCGCCGACACGACGAGCGGCCCCTCGACCGGACAGCCGGCCGCGCCCCGCACCCCGGTGGGCACGACGATCGTCGAGGTCCGCGACATCGGCAAGAGCTACGGCGCCGTCAATGCGCTCGCCGGAGTCTCGACCACGGTCAACGCCGGCCAGGTCACCTGCGTCCTCGGCGACAACGGCGCCGGCAAGTCGACGTTCATCAAGATGCTCGCCGGTGCGCACACGCCCTCCGAGGGCGAGCTGCTCCTCGACGGGACGCCGGTCACCTTCTCGTCGCCGCGCGCCGCGCTGCAGGCGGGGATCGCGACCGTCTACCAGGACCTCGCGGTCGTGCCGCTGATGCCGGTCTGGCGCAACTTCTTCCTCGGCTCCGAGATCACCAAGGGGCGCGGACCGCTGCGCCGCCTGGACGTGAAGCGGATGAAGGAGATCACGCAGAGCGAGCTGGCGAACATGGGCATCGACCTGCGCGACGTCGACCAGCCGATCGGCACCCTCTCCGGAGGCGAGCGCCAGTGCGTCGCCATCGCCCGCGCCGTGTACTTCGGTGCCCGCGTGCTGATCCTGGACGAGCCGACCGCGGCGCTGGGCGTCAAGCAGTCGGGCGTGGTGCTCAAGTACATCGCCCGCTCCCGCGACGCCGGGCTCGGCGTGGTCTTCATCACCCATAACCCGCACCACGCCTACCCGGTCGGCGACCGCTTCCTCCTCCTGAACCGCGGCACCAGCCTCGGCAACTTCGAGAAGAGCGAGATCACCCTCGGCGAGCTGACCAGCCTGATGGCCGGCGGCGCCGAGCTCGCCTCCCTCGCCCACGAGCTCGAGCGCTCGATGCCGGACTCCGCGGTCACCGCGGAGCTCGCGCACGAGGCCGCCGCGAGGCCGGAGTGACGGACGCGCCGGCGCCCTACGACGTCCTGACCATCGGCCGGGTCGGGGTCGACATCTACCCGCTGCAGGACGGCCTCGGGCTCGAGGACGTCGAGACCTTCGGCAAGTACCTCGGCGGGAGCGCGGCCAACGTCGCGATCGCCGCGGCCCGGCACGGGCACTCCGCCGCGCTGATCTCGCGGGCCGGCGACGACCCGTTCGGCCGCTACGTGAAGCGCGAGCTGGTCCGGCTCGGCGTCTCGGACGAGTTCGTCGGCACCGAGCCGGACCTGGCCACGCCGGTCACGTTCTGCGAGATCTTCCCGCCGGACGACTTCCCGCTGTACTTCTACCGCAAGCCCAAGGCGCCCGACCTGGCGATCACCGCGCAGTCGCTCGACCTCGACGCGATCGTCCGGGCGAAGGTCTACTGGTCGACCGTCACCGGGCTCACGGAGGAGCCCAGCCGGTCCGCGCACTTCGTCGCGTGGCAGGCTCGCGACCGCCGGCCGTTCACCGTGCTCGACCTGGACTACCGGCCGATGTTCTGGCGCTCGCCGGAGCGCGCCTCGCAGGAGGTCGCTAAGGCGCTGGAGTGGGTCACCGTCGCGGTCGGCAACCGGGAGGAGTGCGAGGTCGCCGTCGGCGAGACCGACCCGTCGCGCGCGGCCGACGCGCTCCTCGACCGGGGCGTCGAGCTCGCGATCGTCAAGCAGGGGCCGCGCGGCGTGCTCGCGAAGACCCGCTCCGAGACGGTCGAGGTCGCGCCCTTCCCGGTCGAGGTCGTCAACGGCCTCGGCGCCGGGGACAGCTTCGGCGGCGCGCTCATCCACGGCCTCGTCGAGGGCTGGGACCTCGAGCGCATCCTCCGCTTCGCGAACGTCGCCGGCGCGATCGTCGCCTCGCGGCGCGAGTGCTCGACGGCGATGCCCACCACGGCCGAGGTCGAGTCCTTCCTGAAGGAGCGCACCGATGTCACGCTCTGATCGCGACTTCGCGGAGCTGCGCCGGCTCCGCGCCGAGGACCCGACCGCCGTCGCACGGGCGCTCGCCGGGCGCCGCCGCCGTCCGCTGCTCGGCGGGAACGGCCGGCTGCTGCTCGTGGCCGCCGACCACCCCGCCCGCGGCGCGCTCGGCGTGCGCGGCGAGGCGATGGCGATGGCGGACCGCTACGACCTGCTCGACCGTCTCGCGACTGCGCTCTCGCGGCCGGGAGTGGACGGGGTGCTCGGCACGCCGGACATCATCGACGATCTCGCCCTGCTCGGGCTGCTCGACGACAAGGTCGTGGTCGGATCGATGAACCGCGGCGGCCTGCGCGGCGCCTCCTTCGAGATGGACGACCGCTTCACCGGCTACGACATCGACGGGATCGTCCGCGACGGCCTCGACTTCGCGAAGACGCTGCTGCGGATCAACCTCGCCGACGCCGGCTCGGTCGCGACGCTCGAGGCCAACGCGGCGGCCGTGACCGCGGCCGCGGCGGCCCGCGTGCCGATCATGCTCGAGCCCTTCCTGAGCGAGTGGGTCGACGGCGCCGTCGTCAACGACCTCTCCGCCGACGCCGTGATCACCTCGATCGCGATCGCCTCCGGGCTCGGCTCGTCCTCGGCCTACACCTGGATGAAGCTGCCCGTCGTCGACGAGATGGAGCGGGTGATGGCCGCCACCACCCTCCCGACGCTGCTGCTCGGCGGCGACCCGACGGGGAGCCCCGACGAGACCTACGCGGCATGGGGCGCGGCTCTCGCGCTGCCCGGTGTCCGCGGCCTCGTCGTCGGGCGCACCCTCCTCTACCCGGCCGACGGCGACGTCGCGGCAGCGGTCGACACCGCCGCCGCGCTCGTGCACGGCTGACCGCACCCCTGACCGACGAGCCCCTCTCCCACGGACCCCCTCTCCCACGAATCCCCTCTCCCAAGAATCCCCTCTCCCACGAACCCCCTCTCCCACGAACATAGACAGGAATCATGTCCGAGACCATCGGAACCACCCCGCTGCACCAGCTCGCCGTCGTCCCGCACTGGATCGACGGGCGCGAGTCGCCCTCGACCTCGGGCCGCACCGCGCCGGTCTTCGACCCCGCGCTGGGTGTCGCGACCAAGGAGGTCGCCCTGGCCGATGCGGACGAGATCGCCGCGGCGATCGCCTCCGCCAAGGCCGCGTTCCCCGCCTGGCGCGACCTCTCGCTCGCCAAGCGCCAGCAGATCCTCTTCACGTTCCGCGAGCTGCTCGAGGCGAAGAAGGGCGAGCTGGCCGAGATCATCACCTCGGAGCACGGCAAGGTCGTCTCCGACGCGCTCGGCGAGATCACCCGCGGCCAGGAGGTCGTGGAGTTCGCGACCGGCCTCGCGCACCACCTGAAGGGCGAGTACTCGGAGCAGGTCTCGACCGGCGTCGACGTCTACTCCACCAAGCAGCCGCTCGGCGTGGTCGGGATCATCTCGCCGTTCAACTTCCCGGCGATGGTGCCGATGTGGTTCTTCCCGATCGCGATCGCGGCCGGCAACACCGTCATCCTCAAGCCCAGCGAGAAGGACCCGACCGCGGCGATCTGGCTCGCGAAGCTGTGGAAGGAGGCCGGCCTGCCCGACGGCGTCTTCACCGTGCTCAACGGCGACAAGCAGGCCGTCGACGGGCTGCTGACCTCGCCCGACGTCCGCTCGATCTCGTTCGTCGGCTCGACGCCGATCGCGCAGTACGTCTACGAGACCGGGACGAAGCACGGCAAGCGCGTCCAGGCCCTCGGCGGCGCGAAGAACCACATGCTGGTGCTGCCGGACGCGGACCTCGATCTGGTCGCCGACTCGGCGATCAACGCGGGCTTCGGCTCGGCGGGGGAGCGCTGCATGGCGATCTCGGTCGTCGTCGCGGTCGAGCCGGTCGCCGACGAGCTGATCACCAAGATCCAGGAGCGCGCGTCGCAGCTGCGCATCGGCGACGGGCGCCGCGGCTGCGACATGGGACCCCTGGTCACCGAGGCGCACCGCGACAAGGTCGCGTCCTACATCGGCATCGCTGAGCAGGACGGCGCCGAGGTCGTCATCGACGGCCGCGGCATCGAGGTCGACGGCGACGAGAACGGCTTCTGGCTCGGCCCGACGCTGCTCGACAGGGTCCCGACCACCTCCCGCGCCTACACGGAGGAGATCTTCGGACCGGTGCTCTCGATCGTGCGCGTCGCCTCCTACGAGGAGGGCGTCGAGCTCATCAACACCGGTGCGTTCGGCAACGGCACGGCGATCTTCACGAACGACGGCGGGGCCGCGCGGCGCTTCCAGAACGAGGTCCAGGTCGGGATGATCGGCATCAACGTGCCGATCCCGGTGCCCGTCGCCACGTTCTCGTTCGGCGGCTGGAAGTCGTCGCTCTTCGGCGACACCAAGGCCCACGGCGCGGAGGGCGTCCGCTTCTTCACGCAGCAGAAGGCGATCACCTCGCGCTGGCTGGACCCCTCGCACGGCGGCATCAACCTGGGCTTCCCCCAGAACTGAGCCGTTGTGCCTCGCTCCTCCTTCGTCGTCGCTCGGCCGCGGTCGGCTTCGCGAAGGGGGAGCGTTCCGCAGAGCGTCCTGCGTCCGCGCACGTCGAATCGCTGGCACGCGATTCACCGGTTGCGCTCCACCCTCGCGCAGACGCATCGGGCTCACATGCTGGTCGAGTAGCCGCCGCAGGCGGCGTATCGAGACCCGCCCCGCCAGCACACCCCCCACCGAGACACGACGGAAGGCCCGAGATGACCACGCACAACGAGTGGCTGTTCCCGCGGGGCGCGCTCGCCCGCGACGGCTGGGAGTCCGTCGTCGACGCCGGCCTGCCCGCCTGGCAGCACACCGGACTCCGCGTCGCGGACCTGGCCCCCGGTGACGAGCTCGCGCTCCCCGCCGCGGGCCTCGAGCGCCTCGTCGTCCCGCTCGCCGGCTCCTTCACCGTCCGGCACGAGGCCGGCGGCGCCGCCGAGACCACCGTCCTCGCGGGCCGGGCCTCGGTCTTCGACGGCCCGAGCGACGTGCTCTACCTCTCGACGCTGTCCTCCGCGACGGTGTCGGGGGAGGGCCGCGTCGCGATCGCGGAGGCGCCCGCCGCGACCCCGCACCCGAGCCGCTACGTCCCGCGCGCCGAGGTCCCCGTCGAGCTGCGCGGTGCCGGCCGCTCCAGCCGTCAGGTGCACAACTTCGGCACCCCGGGCGCGCTCGAGGCCGACCGCTTCATCGTCTGCGAGGTCATCACTCCGGCCGAGAACTGGTCCAGCTACCCCGCGCACAAGCACGACGAGGACGTCCCCGGCCACGAGTCGCGGCTCGAGGAGATCTACTACTTCGAGACCGCCGTCAGCCGCGGCGTCGACGGGCCCGCGAACGCCGAGCCGTTCGGGATGTTCAGCACCTCGACCTCGCCCGCCGGCGAGATCGCGATCGACGCGACGGTCCGCACCGGCGACATCGCCCTCGTCCCGTTCGGATACCACGGCCCCGCCGTCGCGGCGCCGGGCTACGACCTCTACTACCTCAACGTGATGGCCGGCCCGGGCGAGGAGCGCGCCTGGCTGATCAGCGACCACCCGGCGCACGGCTGGATCCGCAGCACCTGGGACGACCAGGACATCGACCCCCGACTCCCGTACACGCCCGACAGCACGACCAGCACCGACACGACACCCGGCACACCCAGCACCACCGGAGGACAGCACTGATGGCCGACAGGACCCAGCGGATGACCGTGAGCCAGGCGCTCGTCGAGTTCCTCGCCCGGCAGTGGACCGTGGACGGCGACCACCGCGAGCGCACGATCCCCGGCATGTTCGGAATCTTCGGGCACGGCAACGTCGCCGGCATCGGCCAGGCGCTCGCGCAGTCGAACGCCCTCGACCCGACCCTGATGCCCTACCACCAGGCGCGCAACGAGCAGGCGATGGTGCACCAGGCCGTCGGCTACGCCCGGATGCACCGTCGCCTCGCGACCTACGCCAGCGCCGCCTCCGTCGGCCCGGGCGCCGCCAACATGCTCACCGGAGCCGCCCTCGCGACCGCGAACCGGCTCCCGGCGCTGCTGCTGCCCAGCGACACCTTCGCGACCCGCGTCGCCGATCCGGTCCTGCAGCAGCTCGAGCTGCCGCACGACATCGGCATCACCGTCAACGACGCGTTCCGGCCGCTCTCCCGCTTCTTCGACCGCGTGCAGCGGCCCGAGCAGCTCTACTCGATCGCCCTCGCCGCGCTGCGCGTGCTGACCGACCCGGCCGAGACCGGCGCCGTCACCATCGCCCTGCCCGAGGACGTCCAGGCCGAGGTGCTCGACGTCCCCGTCGCCTTCCTCGAGGAGCGCGAGTGGCACCTGCGCCGCCCGGTCCCGGAGCGCGGACCGCTCGAGCGGGCGGTCGCCGCGATCGCCGCCGCGCGGAACCCGATCGTCGTCGCCGGCGGCGGCGTGATCTACTCCGGCGCGGAGGCGGCGCTGCGCGCGTTCGCCGAGGCCACCGGCGTCCCCGTCGCCACCACCCAGGCCGGCGGCGGCGCCCTCGCCTGGGACCACCCGCAGTACCTCGGCGGGATCGGCGCCACCGGCTCCACCGCCGCGAACCGCCTCGCGGCCGACGCCGACGTCGTCATCGGCATCGGCACGCGCTACAGCGACTTCACCACCGCGAGCCGCACCGTCTTCCAGAACGACGGCGTCGTGTTCGTGAACGTCAACGTCGCCGCGTTCGACGCCTACAAGCACGGCAGCCGGCTGCCGATCATCGCCGACGCCCGCGAGACGCTGGAGGCGCTGCGCGAGCAGCTGAGCCGGTTCCACGTCTCCGAGGAGTACGCCGAGCGCCTCCGCCGCGAGAAGGCGGAGTGGGACGCCGCGGTCGACGCCGCGTTCGCCCCCTCCGGACTCGCGCTGCCCGGCCAGGCCGAGATCATCGGCGCGGTGCAGTCCGCGACCGACCCCGAGGACGTCGTCGTGCAGGCGGCCGGCTCGCTGCCCGGCGACCTGCACAAGCTGTGGCGGGTGCGCGACAGCCTCGGCTACCACGTCGAGTACGCCTTCTCCTGCATGGGCTACGAGATCGCCGGCGGCCTCGGCGTCAAGCGCGGGGCGGAGGCGTCGGGGTCGGACCGCGACGTCGTCGTCATGGTCGGCGACGGCTCCTACCTGATGCTGCACACCGAGCTGGTGACCGCGGTGGCCGAGGGACTGAAGATCATCGTGGTGCTGATCCAGA
Source organism: Rathayibacter sp. PhB179 (assembly GCF_004345345.1). NCBI lineage: Bacteria > Bacillati > Actinomycetota > Actinomycetes > Micrococcales > Microbacteriaceae > Rathayibacter > Rathayibacter sp. PhB179. The sequence continues at coordinate 663,820 of NZ_SLVD01000001.1, read as the reverse complement.
ACCACGGCTACGCCTCGATCGGGCACCTCTCCGAGACCGTCGGCTCCGGCCGCTACGGCACGCAGTACCGCGGGCTCGACGACCGCGAGATCCCGCTCGATCTCGCCGCGAACGCGCGCAGCTACGGCGTCGACGTGATCGAGGTGGCGCCGAGCGGGTCCGCGATCGACGACCTGCGCGCCGCGATGGCGGCCGCGAAGGCGTCGGACCGCACGACGCTCATCCACATCAACAGCGACCCGCTGCTCTACGCGCCGAGCGGCGAGGGCTGGTGGGACGTGCCCGTCGCCGAGGTGTCCGAGCTGCCGAGCACGCAGCGGGCGTTCGAGGAGTACACGCGGCAGCGGGCGGCGCAGAAGCCGCTGCTGGGCTGAGCGCCTGGCGGGAAAGGCCTGCCCTAATGTCAGGACATTCGCACAGAATCCGCCTAGAATGAGCACCACTGCCACCGGCGCCGACGCGCCCCGTCCCCTGGAGAAGACCATGAGCGCCACCGTGACCGCCGACGCAGCGACCGCCCCGTACGAGCCGCTGCGGGCCGGCGCCGCGACGGCGACCAGCCTCTGGAACGACTCCGCGGACCTCGAGGAGCTCGGCCGGTCGATCGCGTTCGGCGCGGTCGGCGCGACCTGCAACCCGGTGATCGCGCTGACGACGATCGAGAAGCACCTCGACGTGTGGGGTCCGCGGATCGCGGCGCTCGCCGAGCAGCACCCCACCGCGGGGGAGAGCGAGCTCGGCTGGCTGGCCATCGAGCAGATGTCGATCGAGGCGGCCGAGCTGCTCCTCCCCGCATTCCGCGCGAGCGGCGGACGGGACGGGCGCCTCTCGGTGCAGACCGACCCCCGGTTGCACCGCGACGCCGACGCGCTCGTCGCGCAGGCCGTGCACTTCTCGGAGCTCGCCGAGAACATCATCGTGAAGATCCCCGCGACGGAGATCGGCATCCGCGCGATCGAGGAGGCGACCTACCGCGGCGTCAGCATCAACGCGACGGTGTCGTTCACCGTCGCGCAGGCCGTGGCCGTCGCCGAGGCGATCGAGCGCGGCTTCGACCGCCGCGCGGCCGAGGGGCTGCCGGACCACGAGTTCGGCTCCGTCGTCACCATCATGGGCGGGCGTCTCGACGACTGGATCAAGGCGTCGGTCGCGGCCGACCGCCGCCTCGTGCAGCCCGGCTACCTGGACTGGGCGGGCGTCGCGGCGCTCAAGGAGGCGTACCGGATCTTCCGGGAGCGCGGCTACCGCGCGCGCATCCTCTCGGCCGCGTTCCGCAACCACCTGCAGTGGTCGGAGCTGGTGGGCGGCGACCTCGTCGTCTCGCCGCCGTTCGAGTGGCAGCTGCTGATCCACGAGAACCGCATCGAGGTCGACCCGGCGCAGATCGACGTCCCGGTCCCCGCCGAGATCCTGGCCGCGCTGCTCGAGCTGCCCGAGTTCCGCCGCGCCTACTTCGAGGACGGCATGACCGTCGACGAGTTCGGCTCGTTCGGCGCCACCCGCCGCACCCTCCGCCAGTTCCTCGACGCCGACGCCCGCCTCGACGCCCTCGTCCGCGAGATCCTCCTCCCGACGATCTAGCCCGAGCGTGCCGATGCGCGCCTTCATGCTGATCGAGTAGCCCGCGGAGCGGGCGCACTCCATGCTGATCGAGTAGCCCGCGGAGAGGGCGAATCGAGATCCACCGTGCTGCAGAGGTCGGGTCTCGATACGCCCCCGCGGGGCTACTCGACCAGCATGGAACGCGCTGCGCGCTACTCGACCAGCATGGAACTGACGCGCTGCGCGACCAGCAAGGAAGTGCATGCTGCACGCTGCGCGACATGCAGGGGGCGCACTTCATGTTGATCGAGTAGCCCGCGCAGCGGGCGTATCGAGATCCACCGTTGTGCAGAGGTCGGGTCTCGATACGCCCCTGCGGGGCTACTCGACCAGCATGGAACGCGCTCTGCGCTACTCGACCAGCATGGAGCGCGCTGCGCGCTACTCGACCAGCATGGAACGCGCTGCGCGCTGCTCGACCAGCAGGGAAGGGCGGCGTCAGCGGGCGAGGTAGGCGCGCCAGCCGCCGAAGGCGGTGATGTCGTCCGCGCCGGCGAGGGCGATCGGCTCGACGAGGAAGCCGCTGACGAGCGAGCCGTCGGCGAGGGAGACGGAGCCGATGGCCATCGGCTGCGGGAGCGCCGCGACGAAGGAGCCGAACGCGGCCTCCGTCAGCCGGTAGACCTCGACCTCGAGCGCCGCGCCGCCCTCGGCGACCCGCACGACGCCGGGCTTCGGCGGCACGGTCGACAGCGCGTAGAGCCGGTAGTCGGCGCTCGTCGTGGTCGCCTCGACGAACTCCGCGTCGCGATCCGCGAGCTGGTGGTGCAGCGGCTGGTCGCGCAGGTGCGCGCCGGCGACGGCGAGAAGGACGGTGTTCGCGGCGGTGCTCATGAGCGGCTCCAGACGAGGTCGGCGAGCTGGTGGTCGGTGAAGGCGGGGCCGATCAGCTGCACGCCGAACGGCAGCCCGTCGACGACTCCCGCGGGGTAGGCGACGGCCGCGAGGTCGAGCAGGTTCGCGAAGTTGGTGAAGCGCCCGAGCCGCGAGTTGACGCCGATCGGGTCGGCGGCGACGGCCGCGAGCGTCGGGTGCTCGGTCGTCGTCGGCAGCAGCAGCGCGTCGATCCGCTCGAACACGGAGTCCGAGGCGACCCGCGCCCGGTCGAGCCGCTCCTGGTCCTGGAAGAGCTTCCAGGCCGGCAGCTCCCGCGACCGCGCGACGATGCCGCCGACCACCGGGTCCACCTCGTCCGGGTGCGCGTCGACGAACGCGCCGACCGCCGCGTAGCGCTCGGCCACGAACGCGCCGTCGTAGAGCATCCGCGCGGTCTCGAGGAACACCTCGATGTCGAGCTCGACCAGCGTCGCGCCCGCCTCGGCCCAGCGGGCGACCTCGGCGTCGAACGCCTCGGCCCAGCCGTCAGCCAGCTCGCCGAGCTGCCCGGGCCGCGGGACGCCGATCCGCGCGGTGGCGGCGAACGGCTCGGCGACTCCGCTGCGGCTGAGCGGATCGCGCGAGTCCGGCCCCGCCATCACGTCGAGCGCGTGCCGGGCGATCGCGGGATCCGTCGCCATCACCGTCACCACGTCCAGACTCCGGCAGGCCGGCACGACGCCGGCGGCGCTGACCCAGCCCTTGGTCGGCTTCAGCCCGACCAGCCCGTGGAACGCGGCCGGCACCCGGCCGGAGCCCGCGGTGTCCGTCCCGAGCGCGAAGTCCGCGCCGCCGAGCGCCACCGCGACCGCGGAGCCGGACGACGAGCCACCCGAGATCCGCGACGGATCGACCGCGTGCCGCACCGCGCCGTAGGGGGAGCGAGTGCCGACCAGGCCGGTCGCGAACTGGTCGAGGTTGGCCGAGCCGAGCACCACGGCTCCGGCCGCGCGCAGCCGCGCGACCACGGTCGCGTCCTCGGCGGGCGCGTACGCGAACGCCGGGCAGGCCGCCGTCGTCTCCAGCCCCGCGACGTCGATGTTGCCCTTCACCGCGAACAGCAGCCCGGCGAGCGGGAGCGCCGGATCGACGGCGGCCAGCTCCGCGGCCACCTCGGCCTCGGGCCGCAGGGCGATGAACGCCTCGGGCCGGGCGGCCAGCCGCCGGTACCGCTCGGCGACGTGCGCCGCGGGGTCCTGGTGCGCGGGGTCCTGCGCCGGGTCGTCCCTCATGCTGCGTCCTCTTCCTCGGCCTGCTCGGCCCTCGTCTCCAGCACCACGAGCACCGTGCCCGCGGCCACGTGCGCCCCGACCTCGGCGACCACGGCGACCACGCGCCCGGCCGCCGGGGCCGTCACGGGCGCCTCCATCTTCATCGCCTCGAGGGCGACCAGCGTCTGCCCGGCCGCGACCGTCTCGCCCACGGCCACGTCGATGCGGAACACCGTCGCCACGAACGGCGCCTCGACGCCCTCGCAGCCCTCCGGGATCTCCACGGCGGAGGACGCGGGCGGCGCGGGCACCGCCTCCACGCGGTCGAACTCGCCCGACGCCTCCCAGGCGGCGCGCTCGGCGCCGAAGGCCCCGGCCTGCACCGCGCGGAAGTCGGCGATCGACTCCGAGTTCTCCGCGAGGAACTCCTGGTACTCCGCGAGCCCGAACTCGCCCTCCTCGATCCGCAGCGGCAGCCGCCCCGCGGCCATCTCCGAGCGCAGCTCGAGCAGCTCGTCCGGCTCCACCGGGTACCAGCGGATCCGGTCGAAGAAGCGCAGCAGCCACGGCACGCCGGTCTCGAACGCTCCGGCCTGGTGGTGCGTCGACCAGATCGGCACCGTGCGGCCGACGAACTGGTAGCCGCCCGGACCCTCCATCCCGTAGATGCAGAGGTAGGCGCCGCCGATTCCGACGGCGTTCTGCGGCGTCCAGGTGCGCGCCGGGTTGTACTTGGTGGTCACCAGCCGGTGCCGCGGGTCGAGCGGAGTCGCGACCGGTGCGCCGAGGTAGACGTCGCCGAGCCCGAGCACCAGGTACTCGGCCTCGAACACCGTCCGGTAGACCTCGTCGACGCTGTCCAGGCCGTTGATCCGGCGGATGAACTCGATGTTCCACGGGCACCAGGGCGCGTCGTCGCGGACGCCCGCCATGTACCGGCGGATCGCCTCGCGCGTCGACGGGTCGTCCCACGCCAGCGGCAGGTGCACGGTCCGGCTCGGCACGCGCAGATCGGCCGTCGCGGGCAGCAGCGCCTCGGCCGCGAGCACCGCCTCGGCGACCGCGTCGGTCGAGGTCGTCCGCGGGTCGAAGTGCACCTGCAGCGAGCGGATGCCCGGGGTCAGCTCGATCACGCCGGGCAGCGCCGTCTGCTCGAGCGTCTCCGCGATCGCGTGCACGCGCATCCGCGAGGCGAGGTCGAGGCTCATCTCGCCGATCTCGACGAGCAGGTTCGCGTCGCCGCTGCGGCGCAGCACCAGCGACGGATCGCCGTCGTGCGCGGGCCGGCGGTGCAGCACGCCCTGGTCGTCGACCGCCGTGCGGCCGGCCGCGGGCTCGTCGAGCGGAGCGTCGAGCAGCCCGGTCGCCTGCGCCGCGGTGACCGGCACGAAGCGCACGGTGTCGCCGGGGCGGAGCTGCCCGAGTCGCCAGAGGTGGCCGGTCGCGACGCTCGCCGGGCAGGTGAAGCCGCCGAGACTCGGGCCGTCGGGTCCGAGCAGGATCGGCAGGTCGCCGGTGTAGTCGACGGCGCCGACCGCGTACGGGGTGTCGTGGATGTTGGAGGGGTGCAGCCCGGCCTCGCCGCCGTCCTCGCGGGCCCAGTGCGGCTTCGGGCCGAGCAGGCGGACGCCGGTGCGCGCCGAGTTGAAGTGCACCTCCCAGTCGGTGGCGTAGAAGACCGCCATGTCGTCCTCGGTGAAGAACTCCGGAGCGGCGTGCGGTCCCTCGAGTGCGGCGAGCGTCCAGGCGTGCGGGAAGGCGGGGCGCTCCTCCGCCGGCACGATCGCCACCGTGTTCGGGACGCTCGGCGTCCGCAGTCCGAGCACGTCGCCCGGGGCGAGCGCGCGCCCTGCGTGCCCGCCGATCGCGCCGAGGTCGAAGGTGCTGGCCGAGCCGAGCACGAGCGGGATGTCGAGTCCGCCCTCGACCAGCAGGTACAGCCGCATGCCGCTCTCGGCCGTGCCGATGGCGAGCACGCCGCCGGCCGGCACCGCGACCGGCTCCCACTGCGCGATCGGCGCGCCGTCGAGGGTCGCCGGCGCGGGCGCCCCGGTCAGCACCACGCGGGTGGCGGTGTGGAAGCGGAGGGTCGGCCCGCTCATCGTGATCTCGAGTCCCGGCGCGTCCTCCGGGTTGCCGAGCGCGGTGTTGCCGAGCCGGAACGAGAGCGGATCCATCGGCCCCGACGGCGGCACGCCCACCGGCCAGTAGCCCAGGCGCCCGGTCGCGTCCTGCACGGTGGTCAGCATCCCGCCCTTCAGCACCTCGACCCGCGGGCTCGCGTCGCGCAGGTCGTCGAGGGTCGCGGTGGAGTGCTCGGCCGCGAGCACCGAGGGCTCGGCGGCGATCGCCCGCAGCAGTCCGACGTTGGTCGCGATGCCGTCGACCCGGGTGGCGGCGAGCGCCCGTCCGAGCGCGGCCCAGGCCCCCTCGCGAGTCGCGCCGCTGACGACCACCTTCGCGAGCAGCGGGTCGTAGGAGGTGGAGACGTCGCTGCCGGGGCGGATCCAGCCGTCCACGCGGACGTCGTCCGGGAACTGCAGCCCGGTGATGGTGCCGGAGCTCGGCGCGTTGCCGAGGTCCGGGTTCTCCGCGTAGACCCGCGCCTCGACGGCCGCCCCGCTCGGCTCCGGGACCGCGTCGAGGAACGCCGTCTCGCCCTGCGCGAGCCGCAGCATCCACTCGACCAGGTCGATGCCGTAGCGCGACTCCGTCACCGGGTGCTCGACCTGCAGGCGGGTGTTCACCTCGAGGAACGCCGCCTCCTGCCGGACCGGGTCGTAGATGTACTCGACCGTGCCCGCACTGCGGTAGCCGGCCTCGGCGCAGAGCCGGCGCGACGCCTCCGCGATGCGCTCGCGCACGGCGTCCGGCAGATCCGGCGCGGGGCTCTCCTCGACGACCTTCTGGTTGCGGCGCTGCAGCGAGCAGTCGCGGTCGCCGAGCGAGACCACGCGGCCGGCGCCGTCGCCGAAGACCTGCACCTCGACGTGCCGGGCGCGCTCGACCAGCCGCTCCAGGAACACGCCGGCGGAGGAGAAGCCGGCCTCGGCCAGGCGCCGCACCTCGCGCCAGGCGGCGCGCAGCTCGGCCTCGTCGCGGCAGGCGCGCATGCCGATGCCGCCGCCGCCCGCCGTCGCCTTGAGCATCACCGGGTAGCCGATCCGGTCGGCCTCGCGGGCCGCGTGGTCGGCGTCGTCGAGCAGCCCGGTGCCGGCCAGCAGCGGCACGCCCGCGCGCTCGGCTGCGTCGCGCGCGGTGTGCTTGGCGCCGAACACCTCGAGCTGCTCGGGAGTGGGGCCGACGAAGACGATGTCGGCCGCCGCGCAGGCGCGCGCGAACTCGGCGTTCTCGCTGAGGAAGCCGTAGCCCGGGTGGATCGCGCCGGCGCCGGTCTGCGCGGCCGCCGCGAGGATCCGGTCGATCCGTAGGTAGCTGTCGGCCGCGGGCGCCGGGCCGAGCCGCACCGCCTCGTCGGCGAGCGCGACGTGCGCGGCGCCGAGGTCGGCGTCGGAGTAGACCGCGACCGTGCGCAGGCCCATGGCCTTCGCGGTGCGGAGGATGCGGACCGCGATCTCGCCGCGGTTGGCGACGAGGAGGGTGTCGAAGGTCATGCGGTGCCCGTTCCCGCGTTCTCGCCGCTGTGCACGATCATCTCCGCGCGCGACGGGTCGAAGCCGTTGCACGGGTTGTTGATCTGCGGGCAGTTCGAGACGACGACGAGGGTGTCCCGCTCGGCCCGCAGGGTGACGCTGAGGCCGGGGGAGGAGATGCCGTCGACGATCCCGAGGGCGCCGTCCGGGTCCACCGGCACGTTCATGAACCAGTTCACATTCGAGACCTGGTCGCGCTTGCCCATCCCGTGCCGGGAGAGCTCGGCGACGAAGTTCTCCGCACAGGCGTGCTGCGCCGTGGTGTGGAAGCCGTAGCGGAGCGCGTTGCTCTCCTTCGAGCAGGCGCCGCCGAGGGTGTCGTGGCGCTCGACGTCGGTCGCCACGACGGTCAGCAGCGGGCGGTGCTCGGCGTCGCGGAGCACCGAGCCGGTGACGAGGTAGACCGTCTCCTGCGCCTGCAGCGTCGCGGCGGCGGAGTAGGCGGTGCGGTCCTCCGCGTCGTAGGCGAGGAAGTCGACGGCCTGGTTGCCGTCGACGTCGACGATGGTCAGGTGCTCGCCGCGCTTCAGGAGGCGGGACCAGGGGGCGCGGGCGGCGACCGTCTCGCGGTGGGTCTCGGTGCCGTAGGCGGTGGTGGTGTCGCTGCTGCTCGTGCTCGTGTCGGTGCCGGTGGTGCTCATGCGATGCCCCTCGCGCTCAGGTACTCGTCGGTCTGCAGGAAGGCGCGGCGGCCCTCGGGAGTGGCGTCGCGCTCGTCGGCGCTCGCCGGCTCGCCCGCCCAGGCGTGCACGTCGACCGCGCCGACCGTGAAGTCCGGCCGCGGGTCGAGCGGATGCGCGGTGTTCGCCAGCAGGACGATCGCCGGCATCTCCAGCCGCAGCGTCACCGAGCGGCCGGGGCCGGCGCCGCCGAGCCACTCCGGGCTGCCGTCCTCGCGGATCCGCACCCCCTGGAAGTACGAGACGCTCGGCGGCAGATCGCGCCGGCCGAGCCCGTGCTTGGCCGCGCCGAGCAGCAGCAGCTCGCGCCCGGCCGGCGACGGGCCCTGCGGCGAGCCGTCGCCGTAGCGCTCGACGTTCCGCGCCAGCGCGGTCGTGCCGTAGATCGTGTCGTGGCGGCCGGAGTCGTCGGCGACGACGCTCGCGAGCACGCGGCCCTGGTCGCTGAGCAGCAGCTGGCCGGCGCCGGCGTAGACCTGCCACTGCACCTTCACGGTGTCCGCGACGTTCAGCCGCTCGTGCGGCTCCAGCGCGTTGTAGACCAGGAGCGAGACGCACGCGTCGCCGGTGACGTCGGTCATTCGGAGGTGCGTCCCGCGGGCGAGGACGCGGTGGCCGTAGCCGCCGCCCTCGATCCGCTCGGACCAGCGCAGGTCCGCCGGGGCGACGCCCTCCGGCGCGTCGGGGCGCGTGGTCGCCGCCGCCGCCTCCTGGGCGCGGGCGTGCTCGCGCGCACCCGCCGTGGTCGAGGTGCCTGATGTCGTCATGCTGCGCCTGCTCCGTCTGCTGGTCCGGTCGCTGCCGGGGTTTCTATCGCTCGACAGGAAGTCAACCGCGCCCCCGTGTCGCCGCTGTGACCCCGACGTTGCGATCGTGTTTCGCGCGCGTCCCACCCCACCCCACTCTCCAGAAGTTGTCGTACTCGACCGCCGAGTACGACAACTTTCGAGGAGCGGAGGGGGCTCCGGGCGCTGCTACGGTCGAGCGCATGTCGAGCGCACCCCCCGGACGGCCGCGCGCCTCCGGGGCGTCGCTCACCGGGCTGGGCACGCGGGCGGACATCCTCGCGGCGAGCGCGGCGCTCTTCTGCACCGAGGGGTTCGGCGGCACGAGCACGCACGCCATCGCCGCGGCGGCGGGCATCCGCCAGGCGTCGCTGTACCACCACTTCGGCGGCAAGCACGCGGTGCTGCTCGAGCTGCTGCTCGGCACGGTGCAGCCCTCGCTCGACACCGCCGCCGTGCTGCTCACCCGCGACGAACCGCCGGCCGCCCGCCTCTGGGCGCTCTGCGTCTCCGACGCCCGCCTGCTCGCGGCCGGCGAGCACAACGTCGGCGCGCTCTACCTGCTGCCCGAGCTCGGCGACGAGCGCTTCGCCGTGTTCCGCGACCGCCGCTCCGAGCTGGAGACCGCCTACCGCACCCTCGTCGCGGCCTGCGGCGCCGCCGACCCCGCGACCGGCGCCTCGCTCGTGCTCGCCCTCGTCGAGAACGTCATCCTCCAGCGCCGCCGGCAGCCCGCCGAGCCCGGCCCCTCCGCGGAGGCGGTCGCCCTCGCCGCCCTCCGCGTCCTCGACCTCTCGCGCCCCGCCGTCGCCGAGGCGCTCGCCGAGGGCCCGGCCCTGCTCGCCCACCTGCGCTGACGCCCCGCCGCCACTCCTGAGTGCCCACCCACTCCCGAGCGCCCGCCCACTCCCGAGCGCCCGTCCACTCTCCAAAAGTTGTCGTACTCGAGCGCCCGATACGACAACTTTTGAGGTGTGGCCGAGGGGCCCGCGCGCCGGAGTTAACAGGATCGACCCACGCCCGAAAAGAACCGCGACCGAGCGCGCGGCAGGATCCGTGTCTATCAACCGATAGAAACACCCCGCCGCACCACCCAGCAGCTCGGAGCACGCATGATCATCCTCGGAGTGGGGATCACCGTCGTGGTGATCCTCGCCGTCGGCATCGCGGTCGCCCGCAAGATCGACGGCGACAGCGCCAACTACCTCGTCGCCGGACGCCGCCTCGGCATCCCGCTCGTCGCCGTCAGCCTGACGGCCGCCGCGGTCGACTCGAACGCCACCGTCGGCAACACCGACCTCACCTCGCAGTTCGGCTTCTGGGCGGGCGCCTCGCTCGCGATCGGCCTGGCGATCTGCCTCCTGATCACGGGCCTCTTCCTCGCCAAGCCGATGAACGCGATGAAGCTCTTCACCCTCGCCGACTTCTTCCGGATGCGCTACGACCGCACCACCGAGGTCGTCGCCTCGGTGATCATGGTCTTCTCCTTCACGATCCTGCTGGCCGGCAACCTGGTGGCCTGCGGCTTCCTGCTCGAGCGCTTCGCCGGCATCCCGTACGCCTGGGGCGTGATCCTCTCGGTCGCCCTCGTGCTCAGCTACACGATCGCCGGCGGCCTCTTCTCCGACGCGTACACCGCCGCCATCCAGACCGTGATCACGGTCGTCGCGGCGATCTCGCTGCTGGTCTGGGTCGCGCTCGCCTACGGCATCGTCATCCCCGAGGGCATGGGGCCGTTCGACTTCGAGCAGCTCACCGACCCGGCGATGGGCGCCCCCGTCAACTGGGCCACCCTCGTCGCCCTCGGCATCGGCGACCTCGTCGCGATCGACTTCATGCAGCGGATCTTCGGCGCCAAGTCGCCCGAGGTCGCCCGCCGCGCTTGCTACGCCGCCGCCGTCGGCACCGCGGCGATCGGCTCGATCTTCGCCATCGTCGCCCTCAGCGCCACCGCCGTCCTGGGCCTCTCGGCCGCCGACGGCCCGGTGCTGTTCACGCTGCTCGACGACTACGCGCCGCCGGTCATCGCGATCCTGGTGCTCTCCGGAGTCGTCGCCGCGTCGTTCTCGACGGCGTCCGGCGCCATCCTCGCCACCTCGGCGATCGTCGTCCGCAACGTGCTCTCGGTCCGCCGCCACTCCGGCAGCGGCCCGGACCCGCTGCTGCGCTGGACCCGCGTCGCCATGGTGCCGATCGTGATCCTCGGCTCGTTCCTCGCGATCCGGGTCAGCCAGACCGGCATCCTGCTGACGCTCGCGTTCGACATCATGCTCGCCTGCCTCGCCGCGCCCTTCCTGCTCGGCGTCTTCTGGAAGCGCCCCGGAGTCGTCGCCGCGCTCACGGCGGCCGGCGTCGGCCTGGTCGTCCGCCTGGTCTTCCTGGCGCTCACCCCGACGCTCTACGGCGTGCCGAACGACATCCTCTACGTCCCGAACGACCTGATCGGCGCCGGCTTCGACGGCTACGCCACCCTCGTCGCCGCGGCGATCGGCTTCGGCACCTTCATCGTGGTCGGCCTCCTGGCCCCCCGCACCCCGCGCGAGCTCGCCGGTGAGCGCTCCGTCCGCACCGAGCTCGACCGCGAGCAGCAGGGCGCCCTGGAGCCCGCAGGAGTCTGACCCCCTCCGCGAGCCTGCCTCTCTCCGCGAGATGCCACTTGTGAGCGCTTTCCACGGCGTGTCGCGCTCATAAGTGGCATCTCGCGGGGGGCGGGTCACGGGAGGGGGAGCAGGACCGTCGGGGCGGGCGCGGCCTCGCGGCCCTCGAAGGCGACGGGCTGGCAGACCATCAGGTAGTCGCCGGGCTCGACCTGCGCGAGGTCCGCGTTCTCGAGGATCACGACGCCGGCGCCGCAGAGGATCACGTGGGTCGGCCACTCCTCGGTGTGCGCGGGCGCCTCCATCGTCATGTAGTCCAGGCCCGCGAAGAGCACGCCGTGCTCGACCAGCCAGCGCGCGCCGCTCGGCGCGAGGCCGACCCAGGTCTCCGACTTCACCGCCCGGGTCAGTGCATCGGTCGAGTTGCGCGTGCGGAACAGCACGCGCACGGCCCCCTCGGCACCGGCCGCGACGAGGTCCTCGTCCGTGATCTCCTCCGCGACGTGCCGCAGATCGAGCACCCGGACCGGCCCGACCACGCTCTCCAGCGCGATCTCGTCGACGGTCGCGCCGCCCGGCACGAAGTGCGACGGCGCGTCGACGTGCGTGCCGGTGTGCGCGCCGATCAGCCAGCGCGAGACGTCGGAGGGGTAGCCGTCCACGATCTGCTCGACCATCTCGTAGGTCGGCCGACGGCCCCAGTGGAGCATCTCGGTGGTGATCGGGATGTTGATCGGGATGGCGCCGGTCATGCGAGCCCTCGTCTCGTGCGGGAGGATGGTCGTGGATTCATTCACGACTATATTGGATCCAATCCGACGTGCTGCAGGAGGTTCCCGTGATCGCCGACGACTGGCCGGCCGCCCTTCCGCTCGGCCGCCCCCGCCGCCTCGTCCCGCTCGTGCTCGGCCACGAGCCGATCGCCGAGTCGATCTCGCTCCGCGGCGGCGACCCGGCGCGCTTCCTGCTCGAGCCGGTCACCGGCGCCGCGATCGACCTCGGCGACTCCTGGATCCTGATCGACGGCGGCTTCCACCTCGACCGGGTCCGCGACCCCGCCCAGCGCGCCGCGCACTACGACTACGAGAGCTACACCGCCGTCGTCCCGCCCGGCGACGCGCTCGCCGAGCAGATCGCGGCGGCCGGCCTGCGCTGGGAGGACCTCGCCCTCGTCGCCCTCTCGCACCTGCACCTCGACCACACGGGCGGGCTGCGCCTCGTCCCGGCCGGCACCCCCGTCGCCCTGCAGCGGCGCGAGTGGGAGTGGCTCGGCGAGGGCCTCGGCCGCCGCGAGACCGTCGTCCCGCAGGACCTCCTCGACGCCGACGTCCGGGTGGTGCTCCTCGACGGCGACACCGAGCTCGCCCCCGGCGTGGCCGCACTCGACACCCGCGGGCACACCCCGGGCCACCAGTCGTTCCGGATCGACCTCGCCGACCGCTCGATCGTGCTCGCCTGCGACGCGGCGGACCTCCGCCGCAACCTCGACGAGCGCACCGCCTGCGGCTGGACGGCGCGTCCCGGCGACGCCGAGGCGGCTCAGCGCGCCGTGGAGCGCCTCGCCGACCTCGCGGCGGAGCCCGGCGTCGAGGTCTGGCCCGGTCACGACCCGGAGTGGCCCGCCTGGCAGCGCTGAATCGCGCGTCTCCGGCGGAACCGGTACACAACTAAGGCTGGATGCCCCGATCGACGCGATCTCTCGCGATTTCGGGCCGTTCAGCCTTAGTTGTGCACGCCTTCCGCGCGAGACGAGGCGTCCGTCACTCCGCGGCGCGGCCCGAGTCCTCGATCAGCCGGACCTTCACGTTCACGGCGAGCGGGCCGGTCACCGACGGCTCCGCGTCGAGCAGGCGCCGCAGCTCCTCGCCGACGGCGCGCAGGGTCTCGGGCGCGGGCAGCGCCGCGGTCGCCGCGATGTGCGCGCTCACCGTGGTGAAGCCGTCCGAGCGGTCGATGTCGACGAGCACGTCGGGCTGCCGCAGGGCGAGCTTCACGGCCAGCGCATCGGCGGCCGCCTCGAGGATCGGCTGGGCCGGATAGACGCCGGTGACTCCCTCGGAGTCGCGGATCGCCGCGGTGAGGCGCTGCGAGAGCGCGGTGTCGTCGCGGGCGGTGTCCTCGCGGGCCGAGTCGTCGAGGGCGCTGTCGTCGAGGGTGCTGTCGTCGGTCCCGGTGCTGTCGATCCCGGTGCTGTCGGTCGCAGTGCTGTCGGTCACGGCTGGTCCTCCCTGCTCGGGTACACGTCGTCCACGGTCACGTCGATCGCGCCGACGACGAGCTCGGTGTGCCGCTCGAGGGCGTAGCGGATCCGCTCGCGCAGGCGGTCCGCGGCGGTCGCCACCGGCACGCCGAACTCGAGCGCGAAGGTGACGTCGACCCGGATCACCGCGCCCGGCGTCCCGACGTCGCCGTCGAGCGTGCAGCGGCCCATGATGACGCCGCCCATGGTGTCGCCCGCGCGCCGGATCATCCCGCGCACGGCCGCCTCGGTCAGCGCGAGCCGCAGCGTGGGGTCGGGGTGGCGGATCGGCACGTCGCGCCCGGAGCGCACCTCGGACCGGATCGCGTCGAGCAGCCCGGCGATCCAGACCTCGTCGCGGTCCGGCTCCGCGTCGGCGCGGCGGCGCAGCGCGGTGGCCGACAGCTCGTTCAAGCGGGTGAGGTTCGCGAGCGCGAGCCGGCAGGCCGCGGAGCCCTCGATGGAGGGATCGACGGGGGTGCGCCCGCGGTCGAGGTACTCGCCCAGCTCCTCGAGCGTGTGGCCGTCGAGGTCGTCGTCGGGCACGTCGTTCTCGGGCACGGCGTCGACGGGCACGGCGTTCTCGTCGGGCTCGGCGGTGGGCATGTCGTCGGTGGTCATCGCCATGCCTCCAGTTCGTGGAGCAGGAAGCGGCGGGCTCGGGCGAGCAGGCCGCGGACCGTCGAGACGGGGAGTTCGAGAGCGTCGGCGATCTCCTGGTAGCTGTAGCCGGCGGTCTCGCGGAGCAGCCAACAGCGTCGCTGATCGGGGGGCAATCGGTCCAGTGCCTCCCAGACGGCGTCCAGCTGGAGCCGCGCCTCGACGATCCGCTCGGGCGAGTGCTCGGCGGGGGCGGGCGGGTCCCAGTCGTCGATGTCGTCGTGGCGGCGCCGGACGCGGATCCGGTCGATCGCCTTGTGCGAGACGATCCGCATCAGCCAGTTGCGGATGTGCGCGGGGCTGTCGAGGTCGCCGAGGCGGCGCCAACCGGTGAGGAACGCCTCCTGCACGATGTCGTCGGACTCCGCCTCGGAGCCGAGCAGCTTGGCGGCGTAGACCCGCATCAGCGCGCCGTGGCGCCGGGCGAGCTGCTCGAACGCGGCGACGTCGCCGTCCACGGCCCGCGAGGCGAGCGTGGCGTCGGAGGCGCGGAGCAGCGGGTCGTCGGGCCGCGCGTCGTCGGGCTGCGCCGCGGGCAGTGCCTCCGCCACGATCGCCACCTCCCGCCGTTCCGCCGTCGTTCCACGCCTGCGGGCGTTCTCCGCAGGCGCCGCTCCGAATGCCTATCAGCCTCCACCCTCCCCGGCGAATCCGCTGGCCGGATTGCGAGCACGCCCCGGATCCGTGACGTTTCCGGCCGTCGACCCGTCTGTATCTGTAGAGCCCCGAGGCCCACCCCCGTCCGCCTCTGATCTCCCAGACCCCGAGAGAAGCCCGACCATGCACACCTCCCCGCCACCGACGGCACGCCCGGCCGTCCCCGGCTCGACCGCGACCCCCGGCTCGACCTTCACGATGGGCAGCCCCTTCGCCTCCGCCGGCGACCTCCCCGGCGGCACCGAGCGGCGCTTCGAGGCCGCCGGAGGCGACCCCGCCGAGGCGTCCGCGGTCTACGCCGAGGCGTACGGCGGCGGCTCGTTCCGCGTGGAGCCGGGCTCGCGCGGCTTCTCCTTCCGCTACGCCTACCGCGGGAGCGAGCGGGTCACCCTCCGCACCTCCGACTGCGCGGGCGCGCTGACCGGCGAGATCGCGCACCTGCGCGAGTACGTCGTCGGCTGGTTCCGCGCCGGCGGCGGCCAGCTCAACCTGCGCCCCTTCACCCGCACCGGAGCCGCGTCCGCGCCGTTCCTGCTGCCCGCCGAGCGCCAATTCGGCCTGGCCTACCAGCCGCACCGGCAGAACCTCGTGCACTTCGCACCCGGCTTCCTCGAGGACGTGGCGACCGAGTCGCACTCCGGCCCCCGCCAGCCCGTCTCCTTCGACCACGAGGCCGACGCCGACCCCGGCGTCCTCGCCCGCTGGCGCACGGCCGTGACCGACGCGACGGCCGCGCTCGCGAGCGCCGCGATCGCCCCGCTGGTGCGCTTCACCGCCGAGCTCAACCTGGCCCGCGCGCTGCTGCTGCTCTTCCCGTGGCGCGCCTGGGACGTCCCCGCCGTGCTGCGCCGCCCCTCCGCCTCGCGCACCCGCGTCGCCCTCGACTTCCTGCAGCACCACGCGCACGAGCCGATCACCCCGGCCGACGCCGCCCGCGCCGCCGGCCTGCACACCCGCACCCTGCAGCAGGCCACCCAGCGCCACCTCGGCGTCTCGCCGTCGGTCTACCTCCGCGACGTCCGCCTCGACCGCGCCCACCACGACCTCGTCGAGGGCGACCCCTGCTCGACGACCGTCGCCGCCGTGGCCCGCGACTGGGGCTTCGGCAACCTCGGCCGCTTCGCCAGCGCCTACCAGACCCGCTTCCAGGAGCTGCCGAGCCACACGCTGCGCCACTGAGCGCGCGGCCGCCGCGCCGCGGACGTCACTGCCCGCCGATCATCGCGAGCGACGGCGCGCGGCCCTTCTCGATGTGGGTGAAGGCGATCGACTCGGCGAGGCGGTCGTTGCCCGCGCGGATCGCGTCGAGCAGGCCGTGGTGCTCGTCGGACTGCTGGCGCTGGTCGCGGGCGCTGGTCAGGTAGAACAGCCAGGTCATCCGGCCGGTGACGGCGCGCATCAGCGAGGAGAGCAGCGCGCTGCCGGCCACCTCGACGATCGCCTCGTGCACGACGGTCGAGGTCTCGGCGACCTCCAGCCAGTCCTCGCTGTCGAGGGCGTGGTGCTCGGCGTCGATCGCGTCGAGCAGCGGAGCGAGGGAGGCGCCGCGGGCGACGGCCTGCGCCGCGAGGCGCGCGGCGAGCGTCTCGAGGCTCAGGCGGACGTCGAAGAGCTCGACCACGTCCTCGACGCTCCACTGCGCGACGCGGGTGGAGCGACGGGGCAGCATCCGCACGAAGCCCTCGTTCGCGAGCTGCGGCACGGCCTCGCGCACCGGCAGCCGCGAGACGTGCAGCTCGGCGGCCAGCGAGGCCTCGACGAGCCGCGACCCCTGCGGGTGCTGGCCGAGGATGATCTGCCGGCGCAGCGTCCGGTAGGTCTGGCTGGCGAGCGACTCCTCGGTGCTGGCGAGTGTCATGACGGTCCTCCTCGCGACGCCGGTGCGACCATTCAACACGCTCGGCCGACCCGGTGCGCTCGCCGTCCGGAGGCGCTCAGCCGCCGGGCCAGCTGCGCTCCTTCGGCAGCGGCCGGGCGTAGCTGTCGATCCGGCTGGTGCCGAGCCGCTGGCGGACGAGGGTCTCGACGAGGGCTGCCGCCGCGGCGACGCCGTCGACGACCGGCACCGGCAGCCGCGCGCCGACGTGCTCCTCGAGTCCCGCCATGCCCGCGCAGCCGAGGCAGATCACCTCGGCGCCGCGGGCGATCGCGCGCTCGCCGGCGGCGACGAACGCGTCGAGGGTGGCCTGCGGATCCTCCTCCAGCTCGAGGACGCCGAGCCCCGTGTCCTCGATCGCGGCGCAGTGCGCGATCAGGCCGGCGGTGGTGAGGCTGTCCTCGATCTGGCCGACCGCGCGGCGGACGGTGGTGACCACCCCGTAGCGGCGACCGAGCAGCATCGCGAGATGCGCCGACGCCTCCGTGATGTCGACGACGGGCACGTCGAGCAGCTCGCGCGCGCCCTCGCGGCCGTGCTCGCCGAAGCCGGCCATCACGACGCCGTCGATGCCGGCCGGCAGCCGCTCCAGGGTGTGCAGGACGGCCGCGGCGCTGAGGAAGCTGTCGTACCAGCCCTCGGCCGAGGCGACGCCCCAGCTCGGCGTGATCGCGACGATCTCGGTGCCCGGCCCGACGGCGAGCCGGGCGCGGGCGGCGGCCGTCTCGGTCATCGACTCGGTCGTGTTGCAGTTGACGACGGCGATGCGCATCAGCGGCCCGCCGCCGCGGGGACCCCGGACAGCCGGACAGTGCTGCCCGCGTCCCGCAGCCGCGCGAGGTCGATCAGCGCGGCGGCGACGGCGAGGTCCTGCGCGGCGAGGCCGACGGAGTCGAAGACGGTGATCTCGTCGTCGCGCGTGCGGCCGGGAGCGGTCCCGGCCACGACGTCGCCGAGCTCGAGGAGCCCGGCCGCCGCGTCGAGGGCGCCCTCCGCGATCGCGCGGACGAGGTCGCCGGACTTCGCCCGCGCGGTCGCCGCGCTGTCGACGACGAGCGTGCCGAGCGCCATCGCGGCGGAGTCGAGCTCGCGGTGCTCCGGCCGCGGGCGGGCGCCCACGGCGTTCACGTGCTGGCCGGCGTGCAGCCAGGCCCCGCGCACGATCGGCTCGACCGACGGCGTCAGCGTGCAGAGCACGTCGGAGCGCTCGGCGACGGCCCGCGGATCCGCGGCGCGGGTCACGGGGCGCCCCACCGCCTCCTCGAACCGGTCGAGCGTCGCGTCCGACCGCGACCAGACCACGATCTCGTCCAGGTCGCGCACCGCCTGCAGCGCGCGGACGTGCGCGACGGCGAGGTTGCCGGCGCCGATCAGCCCGAGGACCCGGCTGTCCGCCCGGGCGAGGTGCCGGGTGGCGACCGCGGAGGCGGCGGCGGTCCGGGCCCGGGTGATCAGCGCTCCGTCCAGGACGGCCACGCACTCCCCGGTGAGCAGCGAGGTGACCAGGATCGTCGAGCGCTGCGTCGGCAGCCCGCGCGCCGCGTTGCCGGGCAGGTCGGCCATCAGCTTCACGGCGGCCAGGCCCAGGGCGTCGGAGCGGACCGCCATCGGCAGGATCAGCCCGTCGTCCTCGCCCGCGAGGGCCGTCGGCGCGCCCTGGTGCAGCGCGCCGGAGCCGAGGTCCGCGAACACCTGCTCGACCGCGCCGAGCACGTCGACGTCGGGGAGCAGCCCGGCGATCTGCTCGGAGGCGAGGACGAGCGTCATCAGCGCGCGCCGACCGTCGTGCGGCCGGTCAGCTCGGCGAGGGAGGGGGCGCGGGTGACGAGCCCGGCCTCCGCGAGGATCCGCATCCAGCGGTCGGAGGCGGCCTCGTCGATCACGGTCGTGTCCCAGACCCCGCCGGCGGCCATCTCGTCGGCGGCCTCGTGCAGCAGCACGGGGTCGCGGTCGGGCCAGCGCGCGGCGAGCACCGCGTCGATCTCGGCGCCGGCCTCGCCCGCCGTGATCCTCTGCATCGCCGTCTCGATCGCGTCGACGAAGCGCTCGGTGCGGTCGGCGAGCTCCTCGACCCGCTCGGTGCGCGTGTAGTAGACGCTGTTGGGCATCACGCCCGCGTCGAGGTGGCGGAAGACGATCTGCCCGCCGCCGGCCGCGACGAGCTCCTTCGCCGAGAGCAGGTCGAGCACGATCGCGTCGCCGAGGCCGTCGCGGTAGAGCTCGAGCATCATCGCCGTGGACAGGTCGCGCGCCCAGCGGGTGGCCGAGACGTCGAGGCCGGCCTCGCGGATCAGGCCCGCGGTGAACTCGAACGGCGCGCTGCCGCCGGCGCCCGGGGCGAGCACGACCTTGCCGGCCAGCCAGTCCAGGCCGACCGGTCCGGAGCCGTCGCGGGCCACGATCGTCATCGGGAAGCGGTGGTTGAGCTGGCCGACGACGGTCAGCTCGCGGCTGGTGCCGGCGTACATGCCGGGGACCCAGAGCCCGCCGAGGGCGAGGTCGGCGGCGCCGGAGTCGAGGTCGTCGAGGACGCCGGTCCAGGGGTCGCAGGCGGTGGCGGTGACGGCGAGGCCGCGCTCGGCGAACAGGCCGCCGACGTCGGCGACGTACTCGGGGAGGTAGTTGAGTCCGTTGGCGGTGGCCGAGACGGTGAGGGTGTCCATGGTGCTCCTTGAGGTGCTTGTCCGGTGGTGGGTCGTGCCCCCGACGCCGGAGCGCCGGGGGCACGGGTGGGTCAGTGGGCGGCGGCGGCGATCGCGTTCTCGTTGACGTCCTCGAGCGAGCGTCCCCGGGTCTCCGGGGCGAAGCGGGAGGCGACGACGAGCACCGCGTACATCACGGCGGCGAGGCCGAAGACGCCGGCGAAGGCGAACGAGCCGTAGAGCGCGACGGCGAGGAACGGCATGACCGCTCCGGCGATGTTGCCGATGCCGTTGACGATCGAGGCGCCGGAGGCGCGGATCGCGGTCGGGAAGATCTCGGCGGTCCAGGTGGCGAGGGTCGTGTTGGTGACCATCGTGAAGAACTGGAAGAGCGCGCCGAGCACGAGGATCGCTCCGGTGCCGTTGCCGAAGCCGGCGAAGGCGAGCGCGGTGAGGCAGCCGAGGACTCCGGCGGCGCCGACGGCGGTGCGGCGGCCGACGCGACCGGCGATCAGGGCCGCGGTCGTCGCTCCGAGGAGCGAGCCGATGTTCATGATCATCGTGTAGAGCAGGCTCTCCGAGACGGAGTAGCCGCGCTCGACCAGCAGGGTCGGCATCAGGAAGTTCAGCGTGACCTGCGAGCCGAAGGCCATCCAGGACGCGATGCCGAGGGCGGCGGTGCGGCGGATCACCGGGCGGCTGAACACCGCGGCGGGGGAGGCGGACATGTGCACGGGCGGCAGGTCGTCCGGCGACAGCTCGACGGGCGGGCGGGCGGTGGTGGGGGTGAGCGAGTTCGAGGCGAGGATCGCGAGCGAGCGGTTCGCCTCCTCCGTGCGGCCCTGCGAGAGCAGCCAGCGCGGCGTCTCCGGCAGCTTGCGGCGGTAGAAGACGACCAGCAGCGCGGGGACCGCGAGGATCACGAACGACCAGCGCCAGACCGAGTCGGGGCCGCCGAGCGGGGTCTCCAGCGGGCCGAGCAGCAGGAGGAACAGGCCGTAGGAGAGGAAGTTGCCGAGGCCGCCGGCGCCGACGTTGACGGCGCCGATCGCGGTGCCGCGGAAGCGGGTGGAGACCATCTCGGAGAGCATGACCAGGCCGATCATAAACTCGCCGCCGATGCCGATGCCGACGATCAGGCGGCTGACGAGCAGCATCTCGTAGTTCATCGCGACAGCGCTGAGCAGTCCGCCGAGCGTGTAGATCAGCAGGTTCAGGCTGAGCGAGAAGCGGCGGCCGTAGCGGTCGGCGAGGTAGCCGGCCAGCAGGCGGCCGATCAGTCCGCCGATGACCGTGGCGGTGTTGATCGTCGTGAGCTGGATGTCGCCGATCTGCAGCGTCTCCTTGATGTGGCTGCCCATGGCACCCACCGAGTTCTGCTCGAGCGTGTTGAAGAACTCCCCGGCGAGGATCAGCAGGAAGATCCAGAACTGCGCGCGGGTGAAGCCGATGGAGTCGAGGACGGAGGCGACCGTGTGTCCGGAGGCGGGCGGAGCGGTGGTGCGGGATACAGCTGACATGTGTAGCTCCCAGCAGGGCGAGGGGTGAGGCGGCTCCAGAGTGATGGTCACCGCGAGGACTCCTCTTTTGTATCCCAAACACCGTTTCGGGCAGGTTTCCACGATGCTACAACCTGCGCACGCAGGCGCCGAATCGGGCGAGAGGGCGCTTTCGGTGGGGTGATTCCGCTTCTGCTGTATACAAAACGGGTCTGAACGCAGTGCGGAGCCCGCCCCGAGCCCGCCCCACGACTGCGCGGAGCCCGCCCTGAGCCCGCCCGGACGCTCGCACGGACGCCCGTTTCACCGACAGCTGCCGCGCATCTCCCGGGCCTGTGGACGGCGCTGGCCGCAGAGCGCGTCGTCGCTCGACGTTTCCTGCGCACTGGCTGATCCGGCGGGACGATCCCGGAGCCGCGCACGTCTGATTCATGTGCGACGGATCGTCGTCACCGCGACCGAGTCGCGCATCACCTTCTATCAGGGAGAGCATCATGACCAACGTCACCCCCAGCACCCTCGCCACCACCTCGGCCAAGCACGGCACCGAGACCTCGACCGGCAAGAACACGATCGCCGACGGCGTCGTCGAGAAGGTCGCCGGCATCGCCGCCCGCCAGGTCGCCGGCGTCCACGACCTCGGTGGCGGAGCCGCCCGCGCCATCGGCGCCATCCGCAACGCGATCAACGCGCAGGACCGCGGCCAGGGCATCTCCGTCGAGGTCGGCGAGAAGCAGGTCGCCGCCGACATCACCGTCGTCGCCGAGTACCCCGTCGCGCTGCAGAAGCTCGCCGACAGCATCCGCTCCGCCGTCTCCGAGGCCATCTCCTCGGTCGTCGGCATGGAGGTCACCGAGGTCAACGTGACCATCGCCGACGTCTACATCCCCTCGGACGACAAGGACGAGGACACCGAGAGCCGCGTCAAGTGACTCCGTCCCACCTCGGCCTGATCCTGGGCGCCGTCCTCGCCGTCACCGGCCTGGTCTTCGGCTTCTGGGCACTCCTCTGGGTCGCCCTCGCCATGGCCATCGGCTACGGCGTCGGCCGCGTCGTCGAGGGCAAGCTCGACCTGAGCTCGCTCGCCGACACCCTCCGCGGGCGGCGGTCCTCGTGACCGCGGCGGTGATGGCCGACCAGGCCCGCCACGGCCGCACGACGATCACCTCGCGCGCCGTGCGCAGGGTCGTGTCGGCCGTCACCGCGGAGGCGCTCGACGTCGACGCGTCGGACGTCTCGGTCGAGCTGGACGACGACGGGGGGAAGCTGCACGTCACCGCGCAGGCCCCCCTGCGCATCCGTCCGCTCGGCGGGGGGACCGCCGCTCCGGCACGGTCCTCAGCCGTCTCAGCACGGCCCAGTCCACCATCCGCACCCGCTGCCTCGAGCTGACCGGGTCCACCATCGGGCGCGTCGACCTCCGGATCACCGGGGCCGACCTGCGCGAGCGAAGGAGAGTCTCGTGACGACCCCCGCAGCCTCAGGGACCCGCTCCACCGGAGCCCTCTATCCCCGGCTCGTCCGGCGCGAGATCACCTCGTCCCGCTCCACCTCGGCGATCGTCCTCGCGGTCCTGCTCATCCTCGTCTTCGCGTGGATCGGCACGGAGGCGGTGCTCGCTGCCCTCGGGCAGCCCGCGCTGCTCGTCGCCCCGCAGGACGGCGCGGCCGCGGTGCTCGGCGCCGCGAGCGCTCCCGTCCCGCTGATCGTGGCCGGCGGAGTGGTCGCCGCGCTGATCGGGCTCGTCCTGATCGTCGTGTCCTTCTCCCCGGGTCGTCGCGGCCGCCGCCGCGCCGCCGCCGACCGCACCGCGGCCGTCATCGACGACCGCGTGATCGCGCAGAGCCTCGCCCGCACCGCCGCCTACGCCGGCGACGTCGACCCCGACCAAGTGTCGGTGTCGATCGGCGGACGCACGGCCGGTGTCACCGTCGGCCGCACCTCCGGGCGCAGCCTCGACGTCGGCACCATCCGCGAGGCGGTCGACGCCGAGCTCGCCGGCTACGACATCAGCCCGAAGCTCACGGCCCGCGTGCGCCTGTCCGAGAAGGGGACGGTCCGATGACCACCACCAACCGGTTCCTCAACCGCCTCCTCCTGTTCGTCGTGGGCCTCGTGCTCCTGCTCGCCGGCGGTGCCGTCGCGGCGGGAGCGCTGTTCCCCGACGTCCAGCAGACGGTCTCCACCGGCGCGGAGGACGCGACGCAGCCCACCAGCGACGCCCTCTCCGGCGGGCAGCCGTGGATCCTCTGGGTCACGGCCGTGGTCGCCCTCGTGCTGATCCTGCTGCTGGTGCGCTTCATCGTGCGCCAGGGCCGGGGACGCACGTCGACCCTGCTGCGCGTGGGCTCCGGCTCCGGCGCGGGCACGCCGACCGGCGGCTCCGTCACCATCGACGCGAAGGTCGCCGAACACGTCCTCGAGGAGGCGCTGTCGCACGATCCCTCGATCGTCGCGCTCGACGTCACCGCCTTCGAGGTCAAGCACCGCACCGTCCTCCGCGTCACCGCGCACACCCGCCGCGGCGTCTCGCCAATGCGGACCCGCCGCGCGATCGACGACGCGGTGAAGAGCTGGGACGCTGTGCTGGGCGAGGAGACCCCCGTGGTCATCCAGATCGTCAGCGGCCTCCGCACCAGGATGAGCAGCAGCGCCCGCGTGCAGTAGCGGCGTCCGCGCCGCCCCGTGCCGCGCACCCGCCGCACCGGACGATCCGGCCCTCCCGCTCGGGAGGGCCGGAAGACCACTGAGGAGTACCCCATGACCGACACCGTCGGAACGAACGACCTCCGCGCCATCGACGGCGCGCACCCGGAGGACGAGTCGATCGAGCGACTGCTCGCGACCGCCGCCGCGGAGACCACCGCCGGTGTCACCGGCGTCCACCACCTCGGCGGCGCCGCCGCCCGCACCCTCGACCGCGCGACCCGCGCCGTCCTGGGCACCAGCACGAGCCCCGGCGTGAGCATCGCCCGCGTCGACGGCGCGCTCGTCCTCGACCTCGACCTGGTGTCGGAGTACCCGCGCCCCGTCCAAGAGGTCATCGACGCCGTCCGCGAGCAGGTCGGCAAGGCCGCCGCGCAGCTGACCCGCGAGCGCGTCGTCGTCAACGTCAACGTCACCGACGTGCACGGCCCCTTCGACCCGATCGAGGTGCCGGACTCCGAGCGCGAGGACGGCCCCTCGCTGGTCGAGAAGGCCGGCGACGCGATGGACTCCGCCCGCGAGAAGGGCGGCGCCGCCCTCGACTCCGCCCGGGAGAAGGGCGCCGCGGCGCTCGACACCGCCCGCGAGCGGACCGCCGACGCGCTCGACGACGCCTCGGACCGCCTCGACGAGGCCGCCGACCGCGCCGCCGAGTCGGACGCCACCGCGGACTCGCTGTCCGACGAGGTCACGACCCGGCCGGCTGCGCCCGTCACCGACGCTCCTGTCGCCGAGCGCGCCGACGACTCCGAGCACGACTCCGTCGAGACCGTCGTCGTCACCGCCGACGCGCCCGCCGCCGAGTTCGTCGTCCGCGTCGAGGTCGAGCCGGTGGACGCCGACACCTCGGCCACCGACGCATCGGCCGACGACACCTCTGCCGACGACGTCTCTGCCGACGACATCTCGGCCGACGACGCCGATGTGATCGTCGCCGAGCGCCGCGGGTCGGAGTAGGCCGTGCGCACCCGCTCCTACGGCTCGCGCCGGAAGCCGCGCGCGGCCTGGGCCGCCCTCGCGACCGGCGTCGTCGTCAGCTTCCTGATCGTCGTCGGCGTGCTGCTCCCGGTGCTCGGCCTGATCGGCGCGGCCGACGCGACGACCGCGGGCGTCCTCGACGTCCCGGTCGGCGCGATCACCCTCTCGATCGTCCTGAGCTACCTGATCGCCCTGGCGTGCCTCGCGCTGGCTTTCGTCTCCCGGAACGCCGCCCTCGCCTGGGTCGCCGCGGTCGCCGCCGTGATCGCCACCCTCGTCGGCTCCGTCTGGCCGCTGCTCGCCACCGCCTTCGCGAGCGTCGACCAGGCGGGCGACGTCATCCCCTTCATCCAGGACCTGATCGCCCGCGTCACCGGCTGACCCCGCTCCGCATCCCGCCGGTCGAGCAGGCGAAGCCGCTTCGCGCCTCCGCGGTGGGGAGTGGACGCGGCGGCCGCCCTTTTTCATGCTGGTCGAGTAGCCCCGAAGGGGCGTATCGAGACCCACCGTCATCCGCACGGCGGTCTGCAGGCTCGTCTCCCGACGCGAGCGGACCTCCACACGCCCGCTGCGCGTGCTGTGCGACCACCGGAGGGCCCGCTCGAACGGTGTGGAGCGCTCGAGCGCTGCAGAACATCAGCTGAGAAGGGGTGGCCTCCGCTGTCAGGGGAGGCCCCCTGCTCTCAGCTGATGTTGTGCGCACCCCTGCCGGTCGAGGAGCCAGCAGGGGCGTTTCGAGACCCGCCGTCACCAGCAGGGCGGATCTGCAGACTCGTGTTCTGACTTCGGTGGATCCACCGGGAAGAGGCGGCGGCCAATTTGCTGGTCGAGTAGCCCCGCAGGGGCGTATCGAGACCCACCGTCCTCAGGGCGGCGGGTCTGCAGACTCACGTTCTGACTTCGCTGGATCTACTTGGAAGAGACGCCCGCAGACATGCTGGTCGAGTAGCCCCGCAGGGGCGTATCGAGACCCACCACCGCATGAACGTCAGTCTCTTCCCCGCCCTGCGCTGGCGCCGAAGGCGCCCCCTCCGCTCGATACGCCCGCTCCGCGGGCTACTCGATCAGCATCGGCACCCCGAGGCGATCTGCGCCGTCCGGCCGTAGCGTGGCGGGATGACCACCAGCACCCACCCCGACGACCTCCGCGCGCAGTACCTGCGCGTCTACGACGAGCAGCTCCGCACCGACGCCGAGACACCGAGCGCCGTGGCGGTGACTCTCGCCGGGCCGCTCCGGCTGGTGACCTTCGCCGGCGGGCGCGGCTTCGTCACCTACCGCGACCTCGGCGGGGCGGACGAGGCGGCGATCGACGCCCTCGTCGCCGCGGCCCGCGCGCACTTCGACGCCGACGCGGAGATCCGGAAGGTCGAGTGGAAGACCCGCGGCCACGACCGGGCGCCCGGTCTGCACGAGGCGCTGCTGCGCCACGGCTTCGTCGCCGAGGAGACGGAGTCGATCATGATCGGCCCGCTCGAGGCGCTCACCCGCGACGCTCCGGTGCCCGACGGCGCGACCCTGCGCCGAGTCGTCGACGAGCCGGACGTCCGCGCGTTCAGCGCGATGATCGACGCCGCGTTCGGCGAGGACGTCGACACGGACATCGCCGACGCGCTGGTCGCACGGCTCGCTCGCGGCGACGGCATGGAGCTGTGGGTCGCCGAGGTCGACGGCCGCATGGTCGGCGGCGGCCGGCTCGAGCCGGTCGCGGACTCCGACGTCGTCGGCGTCTGGGGTGGCGCCGTGCTCGAGGAGTACCGCGGCCGCGGCATCTACCGGGCGCTGACGGCCGCGCGCGCCGCCGCCGCGCTCGAGGCGGGCCGCACCCTCGTGCACAGCGACTCGACGGAGTACTCCCGCCCGATCCTCGAGCGCTCGGGCCTCGTGAAGGTCTCGACGACGACCCCGTACCTCTGGCGCCGCCCGTGAGAGGCACAAGCTGATCGAGTAGCCCGCGGCGCGGGCGTATCGAGATCCACCATCCTGCAGGGGCCGGGTCTCGATACGCCCCTGCGGGGCTACTCGACCAGCATGGACGCGGCCCGTTTCATGCTGATCGAGTAGCCCGCGGAGCGGGCGTATCGAGATCCGCCGTCCTGCAGGGGCCGGGTCTCGATACGCCCCTGCGGGGCTACTCGACCAGCATGGACGCGGCCCGTTTCATGCTGATCGAGTAGCTCGTGGAGCGGGCGTATCGAGATCCACCGTCCTCAAGACGTGGGGTCTCGCTACGCCCCTCCGAGGCCACTCGACCAGCATGGGCGGCATGGGCGCTCAGCTCGGCGAGCTGATCTCCAGCGCGATGTTGTCGGGGTCGCGGAACTCGAGGATGCTCTGGCCGCCGGCGTCCTTGATCGGCTCGTGCGCGATGCCGAGCTCGTCGAGCGCGGCGGCGGCGGCCTTCAGGGCGTCGAGGTCGGCGACGGCGAAGCTGAGGTGGTCGAGGCCGATGCGGTCCTCGTCGAAGCGGTCGCCCGCGTCGGCGACCGGGCGCAGGCCCAGCAGTCCGCCCGGGAACTGGTAGATCACTCCGCCGAAGAGGAACGCGAGCTGCTCCTTCTGCTCCTCGGGGGCGTCCGCGGGCGGCGCCTCGAAGGCGACGTCGAAGCCGAAGACGGAGTCGTAGAAGGCGCGCGAGACGGCGATGTCGCGGACGGTCAGGCGGATGTGGGCGTAGTCGACAGCGGGGATCGGCACGGTGGTTCCTCTCGGGAGCGGAAGGGCAGGAGTCGCCCTCCTCCCATCATTCGGAGCGGGCGCCGCACCCGGAGAGGGCTGGCGCCGCGCTCCGGGATCGGGTAGCGCCGCTCACTCCAGCTCGGCGGGCCGCGCCGGCTCGGCCAGCAGCGCCCGCGCCGCCATGCCGATCACCGCGCTGTAGGTCGGGTAGGCGAACCGCACGTTCGCCAGGGTCGCGACGTCGACGCCGGCCGCCATCGCGGTCGTCACGGACTGCACGACCTCGATCGCGTTCTCGCCGACGGCGTGCGCGCCGAGCAGCAACTCGCGGCGGCGGTCGGCGATCAGCGTCAGGAATCCGCTCTCGCGGTCGTCGATCACGGCGCGGTCCACGCTCGAGAACGGCACGGACGCGACGATGCACTGCGGGTCCCGCTCGCGGGCCTGCTCCTGCGTGAAGCCGACACCCGCGTAGTCCGGGTCCGTGAAGCCGCCGGCCGGCAGCAGGAACTGCGGGGTGCGCCGGTTCGCACCGAGTACCGCGTTCTCGGCCGCCGCCTCCGCCTCGAACTGCGCCGCCTGCACGAGCATGTCGCGCCCGTTCGCGTCGCCGACCGCGAACACGTGCGGCACGATCGTGCGGAAGTACTGATCGGCCGGGATCGCCGAGCGGACGACCTCGATGCCGGCGTTCTCGAGCCCCAGGTCCTCGACGTCGGCGGGCCAGCCGGTCGCCATGATCACGGCGTCGACGCCCTCGGTGCGGGCCGAGCCGTCCTCGCGCCAGGTGATGTCGATCGAGCCGTCCTCCGCGCGCTCGAGGCGCTCGACCGTCTCGATGCCCAGGTGCACGCGCACGCCCTGGCGCTCGAAGGCGCCGGCGACGTGCTCCGAGATGCTCGCGTCCGAGGTGGTGAGGATGCGTGGCGCGAGGTCGAGCAGCGTCACCTCCGACCCGAAGGCGTTGAACACCGTGACGAGCTGCGCGCCGGTGTTGCCGCCGCCGATCACCGCGACCCGGCGGGGGAGGGCGGGCAGGCCGAGCACATCCTCCGGGACGGTGGCGAGCTCGGCGCCCGGGATCGGCAGGCGGCGCGAGTGGCCGCCGACGCAGATCAGGATCGAGCGTGCGCGGATCCGCCGACCGCTGTCCAGGACGAGGGTGCTCTCGTCGACGAAGCGCGCGCGGCCCTCGTGGATCAGCTCGACACCCGCCTCCTCGAAGCGCTGCGCCTCGCGCTTGATCGAGCGGACCTTGTCGACCCGCGCATGCACGTGGCGGACGGTCGCGGCCCAGTCGACGACGGGCGTGCCGACGTCGACGCCGTAGTCGCCGGCGGTGCGGGCCTCGCGGACGATGCGCGCGGTCTTCGCGAGCACGCGGGTGGGCACGCAGCCGGTGTTGACGCAGGTGCCGCCGACGCGGCCGGCCTCGAGCACGACCACCTTCGCGCCGAGCTCGGCCGCGCGGAGGGCGGCGGCGGTGCCGGCCGGGCCCGCGCCGATCACGGCGACGTCGTACTCCTGCGGCGCGGTGGTGCCGGAGTCGGTGGCGGCGGTGGCGTTCTGGGTGCTGGCGGGCACGGCGGGGCCTCTCGGGTCGGTGCTCGGCGGAGCGGGCGGTGTCCCCGCATCCTGGCGCCCGCGCCCTCGGTTTCTCTGAGCGCCCGCGCAGGCTTGACAGGCGCGTTCAGCGCTCGGTGCTCGCGCCGTCAGGACCGCCGGGCGCGGAGGAGCAGCTCCCGGTGAGCGCGAAGGGCCGTCATCGCGCGCGCACGAGTCGGCGGAAGGCGAGCGGGGAGCCGATCAGGGGGATGCCCTCGTCGACGATGGACCGGAGCACCGGCTCGTCCGCGGCGGCGTCGCGCAGCTCGCCCTCGGACATCTCGAGGACGCGCGGGTCGTTCCCGGTCCAGGCCTTCGCGTCGCGCACGAGGGCGGACACCTGCTCGTGCCAGGCGTCCGTCGGTGCCGCGGGCTGCTGGAGGAAGAGATCGAGGTCGCTGCCTGCCCGCATCTCCCCACGGGCGGCGGAGCCGAACATCGCCGCGTAGCCCGGCTGGGGCGCCCAGCCCTCGAGGGTCGAGACGAGACGCTCGTGCAGCGTCTCGTCGAGGCGCGCGAGCTCCATGATCGCGCCGGCGGCCAGATGGGAGCGATTGAGCCGGTAGATGGTCGTCCTGCCGACCGCCTGGCTCGTGACGATGCCCTCCTCGACGAGGCGGGTGAGCGTGCGGCGGATGCCCTCGAGGGAGCGGCCGCCGATCCGTGCGCGCAACTCGCCGACGGTGAACCAGTCGTCGGCACGCGCCAGAACGGTCAGCACGTCGCCGTCGACGGTCGGCGTCACGACGGCGAGTGGGCTCTGCGTCCGCATGCGGCGCTCCTCGCTCAGAAAAGTTGGTGATCACCAAGAATTATACGCTTGCGGCGCTGCTGCGATCTTCGGCGCAGAAGTGGCGCGTCTCACGCCTCCGGGCCCGGCGTGGCGACGAGTTGGAAGCCGCCCTCGACGGAGCCGTCGGGGCGGAGGGTGACGCGCGTGTAGACCGGGGTGTCGGTGCCGGTCGCCGTGCCGACGACGTCGAGGGCGTCGCCGGCGAAGAAGGCCTCGAGGCCGGTGCAGCCCGCCGAGAGCGAGCCGTCGGGGCGCTCGAGGGCGAGGCAGATCCGGGTGGCGTCGGGCGCCGTGAGCAGCAGCCGGTCGTCCTGGGCGGTCTCGAAGGTGGGGCTGTAGACCTCGGCTCCGCCGGAGATCAGCGAGAGGCCCGGGGGGACATCGGTGGTCGCCGCCCAGCCCTCGACGAGCGCGGCGAAGCGGTCGGCGGCGTCCGGAGTCGGCGTGGGGGAGGCGGTGGTCGAGACCGGATCGGGCGTCGCCGCGCCGATGACGGAGGCGGTGGCCGCGCCGACCACGAGCCCGCCGACGAGCAGCCCGGCGCCGAGGAGGACGAGGCGCGACCGGGCGGGGGGCGCGGCGGGCGAGGGTTCGCCGGCCGTCCGCGCGGGTCCGGCGCCTCGCGGGCCGGGCTGCGCCTCCGGGGCAGCGGCGGTCGGGAGCCGACGCTGCGCTTCGGCTTGCAGTGCTTCGGCGCGCTGCGCCTCTATCCGCTGCGCCTCGACCCGCAGCGCTTCGGCCCGCAGCGCCTCGTCGCGGTCGTCCCCGGTCGGGCGGGCGTAGAGCGCGCGCTCGAGATCCTGGCGCTCGTCGTCCTCGTCCTGCACGCCGTCAGTATGCCGGAGCGTCGCCTGGCCGGCGGGTCGATCGGCGGCTCAGGGCCCCATCGTCCCGGTGCCGGGCGTCCCGTCCACCCGCAGGTACTGCAGGCGCACGACTCCGCGCGGCGAGGTGACGGCCGGCCCGTCGAGCCGCAGGTTCGTGGGCACGGCGCCGCCGCCGAAGACCGGCTTGCCGGAGCCGAGCAGGATCGGGTGCAGCCACAGGGTGAGCCGGTCGAAGAGCTGCTCGGCGAGCAGCGTCTGCACCAGGTCGAGGCTGCCGATCACGTGCACGGCGGAGTGGCGCTCGCGCACCTCGCGGACGGCGGCCGGCAGGTCGGCGCCGAGCTGCACCGAGCCGGACCAGGGGAGTGGCGGGGTGCCGCGGGAGGCGACGTACTTCGGGATCCGGTTGAACAGCTCCGCGATCGGCCCCTGCTGCTGCGGCCAGTAGCCCGCGAAGATCTCGTAGGTGCGCCGTCCGAGCAGCAGGGCGTCCATGCCGGCCATCCCGTCCAGGACCTGCTCGCCGACCACCTCGTCGACCAGCGGCGCCTGCCAGCCGCCGAACGCGAAGCCGCCGCCCGGGTCCTCCTCCGGTCCGCCGGGCGCCTGCGCGACCCCGTCGACGGTGCTGAACAGATCGATGTCGAGGGTTCCCACGGTGCGCTCCTCTGCGTCGGCGGCTGCGGCCCACGGTCCCACTCGAGCGAGGGCGGGGCAAGAGGCCGCCGCGTCATCGCGGCCTCGGCCGCGTCACGTGTCCGGGGACACCGGCGCAACGGCACGCAGTCCCCCGTTAGAGTGACACTCCGTCGATCCGCGCCCGGATCCCCGGCAGATCCGCGCCGGGCGGGCGATCGCGCCCTGTACTCCTGCTCAAGCCCGGGGCTACGGTTCGACTCCACTCACCTCGGGTGTCACGAGCCCACGCTGTCGTGGGCGGATCGCTGCGCAACGATGCCGCACGGAACTCCTTCCCACGTCCGACGAGACCGGGCCCGTTGGAAGGTGGGGATCGCGGCGTCGACCGGGATCCTGCTCCTGTCCGCGGGGCTCCTCTCCGCGACCGCCGCCCAGGCGGCCACGGCGCCGACCCTCGGGAGGGCGGGGAACTTCTCGGTCCTCGGCGGATCGACCGTCACCAACACCGGCGACACGCTCCTGCCGCTCGACCTCGGCGTGAGTCCCGGCACTGCGATCACCGGCTTCCCGCCCGGCGAGGTCCTCGGCGCGACGCACGCCGCGGACGCCGACGCGATCGGCGCGCAGTCCGACCTGGTCAAGGCCTACGACCAGCTGACCTCGCAGGCCACCACCGAGTCCGTCGCCGGCGACCTCGTCGGCCGCACCTTCACTCCCGGCGTCTACACCGCCTCCGGCCCGATCGGAGTCACGGGCACCGTGACCCTCGACGCCGAGGGTGCGAACGGCGCCGTCTTCGTCTTCAAGGCTGCCTCCACCCTCATCACGGGCTCCGGGAGCCGGATCGAGCTGATCAACGGCGCGCAGGCCTGCAACGTCTTCTGGCAGGTCGGCAGCTCCGCGACCCTCGGCACCTCCTCCGACTTCGCGGGCTCGATCCTCGCGCTGACCTCGATCACCGTGACCAACGCGGTCACCGTCGACGGCCGCGCCCTCGCCCGCAACGGCGCCGTGACCCTCGACGACGACACCTTCGTCTCGTCCTCCTGCACCCCGGCGACCACCGCCCCGCCGACCACGGCACCGCCGACGACGCCGCCGACGACCCCGCCCACGACCCCGCCGACGACTCCTCCGACGACTCCTCCGACGACTCCGCCGACGACGCCGCCCACGACTCCTCCGACGACTCCGCCGACGACGCCTCCGACGACGCCTCCGACGACGCCCCCGACGACGCCTCCGACCACGCCTCCGACGACGCCTCCGACGACGCCTCCGACGACGCCGCCGACGACTCCTCCGACGACTCCGCCGACGACGCCTCCGACGACGCCGCCGACGACTCCTCCGACGACTCCTCCGACGACTCCTCCGACGACGCCTCCGACGACGCCGCCGACGACTCCGCCGACGACGCCGCCGACGACTCCTCCGACGACGCCTCCGACGACGCCGCCGACGACGCCGCCGACGACGCCGCCGACAACTCCGCCGACGACGCCGCCGACGACGCCTCCGACGACGCCTCCGACGACGCCGCCGACGACTCCGCCGACGACGCCGCCCACGACGCCGCCGACAACGCCTCCGACCACGCCGCCCACGACTCCGCCGACCACCCCGCCGACGACCCCGCCGACGACGCCTCCGACGACGCCGCCCACGACGCCTCCCACGACGCCGCCCACGACGCCTCCGACGACGCCGCCCACGACGCCGCCCACGACGCCGCCCGTGGTGACGCCGACCCCGACACCCACCCCGACGCCCACGCCCACGGTCCAGCCCACGCCCCGGGCCTCCACTCCGCCGGTGATCCCGGCGAAGTCCGGGACGCCGCCGACCAGCGGACTCGCCTCGACCGGAGTCGAGACCGGTGCCGGTCTGTCGCTCGCGTTCCTCGCCCTGGGCGGCGGCGCACTGCTGCTGCTCCAGCAGCGACGAGCACGACGCCGCAACCGCAGCTGATCACCGCGACGCGGCGCTGCCGCTGAGAGGGGGAGCCGAGCCTCCCCCTCCCGGCCGGCGGGTGCCGTGGTGACAGCACCGCGGCACCCGCACAGCAAAGGCTGAGAGCGCCGGATCCCTGACAAGCAGGGGGGTCCGGCGCTCTCAGCCTTCTCTGCGCCGTGCGGCGCGCGCCCGGTTCAGCCGGACGGGTTCTCGACCGGGTCGCCCTCGGGGTCGGTCGCCGTCTCGGGGTCGACCTCGTCGGGCTCGACCGGCTGGGTGTCGGGGGTGCTCTTGTCCGTCATGGGATCCTCCTCGTTGCTCGTTCCGCGGTCGGTCCTGCTCCCGCGGGTGTTCGGATCGTGCGTCGGCCACGCTACGGTCCGCCCGGCCCGCCGTGACCCCCGTTGACGCGAGCGGGGGGAGCGTGAGCGGGGCCGTTCCGCGCGTGCCCCGCGCAGAGTCCGCGAGCGCGCGTGGCAGTCCGCCGTCTCCTCCGCAAGGCCTGGCTGCACTTCGGCGCGATTCGTAGGGTGAGGGCTCCCGAGTCGAGGAGCAGGCGCGCCAGATGATCCGAACCACCGTCACCATCGAGGGCAAGACCTACGGACTCTCCCAGGGGACGGACGTCGACGATCTCAAGGAGTCCGCGACCCGCGCGACCCAGGCCGGCGGCGGACTCATCGACTTCGTCGTGGTCGGCAACCGCCAGGTCAGCGTGCTGATCTCCTCCGGCGTGCCGGTGATCTTCGAAGAGGTCCAGGTCCCCGACGACGACCGCGACACCGGCGACCTGCAGGAGCCGTGGGACGACATCGACTACCTCGACTGACCCCGAACCTCCGCCCGGACGCCTCCCGAGGGAGCGCCGCCCGCGCGGTCTCAGACGCCTGAGGGGCGCCGCCGGCTGGACCCGGCGTCCCTCGGGCTCCTTCCCTCCTGCACCCGCCGCTGCGATCCGCGTGTCAGAGGGCGGTGGACTGGTCGTCCTCCGCACCGGCGTCGGCGAGCTCGCCCGCGACGAGGATCGCCGCAGCGCTGCCGAGGGCCGAGCGCACCTGCTCGGCGCTGATCTCGAGGAGGTCGGCGATCACCGCGACGTCGTGCCCGCCGGTGTGGCGCAGCAGCCAGCACTGGCGCTCGAGGGCGGGCAGGCCGTGCAGGCGGCGGTGGAACGCGGAGCGGAGCAGGTCGTCCTCGCGGAGCCCGACCGGAGCGGACGCCGGAACGAGCGCAGTGCGGCGGCCGACGCTGTGACGGCCGATCTCCGTCCGTGCGATCTCGAGGGCCGACTGCTCGTCGACGATCCGCGGTGATCCCGAGCGGAGGGTGACCGCGGCCTGGTGCAGGGCGGCGGTGGCCATCGACTCCGAGAGCGTGAGCCGGTAGGCGTAGGCGTAGAGGCCGGCGGTGCGGTTCAGCGCGGGGGACTGCGCCTTCTCCGCTCTCGCGGGCTCGGCCGTCGCGGGCAGAGCGTTCGCGGGCAGGGCGTTCGCGCTCACGGGTCTCTCCTCGTCTCTGCGCGGCCGGGGCGGGCTCGCGTCGAAGCCGATGCTAGAGGTGTTGAGAACGATCGTTCTACCCTTGACTTTCTCAGGCCATTATCGATACATACGCATCTTCGCTCGCCGTCACTCGCGCGCGGAGAGGATGCAGAACTCGTTCCCCTCCGGATCCGCGAGCACCACCCACGACTGCTCGCCCTGGCCGACGTCGATCCGGGTGGCGCCCAGCGCGATCAGCCGGTCGACCTCCGCGGCCTGATCGTCGGGCACGAAGTCGAGGTGCAGGCGGTTCTTCACGGTCTTCCGCTCCGGGACGTCGAGGAAGAGGAGGCTCGGGCCGCGGCCGGACGCGGGCAGCAGCTCGATCCCCTCGTCGTCCTCGTCGACGATGTCCCAGCCGAGCGCCTCCTGCCACCAGTGCCCCAGGGCGCGGAAGTCGGTGCAGTCGACGATGATCTCTTCGAAGCTCAGGCTCATGCCGCCGACGCTAATCGGCGTCCGCGGTGTCGCGGAAGGGGTCGCGGAGATCGGTGGAGAGAGCCCCGCACTCGGCACCTGGGGAGGAGCCCGTGCCGAAGCGGCACGACGGCTGGCTCCGGAGCGCGCGGTCCGGAATCCTCGAGCGGAGCCGGACGCACGCGCCGCGCTCGCCGGAGGGAACGACATGAGCAGCGAGCACGAGCACGAGCACGAGTACGACACCGAGCCCGGGACCGAGCACGACACCGAGCGCGGCACCGAGCCCGGGACTGCCCGCGAGCACTGGGAGGCGCGCTACTCGGACTCCGACCGCGTCTGGTCGGGCCGGCCGAACGCGACCCTCGTCGAGCTCGTCGGCGACCTCACCCCCGGCCGCGCCCTCGACCTGGGCTGCGGCGAGGGCGGCGACGTCCTCTGGCTGGCGGCACAGGGCTGGACCGTCACCGGCCTCGACCTCTCCGAGACCGCGCTCGAGCGCGCCCGGGCCGAGGCGCTCGCCCGGGGTCTCGTGATCGACGTCCGCCAGGCGGATCTCGGCGCCGACTGGCCGGTCGAGGGCGTCTTCGACCTGGTCGCGTCGAGCTTCCTGCACTCGATGGTGGAGCTGCCGCGGATCCCCATCCTGCGCCGTGCCGCCGATCTCGTGGCGCCCGGCGGAGTCCTCGCGGTCGTCTCGCACGCGGCCGCGCCGCCCTGGTCCGCGCACGCGCACCGGCACGAGGGCGGGCCCGTCCTCGCCTCGCCCGAGGAGGAGCTCGCCGCCCTCGCCCTCGATCCGGCCGAGTGGACGCCCCGGCTCGTCGAGACCCGCGAGCGGACGGCGACCGGACCCGACGGTGAGGACACGGTCCTCCTGGACGGGGTCCTCCTCCTCGAGCGCGCTTCGCCTGCACGCTGAGGCGCCCGCGCCGCCGCCGCCGCTCCTCCACAGGAGCTCTTTCGCGGAGTTGTCTTAGGGATGCTCAAGACGGCAAAGCGGGTGTCGGCGGTCCCTGCTTCGATACTCGTATGGATGAGATCAGCGGCGCGAGCAGCGCGGAGGAACCGAGCGGGCCGGTCGCCGCGGTCGGCGCGGTGCTCGGCGTCGCCGCCGACCTCGGTGTCACATCGGCGCGGTTCCTGCTCACGCGGGCCGAGGCCGTGCATCTGGCGTACCGCACGGCGCTCACCGCTCCCGAGGAGTTCGCGCGGGGCGGCGGCCTGTCCCGGAGCGAGGCGAGCAGCCTCGTCGAGCGGTCGATCCGGGCGCAGTTCGCGGTCGCGCTACGCCTGTCGGAGCGGGCGGCGTCGAAGGTGATCGATCGCGCGATCCTGCTGGTCGAGGAGCTGCCGTGCACGCGCTCCGCGGTGGCGGAGGGACGCCTCCTCTGGGAGTCGAGCGAGGTGATCTGCGCGATCGCCGCGACCCTGCCCGCCGCCTCTCGCGCCGCCTTCGACGAGCGCGCCGCAGGCGTCGCGCCGGACGTGACGCCGACGCAGCTGAGGCGGATCGTCGCCCGGCTCCGCGACGAGCTGCACGAGGAGCCGTTCGCTCAGCGCCATGCCCGCGCCCGCCAGGACCGCGCCGTGTGGATCTCGCCCGAGATCGACGGGATGGCGACTCTCTGCGCGCTCCTCCCCGCGCCGGACGCGATGGGCATCGGGGATCGTCTCGACCGCATCGCCCGCTCCCTCCGGGAGGGCGGCGACGAGCGCACGCTGGCTCAGCTGAAGGCGGACGTGCTCACCGATCTTCTCCGCGACGGCGACATCGCCGGGACGACACCCGCGAGCGACGGTCCTCAGGTGTCCGAGTCGTACGTCCCCGGGATCCGAGCCGAGGTGCGGCTCACCCTCGCCGCGTCGACCGCCGCGGGACTCGACGACGCACCAGCCGACCTCGACGGCTACGGCCTCATCCCGGCCGACCTCGCCCGCGCGCTGGTCGAGACCGGCGCCTCCTTCACCCGCGTCCTCACGGATCCGGACACCCGCGCGGTCGTCTCCGTCGGCCGCACCTGCCGGGTCCCGCCCCCGCAGATGCGCCTGCATCTGCAGCTCCGAGACCAGACCTGCCGCTTCCCGGGCTGCACCCGCAGCGCCTCGAGGTCGGAGGCGGACCACACGATCGAGTGGCGCAACGGCGGCGAGACCGCCCTGGAGAACCTCGCCTCCCTCTGCACGTCGCACCACCACGTGCGCCACGGCGACCGCTGGACCTACGTCCCCCTCCCCGACGGCGGCATCGTCTGGACCACCCCGACCGGCCGCACCGTCACGATCCGCCCACCCGCTCTGGCCGGGGCGCCGCCGGGCCCCCGCTTCGAGGACATCCCGCCCCCGTTCTGACGGACGCGGGTCTCGATACGCGCTGCGCGCTACTCGACCAGCATGATCGCCGCGCCGACACCGGGCTGGAGCGATCCATGCTGATCGAGTAGCCCTCGGAGAGGGCGTATCGAGATCCACCGTCCGGCAGAACGCTGACTACCGTGGTCCCCGTACCCCGCACCCTCCAGGAGGCACCATTGCCGCTCGATCCCTACCTCGCCGCCCGCCTGCCGTTGCTCGACGGAGTCGCCTACCCGCTCGACGCGGCGCAGGCGGCGAAGGTCGCCGAGTTCGAGGAGGACCCCGGTCCGTGGTCGCTCCCCGAGGGCGTCACCGTCTCCGACGCCGCGATCGACGGTCCGCACGGCCCGATCCCGCTCCGGATCTACGCGCCCGCAGAGCCCGCTGCCTCCGCCCTGCTCTGGGTGCACGGCGGCGGCTTCCAGGCCGGCGACCTCGAGATGCGCGAGTCGCACGTCGTCGCCGCCGAGCTCGCCGCCCGCGCCGGCAGTCGCGTCGCCTCGGTCGGCTACCGCCTCGCGAGCGCCGAGGTCCGCTTCCCCGTCCCGCTCGACGACGTGCAGGCCGCCTGGCGCCACCTCCGCGCGGAGACCCCCGACGCGCTGCCCGTCGCGATCGGCGGCGCCAGTGCCGGCGCCGCCCTGGCGCTCGCCGCGACGCTCCGCGAGCGCGACGCCAGCACCCGCCTCCCCGACCACGTGCTGCTCGCCTACCCGTTCGCGCACTTCCCCAACCCCGCACTCGACGACGCCGTGATCCGCGAGCTGCTGCCGCTTCCGCCGCTGCTGCGCTTCCCGACCGCCGGCATCGAGGACATGGTCCGCACCTACGTCGGCCGACTCTCCGACCTGCCCCCGCACGCGCTCCCCGGCGCGGCGCCGCTGCACGGACTGCCGCCGACCTCGGTCCTCGTCAACGAGTTCGACGAGCTGCGCAGCTCGGCCGAGCTCCTGCTCCGCCAGCTCGCGGAGGCGGGCGTCGCCGCGACCGGCTACCTCGCGCAGGGCATGCCGCACGGCCACCTCAACCGGACGCCCGCGCTGCCCGAGGTCGACCGCTCGCTGGCCTTCTTCGCCGCTCAGCTGCGCGCGCTGACGCAGGACAGGCGGTGAGGTCCCCGAACCCGCCCTCGGCGCCCCGGCCAGCACATGGTGATGAGATGTCCTGTCTGCGCGGTCACCGGTCGTCGGTGCTGGGCTGTGAGTGATGGCCGGAGCCGTACGCTGCCCACCGCGTGACAGTGGGCCGGATTGACCGCCGGCCCGACGGTGTGTGCTCGCTCCGGTGCGCCTACCGACTCACCGCCCGACCGCGCCCCGCAGGGCGCTCCGGCTCACTCCTGCAGCAGATCGACCTCCCAGTTGGTGCGCTGGATCGCGGCGTCCAGGTCGCGCAGCTCGCGTGCGAGCACGTCGGCCCGGGCGCGCAGCTCGCGCACCGGCAGCGCCGGCAGCCGCCGCAGCTCGCTGCGCAGCTGCCGGTAGCCGCGGTCGCCCGCCGCCGCGTCGGCCGCGCGCACGACGATGCTGTGCTGCGACCGGAGCGCCTCGCGCCGGGCGAGCGCCGCGGTCAGCCGCACGCCGTCGGGCGTGGTCGCCGTCGTGTTCGTCAGATTGACCGCGGTGACCAGCCGCTCCAGCGCGTCCAGCGCGCGCAGGCACTCGGCCAGCAGCTCCGACGGGTCCTCCGTCGGCTCCTCGCCCTCCTGGTAGGAGGCGTTCGCGACGATCCGCGACTGGAGGGCCTCGATCCGCTTCTGCAGATCGGCCCGCTCGAGGAGTGCTTCGGCAAGCTTCATGCCCCCAGGCAACCACACGCGCGGCGTCCTCGCTGCCCGTCTAGGCTGCCGATCGTGCCGCTGCAGAATCACCCGGGAGACGTCGAGTTCCCCGTGCGCTCGCGCCTGCGCTACGCGCGCGTCGCGGACGCCCACCGGCGCGCCCCCGGCGGCGGGATCGGCCGCCGCGCACTGCTGGTCACGGCCGTCGCCGCTCCGCTCGGGATCGTCGGCTTCGTGCTCGGCCTCGCGAGCGCGGACGGCAGCACCGGACTGCCGATCTTCACGTTCGGAATCGGCCTCGTCCTCGGGCTGGCCCTCGCGTCGATCGCCTTCCAGATCCGCGACGCCGGAGCGCCCCGCCGGCAGCAGGTCGCCTACCGTGCCGAGGCGCGGACGCCCGCGCCGACTCTGCGCCAGCAGCAGCTGCTCGCCCTCGACGCCGTCAGCGACTTCTCCTTCGGCGGCTGGAACTCCTCGCTCGCCTTCCAGCCCACCTGGGCCGAGCTGCCCGCCGAGCTGCGCGCCCGCTTCGTCGACGGCGCCAAGGGCTCGCCCTGGCCGGAGCTGCCGATGCCCGCGCTCACCGAGCAGCGCGGCGCGCTCGACCGCGACTTCCGCATCGCCTCCGCCGAGGACGTC
Source organism: Rathayibacter sp. PhB179 (assembly GCF_004345345.1). NCBI lineage: Bacteria > Bacillati > Actinomycetota > Actinomycetes > Micrococcales > Microbacteriaceae > Rathayibacter > Rathayibacter sp. PhB179. The sequence continues at coordinate 623,928 of NZ_SLVD01000001.1, read as the reverse complement.
GAGCTGTTCGTCGCCGACGTCCTCGCCCGCGGTCCGCTGTCGACGCGCTTCGCCGAGGTCTCCGCCTCGGAGGACGCCGAGCGGATGCGCTCCCGCATCGCGGCCCTCACCGGCGAGAGCGAGTTCCACCTGCTCGAGCGCGCGCAGCCGGTCGGCGGCCGCCCGCCCGTGCTGCTGCTCGCCGGCGACGCCGAGCGCACGATCGGAGCGATCCGCTACGCCTACGTCGCCGGCTACCTGACCGCCGACCGGGCCTGGGAGCTGCTGGAGAGCATCGGCTCCCGCGTCTTCGCGCAGTACAGCGGCTGGGACGGCTACTGGCGCGACGCCGCCGTCGCGATCGCGTTCCGCACCGACTCGCTCAGCGCCGTGCAGCAGTACCACCGGCTGCGCGGCGAGCTGCTGGCGTCGGACTGGCCGGCGGCGAGCAGGCCGTACCCGGAGAGCGCATCGTGACCGAGTCGCGTCACGATCCCGAAGTCCCCGACGACCGCGACCCCACCCAGCAGGCGCTCGAGGCGATCCAGCGGATCAGCAGCGGAGGCGATCCCGCCGCCGCGGCCTTCGCGCTGTCGAACGCGTGGACCGACCGGCAGGTCGACCGGCTCAAGGCCTTCTGGCGGCGGTCGCGCCGGGACACCAGCGGCTACTGACATCGGAGGCTCATAGGCGACGCAAAGGCTCCCGCCTGCCGCGCCGGTCACTCTGGGGTTCCCCCGAGCCCCCGAGTGACAAGGATCCCCCGATGTCCCGCATCCCCGAGCCCGACCGCACCCCCGACGGCCTCCGCTACGAGGGCCGTGCCCTCGTCCGCCCCGACGACGAGGTCGTCGACCAGGGCCTCTCCTTCGACGTCGGCACCCTGCTGAGCCGCCGGATGCTCGATCGGCGCCGCGTGCTCGGCCTGATCGGGGTCGGCGCCGCCACCACGGCGCTGGCCGCGTGCTCGGCCGTCGCGGGCAGCGCCTCCGGAACCGCGACGAGCAGCGCGAGCAGCAGCGCCGCCGCGACCACCGGCGAGATCCCGGACGAGACCGCCGGTCCCTACCCCGGCGACGGCTCGAACGGCCCCGACGTGCTGAGCGACTCCGGCATCGTCCGCAGCGACATCCGCTCGAGCATCGACGGCGGCGCCACCGCGGCCGGCGTGCCGCTCGCCTTCACCCTGACGATCCTCGACACCGCGAACGGCGGCGTCCCGTTCGAGAACGCCGCCGTCTACGTCTGGCACTGCGACGCGTCCGGCGGCTACTCGATGTACTCCGACGGCATCACCGAGGAGACCTACCTCCGCGGCGTGCAGGTCGCCGACGCGAACGGCGAGGTCGGCTACACCTCGATCTTCCCGGCCTGCTACTCCGGCCGCTGGCCGCACATCCACTTCGAGGTCTACCCCGACGTCGACTCGATCAGCGACTCCGGCAACGCGATCGCGACCTCGCAGCTGGCCGTCCCCGAGGACGCCTGCACCGCGGTCTACGCGCTCAGCGGCTACGAGGGCTCGAGCGAGAACCTCGCCCAGGTGAGCCTCGACGACGACAACGTCTTCGGCGACGACGGCGGCGAGCTGCAGCTGCCGACCGCGACCGGCGACGCCACCTCCGGCTACCGCTTCGCCCTCACGGTCCGCGTCGACACGACGACGGAGCCGACCGGCGGGTCGGTGCCCTCGGGCGGCGGCGGCGCGGGCGGAGGACGTCCGCCCTCGGCCTGACCGCGCTCGGCGTGCCAGGCTTGCCGCATGGCTGTCGAGGTGGGTGCGGATCTCGAGGTGTCCGCGCGCCTGACGATCCCCGCGTCCGAGCTGCAGTGGCGGTTCTCCCGCTCCTCCGGCCCGGGCGGGCAGCACGTCAACACCTCCGACAGCCGGGTGCAGCTCACCTGGAGCGTCGCGGAGTCGGCCGCGCTCACGGACGACCAGCGGGAGCGCCTCCTCCAGCGGCTCGCCCAGCGCCTGGTCTCCGGAGCGATCACCGTCACGGTCTCGCAGGAGCGCTCGCAGCTGCGCAACCGCGAGGTCGCCCTCACGACCCTCCGCGACCTCGTCGCCGCGGCCCTCGCCCCGCCCGCCGCCCCGCGCCGGCCGACCCGCCCCACCCGCGGCTCCGGCCGCCGCCACCTCGCGAGCAAGCAGCAGCGCTCCGCCACCAAGCAGCAGCGCCGCCGCCCGACGGAGGACTGAGCACGCAGGACCGGCGCTAGAGCCGGTCGCTCCGCCACTCCGCCGCGAGCTCCTCGCCGCGGGCGAAGGCCTGCTCCTCGCGCTCGCGCAGCTCGACGCGGCGGATCTTGCCCGAGATGGTCTTGGGCAGCTCGTGGAACTCGATCCGGCGCACCCGCTCGAAGGAGGAGAGCAGCTCGTCGGTGTGCCGGAAGATCGCCGCGGCGGTCTCGGCGGTCGGCTCCCAGCCGTCCGCCAGCGCGACGTAGGCCTTGACCACGCTGTGCCGGGTCGGGTCGGGCGCCGGGACGACCGCGGACTCGGCGACGGCCGGGTGCTGCAGCAGCACGCTCTCGACCTCGAAGGGTGAGATCTTGAAGTCGGACGACTTGAAGATGTCGTCGGTGCGGCCGAGGAAGGTGATGGTGCCGTCGACGGCGCGGACGGCGACGTCGCCGGTGTGGAAGTAGCCGTCGGCCCGCGCGCGGGAGGTGCGCTCGTCGTCGCCGTGGTAGCCGGACATCAGGTTGACCGGCTCGGTGGACAGGTCGAGGCAGATCTCGCCTGTGGAGGAGGACTCGCCGGTGACCGGGTCGATCAGCGCGATCGCGACGCCCGGCAGCGGCCGGCCCATCGCTCCGGAGACGACCTCGGCGCCGGGCGGGTTGGCGATGATCGCCGTGGTCTCGGTCTGGCCGTAGCCGTCGCGGATGGTGAGGCCCCAGTCGCGCTCGACGGTCGCGATCACCTCGGGGTTCAGCGGCTCGCCGGCCGAGAGGATCTCGCTGAGAGAGCGCGGGCGGGCACCGAGATCGGACTGGGATCAGCATCCGCCAGACCGTCGGCGGCGCGCAGAAGGTGGTGACGCCCGCGCGGTCCAGCTGCTCGCGCAGCGCGACCGGCGAGAACCGGGAGTAGTTGTAGACGAACACCGTCGCCTCGGCGTTCCACGGCGCGAAGAAGCAGCTCCAGGCGTGCTTGCCCCAGCCGGGCGAGCTGATCGCGGAGTGCACGTCGCCCGGCTGCACGCCGAGCCAGTACATCGTGCTGAGGTGCCCGACCGGGTACGACTCGTGGGTGTGCACGACCATCTTCGGCTTCGAGGTGGTCCCCGAGGTGAAGTAGATCAGGCAGGCGTCGGTGCTGTCGACGACGACCCTCGGCGCGATGCCGGGGGCCTCGATCGAGTCGGCGTAGTCGAGCCAGCCCTCGGGCACGCCCGCCGCGCCGCCCACCGCGATCAGCCCGACGTCTTCCGTGAGGCCCTCGAACTTCGCGGTCTCGGTCGCGTCCGCGATCACGTGCGCGACCTCGCCGCGCTCGAGGCGGTCGGCGAGGTCGGCGGGGGAGAGGAGCGTCGTGGTGGGCAGGATGACCGCGCCGAGCTTCATGATCGCGAGCATCGACTCCCACAGCTCGAGCCGGTTGCCGAGCATGAGCATCACGTGGTCGCCCTGCTCGACGCCGACGGAGTGCAGCCAGGCGGCGACCTCGTCGGAGCGCCAGCGCATCTCGTCGAAGGAGACCTTCGTCTCCGAGCCGTCCTCCTCGACGATCCAGAGGGCGGTCCTCTCGTTGCCGATGGCGATCTCGTCGAACCAGTCGACGGCCCAGTTGAAGTGCGGGCCGACGTCCGGCCAGCGGAAGGCGTCCGTGGCGGCCGCCGCGTCGGTGCGGTGCTCGAGCAGGGTGTCGCGCGCGGCGCGGAGGCGCCCGGTGGGGTTCATCCGACCATCCTCTCGCGCCGCGACGGCTTAGAGGTGAGGGCTCAGTACTTGATCGACTGCCCGCCGTCGATCGGCAGAACCACCGCGTTGATGTAGGAGGCGTCGTCCGAGAGCAGGAAGGCGACGACCGAGGCGATCTCGGCGGCCTCGCCGTAGCGCTTGGTCGGGTTCACCTGGATGAACTCCTCGGCGGCCTTGCGCGGGTTCTCGGCGTCGAGCTGCTTCATCGAGTTCTCGACCATCGGCGTCCAGATGGCGCCCGGGGCGATCGCGTTGATGCGGATGCCGTACTGCCCGTACTCGATGCCGGAGTTGCGGGTGAGGCCGACGACGCCGTGCTTCGCGGCCGCGTAGCCGGACTGGTTGCCGATGCCGGTGATGCCGCCGACGCTCGCGGTGTTGACGACCATGCCCGAGCCCTGCTCGCGCATCACCTTGAGTACCTTCTCGAGGCCGAGGAACACGCCGCGGAGGTTGATCGCGACGACCTTGTCGAACTCGTCGGCGGTGAAGTCCTCGGTGCGGTTCTGGCGGCCCTCGATGCCGGCGTTGTTGAAGAAGCCGTCGATGCGGCCGAAGCGCGCGAGGGTCTGCGCGACGTAGTCGTCGACGTCGGACGCCTTCGACACGTCCGCGATCACGGTGAGCGACTCGGTGCCCTCGGGGAGCGCCTCGACGGTCGCGGCGAGACCCTGCTCGGAGACGTCGACGAGGGCGAGCTTCGCGCCCTCCGCGGCGAGGCGGACGGCGGTGGCGCGGCCGAGGCCGGAGCCGCCGCCGGTGATGAGGACGACGCGATCGGTGAAGCGGGTGCTGCTGATATCCATAGGTGCACTATATACCTAGTAGTACTCGGGAATCTGGGCGCGGGCTCCGTGGATCCGATGCCCGGAACCGCCGCGTCCGGTGCTCCGCGTCCCTGGCAACCGCCGCAGAGACCGTCCCGCTCGGCGGCCGCCTCGGGTAGACCGGAGGGACCGACACGACCGCCGACACGAGCAGGGGGAGCCGTGAAGAGCAGGAGAAGAACGATGACCACGGGGGCCGCGCTGGCCCTCACCGGGCTGGCGCTGGCCGCCTGCACCGCCCCGGCGGAGAGCGGAGCGGAGGCGACGCCGACCGTCTCGGAGGCGCCCGCGGCCTCCTCGACCGCCTCGGCCTCGGCCTCGCCGGGCGACCGCCCGATCGGGCCCGTCCGGCTGCCCGAGGGGGCGACCGCCGCCGTCGAGTGGGTCGACGAGACCGGCGCGGTCGAGCCGCAGACCGTGCGCCTCACCGGAGAGCCGCTCTATGTGACCGTCTCGGTCGTCTGCGACACCGCCGACGCCGAGGTGACCGTCGAGGTCGAGGGCCTGATGACCACCGGCTCGTCCTGCGTCTACGACCCCGGCACCACCCGGACGACGAGCAACGGCGGCGGCAACACCGGCTCGATGGAGATCGCCGTCGACCAGGACGCGCGCATCACCGTGACGACCGACCCCGCCGACGCCCACTGGTCCGGCGCGGTCTCGACCGGCCCGCGCACCGTGCCGCTGGGCTGATCCAGAGGCTCCGGCTCGGCGCTAGCCCAGCGGCACGCCCAGGGCGGCCATGAACGGCACGGCGTCGACCGCCTCGCCGTCGACGCGGGTCTCGAAGTGCAGGTGGCAGCCGGTGGAGGCGCCGGTCGAGCCGCGGGTCGCGATGACCTCGCCCGCGACGACGGTGTCCCCGACGTCGACGAGCAGGTCGGTGTTGTGCGCGTAGCCGGTCTCGATGCCGTCGCCGTTGTCGAGCAGGATCCAGTTGCCGTAGCTGCCGGAGTAGGCCGCCTCCTCGACGGTGCCGCTCGCGGCCGCGAGGACCGGGGTCCCGCAGGCTCCGGCGAGGTCGGTGCCCTTGTGGAAGAGGTTCACGCCGGCGACCGGCTGGTCCGGGCGGGGGCCGTAGCTGCTGCTGATGTGGCCGGCGATCGGGAGCACCCAGGTGCCGGAGACCCCGGCGGCCGCGGCGGTCGACTCGCCCGCGCCGGCGGTGATCGCGTCGAGCGAGGCGGTGGGCACGAGGACCTCGGGCTTGGCCTCGGCGGCGAAGGCGTCGCGGGTGACGCTCTGCTGCACGACGCCCGCGGCGACGAAGCTCTGCGGGCGGGCCGCGGCGACGGCGTTCGCGGTGTCGGCCGCGACGGCGGACTCCGGGGTGTCGCCGACGGCGAAGGCGGGCATCGTCGAGGTGACGGCCAGGCCGACCACGAAGGTCATCGCGGCGAAGGCGGACACGCGGCGCGTCGAGGGGCGGCGGACGGCGGTGCTGCGGGCGGTGCTGCGCGCGGCGGCGGTGCGGGCGGCGGCGGTGCGGGCGACGCTGCGCGCGGCGACCTGCTCGGCCTCGCGCTGCTCGCGCAGCTGCCGGCGGGTCGGGAGGGCCTGCGCGGTCGCGGCGGAGACGGGCGCCGGGGCGTGGTCGGAGTGGTGCATGCAGTCGTGGTTTTCCAGGTCGTTCGCCGCGGGGGAACGGGGGCGCGGCAGGGCGGGTCGGGGCGGCGGAGCGCTCAGCAGTGCTCAGCAGGTGGTGCTCAGGGGGGTGTCAGCCGGGGCTCAGGGGACCGCGCGGCGATTCTCCAGAGTACCTGCGCAGCTCCGGAACGCCACTGGGAGAATGCCGAGCGGCGCACGGTATCGATGCCGCGGGCTCAGGCGAGCGCCTCCGCGCAGTGGCGGAGCAGGGCGTGCAGCTCGCGGATCCGCGCCCCGTCCAGCCCCGTCAGCATGCGCTCCTCGACCGCCCGGACGGCCGCGCTCGCCTCGCCGAGGAGCTCCTCGCCGGAGGCCGTGAGCCGGATCGGCAGCGCCCGGCCGCTCGGCGCCGTCTCGGCCCGGATCAGGTACCCGTCGCGCTCGAGCGACTGCAGCAGCACGTGCATCGACTGCCGCGTGACGAACGCGCCCCGCGCCAGCTCGGAGCTGGACAGCCCCGGCCGGTGCGCCAGCAGCTCCAGGCAGGAGTAGGCGGTGACCGTGATCCCGAGCGGCCGCAGCGCCGCCTCCATCGCGACGCGCAGGGCGCTCGACGCCTCCTTCAGCACGTAGCCGACGGAGGTGTCCAGCTCGATCCGTGCCGTGCTCTCGCCCTGTTGACTCATGTCAGTAGTCTGACATACGCTGCATGTAAGGAAACTGACACCCACCCCCGACGAAAGGCGCTCCCATGGCGATCACCGGCCCCGACTTCCTCTCCCTCCAGGTCCGCGACCTCGAGCGCTCCGCCGAGTTCTACGAGACCCGCCTCGGCCTCTCCCGCCGCCCCGGCCCGCCGCACGCCGTCGTCTTCGACACCGCGCCGATCCCCTTCGCGATCCGCACTGTGCTCATTCCCTTCGCGTCCCGCGACAACCTCCCCGGCACCGAGCTCCCCGCCGAACCCGGCCGCGGCGTCGCCCTCTGGCTGCACGCGACCGAGGTCGCCGCCCTGCACGACGATCTCGCCGCCGCCGGCGTCCCGATCACGTCGGCTCCCGCCGAGGGCCCCTTCGGCCTGACCTTCACCTTCGCCGACCCGGACGGCTACCTGATCACCCTCCACGACCGCGCCTGACGCGGCTGCGACTGCGAGACGCTAGGCGTCCGCGCCCGCCGGCTGCCAGAGCTGCAGGCGGTTGCCCTCGGGGTCGTGCAGGTCGGCGAAGCGGCCGTTCGGGTAGGTCTCGGGGTCGATCTCGACGGTGATGCCCGCGGCGCGGAGCTGGGCGACGAGCGCGTCGAGCGAGCGGACGCGGAGGTTCAGGGTCCAGCCGGCGGGGCCGAGCGGCTCGGAGCCGGCCGGCATCGGGGCGAGGACGGTGGTGCCGGCGTCCTGGCGCCAGGAGGGGGCGCCGTACTCCATCGGCACCTCGTCGATGCCGAGGTGCTCGGCGTACCAGCGCGCCAGCGCCGCCGGGTCGCGCGCGGCGAAGAAGAAGCCGCCGATGCCCGTGACCCTCTCGCGCGACACGATCAGTACCGGCCGCTCGTGAAGACCAGCAGGGCGATCAGGCCCGCGACGGTCGCGGCGACGCCGGAGCCCAGGCGCCACCACATCCAGCGGTCGCGCTTAGGGCCGCGCATCGGGCGGCGCAGGGCGTTCCGGCCGTGATAGCCGCCGGGGTTCGGAGTGAAGACCATGACTCCAGCCTGCCTCACCAGGCTCGCCGGGTCACGGCCTCAGGCACTCCACTCGCTGTCGTCCCGCCAGGGCGCGAGGTCGACCTCGTTGCCCTCCGGGTCGGCGAGGGTCCACCACTCCGGCGCGTTCGACTCGTCGACGACGCGCCCGCCCGCGGCGAGGGCTGCGGCGAGGCGGGCGTCGACGGCGTCTCGCGGCAGGTAGAGGTCGAGGTGGATCGTGTTGCGCTCCGGGCGCGGGCCCTCGATCCGCTGGATCCAGAGGTTCGGGCCGAGGGCGCGCGGGTCGGCGAGGTCGGCGTCCTCGACGGGGGAGTAGCCGAGCACGGCCCGCCAGAAGGCGCGGACCGCGGCGACGTCGACGGCGTCGATCGCGATCTGCAGGCTCTGCACCGCGGCCGGCTCGGCGGGGAGGCCGAGCGCGCGGGCGGCGGCCGAGATCTCGCGGGCGAGGGCCAGGTCGCGCTCGCTGATGTCGCCGACGTCGTGGCTGATCAGGCGCACGCCGACGCCGCCGTAGCGCAGATCGACGTCGGGGTGGTGGCCGGCCTGCTCGGCGAGGACGGCGATCGAGGCGACCAGGGCGGCCCCCGCGGCGAAGGAGCCGGCCCCGCGATCGCCGGTGCGGAAGTAGGCGCGGGCGCCGTCGCCGACGACCCGCCAGTCGGCGGTGCCGGGGGCGGCGCGGAAGTCGCGCGGGGAGATCGCATCGGTCATGCGGCAGTTGTACTCCCCGGCCGGCCGTTCTGCCCAGGCCCTCGGCCGCCCAGGCCTGTGCGGTGCCCGCTCGCTACGGTGGACCCACGACCGATCGGGTCGACGAGTGTGAGGAGCCGGCATGGCGCAGAAGAAGAAGTCCGATTCGAAGAAGTCGTCGCAGAAGACCGACGACAAGGCCGCGCAGAAGCGCGCGAAGAAGGCCCTGGCGAAGGCGGAGAAGTCGGTCCGCGCGGCCCACGACGCCGTGCGCGACTCCAGCAAGAAGCTGCGCAAGAAGGCCCGCAAGCTCGCCGAGCAGACCGACACGCTCAAGCGCCGGCAGGAGAAGGCGGCGAAGAAGGCCGCCCAGGCCGAGAAGCGCAGCGCGCCCTCCGCGCCCAAGCACGTGGTCGAGCGCGAGCACATCGCCGTCGGCGCGGCCGACCCGTCGGTCACGCCCGACTTCACGCCGCCGCTGCCGAGCGCGGCGCACGACGAGCAGGACCAGGAGCAGGACAAGGCTCGCGAGGAGCAGGCCGAGCAGCAGCCCGAGCAGCAGCCCGACGCCGACCCCGAGCACGTGCCGGACCTCACGCTGCCGCTGCCGCACTCCTCGAACTGAGCGAGCCCCGCGGGACGCCCCTACCCTGAGAAACTGCACAGGGTAGCCCGGCGCGCCGCTCGGAGAGGTGAACAGCCGGTGAACGCCCCGGCGAACCCTTCCGAGCGGCCTGCGCGGGCGAGAGGATCTCCTCCGTGGATCCCTTCATCCTTCTCGCGCTCGTCATCGTCACCGCTCTGGCGTTCGATTTCACCAACGGCTTCCACGACACGGCGAACGCGATGGCCACGTCCATCGCGACCGGCGCGTTGAAGCCGAAGGTGGCCGTCACGCTCTCCGCCGTCCTCAATCTGGTCGGCGCGTTCCTCAGCATCGAGGTGGCGCTGACCGTCACCAACGCGGTCGTCAAGATCCAGGACTCCACCGGCGCGCCCGACCCGGCGCTGCTCGAGGGCGGCGGCTCGGCGCTCCTGCTGATCGTGCTCGCCGGCCTCATCGGCGGCATCGTCTGGAACCTCCTCACCTGGCTGCTCGGTCTGCCCTCGAGCTCGTCGCACGCCCTCTTCGGCGGCCTGATCGGCTCGGCGCTCGCCGGCCTCGGCCTCAACGGCGTCAACTGGGCCGGCGACGGGTCGAAGCTCGACGGCGTCGTCGGCAAGGTGATCCTGCCCGCGCTGATGTCGCCGGTGCTCGCCGGTGCGGTCGCCGCGATCGGCACCTGGCTCGTCTTCCGCGTGATCGGCAACCTCGCCGACCGCCGCATCCACCGCGGCTTCCGGATCGGCCAGATCGGCAGCGCCTCGCTCGTCTCGCTCGCGCACGGCACCAACGACGCGCAGAAGACCATGGGCGTCATCACCCTCGCGCTGATCGCGGCCGGCGGCTGGAGCGACACCGAGTCCGTCCCGTTCTGGGTCAAGCTCAGCTGCGCGCTCGCCATCTCGCTCGGCACCTACATCGGCGGCTGGCGCATCATCCGCACCGTCGGCAAGGGCCTCGTCGAGATCGACACCCCGCAGGGCATGGCCGCCGAGAGCGCCTCCGCCGCGGTCATCCTCGCCTCCAGCCACCTCGGCTTCGCCCTCTCGACCACGCACGTCGCGACCGGCTCGATCCTCGGGTCCGGCGTCGGCCGCCCCGGCGCGCAGGTGCGCTGGCGCGTCGCGCTCCGGATGGTGATCGCCTGGGTGATCACGCTCCCGGCCGCCGCGCTGATGGGCGCCGTGATGTGGTGGATCGGCCACCTGGTCGGCGGGGCCGCCGGCGGCATCCTGATGACCGCGGTCCTCGTCGCCGTCGCCGTCTTCATCTACGTCCGCTCGCGCCGCGACAGCATCGGCGCGCACAACGTCAACGACGAGTGGTCGGACGCGGGCACCGCGGCCGAGCAGACCGCCGGCGCCCTGCGCTGACCCCTCTCCGCTCCAGCGACTGAAAGGACCGACCCGTGCTCTCCCTCTTCTTCACTGCCGCCGGCCAGGTGGCGCTCATCGCCGTGCTCCTCGGCGCGGGCCTGCCCGTGCTCTTCGCCGTCGGCGTCCGCTCCTTCGCCCTCGCCGGCGGTGACGGAGCCACCGGAACCGCGGCCTCGACCGCGCAGGCCCCCGGCCTCCCCGCGCCGCTGCTCCGCGCGCTCGGCGTGCTCTGCTTCGTGATCGTGGTCGCCGCCGTGGCGGTGGGCCTGAGCATCATCATCGCGACCGGCCTCGGCCAGGCCGTGAGCTTCGAGCACGTCTTCCCGACGTTCGTCCCCAAGGGCTGAGCATGGCGGCGACCGACCCGGCGGCGACCGACCCGGCGGCGCCCGACGCGGCGGCTCCCGCCCCCGCGGACGGCGTCGTCGCCCGGGTGGTCAGCTGGCTCCGCGCAGGCTACCCCTCCGGAGTGCCGGAGACCGACTACGTTCCGCTGCTCGGCCTCCTCCAGCGCAGCCTGACCCGCGACGAGCTGGAGCAGGTCGTCCGCCAGCTGCTGTCCGACGCGGTGCGCGCCGACGCGGCCGGCGAGGAGCTCTCCGCCGCGAGGATGCGGCAGCGCATCGAGGAGACGCTCCTCGGCCCCGCGCTGCCCGAGGACCTCGTCCGGGTCTCGGCACGGCTCGCGAGCGCGGGCTGGCCGCTGGCCCGCCCGGAGGAGCTCGCCGAGCCGGAGCGCCCGGCCTCGGAGCGCGCCGGACTCGTCACGCGCGTCGTCCGCTGGCTCCGCGCGGGCTACCCCGCCGGGCTGCCCGAGCAGGACTTCGTGCCGCTGATCGCGCTGCTGCGCCGCCGGCTCTCCGACGAGGAGGTCGCCGAGGTCGCGACGCGCCTGGCCGCCGAGGGCGGGCTGCCGGCCAGCCGCGTCGACGTCGGCACGGCGATCGCCGCGGTCACCTCGGAGCTGCCGTCGGACGCCGACATCGAGCGGGTCCGGCTCTCGCTGGCCGAGCACGACCGGCCGGAGGAGTTCGCGAGCTGAGCGCGCCGGTGCAGCCGGCTCAGGCCAGCAGCACGCGCTCCGGGTAGGGGTCGTGGCTGAAGCACAGCGTGATCCCCGCCGCCTCGAGGCGCTCCAGCTCGAGTGACGTGCGGTGGTGCGCCTCCGCGTCGTGGCTGATCAGCCGGGGGAGGAAGCGCAACCGGTCCGACCAGGTCAGGAACTCGCGGCCCCAGGCCGCGTCGCCGGCCAGCAGCACGCGGCCCTCGACCAGCGCGCCGAGGTGGCCGCTCGCGTGCCCGGGCAGCGGGGGGATCACGAAGCGGCCGTCGCCGAAGAGGTCGTAGCCGGCGACGCCGCTGGGAGTGGTCGCCACCGGCTGGTCGTCGACGAGGGTCGCCGTGTCCACCCGGGTCGGGATCAGCGCCGCGAAGACGCCGTCGGTGATCCGGCTCCGCTCGATCGTCTCGAGCTGGCCGCGCGAGAGCACGAGCGTCGCGTCCGGGAACCAGCGCAGGCCCCCGACGTGGTCGGGGTGCAGGTGCGAGAGCACGACCGTGTCGATGTCGGACGGCGCGAGGCCGACGGCCGCGAGCCGCCGGTCGATCGTCTCCTCGGCGCCGACGCGGGCCGGCAGGATCCGCCGGTAGAGCGCGCCGACGGCGCCCGTTCCGCGCAGGGTCGGCGGGTAGCCGGTGTCGAAGAGCACGCGCCGGCCGCTCGGGTGCGTGTAGAGGTAGGCGGCGGAGGGGAAGGTGCGGCGCGCGGGGCTCCCGCCGCGGAAGACGCGGGAGAGCGGGAAGCTCGTCTCGCCGCAGGCGAAGACCTGGAGGGCCGGCCCGTGCTCACTCATGCGCGCTCCGGTAGTGCTCGCCGACCCTCCGCAGGCCCTCCGCGAGCGGCACCCGCGGTGCGTAGCCGAGCTCGGCGCGCGCCCGAGAGATGTCGAGGGTCTGCGCGTAGGCGAGGGTGGCGACCGTGTAGCGGGTGAACGGCGGCTCCGCGCCGCCGGGGAGCACCGCGTACACCCGCTCGAGGACGGCCGCGAGCGCGCTGAGCACCCGCAGGTCCACCGTCAGGTAGCGCGGCTCCTCGCCCATCGCGGCGAAGAAGCGGTCGAGCAGCTCGCCGAGCGGGGCCGGCTCGCCGTTGGTGATGTTGTAGACGCCGCCGGTCGCCACCGGGGCGTCCGCGGCGAGGCGGAGCGCGAGGGCCGCGTTCTCGACGCAGGTGATGTCGACCGGGTTCCGGCCGCCGTCGAAGAGCGGGACGCCGCGGCGCCGGCTCGCGGCGACGAAGCGGGGGATGAGGCTCGGGTCGCCGACGCCGATCAGTCCGCGCGGGCGCAGGATCACCAGCTCCGGGATCCGCCCGGCGGCGTGCGCCTCCTGCAGCAGCCGCTCGGCGGCGATCTTGCTGCGGATGTAGAGGCTCATCCGGCTGCGGGGGTCGACGTCCTCCTCGCGGATGCCGAGCCGGTGGCGCCGGGCCGAGTAGATGCTCGGCGAGGAGACGAAGACGAGGCGGCGGATCCCGCAGCGCTCGGCGAGGTCGATCATCGCCGCGGTGCCCGCGACGTTCGCCGCGTGGAACTCGCGCCAGCGGCCCCAGGGGCTGGAGAGGGCGGCGGCGTGCACGAACACGTCGGCGCGGACGTCGCGCGTCGCGAGCTCGGCGAGGTCGGCCGCGATCGTCTCGGCGCCCGTCGCGCGCAGGCGGGCGAGCGCGTCGGCGTTCCGGCCGGTCGCGATCACCTCGTCGCCCGCGGCCAGGAACTCGGCGACCGCGTGGCCGCCGAGGAAGCCGGTGGCCCCGGTGATCAGGACCCGGCGGGGCCCGGGCTGCTCAGCGGACTCCCGGGCGTCAGCGGACTCCCGCGCGTCAGCGGACATCGACGACCTCCGCGACGCCCGCGCGGCCCCAGCGCTTCCGGCCCCAGTACCAGAGCAGGATCCCGAGGTAGCCGAGCGCCTTGCCCTTCCGGATCGACATCCGCACCACGGCCTTCCGGTCGAGCCGTGCCTGCGCCCGCGGGATCACCCGGCAGACCTTCAGGTGCAGCTCCAGGTCCTCGTCGGTGTCGTCGATGCTCGAGCGCGGGAAGCCGCCGACCTCGAGGTAGAGCGCGGCGTCGATCGCGAGGTTCGAGCCGGCCGCCATGAACATCCGGTAGCGCTGGCCGGGCCGGCGGTAGAAGACTCCGGGGGCGTGCTCCATCAGGCGGATCATCGCGGTGCCGATCACGCCGTCGTACCAGCGGTAGACCGGCTCGTCGGTGCGGGGCACGAGCCTCCCGCCGATGAAGCGGACCCCGTCGGCGACGTCGGCCTTCAGGCGCGCCACCCAGTCCGGGGCGGGCAGGCAGTCCGCGTCGGTTCGCGCGACCGTCGCGGCGCCGTGCGCGACGGCGTGGCGGAAGCCGGTGTCCGAGGCGGCTCCGGTGCCCTTCTGCGGCTCGTCGATCACGAGGACCGGGCGGTCGGGCCGCCGGGCCCGGAACGCGTCGATCACCGCGCGGGAGCGATCGGTGCTGCCGTTGTCGACGAGCAGCAGGGTGAAGCCGGGGTCGGTCTGCGCGGCGAGGGCGTCGAGGGCGCCGCCGAGCAGCTTCTCCTCGTCGTAAAAGGGCACGACCACCCAGAACGCGCCACTCGTCGACTCGGTCACGCCGGACCCCCCTTCCGTCCCGCCGGAGCCTAGCGCGAGCGGGCGCGGGCTCATCGGCGCTATACAGGACCGTGGCCGACGCGCTCCCGCTCCTGCTGCCCGTCCGTGTCCTCGGCACCGGCGAGGCCCTGCCGTCGCGCGTCGTGCCGACCGCCGAGGTCGCCGCGCTCTGCGGCATCGACGCGGAGGAGGCGGCGCGCCGCTCCGGAGTGCTGACCCGGCACTGGCTCGCCGACGACGAGGATCCGCTGGAGCTCGGCCTGCTCGCCGCCCGGCGGGCGCTGGACGCGGCGGGGATCGACGCGCGCGACGTCGACGTGGTGCTGAACGCCTCCGGGACCCAGCTGCAGGCGATCCCCGACGGCGGGGCGCTGATCGCCGCAGGCCTCGGCCTCGAGGACGTCTCCGCCTACAGCCTGAACGCGACCTGCCTCTCGTTCCTCTTCGCGCTGCAGGAGGCCGGCTTCCTGCTGGCGACCGGCCGCGCCGAGCGGGTGCTCGTCGTCTCGACCGAGGGCGGCAGCCGCGGCATCGACGTCCGGCAGCCCGAGAGCGCGCTGCTCTTCGGCGACGCGGCGGCCGCCGTCGTCCTCGGCCGTGCCGAGCGGCCGGACCAGGGCATCGTCACCTCGCGCTTCGAGACCCGGCCGAGCGGCGTCCGGCACGCCGAGATCCGCGGCTTCGGCTCGCGCATCCGGATCGAGGACGCCCCGGGGCGGCTCGGAGACTTCCGCTTCGACATGCACGGCGGCGCGCTGCTCGTGGACGCGCTCCGGCACTTCCCGGCCTTCCTCGAGCGGGTGCGGCCCGGTCTCGGCACCGGCCTGCCGGGCATCGGCCGCGTCGTGCCGCACCAGACCAGCAAGGCCGGCCTCGACGGCATGGCCCGACTCTGGGGCCGCGAGCGGATGGTGATCACCCTCCCCGAGGTCGGCAACACGATCGGCGCGGCGATCCCGCTCGCGCTGCACCGCGCCCGCGTGCAGGAGGGCGAGTCGGTGCTGCTGGTCGGCACCGGCGCGGGCACGCACTACGGCGCGGTGATCCTGCAGGCCTGACGACGGTCGGATCGAGCGCTCGCCACGCCTGCCTGCTCACCACGTGCTGACGGTCGTCCGGGTGATCACCCACTCGTCGCCGACCGGCACCAGGCGGCTGGTGAGCTGCAGGCGCCAGGTGGCGTGCAGCGAGCCGATCGTCGCCTCGGTCAGGGTGCGCGAGACGAGCACCGGGTGCGCGGCCGTGCCGGAGACCGCGCTCTCGACGTGGTCGATGGCGTGGTACTCCTTCAGGCCCTCGGCGATGTCGTCCATCCAGTCGAGCTTCGACTGCACGAGCCCGGTCGGGTGCTCGATCACGAAGCGGGTGTCGAGCAGTGCGTCGAGCACGGGGAGGTCGACGAACACCAGCGCGTCGAAGAGCTCGTCGTGCGCGTCGCGGGGCTCGGCCCCGTCCTCGCCCGGTGTCAGGTCGTCCGGTGTCAGGTCGCCCGGTGTCAGCGCGTCCGGCATCAGGGTGTCCTCCGCATCGAGGGCGGCGCGGTCGTCGCGCGCCGCACCAGCTGGGTCGGCAGCTGCACGTGCAGCGAGGCGGGGGTGCCGCCCGCCATCAGCGTGATCAGCATCTCGGCGGCCGTCGCGCCGAGCGTCTGCATCGGCTGCCGGATCGTGGTCAGCGGCGGATCGAAGCGGGCCGCCTCGGGCACGTCGTCGAAGCCGACCACCGAGAGGTCCCGCGGCACGTCGAGCCCGAGGTGCGCGGCCGTCTCGATGATCGCGAGGGCCGAGACGTCGTTCGCGGCGAAGACGGCGGTCGGCCGGTCGGCCAGCGAGAGCATCGTCGAGGCCGGCAGCCGCGCCGTGTCGTGGTGGTAGCTGCCCACCCGGAGCAGCCGCTCGTCGAACGCGATCCCCGCCTCCGAGAGCCCGGCGCGGTAGCCGGCCTCGCGCAGCCGGGCGGAGCGGAGGTCGACGCGGCCGGCGACGAAGCCGATGCGCCGGTGGCCGAGGGCGACGAGGTGGCGCACGGCCTGGAGGGCGCCGCCGAAGCTGTCGGACTCGACGGTCGGCACGTCGGCGCGGCCGGTGTGCGGGTCGACGGCGACCAGCGGGATGTCCGACGGCGTGCTGACCACCGAGGGCGTCACCACGATCGCGCCGTCGATCAGGGTGCCGCTGAGCCGGCTGAGCGAGCGCCGCTCCCAGCCCTCCTGCTCGCCCTCGTGCGAGCCGCTGTAGGCGAGCAGGTCGAAGCGCGACCGGCGCAGCACCGAGCCGACGCCCTTGAGGATCTCCGCGCTGAACGGCTCGAAGCCGGCGACCAGCACGCCGATCACCCCGGTGCGCCGCGAGCGCATGCTGCTGGCGACCAGGCTCGACTCGTAGCCGAGCTCGCGCACGATCTCGAGCACGCGGTTCGCCGTCGCGGGCGCGATGCCGTAGCGGCCGTTCATCGCCTTCGACACGGTCGCGACCGAGACGCCGGCGGCGGCGGCGACGTCGTGGATGGTCGGGCGGAGGGACATGCGGTCGACCCTAGACCCCGGAAGCGCGCCGATGAGAGCGCGATCCGGATCCTTGACCCGGCGCTTCGAAAATGGTTTCGAAAACGTTTGCCGATCCTTTCGGCCGCTCTGAGACTGATCGGGCCCGTCCTGGACGGGCGCACCCCGGCGCCGCTCTCCCTGGCGGCGCCTCTCAGCGAAGAGAACGGTTCGAACGATGAAGTTCACGAGAACAGCATTCAGGAAGACGGCGGTGGCCACCGTGGCCCTGCTCGGCGCGGCGGCGGCCCTCAGCGGCTGCTCCGCCGAGGACGCGGGATCCTCCGACGGCACCGTCGCGATGACCCTGTGGCAGAACTCCACCACCGGTCCCGGCCAGGAGTTCTGGGAGAAGACGATCGCCGACTTCGAGGCCGCCAACCCGGGCGTCACCATCGAGTCGCAGGCCATCCAGAACGAGGACCTGGACGGCAAGCTGCAGACGGCGCTCAACTCGGGCGACGCCCCGGACATCTTCCTCCAGCGCGGCGGCGGCAAGCTCGCCGCGATGGTCGCCGGCGGCCTGGTCAAGGACCTCACCGGCGGCATCTCGGACCAGGCGCGCAGCGAGATCCCCGAGGGCTCGTTCCTGGCGAACACGCTCGACGACAAGGTCTGGGCGATGCCCGTGGCCGTGCTCCCCGGCGGCCTCTTCTACAGCCAGGACCTCTTCACCGAGGCCGGCATCACCGAGACGCCGAAGACCCTCGACGAGCTCGACTCCGCGGTCACCGCGCTCAAGAGCGCCGGAGCGCAGCCGATCGCGCTCGGCGCGAAGGACGCCTGGCCCGCCGCGCACTGGTTCTACTTCTTCGCCCTGCGCGAGTGCAGCGCGGACACCATGGCCGAGGCGGCCGACTCCAAGGACTTCTCGGACGACTGCTGGCTGAAGGCGGGCGAGGACCTGCAGTCCTTCGCCGGCACCGAGCCGTTCAACGAGGGCTTCCTCACCACCGCCGCCCAGCAGGGCGCCGGATCCTCGGCCGGACTCCTGGCCAACCACCAGGCCGGCATGGAGCTGATGGGCGCCTGGAACCCCGGCGTCATCGCCTCGCTCACCCCCGACGAGAAGCCCCTGCCCGACCTCGGCTGGTTCCCCTTCCCCGAGGTGGACGGCGGCGCCGGCGCGCCCGGCTCGATCATGGGCGGCGTCGACGGCTACTCCTGCTCCACCGCAGCGCCCGACGAGTGCGTCGACTTCCTGAACTACCTCGCCACCTCCGACGTGCAGAAGGAGTACTACGCCGCCTTCAACGCGCCGCCGGTGAACACCGTCGCGCAGGAGGCCGTCACCGAGCCGTACCTGAAGGACATCCTCGCCGCGTACAACTCGGCGCCCTACGTCTCGCAGTGGCTCGACACCGTCTACGGCCAGAACGTCGGCAACGCGCTGAACGTCGCCGTCGTCGACCTGCTCGCCGGCAAGAGCGACCCGGAGCAGCTCGTCGAGGCCGTCGACGCCGCCGCGGCCAAGGCCTGACCGTGACGACCACTGCGCTCCGCGAGGACGCGCGCCCCGAGGCCCCGGCGGCGAAGCGACGCCGCCGGGGCCTGCGCCCTCGAGGATTGGGCTGGTCGGGCCGCCTCGAGGTCGCGATCCTCGTTGGCCCGGCGCTGATCGTCTTCCTCGCCTTCGTGATCTTCCCGGTCGTGATGGCGGCCTACTACGGCTTCTTCAGCTGGCAGGGCTACGGCGTCCCGACCGACTTCGTCGGGTTCAAGAACTACCTGACGATCTTGCAGGACCCGACCTTCCACGAGGCGCTCAGCCACAACGGCACGATCGTGGTGCTCTCGCTCGTCCTGCAGGGGCCGGCCGCGATCCTGATCGCGCTGCTGCTCAACCGCAAGCTGCGCGGGCAGTCGATCATCCGCGTGCTGATCTTCGTGCCCTACGTGATCTCCGAGGTCGTCGTCGGCACCGGCTGGAGCCTGATGCTCCAGACCAGCGGCGCCGTCAACGGCTTCCTGGAGAAGGTCGGGCTCGGCGCGCTCAAGCAGGACTGGCTCTCGGACCCGGCGATCGCCCTCTGGACCCTGATGCTGATCATCACGTGGAAGTACATCGGCTTCGCCGTGATCCTCTTCCTCGCCGGCCTCCAGGGCATCCCGGAGGAGCTGTCCGAGGCCGCGTCGATCGACGGCGCGTCCTACTGGCAGGTGCAGCGGCGGATCACCCTGCCGCTGCTCGCGCCGACGCTGCGGATCTGGGCGTTCCTGTCGATCATCGGCGCGCTGCAGCTGTTCGACCTCGTCTACATCATCTGGGGGCAGTACGTGTCCTCGACCGCCGGCACCTCGACCATGGCGACGTACCTCGTCACCAACGGCCGCAACGCCGGCAACTACGGCTACGGCAACGCGGTCGCCGTGGTCCTGTTCCTCGTCTCGCTGATCGTCGCGCTGCTCTACCAGCGCTTCGTGCTGCGGCGGGACACCGAAGGCGCCCTCACGGGAGACACGAGGAAGGCCGGAGCCAAGAGATGGCGACCCTGACAGCAGTGCCCCCGGGCACGAAGCCGCCCACCGCGACCACGCCGCTCTCGCCGCGGCCGCCCAAGCCCCGCCGCCGCCCGCTGGGGCGCGGCACGATCATCGCCTACGTCGTCGCGATCGTCGTGATCGCCCTGATGCTCGCGCCGGTGGCGTACATCATCATCGGCGGGTTCCGCACGAACGCGCAGATCACCACCGACCCCTCGGGCTTCCCCGCGCCGTGGAACGTGCAGAACTACCTCGACGTGATCACCGGCGGCATCTTCTGGCGCGAGGTCGGCAACTCCGCCATCGCGGCCGGAGCGACCACGCTCGGCGTCGTCGTGCTGGGGCTGATGGCGAGCTACGTGCTCGCCCGCTACAGCTTCAGCGGTCGCGGCGTGTTCTACGCGCTCTTCGCGGCCGGACTGATGTTCCCGATGACCGTCGCGATCACCCCGCTCTACCTGGTGATCAAGAGCCTCGGCCTGATGAACTCGCTCGCCGGCGTCGTGCTCCCGCAGATCGCGTTCGGCCTGCCGACGACGATCATCATCCTGGTGCCGTTCCTGCGGGCGATCCCCGACGAGATCCAGGAGGCGGCCTTCATCGACGGCTGCAGCCGGATCGGGTTCTTCTGGCGGATGGTCGTCCGCCTGGCGATGCCGGGTGTGATCACGACGGGCATCCTCGCCTTCATCGCGAGCTGGAACAGCTACCTGCTGCCGCTGTTCATCCTCAGCGACGAGTCGAGCTTCACCCTGCCGCTGGGCGTGCAGGCCTTCTCGTCGCAGTACTCCGTCGACACGGCGAAGGTGCTCGCCTTCGTGTCGCTGTCGATGATCCCGGCGCTGATCTTTTTCAGCGTCTTCGAGCGCCGCATCGTCGGCGGACTCACCGGAGCGGTGAAGGGATGACCCCCATGACTGACAGCCCGACCACCGAGACACAGGCCCCCTCCGCGCGCGTCGCCGACCTGATCGGCCGGATGACGCTGGAGGAGAAGCTGACCCAGCTGGTCGGCTACTGGGTCGACCAGGGCGGCGAGGTCGTCGCGCCGCTGGCCGGCGAGATGGCCACCTCCACCGGCTACGCCGACGCGACCCGCGAGGGCATCGGCCAGCTCACCCGCGTCTACGGCACCCGCCCGGTCGACCCGGTCGAGCGCGCGCAGTGGCTGTGGGCCGAGCAGCGCCGGCTGGTCGAGGAGACCCGGCTGGGCATCCCGGCGATCGTGCACGAGGAGTGCCTGACCGGCCTGGCGGCGTGGAAGGCGGCGACCTTCCCGACGCCGCTGGCCTGGGGCGCCTCGTTCGACCCGGAGCTGGTCGAGGAGATGGCCGCGGCCATCGGCGGCTCGATGCGCGAGCTCGGCATCCACCAGGGCCTCGCCCCCGTGCTCGACGTGATCCGCGACCCCCGCTGGGGCCGGGTGGACGAGTGCATCGCCGAGGACCCGTACGTGGTCGGCACGATCGGCACCGCCTACGTGCGCGGGCTGCAGTCGGCGGGCGTCGATGCGACGCTCAAGCACTTCATCGGCTACTCCGCCTCGCGCGGCGGCCGCAACCACGCGCCGGTGCACGCCGGACCGCGCGAGATCGCGGACGTGCTGCTCCCGCCGTTCGAGATGGCGATCCGCGACGGCGGCGCCCGCTCGGTGATGAACTCCTACGCGGAGATCGACGGCGACCCGGTCGGCGCGACGCCGGCCTACCTCACCGGAGTGCTCCGCGAGCGCTGGGGGTTCGACGGCGTGGTGGTGGCGGACTACTTCGCGGTCGCCTTCCTTCACCTGATGCACGCCGTCGCCGCCGACCTCGGCGAGGCCGCGCAGCTGGCGCTCGAAGCCGGCATCGACGTCGAGCTGCCGACCGGCGACGCCTTCCTCGCGCCGCTCGCCGAGCGGATCCGCTCCGGCGGCGCCGACGAGGCGATCGTCGACCGCGCGCTGCTGCGGGTGCTCGCCCAGAAGGAGCGGCTCGGCCTGCTCGACGCCCGCTTCGACGACGCGCCCGAGTCGATCGACCTCGACTCGCCCGCGCACCGCGACCTCGCCCGCCGCCTGGCCGAGGAGTCGCTCGTGCTGCTGACGAACGACGGGCGACTGCCGCTCGCCCAGCCGCGCCGGATCGCCCTGATCGGCCCGAACGCCGACAGCGCGCCCGCCCTGATGGGCTGCTACTCCTTCGCCAACCACGTGCTGGCGCACCACGAGGGCGTGCCGCTCGGCTTCGAGATCCGCACGGTGCGGGAGGCGCTCGCCGCCGAATTCTCCGGCAGCGAACTGCTCCTCGCCGAGGGCTGCTCGGTGGAGGGCGACGACTCCTCCGCCGACGCCGCCGGGATCGCCGAGGCCGTCGAGGCCGCCCGCGGCGCCGAGGTGGCCGTGGTCGTCGTCGGCGACCGGGCCGGGCTCTTCGGTCGCGGCACCGTCGGCGAGGGCAACGACGTCGAGAGCCTCGAGCTCCCCGGCCGTCAGCGCGAGCTGGTCGAGGCGGTCGTCGCCACCGGCACGCCGGTCGCCCTGGTGCTGCTCACCGGCCGCCCCTACGCGATCGACTGGGCGATCCGCGGCGACTCCGCGCCCGCGGCGGTGCTGCAGGCGTTCTTCCCCGGGGAGGAGGGGGCCGGCGCGATCGCGGGCGTCCTCTCGGGCCGCGTCGCGCCGTCCGGCCGGCTGCCGGTCTCGCTGCCGCGCTCGGCCGGGGCGCAGCCGTTCTCGTACCTGCACCCGATCCTCGGCGGGCCCTCCGACGTGACCAGCGCCGACAGCACGCCCGTGCTGCCGTTCGGGCACGGGCTGAGCTACACGGCGTTCAGCCGGTCCGAGCTGGCGCTGGAGTCGGCGGATCCCGGAGCGGCGGAGGCACCGACCGACGGCGCCTTCACCGCGACCGTGCGAGTGCGCAACACGGGGGAGCGCGACGGCGTCGACGTCGTGCAGCTCTACGCGCGCGACGTGGTCGCCTCGGTGACCCGCCCGGTCGCGCAGCTGCTCGGCTACGCGCGGGTCGAGCTCGCCGCGGGGGAGGAGGCGCTGGTGCGCTTCGACGTCCCCTCCGCGCGGCTGGCCTTCACCGACCGCCGCGGCGTCCGCTCGGTCGAGCCGGGGCTCGTCGAGCTCTGGGTCGGGCCGGACTGCGCCACGAGGGAGGCGACCGCCGAGGTCGTGCTGACCGGTGAGGTGTCGCCCGTCGGCGCCGAGACCCGGCGCACCGTGCTGACCGAGGTCGTGCGCGAGGACGCTCGGGTGGCGGTGCTCTGAGGCCCGGGCCAGGCTGGGGGGATGAGCAGTGATCAGAGCGCCATCGATCCGAGCAGCGCCCATCAGAAGCAGACTCTCCTCCGCTATCTGCAGGAGGGCCGCGACGCCCTCCTGCAGAAGCTCGACGGCCTGGGCGAGTACGACCTCCGCCGGCCGCTGGTGCCCACCGGCACCAACCTGCTCGGCCTGGTGAAGCACGTCTCGGGGACGGAGGCCGGCTACCTCGGCGCCGTCTTCGGACGGCCGTTCCCCGAGCCGATGCCCTGGATGGAGGACGAGTCCGAGCCGAATTCCGACATGTGGGCGACGGCGGACGAGTCCCGCGAGCAGGTGGTGGAGCAGTACCGCCGGGTCTGGGCGCACTCCGACGCGACGGTCGCCGCGCTGGACCTCACCGCTCCGGGCGTCGTGCCGTGGTGGACGAACCGGGACGTGACGCTGCACCGGATCCTCGTGCACCTCACCGCCGAGACCCACCGGCACGCGGGGCACGCCGACATCGTGCGCGAGCTGATCGACGGCCGCGTCGGGCTGCGCACGCCGGGCGACAACCTGCCGCCGGTCCCCGCCGAGTGGTGGCCGGAGCACGTCGCCCGGCTGGAGGCGGTGGCGCGCGCAGCGGAGCAGTAGCGCTGCCGGCGGGGCTCCCGGGCGCCACCTCCCCCGTAGGGGTGGCATCCGGGCTGAGAGGGCTCGCAGGGACTCGGCTGGCCGTCAGGTGTCGGTTAGCGTGGGCGCGTGTCCCCGGAAGGGGGACGCACCGCGCCGACGTCTGGAGACGACATGACCACCGCCCCCTCCCGCCGCACCACTGCATCCCGCACCACCGCATCCCACACCCTCGGCCGCCGCACGATCACGACCGCCGCCGCCTGGAGCGTCCCGATCGTCGCGGTCGCCGCCGCCGCCCCGCTCGCCGCGGCCTCGACCACCCCGCCGCCCGCGCCGTCGGTCCGCTCGGTCGAGTACACCTCCTTCACCGCCGAGAGCTTCCGCGAGGAGCAGATCAACGTGAACCGCCCGCTCGCCATCGCGATCACCGGGCAGCTCACCGCCGGCGAGCTCGTCACCCTGACCGTCGCGCCGCGGATGACCCGCTCCGGCTCCGGCGACTCGCGTGCGACTCCGCTGCGCATCACCGCCGCCGACGGCCCCAACTTCTCGGTCGTCTCCTCGAGCGTCGGCTCCGACGGGTCGCAGACGCTCCTGCTGCGCACCAACCGGGACCTCGCCGACGGCTCGTACCGCAAGACCATCGCCTGGGTCCCGGTCGACGGCCGCACCCAGGAGCAGACCGCCGATCTGCTGCTGACCTGGCCGCTCGGCACCTACACGGCGCCGATCACGGTGATCGTCGCCGGCGTGGCCGGCAGCGAGCAGGCCTACACGCTCAACCGCACGCCCGTCGGCGGCGCGGAGGAGTAGCGGAGCTCTCGCGCCCTCCGTCAAGGGGGTGGGAGCTCTCAGCGCCGCGTTCTAGCGTCGAATCTCGGCGCGGTCGTGCGCGCGAGAGGGGAAGACGATGCAGAAGCTGTACTACGCGAGCGGATTCGTGCTGCTGGGGGACGCGGTGTGCACCGCGGTCGTCGAGTACGCCCAGGCCCTGGCGAACGTCGGGAAGTCCGACCTCGTCGTCGTCCCGGGGCTCTCCGACGAGGGGCTGCGCGGCGAGACCCGCCTGCTGCTCGGGCCCGCCAGCCAGCTCTTCACCAGCCCGGCACTCGACCGCGGGATCGACCTCGACGACGACGAGGCGGTCGAGTCCATGCGCGACAAGACGCGGCGGCTGCTGCCGGCCCGGCCCACCACGGAGGCCCGCGCGAGCGAGGACCACGACAGCGGCGGGGACTTCTTCTAGGCGCCGGTCACTCGGGCGCGCGTCACTCGGGCGCGCGTCACTTCTCGAGCGTCGTGCTCGGCCGCTCGCCGAAGCGGTGCGCGTACGACGCCGAGAAGCGGCCGAGGTGGGCGAAGCCCCAGCGGCGCGCCACCTCGGTCACGCTGACCTCGCCCGAGGCCTTGGCGCGCAGCTCCTTGCGCACGGCGTCGAGCCGGATGCGGCGCAGGTAGTCGACGGCGGTGAAGCCGAACTCGCGGCGGAACTCCGACTGCAGAGTGCGCAGGCCCACGCCGCAGGCCTCGGCGATCGTCTCGGTGCGGATCGGCTCGTGCGCGTGCGCGTACATGAACTCGATCGCGGTGCGCAGGCGCCCGCTGCGCGGCACGGCGAGGTCGGTCGGCGCCTCGAGCGACTCGTGCGGGAACGTCTCGAGCAGCGCCACGGCGACGGCGCGGTCGGCCTCCTGGCGCAGGAGCGCGGAGCTGTCGACGTCGTAGATCACCCGGGCGACCGCGGCGACCGTGGCCGACCAGCGGCGCAGCGCCTCGCCCTCGGGGCGCGCGGTGGTGTCGAACAGCAGCGGTCCGCCCGCCGTGCCCTCCACCTCCCGGGCGACGCCCTCGAGGTAGCCGCCGTCGAAGTGGATGAGGTTCTGCCGGTAGTCGTGGAACTCGAAGGCGTTCGGCCGGCCGGTGACGAAGATCGCGGGGCGGCCGTAGATCTGGCGCATCGGCGCGTGGTCGAGGTCGGTGACGCCCTCGCCCGCGGTGAGCCAGGAGACGACGTACTCGCCGTCGGTCTGGATGCGCCCCTCGATCGAGCCGGCGAACTGGCTGCCGCGGAGCGTGACGTCGCTGTCGCCGACCGAGGTGTAGCGGTAGGAGAAGTCCTCGCCCGGCTCCACCGAGAATCGGTGCCCGTTGTACACCGACTCGAGCAGTGCGCGTGCCTGCTCGAAGTCCCGCCCGCCGATGTCGGAGCGGATGACCTCGCCGTTCGAGTCGTCCATCGCGACCAGCGTCGCATGCGTGCGCATCGAGGTCGAGAGCAGCGGCGCGGAAGTTCGCTGGGCGGATACAGCCTGCGGCGACGACCTAGGCGGCGGCGCGGCGCTTCCGCGGCCCGAAGGCCTGCGTCATGGCGACCACCGTGGCGCCGCGGAACTGCGAGAGCAGCACCACCGAGTGCCGGGCGCCGGATTCGACGGCGAGCGAGAAGGTGCCGCCGGTCGGGGTGTCCCACCAGGAGCGGATGTCGAGCGCCCGCAGCCGGACGGTCGGCTGCGTGCCGCCCAGGACCAGCAGTCCCTCGGTGACGCAGAGCGAGCCGGTGACGCCGTCGAGCGTCGTCGAGCAGGCGAAGTCCGCGTCGCGGTGCGCCGGCCCGGCGAGCCGGAGGAAGTCGGGGGCCCAGTGCTCGGTGCCGTGCATCATCGTCTCCCCGCCCCCCGGCTGCGTGGCGGGATCAGGCCGCGGCGGTGGCGACGGCGGAGTCCGGCTGCTGCGCCGGCTCGGGCACGATGCGCAGCCCGCGGCCGCTGTTGGCCTCCTCCATCAGCGCGCGCACCCAGGCGGCGTTGATGGCCGGGACGCGGCTGCCGTGGAAGGAGAACTGCAGCGGGATGGTCGGGTGCAGCCAGAGCGTCTGGCGGCCGGTGCCGTGCGCACTCGAGGCGTCCAGCTGGAAGGCGAAGGCCTCGTTGCGGCGGAACTTGTTGATCATCACGATCTGCAGGTGCGCGAGCGCGCGGTCGTCGATCTCGTGGGAGGTGGCCGGAGTGCCGTAGAGGAGAGCGCCCATGTGCGGAGCCGCCGTTCTGTGTGAGGCGTCGCGGTGTCGGCCGCGACTCGTGCGAGGGAGGAACCGGCTGAGTGCCGGGACGTCGTGCGGGTCGGAGGGGGCCGACCCACCGCCGGGCTCGAAGGGCCCTGGCGGCGACTCCCTCTGCCGGGTGCCGGGCGGAGGGGGGAGTCGAGCGAGTGGTCGCAGGAACGACCGTTCTCCGAAGGTACGGGGAGCGGCCTTGGAACGGGGGCCGCTATCCGCTTTGCGAAGCGGTGCCGCGGCACGGCGGGCGGACTCCCAGGAATGCGATGCCGGGCGCCCCGACGCACTCAGACCGCACTTCTCTCCCCCGAAGCCTGAACTCGATTATTTTCGAGAAAAAAGGATTTTCTCCAAGTAGGATGAAAACCGTGGTGAGACGAGAGAAGTCGCTGCTGGAGCTCCTGCGCAGCGCCCTGCCCGAGGAGGCGTCACCGCGGGTGGACGCGGGCAGGGTCGTCGTCGGTCGGCCGGCGCGATGGTCGCTGGTTCCGGTGTGGATCGGCGAGGGACTGCCTGCCGACGTGCGCCGGGCGCGCGAGCGCGACCTGCCGGGAGGGCGCAACGACGTGCCCGTCTTCCTCGCCCGCGGGATGTCGCCCGGCGCACGCGCACTCCTGCATGAGCAGGGCGCATCGTGGGCTGACGAGTCGGGGAGCGCCGTGATCCGGATCGATCCCGATCTCCTGATCGTGCGGCTGCCGCCCGAGCGCCGCAGGCCCCCGCGCGTCGGGGCGTGGAGCGCCGCGAGGCTCGCTACAGCGGAGGCCGCGCTCGCCGCTCTCGTCCGCGGTGGGGGAGGGCCGGGTGGTTCCGCGGCGCGGGCTGCCGAGCTGGTCTCCGCCACGGGCTTCTCCTATCAGCAGACCTCCAAGGCGCTCGCCGCTCTCGACGCGGAGGGCTATACCGCGAAGGTGGGTCCGGAGCGCGGGAGGACGGCCGGCCGGGAGTTCCGCGACCCCGGCAGGCTGCTGAGCGACTGGGCCGGGCACTCGGCTCGAGCGGCGGGAGCGGACGAGTCGCGCCAGTTCCACGTCCCCTGGCGAGACGTCGCGGACTCCCTCGACCTGGTCGAGCGCACCGTGACCACCGCCTGGTGCGCCTCCGGCAGCGCTGCGGCGGATCGGCTCGCACCCTTCCTCACCAGGGTCCCCGACCTGTTGATCCGCGTCACGGCAGAGGACTTCGACCGGGCCTGCCAGGATCTGAGCGGCGAGGGGGGCGCGGTCGAGGTCGAGACCGGCGGTCGGATCCACCTCCTTGCCTCGCCCCCTCAGATCCTGGCCTCGGCCTCGTCCGTGCAGGGTGTGACGGTCGCGTCGCCGGTTCGCGTCTACGCCGATCTCCTGCGGGCGGGGGGCCGGAGCGCCGACGCGGCGGAGTTCTTGAGGGAGAGGGTCATCGGCTTCTGAGGCGAGGACGAGGGCGGCGCGCGCGCGAGCGGAGGACGCGCTGGTCCGTTTCGCGCTGCTCGCCGGAGCCTACGCGCAGGGCTTCGTCGTCATCGGCGGGCTGAACCCGGACTTCCTCGCCCCCTCGGCGCCCGCCGCTCACCTGGGGACCACCGATGTCGATCTCCTCTTCGAGCTCGGCTCCGTCTACGACCGCGAGGAGCTCGACTTCGGCTGGCTGGATCGGGTGCTGCGGACGTCCGGCTTCCGGGCCCGGAGAGGGGCGGCGGGGTGGCAGTGGGACGCGGTTCTCGGCGGGTACCTCACTGCGAAATGCGCAGCCCTGGCGGCGCGTGCCGCACCGAAGGACGCCTACGACCTGATGTTCGTACTGCTCTACAACCCCGGCGGGGCTCGGGAAGCGGCACGGGCGATCGCAGGCATTCCGGTGGTGAGCCATCGACGGCCCCCTGCTGCCGTCGCCCGCGCCGCGGTGTCGATGCTGCTCGATCCGCAGGGCCCGTGGGCGGGGCACTTCGCGACGCAGATGCAGGAGGCCGGCGATGAGGAGCCGGAGGAGCGGCTGCGCGCCGATGCGGCCGCAGGGGCGTCGCTCCTCCTCCGGACCCTCGATCAGAACGCGTAGCGGACGCGGCAGTAGGGCAGGTGCTCGGCGAGGAGGGCGAGGAAGCGGTCGAGGGCGGCGCGCTTGAGGTCGCGGCGGTAGCGGATGTTGACGGCGCCGTTCTCGGAGACCTTCGACTCCTGCATCCGGGGCGCCCAGAGCAGGTCCTCGGCCTTCGGATGCCAGCCGAGGTTGACCTCGTGCAGGCCCGCGTTGTGGGTGAGCAGGATCACCTCGGCGGCGAGCTGCGCCTTCGCCCGCGGGTGCAGGGCCGCGTCGAGCTGCTCGAAGAGCTCGGTCCAGTCGCGCTGCCAGGTCTCGGTGAGGATCACCGGCGAGAAGTTGACGTGCACCTCGTAGCCGGCGTCGACGAAGTCGTTGATCGCGGCGATCCGCTCGGCCATCGGCGACGTGCGCACGTCGGTGACCTTCGCCGTCTCGGCGGGCATCAGCGAGAAGCGGAGGCGGGTGCGGCCGAGCGGGTCCCACTCGAGCAGCTCGCGGTTGACGTACTTGGTGGCGAACGACGCCTTGGCGGTCGGCGACATCCGGAACAGGTCGCAGAGGTCGCGGACGTTGTCACTCAGCAGCGCGTCCACCGAGCAGTCGCTGTTCTCGCCGATGTCGTAGACCCAGGCCTCGGGGTCGCACTGGTTCGCCTCGGCCTTCACGCCCTGCTTCGCGATGTGGCGGGCGAGGTGCCGCTGGATCTGCTCGATGTTCGCGAAGACCGTGATCGGGTTGCTGTAGCCCTTCCGCCGCGGCACGTAGCAGTAGACGCAGGCCATCGCGCAGCCGTTGGCGGAGGAGGGGGCGATGAAGTCGGCGGAGCGGCCGTTGGGGCGGGTGACCAGCGACTTCTTCACGCCCACGACGAGCGCCTCCGTCTTGATCCGCACCCAGCGCGCGACGTTCGCCTCGTCGCCGTGCACCTCCGGGATGTTCCAGTGCGAGTCGACCGGCACGATCTCGGCCGCGGGCCAGCGCTCGACGATCTCCTGCCCGCGGGGCAGCTCGAGCGCGGCCGGCTCGGCGTAGATGCGCCGCACGTCGAGGAGGGTGCGCTGACGGATGCCGGACATGCGTCCGTTCTACCGGCGACCACCGACAGGGATCGGGATCGGCAGTGCCGACCCGCCGACGGTGCGGGTGACCTCGGGAGTAGAGTCCCGCGCATGGACGCCGCCGTCTCCTCCGCCCTCGGCGCCGCCGCCGTCACCGAGCTGCCGCCCGACTTCGTGCTCGCCCTCGCGGCCGTCGGCGAGGCGCTCGCCGCGATGGCCGCGGGCGACGCGGAGCCGTACCGCCGCTGCTGGGCCGACACCGCGGACTCGACGCTCTACGGCGCGTTCGGCACGATCGAGCGGGGCCGCGCAGCGATCGACGAGACGCTCGGCTGGGTCGCGGGCCGCTTCGCCGGCGGCGGGCTGACGCCGCACTACGACCTGATCCACGTCGCCGGCGACCTGGCCTACACGGTCGGCCGCGAGATCGGCGCGACGCGGATCGACGGGCGCGAGACGGCTCCGCTGATCATCCGGGTCACCCACGTCTACCGCCGCATCGACGGGCAGGGCTGGCGGATCGTGCACCGGCACGGCGACCACCCGCCGCACCTCGAGCGCTGAGGTCAGCGCGGGCGGCGGGCCGGGTTCCCGCCGTCGCCGATGTAGCGCGAGGAGCCGTAGCCCACGACCAGGTAGCCGATGATCGCGAGCAGCCAGAGCAGCACGATGCTGAACAGCGCGCCCTTGCCGAACGCCCGGCCGACGCCGAGGGCGATGAAGATCGCCCAGATCACGTTGACGAACGGGATGAGGAAGAGCAGCACCGTCGCTCCGTGGTAGCCGGCGATCTTGGTCAGCAGGTAGGTGTTGTAGATGGGGATGAGCGCCCCCCAGCCCGGGCGGCCCGCCTTGGTGAAGACGGGCCAGAGTGCGACGACGGCGATGACGTAGCCGATCAGGCCGCCGAAGAAGCTGCCGACCGAGGTCGCGGCGTTGAGGCCGGTGGGGACGTCGTTCTGGCTGAGCAGGGACGTCTGGGCGAGGGTGATGACGGCGTCGAGCACGGCGGGGTCCTCTCGGAGGGGTGGATGTCCGCTCACCGTAGCGGCGCGGGGGCGTGCTGAGGGCATCCCGTTCGCGGGGCATCGCGGAGGATGGAGGCATGGAGCCGACCGCCGACCGCTACCGCCGCGCCGCCGTCGAGCTGGCGCAGACCTCCGAGCTGCAGGTCGAGTGGGCGCTCGCCGTCGCCGGTGACGGGGCGCTGCTGGCGCTGATCGACGAGCTGCCGCCCGCCCACCGGCAGCCGTCGCTGCTGTTCTCGGTGGCGCGGCTGCTCGGGGCGCCGGCGGTGGACGGCGCGGCCTTCGCGGAGTGGCTGCGGCGGGAGTGGCCGCGGGTCGCGCCGGTGGCGGCGGAGCGGCTCACCCAGACGAACGAGGCGCTGCGCTGCGCCCCGCTGGTCGGGGCGCTGGAGCGGATCACGGAGCCGGGAGAGCCGGTCGCGCTGATCGAGATCGGCGCCTCGGCCGGGCTGTGCCTGGCGCCGGAGCGGTACTCGTACGTGTTCACGGGGGCGGAGGGGACGACTCGGCTGGGGCGGGGCGAGCCGGTGCTCGAGTGCGCGGTGACCGGGGGAGCGGCGCCCTCGCGGCTCCCCGTCGTGGCGTGGCGGCGCGGGCTGGACCTGCGTCCGCTCGACGTCGGCTCCGCCGAGGACCGCGCCTGGCTGGAGGCGCTGCTGCCGCCGGACCGGCCGGAGCGCACCGAGCGGCTCCGGGCCGCCGTGGCGACGCTGCGGGAGGACCCGCCCGCGATCGTCGCGGGCGACGCGGCGGAGGCGCTGCCGGAGGTGCTCGCCGCGGCGCCGCGCGGGCTGCGCGCGGTCGTGGTGTCGCTCGGGACGCTGGTGTACCTGCCGTGGGCCGCGCGGGAGCGGGTGCTGGCGGCGGTCGCCGAGTCGGGCGCGAGCCTGGTGACGCTCGAGGCGGAGGCGCTGCTGCCGTCGCTCCGGGAGCGGACCGCCTCGCTGACAGCGCCCGAGCGCACGCCGTTCCTGCTCGCGGCGGACGGGGTGCCGCTCGCCTTCGCGGCGCCGCACGGCGGCCGGCTCTCCTGGCTGAGCTGAGGCGGCGGGTCTCGATACGCGCTGCGCGCTGCTCGACCAGCAGTGGGTGTGCACAACATCAGCTGAGAGCAGGGTCCCTCCCCTGACAGCGGAGGCCACCCCTTCTCAGCTGATGTTCTGCAGCGCCCGAGCGCTCTCCCTCGCCACTGAGCCGCGCTGCTAGAGGGCGTCGACGAAGAGCTGGGTGGCCTGGTGGACGTAGGAGGTGTTGGTCGACGGGTCCCAGCCGACGAGGGCGACGACGTCGCCGCCGACGCGGGTGGTGATGCCGACGAGGGTGAAGGGGGCGCCGCCGACGTCGCCGGTGACGGTCCAGCCGACGGCCTCGTCGGTGCCGGTGATCGTGGGCTCGGTCTGCTCGACGGTGGTCTGCACGGGGGTGCCCTGCAGGGCGAACAGCTCGGAGCCGTCGGCGCAGCGCTCGAGCGCGTCCTCGGCGGAGGCGACGAGGGCGGAGGCGGTGTCCGCGTCGCCGGTACTCGCGACGACCGAGGTCATCGAGCGGTCGGCGCTCGTCCCGTAGGCGAGGCCCGCGTCGGTGAGCGTGTCGTCCGCGTCCCAGCCGACGCCGAACGGCGCGAGGCAGGAGGCGTCCGTTGCGGTGAGCCCCGGGTAGACCGAGCCGAGCATCTCCTCGGTGCTGGTGAACTCCGCAGGCACGAACTGGATGTCGTCGAAGATCGTCGCGAGCTCGGCGTCGGTGTGCTGCGGCAGCGCCTCGGCGGTCGGCTCGGGCTCGGCGGCGGCGGTGCAGCCGGTCAGCGCGAGCAGCAGAGCGCCCGTGAGGGCGAGTCCGGCTCGGGCGACTCCGGCTCGGGCGGCGGTGGTGTGCGTCATGGTGGTTCCCCCTCTGCTCCGCCGTGCGTCCGGGCGGAGGCGGCCCGAGGCTAGCAGAGGCCTCGGACACCGCCCCGCCGCTAGATCTCCGTGTGTCCCAGGTCCGCGTGCGCGAGCAGCCGGATCTCCGGCTCCGCGATCGACTCGAACTCCAGCACGACCACTTCGTTGCGCCCCACCCGGGTGACCGGCGACGGCACGATCAGCGTGCGCTGCGGCCCGCGCCGCCAGTAGCGGCCGAGCAGGAAGCCGTTCACCCAGACCAGGCCCTTGCCCCAGTGCAGCGTGTCGAGGTGCAGGTCGGCCTGCGCGTCGAGCTCGAAGGCGCCGGAGGCGAGCCCCGGCCCGGCCGCGAACGACCCGCTGCCGGGCACCCGGCCGCACTCGGGCAGGCACTCCAGCGCGAGCGGCCGGGCGACCCAGCCGCCCAGCTCCGCGCCGTCGAGCCGCACGCCGCCGATCAGCCCCTTGTGCTCGCCGATCCGCTCGCCGTAGTTCACCCGGCCCTGGTCCTCGACCAGGACCGCCAGCTCGCCCGTGCCGCGGGGCAGGGTGATCGCCCGCTCGTGGTCGTCACGCGCGAGCACGCCGACCGGGACGCCGTCGAGCAGGACCCAGGCGCGATCGCGCACCTCCTCGCCGACGACGAGCCGGGCGGGAGCGTCGCCCGCCGCCAGCGTCGTCGTGAACAGCGCGAACCCGCCGGCCAGCCCGAGGTCGTCGAAGCTCGCCATCGACTCCAGGCGCGTCGCCGGCCCGAAGACCGCGTCGAGTCCGAGCAGCGCGGGGCCCGGCACGAGCGGCGCGGTGAGCACCGGCGCCGGCGGGGAGACCGCGGGCACCTCCTCCGGCACCGGCGCGTAGCGCGCGATGACCTCGCGGAACGCCCAGTACTTGGCCGTCGGGTCGCCGCTCTCGTTCAGCGGGGCGTCGTAGTCGTAGCTCGTGGTGATCGCGGCGTAGCGGCCCTTGTCGTTCGCGCCGCTGGTCAGGCCGAAGTTGGTGCCGCCGTGGAACATGTAGATGTTGACCGAGCCGCCGACCGCGAGCAGCGCGTCGAGCTCGCTCGCCGACGCCGCCGCGTCCGTGGTGTGGTGCTGGGTGCCCCAGTCGTCGAACCAGCCGCACCAGAACTCCATGCACATCAGCGGGCCGGTCGGCTGGAACTCGCGCAGCGTCGCGAGGCGCTCGGCCGTCCGCGAGCCGAACGAGCCGGTCAGGTGCAGGCCGGGCAGGCTGCCGTCGGCGAGCATCTGCGGGGTCGGCTGGTCGATCGTGGTGAGCGGCACCGTGATGCCGCTGTCGCGGGTGACCCGGACCAGCTCGGCGAGGTACTCCTTGTCGGAGCCGTACGCGCCGTACTCGTTCTCGATCTGCACGAGCACGACGGGCCCGCCGCGGTCGATCTGGCGCGGCGCCACGATCGCGGAGATCCGGCGGAGGTAGTCGCTCACCGCCGCGAGGTAGTGCGGCTCGGAGCGGCGCACGCCCACCTCGGGGTCGCGGAGGAGCCAGGCGGGCAGGCCGCCGTTGTCCCACTCCGCGCAGATGTAGGGGCCGGGGCGCACGATCGCGTGCAGGCCCTCGGCGGCGACCAGGTCGAGGAAGCGGCCGAGGTCGAGTCCGGCGTCCTCGCGCCAGGCGCCGCGCTGCGGCTCGTGCGCGTTCCAGGCGACGTAGGTCTCGATGGTGTTCAGGCCCATCAGGCGGGCCTTGCGGATCCGGTCGGCCCAGAGGTCCGGGTGGATCCGGAAGTAGTGCAGCGCTCCCGACAGGATGCGGTGCGGCCTGCCGTCGAGCTCGAAGTCGGTTGCGCCGATGGCGAAGCGGCTCTGGTGCGCGCCGGTCGGCGCGGCGGCCGGCGCGGCGGAGTCGGGAGCGGTGGTCATGCGGGATCCCCCTCAGGATCGTGAGACGGGTCGAGGCCGGCCGGAGCGATCCGACCGGCCTCGAACGCCGCCAGTGCTACTTGAGAACAGTGCTACTCGGAGACGGTGAAGCCCTGAGCGTTGCCGTACTCGACGAGCTTGCTCTGCCAGGCGGCGATGCCGTCGTCGAGGCTCGACTTGTTGGCGTACGCCTGGCCGACGGTGTCGCCGAAGACGCTGTTCGCGTAGACCTGGAAGGGCAGGTACGACCAGCCGGGACGGACGTCCGTCGAGGCCTGGGTCAGCACCTCGTTGATCTTCTGGCCGCCGAAGTACTCGGACTCGGCGCCGGTGAAGTCCGGGCTGCTGAGGTCGGCCGAGGTCGACGGGAATCCGCCGCTCTCGAGGAAGACGTCGACCGAGGCCTCGTCGCTGTTCAGCCAGCGCAGGAATGCGGCGGCCAGCGCCGGGTTCTCGCTCTGCTTGGTGACGGACTGGCCGCCGCCGCCGTTCTCGGCGCTGACGGCGGTGCCGTCGTAGGTCGGGATGGGCGCGACGGCCCAGTCACCGGAGGCGTCGGGGACGCTGGACTCGAGCACGCCGGGCATCCAGGCGCCGGTGATCAGCGAGGCGATCGAGCCGTCGCCGAGGCCCTTGTACCACTCGTCGCCCCACGCGGGGGTGTCGGAGAGGAGGCCGCCCTCGACGAGCTGGTTCCAGACGCCGGTCCACTTCTCGGTGCCCTCGTCCTTGAGGTTCACGGTGACGTTCGTGCCGTCGGTCGTGAAGGGCTCGCCGCCCGCCTGCCAGATCATGCTGGTCGCGAAGCCGGCGTCGCCGGTGTCGGCGGTGATGAACTTCGACGGGTCGGCCGCCTGGAGCGACTTCGCCGCGGCGATGTACTCGTCCCAGGTGGTCGGCACGGCGATGCCGTACTGGTCGAAGACCTTCTTGTTGTAGAACATCGCCATGGGGCCCGAGTCCTGCGGGAGGCCGACGAGCTTGCCGTCGATGTTGACGCTGCCCCAGGTGGACGCCGAGAACTTGTCCTCGAGGTCGCCCATGCCGTACTGGGAGAGGTCGAGCAGCGAGTCCGACAGTGCGAACTGCGGCATGGCGTAGTACTCGATCTGGACGACGTCGGGGGCGCCCGAGCCGGCCTTGATCGCGTTCTCGAGCTTGGTGTACTCGTCCTTGTTCGTGCCGGCGTTGACCAGCTCGACGTCGACCTTCGGGTAGGCCTTCTCGAACGCGGCGACCTGGGCCTCGGCGCTGGGGGTCCAGCTCCAGTAGGTGATCTTGCCGCCGGTCTCGAGCGCGGCGTCGAGGTCGGCCGCGGTGCCGGAGGCGGTCGTGCCGCCGCCGGTGGTGCCGCCGGACGAGCAGGCGGCGAGCGAGCCCGCGGCGAGTGCTGCGGCCGCGACGACCGTCAGGGTCCGCCGGAGGGCGGAGTGGGCGATCTTCATGGTGATTCCCTTCACTTCTTCGTGCTGTGGGGTGGTGCGGGTGGAGTGGTTCGGGGCAGGACGCTCCGACCGGGGGGACGGGTTCGTGGGGAGGGCCTAGCCCTTGACGCTGCCGGCGCTCAGGCCGGACTGCCAGAAGCGCTGGAGGCCGAGGAACGCGACGACGATCGGGATGATCGTCAGCAGCGAGCCGGTGATCACCAGGTTGTAGATCGGCTGCGCGCTGACGCCGGTGGCCTGCGCGTTCCACTGGTTGAGGCCGACGGTGAGCGGGTACCACTGCGGGTCGCTCAGCATGATCAGCGGGAGGAAGTAGTTGTTCCAGGTCGCGACGACCGAGAACAGCAGCACCGTGACGATGCCGGGGGCGAGCAGGCGGATCGAGATGGTGAAGAAGGTGCGGAACTCGCCCGCGCCGTCCATCCGCGCCGCCTCGAGCAGCTCCGTGGGCACCGACTCGACCGCGTAGACCCAGACCAGGTAGAGGCCGAAGGGGCTGATCAGCGAGGGGATGATGATCGCCCACGGGGTGTTGGTGAGGCCGAGCTGGCTGAACATCAGGAAGGTCGGGACCGCGAGCGCGGTGCCGGGGACGGCGATCGCACCGAGGACGACCGCGAAGACCGCCTTGCGCCCGGCGAAGCGGAACTTCGCGAGGCCGTAGCCGGCGAGCGTGGCGAGCAGGGTCGCTCCGCCCGCGCCGACCACCACGTAGAGCAGCGTGTTGCCGAGCCAGCGGAGGAAGATGCCGTCGCGGTAGGTGAGCGTCTCGGCGATGTTCTGGAAGAGGACGAAGTCGCCGTCGAACCAGAGGCCGAAGCTCGAGAACAGGCCGGCCTGCGTCTTGGTCGCGTTGATCACGAGCCAGGCGAGCGGAACGAGGCTGTAGAGGATGAACGCCGACATCAGCAGCGTGAAGGCGATCGACTTCTTCGGGGCGACCGAGGAGCCGCGGCGGGCGGGGCGCTTGGCCGGAGCGGTCTTCGTGGGACGGGGTGCGGTTGCGATGGCCATCAGTTCTCCTTGCGCGCGCCGCGGAGCTGCACGACGTAGGCGATCACCGCGGTGATCACGCCCATGACGATGGCGACCGTGGCCGACGCGTTGTACTGCTGACCCGCGAAGGACAGGTTGTAGGCGTACATGTTCGGCGTGAAGTAGGTGGTGATGATGTTCGGCGCGAGCGTCCGGAGGATGTTCGGCTCGTTGAACAGCTGGAAGCTGCCGATGATCGAGAAGATCGAGGCGATGACGATCGCGCCGCGCAGGGCGGGCAGCTTGATCGAGCGGATGACGCGCAGCGGGCCGGCGCCGTCGATCTCGGCGGCCTCGTAGAGCTCGCCGGGGATGGTCTTCAGCGCGGAGTAGAAGATCAGCATGTTGTAGCCGACGAACTCCCACGTGACGATGTTGCCGATCGAGACCAGGATCCAGTCGCGCGAGAACGGCGCGATCAGGTCGGAGCCGAGCAGGTCGTTGACGTTGGCGGTGAGGCCGAAGTTGTCGCCGTAGATGAAGCCCCACATCAGGACCGCGACGACCGCGGGGACCGCGTAGGGGAGGAAGACGACGATGCGGAAGAAGCCGGTGCCGTGCAGCCGGCCGCTGTCGATCGCGAGGGCCGCGACGAGCGCGAGGACCAGCATCACCGGGACCTGGACGACCAGGAACAGCAGGACGCGGCCGAAGCCCTCCCAGAAGTTCGGGTCGCGGAAGATCGCCAGGTAGTTCTCGAAGCCCACGAAGGCGTTGCCGCCGATGAGCTGCTCGCGGAACAGGCTGAGGTAGATCGAGTAGATGACCGGCGCGATGAAGACGAGCAGGAACACCACGAGGAAGGGGGCCACGAAGGCCAGGCCCTTCCACTCGCTCTTCGCGCGACTGCGCGGGACGGCGAGGGGTGCGGCGGGCGGGGTGACCTCGCGCAGCGGGACAGGGGGAGACGTCGTCGTCATCGGCGGGATTCCGTTCGGGGTCGGTTCCGACATGTTCACGTCAACATGGCAGGACGCCACCGTAGCATGGCGACGTCAACACGCGCACGATCCGTTAGGTTTCGATGGGGAAACGTTGTTCCGCCACCGGCGCGGGACTCGTGGAGGGACGGCATGGCCATCGAGACGAACGCGGCGACCGCCGTCCCACGCCGACGGAGCGTGTCGATGGCCGACGTCGCGCGACGCGCGAACGTGTCCGGGCAGACCGTCTCGCGGGTGTCCAACGGCAAGCAGAACGTCGACACCGAGACGCGCGAGCGCGTGCTCGAGGCGATGCGCGCCCTCGGCTACCGGCCCAACAGCGCGGCGCGGGCCCTGCGCACCGGCCGCTTCCACAGCATCGGCGTGATCATGTTCACGCTGTCCTCCTTCGGCAACATGCGCACCCTGGACGCCATCGCGGTCGCCGCGGCCGACGCCGGGTACTCGATCACCCTCATCCCCGTGCCGCACCCGACCCAGGGCGAGGTGTCGGTCGCCTTCCACCGCCTGAGCGAGGAGGCGGTCGACGGCGTCATCATCGTCATGGAGGCGCACCTGCTCGACGAGGCCGACATCGTGCTGCCGCCGGATCTGCCCGTCGTGGTCGTCGACTCGGCCGGCGGCGACCGCTACCCGGTCGTCGACACCGACCAGGTCTCGGGCGCGCGCCAGGCCGTCGAGCACCTGCTCGGGCTCGGCCACCGCACCGTCCACCACATCGCCGGGCCGGAGCGCTCCTACTCGGCCGAGCGGCGCCGTGAGGCGTGGGAGTCGACGCTGCGCGCGCAGGGCGCCCCCGTGCCCGAGGCGCTCGTCGGCGACTGGTCGAGCGCGTCGGGGTACCGGATCGGCCGGGAGTTGGCCGCGGACCCGGCCGTGACGGCGGTCTTCGCCGCGAACGACCAGATGGCGCTCGGCGTGCTGCGGGCCCTGCACGATGCGGGCCGGGCGGTGCCGGGCGAGGTCAGCGTCGTCGGCTTCGACGACATGGAGGAGTCGGCGAGCTTCTGGCCGCCGCTGACCACCGTGCACCAGTCGTTCGGCGACACCGGGCGGCGCTCGGTCGACATCCTGCTGCGCGAGCTGGAGTCGGGCGAGCGCTCGGGCGTGACGCTGACGCCGACGGAGCTCGTCGTGCGGGAGAGCACGGGGCCTGCGCCGCGCTGAGGCGCCCGGGCCGCCCGGGCCGCTCGGAGGTGTCGGCTGCGGGCGATACTGTGAGGCTTCTCACCCGTCCTCGCTAAGGAGCACCCATGTCGGTCGGCCTGCTCGCCGTCGTCGATGACATCCTCACCGCCGCCCTGAAGGCGAGCGCGAAGACGGCC
The DNA here is from genome assembly GCF_004345345.1 of Rathayibacter sp. PhB179. Classification (NCBI taxonomy): domain Bacteria; kingdom Bacillati; phylum Actinomycetota; class Actinomycetes; order Micrococcales; family Microbacteriaceae; genus Rathayibacter; species Rathayibacter sp. PhB179. Next base: position 584,980 of record NZ_SLVD01000001.1, on the reverse strand, counting down.
GGTGTCGTCATCGACGACGCGGCCGTCACTCCGCAGTACGTCCAGGGGCTGACCCCGGCGCGCGAGCTGCCCGTGGTCGGGAGGATCGCGCTCGGGAGCCTCGTCAACAAGTTCGTGATCATCATCCCGATCGCGCTGCTGCTCTCCTCGTTCGCGCCCTGGGTGCTGCCCTACCTGCTGATCGTCGGCGGCGCCTTCCTCTGCTTCGAGGGCGCGGAGAAGGTGCTCGAGTGGTTCGGCGTGCACCACGCGGCGGGCGAGACGGAGGCGCGCGACGAGAAGAAGCTCGTCTTCGGCGCCGTGCGGACCGACCTCATCCTGAGCACCGAGATCATGCTGATCGCGCTCGACGGGCTCGACACCGACCTCGGCGTCGGCGGGACGCTCGGGGCGCTCGCCGTGGTCGGCCTCGGCATGACGCTGCTCGTCTACGGCGCGGTCGCCCTGCTAGTGAAGATCGACGACGTCGGGCTGCGGCTGATGAAGAACGCGGCGCGCGGCGTCCGGCGCTTCGGCGTGCGCATCGTCGCCTCGATGCCGGCCGTCTTCCGCACCATCAGCATCATCGGCACGCTCGCGATGCTCTGGGTCGGCGGGCACCTCGTCACGGCGAACCTGGCCGAGACGTTCTGGCACGGGCCGTACGACGTCGTGCACGCCGTCACCCACGCGGTCGAGGGCGGCGGCCCGGTCGTCGTCTGGATCGCCGACACCTTCGTCTCGATGATCTTCGGCCTCGTGCTCGGCCTGATCGTCGTCGCCGCCGTCACGGGCGTCCGCCGCGTCCTGAAGCGCGGCGAGCCGGCCGAGGCGCACTGACGGGTCGGGTCTCGATACGCCGCTCCGCGGCTACTCGACCAGCATGGAGGTGGCCCGCGGGCCTTGCCTGTTGATCGCGTGGCCCGTGGGCCGGCCTCCCTCTGGTGATCGAGTAGCCCCGCAGGGGCGTATCGAGATCCCGCCTCCTCAGCGCTCCAGGTGCGAGTACTCCGGCAGCGCGATCGCGTCGGCGGGCGGCGTGAAGAACCGCCCCATCGTCCGCCCGATCACCGGTGTCGCCGCGACCTTCACCGCGAGCCCGAACGCCGCCACTCCGAGCCGCGACACCGGGTTCGCGACCCGCGGCACCCCCGGCGGCAGCGCCTGCGCCTGCGTCACGTAGGGCCGCATGATCCGCTCGTACCCCGCGAAGCCGTCGCGCAGATCCACGTGCGCGGCGAGCTCGCCGGCGAGCACGTACGCGCCCGCGAGCGACAGGCTCGTCCCCATCCCGCTGACCGGCGAGGCGCAGTAGGCGGCGTCGCCGACCAGCGCGACCCGTCCGCTCGACCAGCGCGGGGCGTGCACCTGGCCGATCTGCTCGTAGTAGAGGTCGTCGGCCTCGTCGAGTCCGCGGAGGACGCGCTGCGCCTCCCAGCCGGCGTCGCCGAAGACCGTGCGGAGGTGCGCGCGCTGCTCGTCGAGCGAGCGGCGCTCGGTGCTCGCGCGGTCGAGGCGGCGGTCGATCACCTGCGAGAGCGCGACGCGGAGGGTGCCGTGCGGGTCCGGGCGGAGGGTGATGCTGCGTCCGCCGGCCGCGCTGTACCAGCGCCACCAGTCGTCGTCCGTTGCGGTGCGCGGGATGGTGGCGTAGGAGGTCTCGAGGCCGAGCGAGCGGATCTCCGGCTCGGTGCCGAAGACGAGGCGGCGGGTGCTCGAGCCGATGCCGTCGGCGGCGACGACGAGGTCGAAGCGCTCGTCGGGGGCGTTCTCGAAGGAGACGATGACGCCGGTGCCACTGTCGCTCAGTCCGGTGATGCGGTCGCCGTAGCGGTACTCGGTGTGCTCGACGGTGCGGTCGACGAGGAGCCGCGCGAGGTCGCCCCGGAGGATCTCCAGCTCGGCGGTCGCGCCGCCGCTGTCGGAGGTGCCGGCCGGGAACTCGGCGAGGGTGCGCCCGCCCCGGCCGACGAAGCGGGTGCCGACCTCGCCGGTCGTCGCGGCGCGGATGTCGTCCTCGAGGCCCATCCGGCGGGCGACCTCGCGGCCGGCGCCCCGGACGTCGACGTTCTGCCCGCCGAGCCGCAGTGCGGGCGCGCGCTCGACGATCGTCGCCTCGACGCCGTAGCGGTGCAGCCAGAACGCGAGAGCGGGGCCGGCGATGCTGGCGCCGGAGATCAGGACACGGGTCACGTTTGCCGCCTTCGTTGATAATCAATGAGATTGGCAATCTACACCGTTATCGTGGAGGCATGAGTGACAGCATGCCCGATCTCGGCATCCGGACCCGCGTGCGCCAGGTGACGGAGCGGCAGCGGCTCTTCGAGCAGTCGCTCACCCGCGCGCTCGCTATCGACGCCGTCGGGCTCGACGCGATGACGCACCTGATGTCCGCGGGTCCGCTGACGCCGACCGAGCTGGCCGGGCGCCTCGGCGTCTCGACGGCGGCGATGACCCTCGTGCTGAACCGCCTCGAGGCGGCCGGCCACGTCCGCCGCGAGCGGCACCCCACGGACGGGCGGAAGCTGATCGTGACGGCCTCGGAGGAGTCGGCGCGGCGTGCGCAGGAGCGGGTCGCCCCGCTGATCGCGGGCGTCGAGGCGGTCGTCGCCGACCTCGAGGAGGCCGAGCGCGCGACGGTGCAGGCCTTCCTCGACCGCCTGCTCGCGGTCTACGACGCGGCGACGGACTGACGCGCCGGCGTCCTGGCCACGGCGGGTCTCGATACGCCGCTGCGCGACTCCTCGACCAGCATGGGAGGGCGCCGCTGGTCCAGCAGCCGGATCGGGCCCCGGCTTCTCCCGGGTGCTCGCGGACTCATGCTGATCGAGTAGCGCGCGGAGCGCGCGTATCGAGATCCACCTGTGTCAGAAGGACGAGTCTGCAGACCCGCCGTGGTGAGCGCGGTGGGTCTCGATACGCCGCTGCGCGGCTACTCGACCAGCATGAGCGCGCCGCTGTGCGGCTACTCGACCAGCATGGAAGGTCCGCGTTCGCATGCTGCCGCGTCTTCATGCTGATCGAGTAGGCCGCGGAGCGGGCGTATCGAGATCCACGTGTTCGGTGGGTGGGTCTCGATACGCCGCTGTGCGGCTACTCGACCAGCATGCAGGGCGCGGCTACGTGGCCAGCATGAGGGTCAGCAGCTGCGCGCGGAGTACGCGGCCGGGACCACCGTGGTGACGGGGGCGCCGTCGACGGTGGCGGTCGCGGTGACGGTGGCCTGGCCGGCGGGCACCGAGGCGGCGCGCGTCGAGAAGGCGGCGGAGGCGTTCTTGCCGGGCAGGATGCCGGTGAACTCCTTCGAGCCGTAGGCGGAGGCGACGGTCATCGAGACGGGGACGGTCGCGTTGTTCTGCGCCGTGACCGTCAGGGTGACCTTGCCGGCGATGCAGCGGGTCGTGGCCGTCGCCGCGACGGCGAGGGCGGCGGGCGCCTTCAGCGTCACGGTCACGGTCGTCGTCTGCGAGACCGTGCCGTCGGCCGACGTGATCACCACGGTGCCCACTCCGCCGTTCGCGGTGGTCGGCTGCGTCACGCGCACCCGGGCCGCCGAGTCGGTGGCCACCGCGGTGAGCACCGGCATCGTCGTGCCGTCGACGGTCACGGCGTAGGAGCCGCGGGCCGGCTCGAAGCCGGCGACGCCGACTCCGTTCACGCGCAGGGCGCCGAGGGTGGCGACCGCGGCGGGCGACGCCACCGACTCGTACAGCTTCGTCTCCGACACGATGAGGTGCGTGTTGGCGTAGGCGTTCATCACGACGCGGAAGGCCTTGGCCGTCACCGGTGCGAAGGTCGCGGTCAGCGTCGGCGCGGTGCCGTCGGCGGGCGCGGCCAGGGCGACCGCGGACTCGTAGCCGGGGACCGCGGTCCACGTGCTGCTCGAGGCGCCCTGGTACTGCAGCTGGTAGCTCTGCGCCCAGCTGGTGCCGCCGTCGCGCTGGAACTGCACCGACACCTGCTGCACCTGGCGGGTGGCGGGGAAGGTGTAGGTCAGGCTGCTCTGCGCGGCCTTGGTGCCACTCGTCCAGTTGGACCAGCCCTTGTCGCCGTCGACGCCGTTGCGGGTGCGCTCCGGTCCGTAGCCCGACTCGGACGAGGTCGCGGTCGCGACGATGCCCGCATCGGGGTTGAAGTTGCGGAGCGTGCCCGCGGTGACCAGCACCGTCAGCGTGGCGGGGAGGGTCTGGCCGTCGGCCGTCGCGGTGCCGGAGATCGTCACCGATCCGGGCGCCGCGAGCGAGGCGGTGGTCAGCGGCGTCCAGTCCCAGGTGACCGGCACCGCGAAGGTGCTGGTCGAGGCGCCGACGCGGGCCGGCACGGTGCCGGGGGCCGCGGCCTGCACCGCGGCGACGGAGGCTCCGGCGGCGACGGTGAGGGACGCCGGGTCGGTGGCGGTGAGGCCGCCGACGTCGACGAGCGCGGTGACGGGGATCGACTGGCCGAAGAGGTCGGTCGCGGTGCCGGTCACCTCGACGCGGCCGGCGGCGGCGTAGGCCGAGTCGGCCGGGCGCTGCCAGGTGACGGCGACCGGTGCGCCGGTGCCCCAGGCGTACTGCGGGGCGATCGAGGCGGGCAGGGTGGGCGCGACGCCGACGGTGGTGCGCACGGCGACCGTCTGCGCGGAGGACGGGGCGAGGTCGCGCAGTGTCCAGGACTGGTTCGCTCCACCGTTCGAGCCGTAGACGCCGACCGTGGTGTTCTCGGTGCTGGACTGGCCGTTGACGTCGAGCGAGAGCCCGATCGACTCGTTGACCAGCGTGTAGGCGGTGCCGTCGGTGGTGCTGACGATCCAGCGGGTGGCGGCGTCGGCCTTGGCGGCGTCGACCGAGAGCGTGCGCAGGTCGGTGCCGGCGCTCGTGGCGCCGAGCACGCGGCCGTCGCTGCTCTGCAGCACGACGCGGCGGGTGGCCTCGCGCTCGCCGGGGGCGACCTCGCGGACGGTCCAGCTCTGCTTCGCGGCGGCGGTGGAGTCGGTGGCGAGGGTGGTGATCGTGGTCGCGGCGCCGGTGGGGTTGCCGGTCAGCGCCTTGCCGCTCTGCGTGCCGACCAGCTGGTAGCGGTGGCCGTCGCGCAGCGCGGGGGCGGAGTCGGCGACGCCGGAGACGCCGTCGATGGAGAAGGAGGTGACCGACTTGGCGGGCACCGTCACGGTCGCGGTGCGCGACTCCCGGTCGATGGCGACCGCGGGCTTCGCGACGAGCGCGTTGCCGGTGGGCGCGGCGGCCGAGGCGGCCTGCGTCGTGACGTACGGGGTGACCGTCGCGCCGGCGGCGATGCTGCCGAAGCGGGAGAGGTCGAGCACGACGGTCTTCGCGGTCGCGCCGGTGTTGGTGTGCACCACGGTCGCGCCGCTGCCGTCGCCGCGGACGGCGGCGGTGGAGGAGGTGTCGTTCGTGGGCATCAGGTGGTCGCCCTCGTGGACGAACTTGGTGAAGTTGCGGATCGTGTTGAACTTCGAGTTCGTCTCGACGCCGCAGACCGGGGCCTTCGTGGAGTCGCCGCCGGCGTCCGCGACGCGGCGCGCGGACTTCCAGACCTCGGCGCCGCCCTCCTGATAGGGCTTGCAGTCGAGGTCGATGAAGATCGAGCCCCAGTTGAGGTTCTCGCCCTTCGGGCTCATGTTGTAGAGGTCCTCGACCGGCTGCCAGAGCACCCAGGCCTTCGGCTCGAGCTCGCGCAGGTCGTCGTTGATGCGGCCGGCGATGCCGAGGCCGTTCTCGATGTTCACCGGGTCGTAGCCCGCGACCCAGTTGCCCTCGATCTCGCTCATCCAGAGGTCCTTGTCGGCCTGCTTGGCGAGGTCGCGGACCGCGAGGCGGTCGGAGGTGCCGTAGGTGTGCACGTTCAACCGGTCGACCTCGGCGCGGACGGCGGCGGAGTAGGCGGCCCAGTTGGTCTTGAAGATGCTGGGGTTGGTCTCGTCCATCGCGGCGATGCCGGCGTCGCTCGACGAGGCGTCCAGGGCGGCGGCCACGTCGGGGATCAGGTCGGCCTGGCGGGTCGGGCCCATGTGCATGCCCTCCTGCCGTCCGCCGGTCGGCACGCCGTTGGTGAGCTGCGTGCCCCAGTAGTTGGTGTTCGGCTCGTTGAAGGGGTCGAGGGTGTCGAACTCGATGCCGTACTCGTCCTCCATGTGCGCGGTGACGGTCGCGAGGTACTGGGCGAACTTCGCCTCCGCGGCGGGCTTCAGCTGCTCGCTCGAGGCGTTGAAGCCGCCGGAGACGTAGCCGCTCTCGGTCATGAAGTAGGGGGCGGAGTTGGCGAACGCCTCCCAGTGCGAGATCTGCTTCTCCTCGGCGAGCTCCTCGACCCACCAGCGCTGCGTCTCGTCGCTCGTCCAGTCGTAGGAGGAGGCGTCGCCGGCGTTCCACTTCGCGAGGAGCGCGTCGCGGTCGGCGTAGTTCGTGCTCGTGCCGCCGTAGGTCGCGGCGTCGCCGGCCGGGTTCTGCTTCCACCAGCCCTCGACCGCGCCGCCGGGGCGGAGGTAGTCCTTCACGTCGGAGGCGTTGCCGCCGCCGATGTTGTAGCGGGCGATGTTGAGGTCGAGGCCGTCGTCGCCGAAGACCTTCTGATACAGCTCCTCGCGGAGGGCCTCGGGGTAGTTCCCGGTGGCGTTCGCGAACCAGACCAGGCTCGTGCCCCAGCCCTCGAACGACTCGCCCGCCGCGGCGGGGTTGGGGGTGATGCGGAAGGCGTCGGCGGCCTGCGCGGGGGCGGCGGCCGCGGGGAGCGCGAGCAGCGCTCCGGCGGCGAGGGCGGCGCTCGTGGCGAGCGCGGCGATCCGGCCCGCCTTCCGGCGAGTGCGTCTGGCAGTGGACATCGACATCGATGCGTCTCTCTTTCAACTCTGAAAGGGGAGCTGTTCACGTGAACACGCCCGTGGCCTCCGACTGTACATGTTGACGTCAACAGGCGGAAGGGCGGCGCACGTGCTCGCGACTCCGCAGAAGTTGTCGTAACGGAGCGCCGAGTACGACAACTTCCGCGGAGGCGTGCCCGCTTCCGTCGCGGCCCTGCGCAGAAGTTGTCGTAGTGGGGCGTCGAGTACGACAACTCTTGCGGAGGAGTTGGGGAGGAGTAGCGGAGGGGCGGCGCTCAGATCGCGTGCGGGCGCTCCGGGAACGCCTCGGGCTCGCACTGGATGGTGGCGTGGTCGATGCCGTGGTCCTCGCGCAGGACGGCGAGCACTCCGGCGAGGGCCTCGCGGTAGTCGGCGTCGGGGGCGACGACGATGTGGCCGGTCGCGCTCTCCATGCCGGAGGTGATGGTCCAGACGTGCAGGTCGTGCAGCGCGAGCACGCCGGGGACCGCGCGGACGTCGCGCTCGACGGCGGCGAGGTCGACGTGCGCGGGCGCCGACTCCATCAGGATCCCGAGGGCCTGGCGGGTCAGCGACCAGGTGCGCGGCAGGATCAGCAGGCCGATCAGCACGCCGACGATCGGGTCGGCCCAGGCCCAGCCGGTGGTCAGCAGCACGATCGCGGCGAGGATCACGCCGATCGAGCCGAGGGCGTCGCCGAGCACCTCGAGCGACGCCCCGCGCAGGGTGATGCTCTCCTTCGCGCCGGCCGAGAGCAGGCGCAGGCTGACCAGGTTGACCGCCAGGCCGATGACCGCGGTGATCAGGAGCGGCGCGCCGGGCACCGCGGGCGGCTCGGCGAAGCGGCGGACCGCCTCCACGATCACGAAGCCGGCGACGCCGAAGAGCAGGACGCCGTTCGCGAGCGCGGCGAGCACCTCGAGCCGGTAGGAGCCGTAGGTGCGCGCCTTCGCGGCGGGGCGGGCGGCGAGCGAGATCGCGGCGATCGACATCCCGAGCGCGATCACGTCGGTGCCCATGTGCGCGGCGTCGGAGATCAGCGCGAGGGAGCCGGTGGTGAGGCCGACGACGAATTCGACGACCGCGAAGGCGGCGGTGAGCACGAAGGCGATGACGAGGGGGCGCCGGTGGCGGGCGGCGGCAGAGCCGGCGTGCCCGTGGTCGTGTCCCATGCGACTCCCTGTGCCCCACTCGCCGTGCTCCACTCGCCGCGACGACCGCGGACGTATTGTCGTATGCACACTCTTGCACATATCAGCTCGGATGCGAAGGGTGCCCGCGCCGATCCGCCTGCGACACTGGAGAGGTGTCGTCCTCCCGCTCGCTCCGCACCCTCCGCGGTGTCGTGGCGGCGACGGTGGCGACCCTCACGGCCCTGTTCTCGCACGTCGCGGGCGGCGGCGACGTGCCGGGCCTCCTCGGACTCGCGGTGCCGCTCGTGCTCTCGGTGCCGGTCTGCGTCGCGCTCGCCGGCCGCGCGCTCTCGCTCGCGCGCCTGGCGGTCTCGGTCGGAGTGAGCCAGCTGCTCTTCCACGCGCTCTTCGAGATCGGCGCCGCGGCCGGGCCGGCCGGTGCGGCGCACGCTCACGGCGGCCCGATCGACGTCGGCGCCGCGACGGCCCACGCGGGCGGGCACGACTCCTCGATGGGGATCGCGCACCTGCTCGCGGCGGTCGTCACGATCGCGGTCCTGCACCGGGGCGAGGCGCTGCTGATCGCGGTCGCCGCGACGACGGCCCACGCGACCGCGCGACTCGTGCGGGTGCCGGCCGTCCCGGTCCCCGCGCCGGCGACCGGGCGCCGCTCGTCGTCCGCGCCGCGCGCGATCCTCCCGGTCGTGGCGGACGTGCTCGCCGACGCCGTGCCCCGCCGCGGGCCGCCCGCCGCCCCCGCCTCCTGATCCTCGACGCGCGCTGCGCGTCCTCATCGACCCCTGCCCGCGGGCGGGGTCTGTGCGCGATGCCCCGTCCCCCCGGACCGGCCGCGCGAAGGGAGCCACTGCTGTGGCGCACGCACCGTCCTCCACGCCCCTCGGCCACGACGACCACGGCCCCGGTAGCCCCGGCGGTCAAGGCCCCGACGACGACCTCCTCCCGCCCGTGCGGCCGGCCGCCACTCCGCTCCGCGCGGCGGAGGCGACCCTGCTGCTCGCCGTCCCCGCGGCGGTCGCGGTCGCGCTCGCCGGGCTCACCTGGACCGGCGCGTTCTCGACCGAGACCCGCCTGATCGACCCCGGCGAGCTGGTCACCCGCGGCCTGCCGATCGCGCGGGTCGTGCACGACACCGCCGCGTCGCTGACGATCGGCCTGCTGACGGCCGCGACGTTCCTCCTGCCCGGGCAGCGGATCGCACCCGGGATCGTCTCGTACTCGCAGAACCGGGCGCTGCGCTGGGCGACCTGGTCGGCGGCCGTCTGGGTGGCGTCGGCGCTCGCCGTGCTCGTCTTCACGGCGGCGAACGCGATCGGGCAGCCGCTGGACGCGCCGGGCTTGCGGACCCAGCTCGTCTTCTACGCCACGCAGCTCGAGCTTGGGCAGACCCTCGTCGCGTCCACGGCGTGCGCGACCGCGGTGCTGCTGCTCACCCTCTTCTCCCGGCGGCTCGGCTGGGTGGCGGCGGCGACCGCGATCGCCGTGCTGGCGCTCCTGCCGCTCTCGCTCTCCGGGCACGCGGCCGGCGCGGACGAGCACGCGAACGCGGTGAACAGCCTCGCGGTGCACCTGATCGGAGTGACGGCCTGGGCGGGCGGGCTCGCCGCGGTGATCCTGCTGCGGCGGACCGTCGGCGGCGAGATCGGCACGGTCGTCGCGCGCTACTCCGTGCTGGCCGGCTGGGCGTTCGGGGCGGTCGCCTTCTCCGGGCTGGTCAACGCGTCGCTCCGGATCGAGGGGCTCGAGGACCTCGGCACGCCCTACGGGCAGCTGCTGATCGTCAAGGCCGTCGCGCTGCTCGCGCTCGGCGGCGCGGGCGCCTGGCACCGGCTGCGGCTGATCCCGCGGCTGCGCGCGGACCCGGCCGACCGCCGCGCGTTCACCGCGGTCGCCGTCGGCGAGGTGCTGGTGATGGCGCTGACCATCGGCGTCTCGGTGGCGCTCTCGAACAGCGCGCCGCCGGTCTCGCAGGACCCGGTGAGCGGCGACGCGCGGCGCAGCCTGCTCGGCTTCCGCTACCCGCCCGAGGTGACGCCGGAGCGGATGCTCGACCAGTGGCACCTCGACGCCGTCTGGCTCGGGATCGCCGTCGTCGGCGCCGCCCTCTACGTGCACGCGGTGCTGAAGCTCCGGCGCCGCGGCGACGCCTGGCCGCTCGGCCGCACGCTCGCCTGGGTGGCCGGCTGCGCCGCCCTCGCCTACACGACCAGCGGCGGGCCGGGCGTGTACGGGCAGGTGCACTTCAGCACGCACATGATCCAGCACATGCTGCTGATGATGGTCGTGCCGCCGCTGCTGGTGCTCGGCGGGCCGGTGCTGCTCGCGCTGCGGGTGCTGCCGGTGCGCCGTGACGGCGGGCGGGGGCTGCGCGAGTGGATCCTCGCGGTCGTGCACTCGCGCTACCTCGCCGTGCTGTCGAAGGCGCCGGTCGCCGCGGTGCTCTTCGCGGGGAGCCTGGTGGCGTTCTACTACACCGGCTGGTTCGAGTGGGCGATGTTCAGCCACCAGGGCCACGTGCTGATGACCCTGCACTTCCTCGCGACCGGCTACCTCTTCTTCTGGGTCCTGATCGGCGTCGACCCGGGGCCGGATCGCCCGGGGCACGTGCTGCGGCTGCTGGTGATGCTCGCGACGCTGGCCTTCCACGCCTTCTTCGGCCTGGCGATCATGTCGCAGACCACCGTGCTCGCCGCGCCCTGGTGGACGGCGCTCGGGTACACCGACACGGACGCGCTTCTCGCCGATCAGGGTGTCGGCGGCGGGATCGCCTGGTCGGCGGGCGAGATCCCGATGGTGCTGATCGCGCTGGTCGTGGTGTCGCAGTGGGTGCGCTCGGAGGAGCGGACGGCCAAGCGCTACGACCGCCGGGCCGACCGGGACGGCGAGGCCGAGCTCGCGGCGTACAACGCGCGGCTGGACCGGCTCGACCGCCGGGGGTCCTGAGCGACGGGGTGTCCTGAGCGGCGGGGCGACCGGCCCCGCCGGCGCGCGTCAGTGGCGCGAGGCGGAGTCCGCGTCCCAGAGGGCCTCGAGCGGGTCGTCGGCGTCCTCGCCGGCGAGGAGCTCGGCGTGCCGGCGCTCCGCCTCCTCGGCGGAGATCTCGCCGAGGTCGATCGAGGCGCGCAGGGCCGCGGCCCGGCCGCCCTCGCGGGTGAGGAACGGGTCGGCGGGGGTGGCGTGCCGGACGCCGTCGCGGGCGTCGAACGCGGAGGCGGTGATGCCCGTCACCGCGGGGGAGGAGGCGAGCAGGGCCATCGCGACCCGGTCGGCCGCCTGCCAGGCCGAGGCCGACGAGCCGCGCTCGGCGATGATCGGGCCGTCGGGGGTGCCGATGGTGAGCCGCTCGATGTCCGGCAGGAGGCGGAGGATGCGCGCCGCGGCGTCGAGCGCCTCGGCGGGCACGGAGTCGACGGGTCCGGAGAACAGCGGGGTCCAGTCCTCGATCGGGAGACGGTGCCTCCAGGTGTCCATCCGGGCTCCTTCCGTGATCGTTCACGGCGTCGTCACGACGTGCACGTGCCTGAAGGCTAGAGCGGGCCCCCGCGCGCGTCGACCCCCGGATCGAGGGAGTGCGTTTTCGGGACCACGCCGGTCGGGGGCGGCGAGGCCGTCCCTCCGGGCGACCTGTCGAGCTGTGCGGGCGCTGTGCCGCGCGGAGCGCGGGTGGGTGCCTGCGGCGTGATGCCTGGTCGATCCACGTGCCCCGGGGTGACCCCGGAGAGGACGGAGCAGCGCGTGCCCCGTCCGCCTCGCCCGGAGGGGCGGTGCCGCCCAGCCTAGGCTGGAGCGCACGAGGCGGGGGGTCGTCGTGCACGGACGGGACGCGGTGGTCGAGGCGCTCGCGCACGCGTTCCTCGGCGCGGAGTGGACGCCGGCCGGGCTGCGCGCCGCGGCCGCCGACTCCCTCGGCGCCCGCCGCCGCTGGATCGGCCCGCTGGTCACCGCCGTGCTCGTCGCCTTCCCGCATCCGCCGCTCGACGCGCCGCGCGAGCTCGCGCAGGTGGTCGCGGGGCTGCTCCCGGAGCGCGCGCAGCCGGTGGTCGCGCACCTCGCGCCCGTTCCCGCGCGGGCCGTGCCCTCCTCCTCGCCGGTGCCGGCGATCGACGGCCGGGACGACCTCGCGCGGCTGCTCGGGCTCGCGCCGGCGCAGCTGGACGGGTTCGCCGACCTCGGGCAGTGGAACCGCCGGACGCCGCACGGTGCTCCCGACCCCGGCGCTCTCCAGAACTACGACCACGTCTGGCGGCAGCGCCCGGGCCGGGCACCGCGGCTGCTCGAGGTGCCGCGCTCGCGGCTGCGCGCGGTGCAGCGGAGCGTCCTCGACGAGATCGTCGGCCTCGCGCCGGTGCACCCGGCCGCGCACGGCTTCGTCCCGGGGCGCAGCGCGCTCACCGGGGCGGCCGTGCATGCGGGCTCGGCGATGCTGATCACCCTCGATCTGCAGCGCTTCTTCGCGCAGGTCACCGCGGCGCGGGTCTTCCGGCTCCTGCGCGGCGAGGGGCTGCCCGAGGCGGTCGCCTTCGCGCTGACCGGGCTGTGCACCCACGCGGTGCCGGTCGCCTCGATCCACCGGATGCCCGCCGGCGGCGAGCCGGAGGAGCGGGCCGCGCTCCGCCGCTCCCTCGCCCTCGCGCACCTGCCGCAGGGCGCGCCGACCTCGCCCGCGCTGGCGAACCTGGCGCTGCGCCGCCTCGACGCCCGGCTGACCGGCTACGCCGAGGCGGCCGGCGGCCGCTACACCCGCTACGCCGACGACCTCGCCTTCAGCGGCGACGCGCGCTTCGCCCGGCGGTCGGAGGCCTTCGCGCGCGGGGCGGCGCGGATCGTCGAGGACGCGGGCTACGCCGTGAACCCGCGGAAGACGCGGCTGCGGCCCGCCTCGACGCGGCAGAGCGTGACCGGGATCGTGGTCAACGCGCACCCGGCCGTCCGGCGGGCCGACGTCGACCGGCTGCACGCGATCCTGCACAACTGCGCCGTGCACGGGCCGGCCGGGCAGAACCGGGCGGGGGTGCCCGACTTCCGGGCGCACCTCCTCGGCCGGATCGCCTGGGTGAGCGCGGTGCATCCTGGCCGCGGAGCGAAGCTGAGGGCGGTCTTCGAGCGGATCCCGTGGCCGGAGCCCTCGGGGGCCTCCCCGTCCCTCGATCCCGCGGGGCCGCGCCCGTAGGATTCAGCGGTGCCCGTGACCCTCCCCGCTCCGCGAACGATCGACCCCGCCTCCGTCCCCGCCCTGCGCTGGGGAGTGATCGGCACGGGCATCGCCGACGCCTTCGTCGCCGCGATCCACTCCCGCTCGGTGCAGCGCGCCGTCGCCGTCACCGCGCGCGACGCCGAGAAGACGCGAGCCTTCGCCGAGAAGCACGGCATCGCGACGGTGCACGCCACGGTCGAGGAGCTGGTCGCCGACTCCGGGATCGACGCCGTCTACATCGCGACCCCGCACCCGCTGCACCGCGCGCAGGCGCTCGCCGCGCTCGCGGCCGGCAAGCACGTGCTGATCGAGAAGCCGATCGCGATGTCCGCGGACGAGGCGCGCGAGATCACCGACGCGGGCCGCGCCGCCGGCCTGCTGGTGATGGAGGCGATGTGGGCGCGCTACCTGCCCCAGGCCGATGTCATCCGCCAGGTCGTCGAGAGCGGGGTGCTCGGCGAGCTCCGCCTGGTCACCGCCGACTTCGGCTTCTCCGTCCCCGTCGATCCGACCGGGCGGCTCTGGGCGAAGGAGCTCGGCGGCGGCGCGCTGCTGGACGCCGGGGTGTACCCGATCTCGTTTGCGTCCTCGGTGCTCGGCGCGCCCGTCTCGGTCGTCGCCTCCGGGACCGTCGACCCGGGCACGGGCGTCGACGCGAGCGCCGATCTGCTGCTCACCACCGCCTCCGGCGCCCGCGCGCTGCTGTCGACCTCGCTCCAGACGTCGCTGCCGGTCGAGGCGATGGTCCTGGGCTCGGAGGGGCGGCTCGCGGTGCACAGCCCGTTCTTCGGCCCGAGCGGTGTGACGCTGACGCTCGGCAGCATGAGCTCGGGGCAGGACTCGGAGGTCTGGAGCGACGAGGGGCCGTGGCCCTACGGCGCGCTGTCCTTCCAGGCGACGGCGTTCGCCTCCTACGTCGCCGCGGGGCTCGTGGAGTCGCCGGTGCACCCGCACCACGAGGTCGTCTCGGTGCTGGCGACGATCGACGAGGCCCGCCGCCAGGTCGCGGCGCAGGCTCAGGCTCAGGCGGCCCCGTCCACCCCGGCCGCGTCTCCCGCTCCGGCCGCCTGATGCGCATCCTCACCTGCCTGCACACGATGGAGGTCGGCGGCAGCCAGATCAACGGGATCGAGCTCGCCGGGCGGATGGCCGCGCTCGGCCACGAGGCGGTGGTCTACGGGCCGGACGGCGATCTGCGCCCGCTGGTCGCCGAGCTCGGGCTGGACTGGGAGGAGGCGCCGGAGAAGGGGCCCCGCCTGTCCTTCCGGAGCATGGCGCGGCTGCGGCGGATCGTCCGCGAGCGGCGGATCGACCTGATCCACGCCTACGAGTGGGCGCCGACGATGGACGCCGCCTTCGGGCCGCACCTGATCGACGGCGTGCCGGTGGTGACCACGGTGCTCTCGCCCGAGGTGCCCGACTTCGTGCCGGCCGCCTTCCCGATGATCGTCGGCGTGGTCGAGCTGCTCGAGGAGGAGTCGCGGCACCGGCCGACGCTGCACCTGATCGAGCCGCCGGTGGACACCGAGCTGAACGCGCCGGTCGAGGACGCGGCGCGGACGGCGGAGCTGCGGGCGCGCTTCGACGTGCAGGACGGCGAGATCGCGGTCGTCACGGTGGCGCGGCTGGTGGTCGACCTCAAGCGCGAGGGGATCCTGGCGGCGATCGAGGCGGTCGGCGCGATCGGCGACGAGCACCGCCTGCGGCTGATCGTCGTCGGCGACGGCCCGGTCCGCGGCGAGCTGCAGGCCGCGGCCGACCGGGTGAACGCCGGGCGCTCGCGCGAGCTGGTGACGCTGACCGGGCAGATGCTCGACCCGCGCGACGCCTACGCGGTCGCCGACATCGTTCTCGGGATGGGCAGCTCCGCGCTGCGGGGGATGGCGTTCGCGAAGCCGCTGGTCGTGCAGGGCGAGAAGGCCTTCTGGCGGCTGCTGACGCCGGAGTCGCTGCCGTTCTTCCTCGACGGCGGCTGGTACTCGCTCGGCGACGGCGTCGACGGGCCGGGTCGCCTCGCCGGGATCCTCGCGCCGCTCGCGGCCGACGCGGAGCTGCGGGAGCGGCTCGGCGCGCTCGGGCGCGAGGTGGTCGTCGAGCGCTTCAGCCTCGCGGCGGCGGCGCGCACCCAGGCCGCGATCTACGCGGAGGCGGTGGCCGCGCGGAGCACCCTGCCGCGGCGGCTGCGCGCGCTGGCGCACCCGGCGGTGCGGTACGCGGCGTACCGGCTGCACCCGCTCAAGCGGCGCGTCCTGGGGCTGCTCGGGCGCTGAGTGCGGCGCTCCCCGACAGCTGTTGCCCACGTCGGCGAATCCGTCAAGGGTCTCCTCCTGGCCGCTGAGCGCGTCCTACAGTCCTGTCATCCGGCCGCATCCGGAGACGCCGTCGTCCCGCGACGGCGGCGGGCGCGGCCCCGACGACGGGGAGGACCAGATGTCCAGAGACGATGTGATGCCGGGCCGGTTCGCGCGCTTCGTGAAGTGGGTGCACCGTGCCGACGGCTGGGAGCCGCAGTACCTGCGCGGCCGCGTGCTGGCGAAGACCGACGGCGCCTGGATCGTCGCGGTCGACGGCCAGGAGACCCGCGTGATGAAGAAGGAGTGGAGCGTGTACCGCTGAGACTGCCCGATCGCCGGACGCCGGAGATCCGCGAGACCGGTCCCGGCGCGTTCGTCCTCGAGCTGCGCCGCACCCGCCGCCGGCCGTCCGAGGAGCTCGGCCTGCTGCTGCGCGACCGCGGCCGCTGGATCGCGATCGGCCCGGAGGGCGTGCTCGCCTCCGCGGAGAGCTTCGACGAGGCGCTCGCGACCCTGCAGCCGCCCTGCTGATCGAGTAGCCCGCGGAGCGGGCGCACCGAGATACGGCGACGCCGGGAGGTGGGGTCTGCCGGCTTGCCTACCGGGACACGGTGGGTCTCGATACGCCCCTGTCGGGGCTATTCGACCGGCAGGGGGCGTGCAGGCGGTGGTGGGCGTCGCAGAACATCAGCTGAGGCGGGTGGGCCTCCTCTGTCAGCGGAGGGCACCCCTTCTCAGCTGATGTTGTGCGGAGCTCGCGTCCCTCCATGCTGATCGAGTAGCCCGCGGAGCGGGCGTATCGAGATCCGGCGGCGCCTGGAGTGGGGTCGCCGGGCCCGCCGTGCTGGGGAGGGTGGGTCTCGATACGCCCCTGTCGGGGCTACTCGACCAGCATGGGCGGCGGCGGCGGCTCCTCCGAGGAGACCCGGCGCCGGCCGGGGCGGCGGCGTCAGCGGTGCTTGCCCGGGGCCTGGATGCCGAGGACGGCGAGGGTCAGGGTGCCGGAGGTGCTCTGCGCGGCGGACGGGGACGACTCCGGGAGCCGGAGGGTGAGGCGGAGGTGATCCGTCGCTCCGATGGCGAAGGCGGGGGAGGCGGGCAGGTCGATGCGGGCCGTGGCGGGGCGGTCGGCCGCGACGGTGGTCGTGGTGCCGGGGCAGGTGGCGGCGTCGGACGACCAGGCCACCGAGCAGCGCTCGAGGGCGAGCTGCAGGCCGTCGGAGGCGCTCGCGCCCACGGTCGTCGCGGCGGACTCGAGCTGCAGGGCGCCCATCGAGACGGTGCCGGCGTTGGTGAGGTCGACGAGGCGCCGGGCCGTGCCGCCGGGCAGCAGATCGGCGACGGGGACCTGCACGGTGGTGACTCCCGTGGCGTCGAACTCGGCGACGACGGTGCCGGCGCCGACCTGGGCGCCGGCGGTCGCGCGGTCGAGGAAGAGAGCGGATGCGGAGGCGCCGGCGCCGAGCACCAGCGCGATCGCCGCGGCGAGGGCGAGCGGTGCGCGGGAGCGGCGGCGGGCCGGGACCGCGCGCCGACGGCCGTGCGCGCGAGTCGCGCCCGTGCCGCTCACGACCGCACCTCCGCGGGTCGACGCCAGATGACGACGAGTACGGCGCCGACGACGAGCGCGCCGCCGATCGCGAAGAACGCGAAGCGCGCCTGGGGCTGCGCGAGCGCGATGCTCGGCCAGCCCAGCAGCGGCACGACCGACTCCTCGCGCCAGATCCGCTGATCCGCGATGGTGACGATCCACGGGTCCGCCTGCGGGTTGTTGTCGCCCTTGGTGGTCAGCGCGAGGAGTCCCGGCGACCAGCCGCGCAGCTCGGCGGCCTCGGCCTCGGAGTAGACGAGCGTGACGCGGTGGATCACTCGGCGCTCGGGCACGTCGGGGTCGGTGAAGACGATCACGTCGCCGGCGCGCACCGCGGCCTGGTCGACGGGGAGGGTGACGGCGAGCGAGCCGACGGGCATGTCCGGCGCCATCGAGTTCGAGAGCACGGGCACGAGGCGCACGACGCCGAGGGCGGACGCGACGAAGACGGCGACGCCGGCGATCGCGACGAGCGCGACGACCAGGCCGAGGAGGCGGCGGAGGCCCGTGACGACCGGTCTGCTCGCGACGGGTCCGCTCACGACTGCGTCGCTCCTGTCCGTGCTGCTCACGATCGAGCCTCCTTCCGCCGGCGGCCGGTGGCGGCGAGCAGCAGTCCGGCGCCGAGGGCGAGCAGGCCGCCGAGCAGCGCGGCGCCGACGTCGCGGCCGGTGACGGCGAGGCCGTTCCCCGGTCCGCCGTTCCCGAGGGCGCCGGTCCCCGAGGCGCCCTCGCCGACCGCGCCGTTCCCGGAAGGGCCGTCCCCGGGAGCGCCGGAGCCGTCGATCGCCCCGGTCTCGCGCACGAGCACGCGCAGGGCGGCCGACGTGCTCTCGAGCGCGTTGCCCGATCCGCTCGGGAAGCTCACCCGGACCCGCACGCCGACGGTCTCGCCGCGGTCGAGCGCCCGGGACCCGTCGAGCCGGCCGAGCGACGCGGCCGGTCCGGCGCCCATCGGCTCGACGCCCTCGGGGCAGCGGTAGCGCTCGACGGAGCGGCCGTCGGCGACGAGGACGTCGTCGATCGTGAAGGCGGCGGGGCAGAGGTCGACGACCAGCTGGAGCCCGGCGCGCGGGTCCGTGGCGAGCGCGTCGCCGCCGTCGACCGCGAAGGCGACCGACACCTGGTGCGCCGACGAGCCGACGTTGGTGACCTCGGCGGCCCACTCGGTGGTGTCGCCGGGGGCGAGGCCGGTGAGGGCGGCGGGAGCCGTCAGCTCGCGCACGTCGAGCAGGGCGGCGGGCGGAGCGACCGACGCCGCGGACACCGCGGGCGCGAGGAGGACCGCCGCGAGGACGGCGCCGATCGCGCGCAGGGCTGGCATGGGGCTCCGAGGGGAAGAAGGGGGGAAGAAGAGGGAGAGGGGAGAAGGGCAGGAAGAGGAGGGGGAGCTCCCGCCCCGGCCGCGCGTGCGGGCGGGCACGGCGCCGGGGCGGGAGCGGTCGGCTACTTCTGGATGCCGGCGCGCTGGATGGCGGCGGCGGTGAAGGTGATCTGCGCGGCGGCGTTCTCGTAGTCGTTGTCGGCCGCGGTGGGCAGCACGAGCTCGATCAGCGTGTTCAGCGAGACGTCGCCGGCGTCCGACGGGAAGGTGCCGGTCGCCGTGGGGGTGAGGCCGAAGTTCGCCGGCGTGAAGTTCGCGGCGTTGGCGACTCCGCCGATGGTCGACAGCTTGCCGCTGCCGGTCGTCGTCGTGGTCCCGGCGCAGGTGTACGGGCCGTTCACCGCGGGGGCGGTCGCGGCGGTGGTCCACGCCACGGTGCAGGTCAGCAGGCGGTAGTCGAGGCCGTCGGTGCCGGTGACGAGCGACTCGCCGGGGCCGGCGAGCAGCGGGTCGTCGGTGCCGGCGGTCTCCGAGGTGACGTCCTGGTAGAAGCGCACGGTGGAGACGAGGTCGCCGTCGTTGGTCGCGTTCGGGAGCACGAGGGTCAGCGGGCGCTGGATCGTGTCGCCGGGCGCGATGTCGGTGACGGTGAAGCCGCCGGTGACGTTGATGTCGGTCTGGCCGGCGTCGACGTTGCCGACCGCGGTGCCGGAGTCGGTGAAGACGGCGAAGGCGCCGGCGCCGGCGAGGGCGCCCGCGGCGAGGAGGACACCGCCGGTGAGGGCGATCCTCTTCCAGGGGGCGCGCTTGCGGGAGTCGTTCTCGGTGGAGGCTGTGGCGGTCATGACGGTTCCTTTCAGATGGGTGCCCGGTGCGGGCCTGGTCTCCCTCACGCGGGCGTGTGCAGGACGGATGGGAGGGTTCGTGGGGCGAGGCGGCCGTGGCATCAGCAGCCCCTCGCGGTGACGACGGCCGGCTGCGCGACGGCGGTCGAGGGGGCCGACGCGGTGCCGAGCCAGCGCTGCAGGTCGGGTCGGACCCGCCACTGGTAGCTGCGGCCCTCGCCGAGTCGGTCGTCGGTGAAGGAGGTGGCGCTCGCCGCGGGCGTCGCGACGACGGTCCAGGCGCCGGGCGTCGCTCCGGCCAGGCGGCGCTCGAGGGTCCAGCCGGTGGCGCCGGGTGCGGCGGACCAGCTCACGAGCGTGCTCGGACGGTTCGCGGTGCAGCTCGCGACGGGGGTGGCGACGACGGAGGAGCGGGTCCAGGCGCCGAGGCCGATCGCGCCGCTCGTCGTGTCGGTGTCGGTGAAGCCGCGGGGGACCAGCGGGGCGGGGTCGACGAAGACCGTGATCGTGCTGCTCGCGGTGAGCGCACCGTCGCTCGCGGTGTAGGCGATCGGCACGGTGCCGGTGAAGGCCGCCGCCGGCGTGTAGGTGCAGGTCGCGCCCGTGCAGGAGAAGGTGCCGCTGCTCGCGGTGCCGACGGCGCTCAGGGTCAGCGTCGTGCCGGCGTCCTCGTCGGTGTCGTTGGCGAGCGGCGAGACCGTGACGGCGGGGCCGCCGGCGGTCGCGACGGCGCGGTCCGGGCGGGCGATCGGCGCGTGGTTGAGGGCGGTCACGGTGATCGTGACGCGGACGTTCCAGGTGCCGTAGGTGCCCGAGAGCGCGTAGTCGAAGACGTCGGTGCCGACGAAGGCGGCGATCGGGCGGTAGGTGCACTGCCCGCGGGTGGCGCCGCTGTCGACGCAGGTGACCGAGCCGAAGACGGGGGTCGCGGGGGCGGGGGTGGCGGCACCTCCGACGACCTTGGGGGTCGCCGAGAGCTGAGCCCGGGAGAAGGTCGCGCCGGTCGCCGCGGCGCCGTCGTTGGCGAGCACGTCGACGACGACCGAGCCGCCCTGGACGACCGTCGCCGCGTCGGGCAGCGGGTCGGGGATCACCGAGATCGTGACGGAGGCGGTGCGGGTGATCGCGGAGCCGGTCGGCGGTGTCGCGGTGGCGGTCGCGGTGTTCGAGATCGTGCCGGCCGTCACGTCCGCCGCGGTGGTCGTATAGGTGGCGGTCGCGCTGACGACCTGGCCGGGCGTGAGCCGGCCGGCGGTGCCGGGCCAGCTGAAGGTCAGCGCCGAGAGGCCGGACTTCGGGTCGGTGATCCCGACGCTGGTGAGGGTCGTGTTGCCGGTGTTGGTGGCGCGGAAGGTGTACGTGACGACGGTGCCCGCGGTGCTGATGAAGGCGGGGTTGGCGGTCTTGGTGAAGGCGAGGTCGGCGGCCCGGGTGAGCGTGATCGTCCGGGTGGCGGTGCTGGTGACGGCGGCGCCGGTGGGCGGGGTGCCCGTCGCGGTGGCGGTGTTGACGACCGAGCCGGCGTCGACGTCGGCCTGGGTCAGCGGGTAGCTGGCGGTCGCGGTGACCTGCTGGCCGATGCCGAGCTGGCCGGCGGTGCCGGGCCAGGCTCCGTAGATCACGGTGACCTTGGGGTCGGCGATCGCCACGGACGTCAGCGGCACGTTGCCGGTGTTCACGAGGGTGAAGGAGTAGGTGATCGTCGAGCCGACCGCGGCGGCGCCGTTGAGCGCGCCGTTCTTGGTGAGCGTCAGGGCCGGCGCGTAGCGGATGGGCGTGGTGGTGCTCGAGCTCGCCGTGACCGTCGTGGGGCTCGCCGCGAGGGTGCGGCCGGTGACCGTCGCCGTGTTGGGGATCGCGGTGCCGCTGTTGATGTCGGCCTGGGTCACCGTGTACGCGGCGGAGGTGAAGACGGCCTGCGCGGTGGGGGCGATCGTCGCGGTCGCCGGGGTGATCGAGGCGACCTTCGTGTCGGTGACGGCGACGTTCTGCAGGGTGACGTTGCCGGTGTTCGTGGCGCGGAAGGTGTAGACGATCTGCTCGCCGACGTCGGCCTGCGCGTTGCCGTTGGTGTCGGTCAGGGCGCCGGACTTGACCAGGGTGATCGCGGGGGCGGGCGTGGTGATCGGGGCGGTGACGGTGGCGGTGCGGCTCGTGACGGTGACGGTCGTCTGGCCCGGAGTCGTCTTGGTGGCCGAGGCCGTCGCCGTGTTGACGAGGTTCCCGGCGACCGCCTCGGCCGCCGTGACGGTGTGCGTGCCGGTGCAGATCACCGACGCGAGTGGGGCGAGGGTGGTCGTCGGGCAGGTGACGGTCGGCACCTTCGGGTCGGAGACGGCGACACCGCTGAGCGTGCCGGTGACCGAGCCGTTCGTGACGACGAACTGGTAGGGGATGACCGAGCCCTCGTTGTAGGTGGCGGGCTGGGTCGTGGTGCGGTCGATCTGCTTGACGAGCGAGATGTCGTCGAGGTCGTTGATGGAGGAGACCGAGACGTTGCGGATCAGGTGAGTGTCGCTCGATCCGCCGGTCGACGCGGTGAAGCCGAGCTTGTAGGTGGAGGGGGCGGCGGTGGTCATCGTGAACTGCAGCGCCTGGGTGAGCGAGGCGGCGGCCATGCCGGCCGTGGCGCCGTAGTAGACGGTGACCACCGGGAACGCGGCCGACGAGACGGTGACGCGGATGGTGCGTCCGGCGCCGGTGCCGGGGGCGCCCGTGTCGCTGAGGTTGACGGTCGGGCGGAGGGAGGCGAGCGTTCCGGGCGGGGCGGTGCCCGCGATGTAGCAGTAGCCGGTCTTGCCCTGGCCGGGGCCGCGGGCGACGATGCGGTTGGCGGTCGTGCCCGGAGGAGTGGGCGGGGTGGCGCAGCCCGCGCCGAGACCGCCGCCGGTGCTGGAGAAGTTGCCGAAGACGTCGAGGCCGATGCCGAGGTAGCCGCCGTTCACGCCGTCGACGGTCGTGGACTGGCCGTAGCCGAGCGAGCCGCCGGGAGCGCCCGCAGCGGTGAGGCTGCGCGAGCCGTCGGTGAGGAAGAAGCCGATGCCGTCGGCGCCCTGCAGGCCGAGCGCCGCCTGGTACTGGTACTGGTCGAACTGGACGTCGAGGCCGCCGGTCGCGGGGATCGGGCGGTTGAAGACCGCGCCGCCTTTGGCGTTGGTGCGGGTGTCGGTGAGCTGCAGGAAGCCGGGGGTGGTCGCGGCGGCGGGAGCCTGCGTGCGGTTGGCGCAGACGCCGAGGGTCGAGGTGCCGGCGGGCGGCGCCGTCGTGGCGCGGGTGATGCAGGCGCTGTCGAGGGCCTGCCAGGCGGGGTCGACGACGCTCGTGCCGCCGAAGCCCTCCTGGAGCAGGACGGTGGCGGCCTCCGCGCGCGGGGCGGGCAGGACGACGAGGACGGCGGCGAGCAGGACGAGGATCAGCGTCAGGGCGAGTGGGCGCGGTGCTGACGAGGTCGGGGTCTGCGGAGTGGGGTGACGGTGGCGGGCGAGCGCGCGCACTTCCGTCATGATCCGATCCCTCCGGGCTGCTCCAGCGGGCGGTCCGGGTGGAGCAGGCATCAAGATACGGTTCTAGTCGACGCGCCTTGACCCCCGGATTGGGCACGCGCGGGTCCAATCCGGTGACATGCTCTCAGGTGGTGTGCAGGGTGCGCTCAGCGGCGAGTGGTCGCCGGCGGCGGCGCGCGGGGGCGGCGGCGCGACGGGCGTGCTGCGGGCGGGTGCCGGCGGTGGCGGCGGACCGCGGGATCAGCGTGACGTCGCGGTCAGCACGGGGGAGCCGTGGGGGACGAGCCGCCACCGCGCGCGGCGGGCGGGGCGGTGGCGTTGCGGAGCGACAGGGCGGGCGCAAGCCCCGGCACTGGCGGCGATGGGCGGACGACTGGCGCGACGGCGCGGTCGGCCCGGGCGGGGCGCGCGCCGCGCGTCCGTCATCCTGCGCCGATGCGGGTCTCGACACGCGCTGCGCGCTGCTCGACCGGCATGGCCGGCCCGCCCGCTTCATGCTGATCGAGTAGCCCGCGCAGCGGGCGTCTCGAGATCCGCCCCCTGCAACCGCCGTGCGCCTACCCGCGCCGCCGGATCCGCCATGGCAGCGCCAGCCAGATGCCGACGATGAGCACCGCCGTGACCGACGCCATCGTGATCGCGAGCGGCCGCGTCGTGACGACGTCGAAGATCAGCAGCACGGTTCCCACGAGCACCAGCGCCACCGCCATCAGCGTCAGCCGCAGCAGGACGTCGGCCGCCCGCACCAGCGTCCGCTTCGCCCGGCGGCGGAACAGCTCGCGGTGCAGGCTGACCGGCGCGAGCCCGAGCAGGGTCGCGAGCACCGAGCCGCTGATCAGCACCAGGTAGACGTCGGTCTGGAAGAGGTCGAGGTCCTCGAAGCGCTGCTGGAAGGCGATCGCCAGCAGGAACCCGGTGAGGATCTGCGTCCCGGTCTGGATGACCCGCAGCTCCTGCAGGATCTCGCTCCAGTTGCGGTCGAGCCGCTCGTTCTCGGTCTCGTCGCGGCCGTCGCCGGCCACGTCGTCGCGCGGATCGGCGGCGGGGTCCGGCTGCGGATCCGGACGCGGGTCGGCGGAGGTGGGCGGCACCGTCCCATTGTGCCCGGCGACGTCCGTTCACCCCGCGTTCGCCCGAGCGCGGCCCTCCGCACCGGCGGGACGGGCGCCGGCGAGGCACCCTGGTCGCATGACGAGGCGGTGGTGGCTCCCCCTGGCGGCGGTCGCCGCGACCGGTCTCGCGGTCGGCGTGAGCAGCGACGGCACGCAGACGGACGGCGTCGACATGGTGCAGGTCACCGCCCCGGAGAGCGAGCAGGCCGCCATCGAGGCGGCGCTGCGCGAGTCGGGGCTGTCCATCGCGGACCTGCCGGTGCGATTCCTGCCCGAGTCCTGAGCGCGGATCCCTCCGCGCTGCCCCGCTACAGGTGCAGCAGGCTCCAGTCGATGATGACGGCGAGCGCGGTGAACAGCGCCGCGACCGCCCCGACCGCCTTGCCGGCCCGGTCGAGGTCGCTGCGGGGGCCGGGCCGCATGTCCGCGACGACGCGCAGCAGCGCCCCGAGCAGCGCGATCACGGTGACGGCCAGTATCCAGACCTTGAGCGAGACGTGCGAGTCGACGTCGAGCAGGGTGAGGGTCACCACCGGCACGAGCACGGCGAGGACCGACACGACGACCAGCAGGACGCCGCGCCGCGTGAGATCGGTGGGGCCGTAGGAGCCCTGGCTCAGCCAGGCGCGGAGCGGACGGCGGGTCGGGGCGGCGGCCTCGGCGTCGGTGGTGTCGTCGGCCGCGGCCGCATGAGTCCCGCCGGTTGCGGCCTCGTGGGTCCCTGTGTCGTCGGTCCCGTGGGTCTCGGCCCCGTCGGTCGCGGGGGTCCCGGCCTCGTCGCTCCCGCCGGTCGCGACCGGAGCGGAGACCTGGTGCGCGCTCGTGCTCACGGACGGGGCTCCTGAAGTGGGTGCGGGAGTGGCCCTGCCGCGGACGCAGAGGGGTCGGTCGAGTCTGACGCCCCGCGTGCGCCGGCGGAAGAGCCGCTTGCGGACGTGTCCGGAAGCGGACAGGGGGAGTCATGCCGAGGCGGCTGCGTCCTAATCGAGTTGCTCGGACGTAGGTACTTCCTCGACCTTGTCGGTACCGCTCTCGGCGCGTCGTCGAAGCGCCCCCTCGGCGAGGCGGAGCGAAAGCTTGTCGGCCATCGCGCGTCCGCGACCAGCAGTCTCATCTCCGAAGCGGCGTGCGGCACCGATGCTCTCGGCGCCCGTCTCCAGCATCTTGTCGCGGATGTCATTGGCGGCGGCAAGCCAGCCCCGTGCGTTGGCCGATTCTCTCAGCCGCTCGAGTCCAAGATGGACCTGGAAGGCAACGACACCGCTAGCCAGAACATTGCTGGAATCGACGACGGCTCGGGCGCTCAGGGGGTTGAGGAGCACCTTGGCGTTCGCATCACTGACTGCGGCGTCCATCCGAGTGATCAGTCGCTCAGTGCTCTGGGCGACCTGCTCGAGCCGATTCTTGCGAGCTGCCTGAAGTCCGAGACGATGGCGATCGAGATCGTCCGCGGAAGAATCGAGAACCCGATCCAGCTCGAGCACCGCACTCGCCTCCTGGAGCTGGAAGCAGCGGGCGAGCACAGCGAGCCATTCCCGTACTTTCGGCTCAGCCTCGCGCGTGATCCTGGCGACATCGCCGAGCTTCGTGGTGCCTTCGATCTTCTCGGCGAGGGCATCGAGTTGTAGAAGTGCGTAGGCCTGTGTCCGCGCGAGAGAGAGGGAGGTCGACTGCACCTTCGACCACGTCACATCCGAGACTCGACCTGCTGCTTCGCGGATGGTCATCGCCTCTTCAATGACCAAATCGACCCCCATCATGTCGGCGAGTGCAGCGTCTTTCTGGCCCCGCACCAGGTCGTCGACCTTCTCGTCGATCTCCGCAAGATATTCGTTGATCTCGTCGATGGATTTCTGCATCGAAGCCTGCGCCATCATTCCGGCGACGCTACTCAGAGCGGCAGGGTTGGTCAGCAGTGCCCCAGGCCCAGTGGTGGCGAACTGGACGATGCCCTTGATTCGGCCGTCGGCACCCTGCACCACCCCCAACCCGAGGCCCGTCCTGGTGCTCATCATCTGGCCGTGTTTGCTCAGCGCTGCAGCAGATTCCTCGGTCAGCTTGACCCAACGCCCTGAGCCGGCCGCGATGGCAGATGCGGCCTGGGCCGCTGAGGCCCCCGCGCCGAGGGCGGGTCGGAGACGCTCGAGTCGAAGGTCGCTGGATGTCAGCCCCTCAGAACGAAGGAAACGCTCGACGATGGAAGGTTCGCCGATGACGGCGATCCCGTCAGCATCCTCAATCAACTGAATTTCATCGTCCATCGTCGGCTCCTGTCGAGTCTGGGAAGTGCTCCCTGTACAGGAGTGGTCACATCTCATCATGTGTCGGGTAGTGCAGAGAAGAGTGCGTCCGATCCCTGCGCGTATCTGCCCGCCGGAAGGCGCCAGGTTTGTGGCGGTTCCTCACGGCCACCAACGGTTGCAGCACCACGGCGGCTGCGATCCGTTCCGCGGCGATCGACAAAGCCATTTGACGCCGGCCTGCACGGAGGAACTGATTCGCCCAAGAAGGCTCGTTCTCCGGGTGGGGAACGAGCCTTCTCGGGCGAGTGAGCGGCCGGGTGAGCGGCTGGCGGCTAGCGGCAGGCCGTCAGGCTCGCCACTCCGTCGGAGAGGGTGCCGGTGCCGCCCAGGAGCACGACGCTGGTGGCGCCGAGGCTCTTGATGTCGTCGAGGACGGGCTGGGGGACGCAGTCGGGCTTCACCGTGTAGAGCGGGTTGCGGGTGAAGCCGGCGGCGGCCGCTCCGGAGAGGGCGTCGGGGAACTTCTCGCCGGTGGCGAGGTAGACCGTCGACGCGGCCGTGAAGGCGGCGCGGTTCAGCTGCACCGAGGTGTCGTAGCGGTCGACGCCGCCGATGCGGATCGGCGTGATGCGGAACGAGTTCTCGATGCCGGTGCTGACCGAGAGCGGGTCGCCCGCGATGGTCAGCTTCTTGACGCCGAGGCCCTGCACCAGGGAGCGGGTGGTGTCGTCGACGGCGCTGAGTCCGCCGTTCACCAGGAGGACGGGCGCCCGGACCGAGCCGGCCGCGGCAGCCGCGGCGAGGGCGTCGGGGAACTTCTCACCGGTGGCGAGCCAGGCCTGCGAGGAGCCCTTCGGGAACGCGGCTTCGACGAGCTTCGCCGCGGTGTCGTAGCGGTCGACGCCGCCGATGCGCTGGACCTCGCCGGTCTTCGCGTAGGCGGCGAGCTCGGTCACGAGGCGGTCGCTGACGCTCAGGTTCGAGCCGACGACGACGATCTTGCTCGGCTTGAGGCGGCGCAGCTCGTCGCGGACCGGCTGCGACATCGAGTCCTGGTCGACCAGCAGCAGCGGGCCGTTCTGCTTCGCGGCGGCGGGTGCCGCGGCGAGAGCATCGGGGAAGTTGCCGCCGGTGGCGATGAAGACGACCGGCACGTTCGCCTTGAACGTCGCGGCCGAGACCTTCGCGGCGGTGTCCTGACGGTCGACGCCGGCGATGCGGGTGACGACCACGGGGCCACCGGGCGTGGGAGTCGCGGTCGGCGTGGCGGTCGGAGTCGCCGTGGGCGTGGCGGTGGGGGTCGCGGTCGGCGTCGCGGTCGGAGTCGCGGTCGGCGTGGCCGTGGGCGTCGCGGTCGGCGTGGCCGTCGGGGTGCCGGTGGCGGTCGGGGTCGGCGTGGGCGTCAATCCGTCGTCGCAGGACGCGGCGGTGACGTCGTAGCTGTACTGCACGTTGGCCGAGCTGCCGGCCCAGACCACGAGGCGGTCGCCCGTCTTGACGGGCACCGGGGCGAAGGCGAAGGGACCGCCGGTCGCCGGGACGGTCGTCTGGGTGGCGGTCGTGCCGTTGACGGCCAGTCCGAGGTTCGTGGCCCCCGTGCCGGCGACCGGGCCGCCGGTGTCGCCGGCGACGACGGCGCTGACGGGGGCGCCGTCGGTGCAGGTGACGTCCGTCGAGGCGGAGGGGGCGGCGGCGGCGCTGAGCGCGGGCGTGAGGCCGACCGTGCCGGCGATCACCGCGGCGGCGATCAGGGCGACCCGTGAGCGGCGCGGGGCCCTCACAGTGCCACCACCGCGGCGGGGTGCGTGCAGGAGAGGTGGAGCGATGACGACATCGTGTCGCCTTTCTCGAGAGGGCGGATCGGGCCGCTCCGGTCCCTCGTCGCGATCCCTCCTCCCTCGCGGACGCGGCGTCGCGGGCGGGGTGTCGGGGTCGACAGGGGAACGGATCGGTGCTCGAAAGCTAGCGAGACGGCCACCGCCTCGGCAATGGGCACCGGCAGAGGGTCCCCCTGTTGGGGGGCGTCAGGCCCGCACCCGATCCGCCCCCCGCCCCTCACCCCTGCCCTGCCGCGAAGCGCCGCACCACGGGCCGCTCCACCACGCTCACCAGCGCGTACAGCGCCACGGCCACGGCGACGACGACCACCGTCTCCGACCACAGCGCGCTGAAGCGCGAGGCCGCGTAGTCGCGGACGAGCATGCTGCCGAGGCCCTCGCCGGTCGCGAGCCACTCCGCCAGCGTCGCGCCGGCGAAGGCGCCCGGGACGGCGATGCGCGCCGAGGCGAAGATCGCGGGCAGGGCGTAGAGCAGGCGGACCTTGCGGGTCACCATCGCGGTCGAGCCGCCCATCGAGACGACGAGGTCGCAGGCGAGGACCGGCGCGGCGCGCAGGGCGGCGGCGACGCTCACGAGCGTCGGGAAGAAGGTCACCAGCGAGACGATCACCGTCACGCCGAGCAGCCCGCGTCCGAAGACCAGGGCGAGCAGCGGGGTCATCGCGACCAGCGGGATCGAGCGCATCACCACGGCGGCCGGCAGCACCGTGCGCTCGACCCAGCGCGACAGCACGATCCCCACCGCGACGAGGCAGGCCAGCGCGGTGCCGATGACGTAGCCGACCCCGGCGTCGCGGAGCGTGATCGCCAGGCCGTCGAGGATGAGCCCGCGGTTCGCAGCGGCGTCGGGATCCGCGAAGAGATGGGTCAGCACGTCCAGCGGCGTCTTCGCGAAGTACGGCGACAGGTCGAACGCCAGGATCGCGCCCCACCAGACCGCGACGACCACGGCGATCGAGCCGAGCAGCCCGAGGAGCGCCGTCACGGCGCTCCGGCCGCCGCGCAGTCCCGACGCGGTCGCGATGCTCTGGCCGACCGCGGTCGAGACGTCGCGCGAGACCCACGGAGTGGCGGCGCGCCCGATCAGTCCCGCCGCGAAGTAGACGAGCCCGGCCAGCGCCGACATCGTCAGTGCGACCGCCCAGGTCCGCGGCACCTGGAACGACGACTGCGCCTGCACGAGCATCACGCCGAGGCCGCGGGAGGCGCCGAGGTACTCGCCGAGAATGGTGCCGAGGATCGCGGCGGGCGCGGCGATCTGGAGGCCGGCGAAGAGGCCGGGGAGCATCGCCGTCAGCCGCGCCTTCCGCAGCACCACGCGGTCCGAGCCGCCCATCGAGCGGACGAGGTCGACCGTCGCGCCGTTCACCGAGCGCAGGCCCAGCAGGCAGGACACGAGGGTGGTGAACAGCACCGACAGCCCGGCCAGGATCTGCTTGGGCATGTCGCCCGGGAAGACCACGACCAGGATCGGCGTGATCGCCACCAGCGGCACGCAGAAGCTCATCACGGCGATCCGGAGCAGCACCCGCTCGGTCCACGGGACCTGGACGAACAGGATCGCGGCGAGCACGGCGACCGCATTGCCGACGACGTAGCCGATGCCCGCGTTCGCGAGGGTCGCGCCGACGTTCATCGGCAGCACCGACAGGTCGTCGACGAATGCGCCCGCCACGGCCCACGGCGTCGGGACGACGCGCAGGGGAGCGGCGACGAGCGCGACGAGCCACCACAGAGCGATCAGCCCGAGGATCGGGATCACGCGGCCGACGAGGCCGCGCGGCCGACGGCGGATCAGCACGGCGCTGGTGCGGGTGCTCGGCTGCTCCGGCGGGGCGAGCGCCGTCACCGCGGCACTCCCGCCGCGATCGTCTCGCCGAACAGTCCGCGGGAGAGCCGGTCGCAGTAGGCGTGGAACTCCGGCGTCTGCTGCAGCTCCGCGGTGCGCGGGCGCGGCAGGTCGATGTCGACGATCTCGACGATCCGGCCCGGTCGCGCCGCCATCAGCACGACACGGTCGGCCAGGAACACGGCCTCGCTGATGCTGTGGGTGACGAGCAGCGTCGTGGTCGCGCGCTCGGTCCAGATCCGCTGCAGCTCCAGGTTCAGCCGGTGCCGGGTGACCTCGTCGAGGGCGCCGAACGGCTCGTCGAGCAGCAGCGCGTCCGGCTCCATGGCCAGCGCGCGGGCGAGCGACACCCGCTGGCGCATGCCGCCCGAGAGCTGCGCGGGCTTGGCCTTCTCGAAGCCGGTCAGGCCGACCAGCTCGATCAGCGCGGCGATCGCGGCGCGGTCGGTGCGCCGCCCCGACACCTCGTAGGCGAGCGCGATGTTGGACGCGGCGCTGCGCCAGGGCAGCAGCGCCGAGTCCTGGAACGCCACTCCGACGCGGTGGTCGATCCGGGCGCGCTCCGGGTCGGCGCCGTGCAGCTGCGCGACGCCCCCGCTCACGCCCTCGAGACCGGCGAAGATCCGCAGGAGCGTCGACTTGCCGCAGCCCGAGGGCCCCAGGAGGGCGGTGAACTCGCCCTCCCGGGTCTCCAGGTCGACGCCGTCGAGCGCGCGCACCGTGCCGCGGCCGACGTCGAACTCCTTGACGACGCCCGCGGCGGAGAGGCCGAGGGTCACGCCTTCCACTCCCCGGCGGCGCGGAGGCGGAGGATCTCGTCCTTCAGTGCGCTGTCGCGGCCCGCGACCTCGTTGACCAGCTCGGAGCCGCCGCCGTCGCCCCAGAAGTCGTCGACCGAGCGGCCGGCGAGCTGGCCGCGCCGGGTGTGCACGTCGAGCGCGTACTCCGGGATCTCGAACGGCTTCTCGGAGGCGTTGATGAGGTGCATGGTCAGGTTCGCGAGCTCGTCCGAGGTGCGGTCCTTGGTGCGCTCGGAGAGGAAGCGGATCGCGTGGGTCGCGAACAGCCAGCGGTCGCCGAACGAGCGGTCGAGGCGCTGGTGCATCAGGTAGAGGCTGTTGACGACGACGGGCTCGGAGTAGCTGCCGTCGCCGACGTCCTCGCAGGAGACGACGTTGAGGCGGGCCCACATCATCTCCTCGAGGTCGGCGCTGGACTCGAACATCTCGCGGCCGACCAGCAGCGCGAGCTGGGTGTCGCCGCGGCGGATCGACTTCTGCAGGGTCGAGATGAGCTCGTCGGCGGGGTAGCCGCGG
The DNA here is from genome assembly GCF_004345345.1 of Rathayibacter sp. PhB179. Classification (NCBI taxonomy): domain Bacteria; kingdom Bacillati; phylum Actinomycetota; class Actinomycetes; order Micrococcales; family Microbacteriaceae; genus Rathayibacter; species Rathayibacter sp. PhB179. The sequence continues at coordinate 553,918 of NZ_SLVD01000001.1, read as the reverse complement.
ACGGAGGTGACGCGGGTCCAGGGGTCTTCGGAGAAGTGCACAGGCATGGGAGGTCTCGCTTTCAGGAGGAGCGTGTCGGTGGAGAAGAGTGGGCGCGGCGTCAGCCGGCGTGGATCTCGTCGAGGATCGAGGTGTCGAAGAGCGAGTCGAGGTCGCCCTCGACGCCCTGGCCCTCGAGGGTCGCGATGTTCGCGGCGATGCCCTCGGGGCTCATCGTGAGGAGGCCGTTCTGCTCGGTCTCGGCGGTCTGAACGAGCGGGACGAACGCCTCCGCGGCGAGCTTCTGCTGCTCGAGGTCGAGGTTCTGGCTCGTGCCGGGTCCGTCGACGACGTAGGCGGCCGCGTCGTCGGGATCGGCGAGCGCGGTGGTCCAGCCGGCGATGGTGCCCTCGACGACGGCCTTCACGGCGGCGCGCTGCGTCTCGTCGGCGAGCGCCTCCTCCGTGGTGAAGAGCACGTTGCCCCACGCCTCGTAGCCGTAGTCGCTCAGCGGGAAGGCGACGGTGTCGATGCCCTGCAGCTTGAGGGTGACCGGCTGGTTGTTGAGGAAGGAGACGAAGGCGTCGCAGTCGCCCGCCACGAGCGGCGACGGGTCGAAGTCGGCCGTCACGTACTCGACATCCGAGGGCTCGATGTCGTTGGCGGTGAGGATGCCGTCCATGATCGAGACGCCCGAGGTCTGGATGCACAGGCGCGAGCCGACCAGGTCGTCGAGCGTGTTCACGGGCGACGAGGCGAGCGACATGATGCTCATCGGGTTGACCTGGAGAGTCGCGCCGACGATGACCAGCGGCGCGCCCTCGTTGCGGGCACGGGCGACGACGTCGGCGGAGGAGAGGCCGACGAGCGCCTTGCCGCTGGCGACCAGCGGCTCGACGGTCGTGCTCGGGCCGCCAGGCGTGATCGTGATGTCGACACCGGCGTCGGCGTAGTCGCCGTCGCGCTCGCCGATGAACGGGCCCATGTTCTCGACGTTGGCGATCCAGCCCAGCTGGAGGGTGGCGGCCTGGGTGCCGCCGCCCTCGGACGCGGAGCTGTCGGAGCCGGCGCAGCCGGCGAGGAGGCCGACGGTGCAGGCGCCGGCGAGGAGGGCGAGGGCGGCGCGGGGAGCGCGGCGGAGCAGGGGTGCGGGCATGACGACCTTCACGGGGAGGGGAGCGCGGAGCGCTCGAGAGGAGGTGCGGGCGCGCTGGAGGCGTCCGCGACGGACCGCGGCAGGGCGCGGTCGGGAGCGCGCACGACGGAGCCGTCGGTGCGCGGAGGAGGGGTGGTGCCGGCTCAGCCCGCGGCGGGCGCGCGCGAGTTCGAGAGCCGCCAGGTGCCCAGACGCCAGGCACCGCTGAGGCGGTGCAGGGGCGTGGACTCGGGCACGGCGGGACTCCTCGGGCGGGGCGGCGGCGGCGGGGCGGCCGCGGGCGACGGATCAGGGGGACCGTCTCCGAAGGACCCTATGCGGCCCCTGCGCGCCCCGACGAACCGACGACGGAAGGTTTACGCGCCCGAAACCTGGCGAAACGAGTCGGTGATCCGCCGCCGCATAGTGTCGACGGGCACGGGAAAAACGACAGGCGGGGCTCCTCGTCATCGCGACATTCCCGATCCTGCTGTCGCGATCACGGAAGAGGCACCGCCATGACCACCCCCGCCATGACCACCCCCGCCACGCCCACTGTCGGCGTCTACCTCGCCGGCTTCGAGGTCTTCGCACCCGACGGGCCGGCCCTCGCCGAGCGGATGCGCGCCACCTGCCGCCGCTACGGGCTCGAGCCGATCTCGCCGCTGGACAAGGGCGCCGACGCCGATCAGGCCGACGCCGACCAGGGGCCCGCGCTCGAGGGCGAGGCGCTCGCCGATCTGATCTACGCGAACAACATCGCGATGATCGAGCGCGCCGACGCGATCCTCGCCAACCTCAACCACTTCCGGGGGCCGGACCCCGACGCGGGCACCTGCTTCGAGGTCGGCTACGCGGTGGCGCGCGGCAAGGCCAGCTACGTCTACGCCTCCGACGGGGCGACCGCGGTCGAGCGCACCCGCGACTTCTTCGGACCGGTCACCCCCGACGGCGCGGGCGGCTTCACCGACGCGGACGGCTTCACCGTCGAGAACTTCGGCGCGCCGTTCAACCTGATGCTGTCCTCGTCGAGCACCGTCGTCCTCGGCGACTTCGAGGCGTGCGTCGCCCGGCTCGCGGCGGACGCGGCGGCGGGGCACCTGCTGAAGCGGGCAGCGGTCGTGAGCACCGGGGCGTGAGCGTCGGGAGCATCGCCGAGCTGCGCGCCGCGCTCGCCGTCGGGGCAGTGTCGGCCGTCGAGGTCGCCGCCGATCGGCTCGCCGCGGTCGCCGCGCAGTCGGGCACCGTCGTGGCGTGGGACGAGGAGGCGGTCCTCCGCGCCGCCGCCTCGGTCGACGAGCGCCGCCGGCGGGGCGAGCCGCTCGGGGCGCTCGCGGGCGTCCCGCTCACGGTCAAGGACTCGTTCGACGTCGCCGGGCTCCACGGCAGCGTCGGCACCGCCGAGAGCGTGCACCGCTCCGTCGCGGACGCCCCGTCAGTCGCCGCGCTGCGGGCCGCCGACGCCGTCATCCTCGGCAAGACGGCGGTGCCGCCGTTCCTCGACTCGTTCGACACCGCGAGCGCGCTGCACGGCCGGGCGGTCAATCCGTGGGGCGCGCAGCTGACGGCGGGCGGCTCCTCCGGCGGGTCCGCCGCCGCGGTCGCGTCCGGCCTGTCCTGGGGCGACCTCGGCAGCGACCTGACCGGGTCGATCCGCGTGCCGGCCGCCTGGAACGGCGTCTGCGGGCACCGGCCGAGCAGCGGAGTGATCTCCAAGCGCGGGCACCTGCCCTGGCCGGTCGGCACCCGGCTCGAGCCCTCCGCGTCCGCCGCCGGGCCGATCGCCCGGAGCGCCGACGACACCGCGGCGCTCTTCGCGGTGCTCGCCGGGTCGGTCTCCTCCGGCCCGTGGCGGCTCGCGCTGCCCGAGCCGCGGTTCTCCCGGCTGAGCGAGCTGACCGTCGGGCTGTGGCTCGCGGAGGAGAGCGCACCGGTCGACGACGAGACGACGTCGGCGCTCGCCGGCCTCGCCGACCGGCTGCGCGATGCCGGGGTGACGGTGGTCGATCTCGGGCCGTCCGTGCTCGGCACCGCGGAGGCCGAGGCGCTCTTCGACCGGCTGGTCCTGCACGAGATCAGCTACCCCGGCGGCCCGGGCGCCCCTGTGGCGCAGGTGTGGGCCGACTGGGACGAGCAGCTGCGGCTGCGCGCGGAGTGGGAGCGGGCCATCGCCGGCGTGGACGTCGTGCTCGCGCCGGTGGTGCCGTTCGCGGCGCCCGCGTTCCCGCTCGCCGAGGCCGACCGCCGGGCGATCGGCCGCTGGAGCTGCCTGGCGAACCTCGCCATGGGCCCGTCGACGGTGCTCCCGATCGGTCTCGGCGCGACGTCCGGCCTGCCGCTGGCCGCGCAGCTGATCGGCGCGCACGGCGACGACCTCGCGACCCTCGGCGCGGCCCGGCTGCTGGCGGCCGAGGGCCTGGTGCCGCCGACGCTGCGGGCGCCCGAGACGGTCTGACCCGGCGTCCTCCGCTCGGGACAAAGAGAAAACCCGGCCCCAGAGGGGCCGGGTGGTATTCGAAAAGCATAGCCGAACGCCGCCTGCGGGCGGCGACGTGGCGCCGGATTGTCACCAACCGTCTGGTCGGGAGAGCCTGTCGATCCGCTCGGGAAGCTGCGAACTCCGAAGGTCGTGGTCGGTCAGCTCGTACCACCAGTGACCGCCCGCACCCTCGCCGGGTTCTCCCGCGAGCGCGCCGGCGCGGTAGGCGGGAGTGGGGTTGACCACCCCGACCGGCACTCGACGACGCGCTTCGCGGATGGGGAACTCGAGATCGCTGTCGTTGCTGATGACGACGGCGGCGTCGACCGAGCGTTCCAGCACATCGATCAGGAGGTGCAAGGCGACGTTCACGTCGGATCCCTTCTCCTCCCGTCGGGCGATCGAGGCCATGAAGGTGGCTCCCGGGGCGTCGGCTCCGTCCCGGTCCCTGATCATCAGCGGCCAGGAGGGGGTGCTGAGGACCGGTCGCCCGCGTCGGTCCGGCGTCGCGAGTGGAGCGGTCGCTACCCGCGAGACGTAGCTCCCGAGAGCGAGGACGTCGATGGATCCATGCCGCTGCAGTGCACGGAGGTAGGTGTCCTGATCGCGTTGCCCCTGCGGATGAGAGGCCCCGCTGACGCGTGCGGTGCAGAAGACGATGCGCGTGCTCGATACCGCACCCCATCCCGTGCCGGGACCGGTGAGGAGGCTCGCGGCGAGCGCGCGAAGGTCGAGCCAGCGCCACCCCGTCGTGCCGCGGCCGCAGATCCGGCGCGCTCCGTAGTAGAGGTTGAACCCATCGATGTAGACGCCCACTCGCATGGACGGACGATAGACGCGTCGATGTCCGACCGCAGTCCGGTGGCGCCTGATCCGCGCCGCGCTTCACCCGCGCCGCTTCACCATCCGCCAGTTCACCAGCTCCACGCCCGCGCGCACCGGGTACTGCTCGGCGACCGCGACGAAGCCGTGGTGCTCGAAGAAGGGGCGCGCGGTGATGCTCACGTCCGCCGACAGCTCCGGCGCGTCCCGTGCCTGCGACTCCGCCTCGGCGAGCAGGCGGGTCGCGACGCCGCGGCGGAGGAAGCGCGGGGCGACGAACATCATGTCGATGTACCCGTCGGCGCTGACGTCCGAGAAGCCGGCGAGCTCGCCGTCGATGATCGCGACGAAGGCGTTCCGCGTCAGCATCGCGGCGTGCCAGGTCGGCACGTCGCGCTCGCCGGCCCAGGCGCGGATCTGCTCGGGGGAGTAGTCGGCGGCGGCCGTCTCGGTGACGGCGGCGAGGAAGACGGCCAGGGTTCCGGCGGCGTCGGACTCGGCGTAGGGGCGGATCGCGATCGGAGGCACCTCGACACCCTCCGCGCGAGATGCCACTTATGAGCTCGACACGCCGTGGAATCGCGTCATAAGTGGCATCTCGCGGGGGGCGCGGGGGTCAGCGCCCCAGCACCCGCGCGTACACGCGGAGGTAGTCGTCGACCATGCGCTCGACGGCGAAGCGGCGGACGGCCGTCTCGCGGACCCGCGCGCGGTCGAGCCGGCGGGCGCGCGGCACCGCGGCGACCGCCTCCGCCGCCGAGTCGACGACGAAGCCGCTCACGCCCTCGTCGACGATCCCGGGCATCGATCCGCGCCGGTACGCGATCACGGGGGTGCCGCAGGCCATCGCCTCGACCACCGAGAGGCCGAACGGCTCGTCGAAGCCGATCGGGTGCAGCAGCGCGACCGCCGAGCCGAGCAGCGTCGCGCGCTCGGCCGGGCCGACGGAGCCGGCGTAGACGACCCGGTCGCCGTCGACGTGCGGCTCGACCTCCTCGCGCCAGTAGCGCTCGTCCTGCACGATGCCCGCGATCACGAGGCGCAGGCCCGCGCCGGCGGCGATGCGCACCGCCTCCGCTGTGCCCTTGTCGGGGTGGATGCGGCCGAGGACCACCAGGTCGTCTGAGCCGGGCTGCGCTGAGTACGGCAGCTCCGACAGGTCGATCCCGTGGTGCACCGTGGCGACGTAGTCGAGCTCGGACGAGCGGTCGCTCTCCGAGATCGAGACCAGGTTCGCGGTCAGCGGGTGCCGCAGCGCCTCGCGGTACGCGGGCAGGATGCCCGGGCCGGAGAAGCCGTGCACCGTCGTCACCAGCGGCACCGGCCACTGCGCGGCGAGCGCGAGCGGCAGCCAGTCGAGATGGTTGTGCACGAGGTCGAACTCGCGCGAGCGGGCGAGCGCGTGCGCGATGTGCAGCGACTCCTGGACGCGGCCGTCCGCGCCGGACTCGGCGTAGCCCTGCGGCACGACACTCGAGAGCCGGCCCGCGGTCTCGGAGTCGCCGGTCGCGAACAGCGTCACGTCCACCCCGCGGCGCACCAGGCCCTCGGTGAGCAGGCTCGCCACCCGCTCCCACGGTCCGTAGTGCCGCGGCGGGGTGCGCCAGGCGACGGGAGCGAGCATCCCGACGCGCAGGCCCGCGATTCCTGGCAGGTCCGTCACGCCGCGGCCGCCTGCGCGGGCTCCGCGCGGCGGACGACGAGCGAGGTGTGCAGGGCGGCGATGGTCGACTCCGCACCCCGGTTCTCGTTGCGGCCGGTCGGCGTCAGGCCGTCGTAGCCGGCGCCGGTGACCGGGTCGATCATCACGGTCCCGGAGTCGTTGACGCCCCGGAACCAGGCCCAGCACGCGGCCAGGCCGTCGCGCCAGAGCGGGTCCTCCTCGATCGTCAGCGCGCGAGCGCAGGCGGCCGCGAGCGCCGCGACCTCGATCGGCTGCTGGTCGAAGAGCGCGCCCGTCTCGCCGGGGCCGCGGCCGGCGACGCCGCAGACCGACAGGCCGTTCTCGCCGGACTCGAGCGCGAGCAGGAACGCCAGCTGATGGAACCCGCGGGTGAGCAGCACGGGGTCGCCGAGCGCCGCGCCGGCCGCGAGCAGCGCCTCCGGGAGACAGCCGTTCGCGTAGCGCAGGCGCGGCTCGGGCCAGGGCCAGTCGGCCTCGGCCGCGTGGTGCAGCATCGCCGAGCCCTCGGCGACGAGCTGCGCGGCGGCGGCGCTCTCGGGATGCGCCTCGAGCACCTCGACGGCGCCGAGCACGGCGGAGGTCATCGCGCGCAGGTGCGGCGAGCGCCGTGCCGCGAGGCGCAGGAACAGCCGCATCCCGCGGTGCCGGCTGAGCGGCAGCTCCGCCCGCGCCGCGACGATGCCGGCGGCCCAGACGGCGCGGCCCCACCAGTCGCCGAGCGACGGCTCCTCCGGGGAGTCGCCGTCGGCCGAGACGCGGTTGCGCACAGTGCCGTCCGCGGCGGTCGCGCGCTCGAGGAACCGCAGGTACTGCTCGGTCAGCCGCCGCGTCACCTCGGACTGCTCCGGCTCCTGCGCCACCACGATCAGCGCGCGCGCCACGTCGTCGACGCAGTAGCCGTGCTCGCGCCGCGGCACGTCGAGCAGCGCGTGCTCGAAGAGCCCGCCCGCGTCGGTGAGCGCGTCGAGGTGGGAGTAGGGGAGTGCGGTCGAGAGGACCGGCGCCGTGCCGTCCGCTCGGGAGGTCACGCCGCGCGCTCCACCCGGAGGCGCTCGACCAGGTCCAGGTAGCGGCCGGCCGCGGCGGGCCAGGACAGCGCCTCCGAGGGCAGCCCCGACGAGGGCAGCCCCGTGGTGGACGGCCCCGTGGCGTCGGACGCGGCCCCCGCGGCCCCGGCGAGCACCTCCCGCAGCGCGTCGGCCATCGCCGCCGGGTCCTCGTGCGCGACGGTGCGGCCGCGCGGCGCGGTCAGCAGCTCGAGCGCGTGCGGGAACGCGGTCGCGACGACGGGGCGCCCCGCGGCGAGCGCCTCCACCAGCACGCCGGAGGTGACCTGGTTGCGGGAGTCGTAGGGGAGCAGGACCGCGTCCGCCTCCGCGACCGCGGCGGCGAGCTGGGCCGGGTCGAGGTAGCGGCCGTCGAGGACGACCCGGTCGCCGAGACCGAGCTCGGCGACGAGCGCGGCGAGCGACTCGCGGTACGCCTCCCCGTGCGAGGCCACGACCTTCGGGTGCGTCTGCCCGAACACCGTGTAGCGGGCGTCGACGCCGGCGTCGCGGAGGAGCGCCGTGGCGCGGATCCCCCACTCGATGCCCTTGCCGGGGCCGATCAGGCCCCAGGTGATGATCTGCGGAGTATCGCCGGAGTCGGCGCGCGGCGCGGTGCGCTCGGCGCCGCCCGTCCAGACCGGCACGCCGTGGGCGATGACGCCGACCTTGCGGGTGTCGACGGAGTAGCGGCGCTCGAGGATCTCGGCGGCGACGGCCGTCATCACCACGACCGCGTCGGCGAGGTCGGCGACCCGCTCCAGCACCGAGCGCTGGGAGTCGCTGGGCGTCTCGAGGACGGTGTGCAGCACGACGATCGCGGGGACCGTGAGCCGCTCCATCAGCGCGAGGACCTCGTCGCCGTCCGGGCCGCCGTAGATGCCGTACTCGTGCTGGATCACGGCGACGTCGCTGCGGCTGAGCTCCGTCGCGGCGTGCGCGATGCTCGCCGGGTCACCCGCGACGAGCTCGGCCACCACGGTCCGGCCGACGGCCGAGCCGGGGACGGCGAGCTCGTCCATCACCCGGACGGTGCGGATCGTCGCGCCGTGCTCCGCGGCCAGCGCGTCGCCGAGCGACTGGGCGAAGGTGGCGAGGCCGCAGCGGGTCGGCGGGAAGGTCGAGAGCATCCCGACGACGGCGCCGCCGCCGTGCGCGAAGGGGAGGTGCTGCGTGGGGGTGAGGGGGTGCGCCATGCTGACTCCAGCCGCGGTCGTGCGGCCTCGGGGGAGCGACCGCGAACGGGCGAGGCGACTGCCGGCCGGCACCCCTCGCGGGATCGCGGCAACCGGATCCGGTCCATCGCCGGCGGACCGGTCCTGAGTGACGTCACCCTAGAGGGGGTGGATGAACATCCGGGGTCGACGTCGTTCTCCGGCCATCGAGATGCCACTTGTGCACGCCTTTCACGGCGTGTCGCGTGCACAAGTGGCATCTCGCGGCGGGGGTCAGACCCGCGCGGGCGTCAGGGCGGTGGCCACCAGGGCGGCGCAGAGGAGGGCGATCGCCGTCAGGGCGGCGGCGACGCCGAGGGGCGCGGCCAGGAGGGGGGTCGCCAGCACCGCGAGGGCGGCGGGCAGGACGAGGGCGGCGCGGAGCGGGCGGCCCTCGGCGAGCGGCAGGTGCACGGCCCACAGCATCACCAGGAAGGCGGCGACCGGCACGGCGACCGCGGCGCCGATCACGGTGTCGCTCGCCTCCAGGTGCCCGGCCGTCGCCGCGACCGCCGACTCGAGGCCGGCGCCCAGGCCGCCGAGCGCCGCGAAGATCACGAAGTGCGCGTACCCCCAGCGGAAGGAGAGGTCGCGCCGCCGCTCGAGCAGCTCACCCGACGGGTGCAGGAAGGACAGCCACCACAGCGCGAAGACGATGACCAGCGCGCAGGCCGCCACGATCACGAGTGAGAGGCTCACCCCCGACTCCGTCACCGCCTGCTGCACCCCGGTCACGGCCGCGAGCACGCCCTCGCCGAGCAGGATGATCGTGAACAGCCCGTAGCGCTCGGCGATGTGGTGCGGATGCCAGCTCGACTCGCCCGCCCGCAGCGCCCACAGCGGCACCGCCAGCTCGAGCGCCGCCAGCACGACGAAGCTCACCACTCCGCCTCTCTCGGGCAGAAGCAGCGGCTCCGGCAGCAGGAGCCGCAGCAGCCAGCCGACCTGCACGAGCGAGAACCCGCCCGCGCTGCGCAGCGCCGAGACCCGCTGCTCCGGATTCGACACCGCGACCCGCAGCCACTGGCTGACCAGCGCGAACCGCATGATCGCGTAGCCGACGGTGATCGCCGTGAAGTCGCCCTCCTCGAACGCCGTCGGCACGCCGGCCGCGAGCACGAGCACCCCGCCCATCTGCGCGAGCGTGAGCAGCCGGTAGGGCACGTCGTCGGTGTCGTAGCCGGAGGCGAACCAGGTGAAGTTCATCCAGGCCCACCAGATCGCGAAGAACACCATCGCGAAGGGGAGGACCGTCTCGCCGAGGTGCCCCTCCTCCGTCGCGTGCGCGAGCTGCGCGGCGATCTGCGCGATCGCGACGACGAAGGTCAGGTCCACGAGCAGCTCGAGCGGCGACGACACCCGGTGCGGCTCGTCGACGGCGCGCGGGCGCATCCGGACGCGGAGGAGGGTCATGCGCTCATCCTGCACCCGCGTACCCCGCCGCCGCGCTGCCGTACTCTGCTGCCATGCATCGAGGGGCGGCCGTGCGGTGGGGGCGCGCCTACTTCGCCGTGCAGGCGCTCGGCGGGGCGGCCTGGTGGCTGGCGGTCGCTCTCGTCCCGGCGGTGCGGCTGGCGACACTCGGCCCGCTCGATCCGGTGCCGGTCGCCGTGCTCGACCTGCCGCTCTTCGTCGGCGCCTCCGCCCTCGCGGCGCTCGGACTCCGCTGGGCGGCGTGGACCGCGACCGTCTGGACCCTGCTCGTCACCGTCGCGCTCGCCGTCGTCGCGACGGTCACCGGCGAGGCCGGCCGGGGCGTCCTCCTGATGCTCGCCGCGTCCGGCGGCTCGGTCGCGGCGCTCTGCCTGCTGACGCTCGGGCGCATCCCGACGCGCTGGCTCGCCTCCGGGCCGTTCGCCTTCCGGCTCGCCGCCCGCGGCCGGACGCCGCTCGCGCACCTCGCGGCGACGCTCGGGCAGATCGCGGTGTTCTGGGGCGGCGCGCTCGTCGTGATCCCGCTGGTCGTCGCGGCACTGGAGTCGCGCTGGGGGCTCGCCGTCGCGTTCCCGGAGCCGCTGCGCGCGGTCGGGCTCGCGCTGCTCGTGCTCGCGAGCGCGCTCGGGCTGTGGTCGGGGGCGACGATGTCGCTGCTCGGCGACGGGACCCCGCTGCCCGTCGCGATGACGAACCGCCTCGTGATCGCCGGCCCCTACCGCTGGGTGCGCAACCCGATGGCGGTCGCGGGGATCGGCCAGGGCGTCGCGGTCGGGCTGCTGCTGTCCTCCTGGCTGGTCGTGGTCTACGCGCTGCTGGGCGCGCTGGTCTGGAATCTCGCGGTGCGCCCGCTCGAGGAGGCGGACCTCGAGGCGCGGTTCGGCGCCGAGTTCCGGCGCTACCGCGACGCCGTGCGGTGCTGGCTGCCGGGGCGTCCGGTGCCCGGCGCGCGCAACATCAGCTGAGAGCAGGGGGCGTCCCCTGAGGGGGGAGGGACCCTCTTCTCAGCTGATGTCGTGCGGCGACCCGCCCGCCTACGATGGTCCGGATGACGATCGACAGGGCGACCGCCACCTCCGAGCGCGGAACGACTCCGCCCGGAAGCGACCGCTCCGTCCTCGCCCGCCGCGCTGTCCTCCTCCGCCGCATCGGCCTCGGCCTCGCGCTCGTCGCGGCCGCCGCGCTCCTCCGCGTCCTCTCGCCCGACGCCGCCGGCGACGTCCTCTCCGACGCCGTCCGCGACTTCCTCACCCTGGCGATCAGCGTCGTCATCGAGTCGCTGCCGTTCGTCTTCCTCGGCATCGTGCTCTCGATCGCCGTGCAGCTCTGGGTGCCGGAGGCGGTGCTGCTGAGGATCCTGCCGAAGCGCGCCCTGCCGCGCCGCCTGGTGATCTCGCTGCTCGGCGTGCTGCTGCCGGTCTGCGAGTGCGGCAACGTGCCGCTCGCGCGCGGCCTGATCGTGAAGGGCCTGTCCGTCTCCGAGTCGATGACGTTCCTGCTCGCGGCGCCGATCGTGAATCCGATCACCATCGTCACGACCTATCAGGCCTTCGGCTGGGCCGACGGGATCCTGGTCTGGCGCATCGTCGGCGGCTTCGTGATCGCGAACCTGGTCGGCTGGATCTTCAGCCGGCACACCGACCCGATGGCGCTGCTGACCCCGCGGTTCCGCGCGGCCTGCGAGGCGGGCGAGCGGCCCTCCCGCACCGTCCGCGCCAAGGCCCGCCGCAGCGTGCTGCTCTTCGCGGAGGAGACCGGCGCGATGCTGCCGGCGCTGTTCGTCGGCGCCGCGATCGCCGGCCTCATCCAGGTCGGCGTCTCGCGCGACGTGCTGACCACCCTCGGCGGCGACCCGCTCTGGTCGGTGCTCGCGCTGATGGTCCTCGCCTTCGTGATCTCCATCTGCTCCAACGTCGACGCGTTCTTCGTCCTCTCCTTCGGCTCGACGTTCCTGCCCGGCGGCATCATCGCCTTCCTCGTCTTCGGCCCGATGATCGACATCAAGATGCTCGCGCTGCTGCGCACCACCTTCTCCGCGCGCACGCTCGTGCGGATCACCGCGCTGGTCGGCCTCTGCGCCGCGGTCCTCGGCCTGGCGGTGAACCATGCGCTCTGAGCGACTGCTGGCCCGCTGGAAGGGCGTCGTCCTCAGCCTGATCGGCGTCGTCTCGACGCTCTGGCTCGCGGCGACCGGCCGCCTCGGCCTCTACATCCACCCGCGCTACTTCGAGTTCTCGGTGATCCTCGCCGCCGTCGCGGCGGTGCTGCTGATCTGCGCGTTCGCGATCGTTCCGGGGGCGGAGGAGGACGACGGGCACGCGGAGGACCACCTCCACGTGCACGCCCCGCGCCGGCGCTGGCGGGCCGGCCTCGCCGCGCTCGGGAGCCTCGCGGTGATCGCCTGCGCCGCCGTCGCGCTGCTCGTCGTGCCGCCCGCCGCGCTGACCGCCTCGACCGCGACCCAGCGCGAGGTCAACACCAGCGCGGTCGACGCCTCGGTCACCGCGCAGGCGCCCACCGGCGACACCGCGTCCTTCACCGTCCGCGACTGGGCGACGCTCCTGCGCCAGGGGGCGAGCGAGCAGTTCCTGGCCGGCCGCACCGCGACGGTCAGCGGCTTCGTCACCCCCGACGCGAGCGACCCCGAGAACGTCTTCTACGTCGCCCGCTTCATCGTCACCTGCTGCGCCGTCGACGCGCAGCCGGTCGGCGTGCCGATCCACCAGCCGGGCTGGGCCGACACCTACACCGAGGGCGAGTGGCTGGAGGTGACCGGCGGCTTCGGCGCGAACCCGAGCGTCACCAGCGCCGAGGCGGTCGTCCTCGAGCCCGACGTCGTGACGCCGATCGACGAGCCGGCGATGCCCTATGTCTACTGAGCGCGCGTTCTCCCGCGTCTTCTGGAGCGTCACCGCCGTCCTCGTCCTCGCCGTCGGCGGCCTCACCGCCGCCACGATCGCCAAGGGCCCGCGCGTCGCCTCGCTCGAGGTCAGCACCTCGGGCGTCGTCGAGCGCGACGGCGGCCGCGCCCGCGTGCACCTCGACCAGGCGATCGAGCCCGACGCCCTCGACCGGGTGCGCGTCACTCCGGAGACCCCGCACACCGCCGAGCTCGAGGGCGGCGTGCTCACCGTCACCTTCGACGACACCCTCCGCTACGCCACCGAGTACGAGATCGCCATCGACGGCGCGCAGGGCACCGCGACCGGCGCCGAGTCCGACCTCTCCGCCGCCTTCACCACCAAGGACCCCGACCTCTACACCCTCGACCGCACCGCCGCCGATCCCGCCCAGCCCGACGCGATCCGGGTGCGCCCGCTCTCCGGCGGCGACACCCGCGTCCTCTACACGGCGGACCGGATCCAGGACTACGCCGTCGTCGGCCCGGTGCTCGTCGTCGTGACGCTCGAGCCCGACGACACGACCCTCATCCGCACGCTGACTCTCGACACCGGCTCGGAGGGCGTCATCCCGCTGCCCGGCCCCGGCGTCGTCCGCGAGCTGCACGCCTCGCCCGAGAAGGGCGTGCTCGGCTGGACCTTCACCGGCTCCGCGCCCACCGGCCCGCTCGACCGCGCGCTCTACGCCTACGACCTCACCGACCAGAAGGCGGAGGCCGTGCCGATCACCGGCATCGACGGCGGCCCGCTGCGCGCGACCGACTGGATGTTCGTGCCCGGCACCACCTCCGTGGTCACCCACTCGCTCGACGACACCGTGCTGCTCGTCGACCTGCTGACCCCCGGCACCATCAGCCCGCTCGGCCAGCACGCCGAGCTGCGCGGCTTCGTCCCCGGCGCCAACCGGCTGGTCGTCGCCGACCCCGACTCCGGCTCCGTGATCGACCTCGCCGACGGCTCCGTCGAGACCCTCGCGCTGCCGCCCGCCGACGTCGGCCCGACCACCTCGCCGGTGCAGCTGCTGCTTTTGGACTCCGACAGCTACCTCGAGCTCGAGGCCGACTACTCGCCCGAGTCCGGCACCGCCCAGTACTCCGTCGTCCGCGTCGACGCGAGCGGCACGACCGAGGTCTTCCGCACCTCGCCGACCGGCCGGATCCGCGGCGTCTGCCTCTCGCCCAACGGCCAGTTCGCCGCCGTCGAGGCCGTCTCCGCCGAGGGCGTCCCCGACGACTACCCCGACGTCCCCGGCTTCAGCGCCACCTCCACCGTCCTCGTCGACCTCGGCACCGGCGACACCTCCCGCAGCGTCAACGGCGTCTCCCGCGACTGGTGCGCGTAGCCCCGCACGCTGGTCGAGCAGCCCCGCAGGGCGGTGGGCGAAAGAACGCGGCGGCGGTTCCTCCCATGCTGGTCGAGTAGCCCCGAAGGGGCGTATCGAGACCCACCGACGTCAGCAGGGCGGGTCTGCAGACTCCCGTTCCGGCACCGGCGGATCTCGATACGCCCGCTCCGCGGGCTACTCGATCAGCATGAGCGTCCCCAGCTCGACGAAGTGCGTGCGCGGTTCGACATGCCCGAGGTGACCTGCGCCCCGCAGCCGCACGCCGCAGGTAGCTCGATGAACGCAGTAGTGCGCTAACAATCACGCGAACCAGCAGTGGCGTGCCTATTGCGCCGTGCTGATAGTGCGCTAACATTGCTTCATCCCACCCCACAACAAAGGAGTTGACGTGACTGAGCCGTACACCGTCGTTGCCCTCTCGCCCCTGCAGATCCCGATCGTCGAGCCGGAGGACGCGGTCCGCAACACCAAGCGGATCATCGGATTCATGCGCACCGCCGTCGGCATCGCCTCGACCGAGGGCTACCCCGTGAAGCTCGTCGTGATCCCCGAGATGGCGATCCAGGGCATGCACATGGCCTTCAAGGCGGGCGACCGCGAGGCCGAGAAGAAGTTCGCCCGGACCATCCCGGGCCCCGAGACCGACGAGCTGGCGAAGGCCGCCCGCGAGCTCGGCACCTACATCGCCGGCGAGCTCTACCTCGTCGCCGACGACGACTTCCCCGGCCGCTACTTCAATGTCGCGTTCATGATCGACCCGGCCGGCGAGGTCGTCTACCGTCGCGCGAAGGCGACCAGCGACGGCTTCGAGGGCGGCACCCTCGGCACCACCAACCCGCACGACCTCTGGGACGAGTGGGTGGAGAAGAAGGGCGGCGGCGACGCGCTCGAGGCGATCTACCCCGTCGCGAAGACGCCGGACATCGGCAACATCGGCTACGTCATCTGCCACGAGGGGGCCTACCCCGAGATCGCCCGCGGTCTGGCGATGAACGGCGCCGAGGTCATCATCCGCGCCACCCTGATCGAGCCGCAGACGATGAACGGGTTGTGGGAGGTCCAGAACCGCGCTCACGCGATGTTCAACAACGCGATCGTGGTCGCCCCGAACCTCGGCCCCGAGCTCGGCCCGGACGGCGTGCTCAACGACCTCTTCGGCGGCCAGTCGATGATCGTCGACCACAAGGGCACGGTCATCGTGAAGCAGGAGGGGCTCACCCCCGGCGACAGCTTCGTCAGCACGGTCATCGACATCGACGCCCTGCGCCGCGCCCGCCAGTCCAACGGCGTCTTCAACGGCTTCAAGGATCTGCGCACCGAGCAGTACGCGGCGATCTACGCGAAGCCGATCTACCCGAAGAACCAGTACCTCGAGGCGCCGCCGGAGGCCGGCTGGCTCGCCCGCGAGCGCGCGACGCGTCAGCGCAACATCGATCTGCTGATCGAGCGCGGTGTCTTCACCGCGATCGACACTCCCGCGGCGAGCGAGCTGCAGGCCGACGAGGAGACGCTCCAGCTGCAGGACTCGGCGCTCTAGGCGCCGGCCGCAGGCCCTCTGCCCCTGCCCCTGCCGGGCCGGGCCGCCCTCCCCGCGGCCCGGCCCCCTCCTCCCACGACCTCCCCCGCACGCCCCTCCCTCCTCCCACGACCCCCCTGCACGACCCCCCCCGCACGACCCCGATCACCCTCACGAAGAAGTGGAACGCATGATCATGTCCGAGAACACCCGCATCCGGCGCCGCCTGCTCGTCGGCACCACCCTCCTCGTCGCGGCGGCCTTCGCCCTCAGCGGCTGCCGGGCCGGCACCGACGAGTCGTCGGCGGACAAGGCGACCGGCCAGGGCCTCGTCATCGGCTGGAGCCAGCGCGGCATCAGCGGCAGCGACTGGTGGAAGACCCTCGTCGAGGGCGGCCAGGCCGAGGCCGAGAAGCTCGGCGCGACCATCCAGCTCCTCGACGCGAACGGCGACACCGTCCGGCAGAACTCCGACGTCCAGACCCTCGAGACCAAGAACGTCGACGTCGTCGTCATGAACCCGAACGACCCGATCGGCGTCGGGCCGTCCGTCGCCTCGCTGGCGGACGCCGGCATCCCGCTGGTCACCGTCAACTCGAGCCTCGACGCGTCCCTCGTGCCCGACATGTTCTGCTACGTCGCGGAGGACCAGGAGTACACCGGCTCGCTCGCCGGCACCGAGGCCGCGAACCAGGCGCTCGCGCGCTTCGACGGCGGCGCGGTCAAGATCCTCGGCATCGGCGGCTTCCCCGGCGACGTGCTCAGCGACCTCCGCTTCAACGGCTTCAAGGAGGGCTTCGACGCCGTCATGGCGGAGCACCCCGACACGGAGGTGACCTACCTCGACACGAAGTACGGCGAGTGGAAGCCCGACAAGGCACTCGACCCGATCCGCGACGCGGCGACGGCCAACCCCGACCTCAACGTCGTCTACAGCATGAGCGACGTGATGAACGGCGGCGTCGTCCAGGGGCTGCAGCAGGCCGGGCTCTGGGGTCCGGACGTCCTGCTCGCGAGCTACGACGGCGGGATGGTGTCGGTCCAGCAGATGGTCGACGACCCCACCGGGCCGCTGATCGCGACCGCGTCGAACCAGCCGTGGGACCAGGGCGCCGAGGCCGTCCGGATGGCGGTGGCCGCCTACAACGGCGACACCGAGGCCTGCCCCGACAAGACGCTCTACATCGACACGACGGTCGTCACGCCGGAGAACGCCGCGGACTACCTCATCCCCGAGGACACCTACGTCCGCGCCAAGGACGACGAGTGAGCACCGCCGCCGTCGTCGACGAGCGACCGGTCGAGCTGGTCCTGGAGGGCGTCACCAAGTCCTACCCCGGCGTCCAGGCGCTGAAGGGCGTCAGCTTCGCGGTCCGCCGCGGCAGCATCCACGCCCTGGCCGGCCAGAACGGCGCGGGCAAGTCGACCCTCGTCAAGATGCTCTCCGGTGCGGAGGCCCCGGACGCGGGCACGATCACCCTCGGCGGGGTCGTGCAGCGCTTCCGGGACCCGGCCGAGGCGCAGGCCGCCGGCATCCACACCATCTACCAGGAGCTCAGCCTCGTGCCGTCGCTGACCGTGGCCGAGAACATCTTCCTCGGCCAGCTGCCGCTGAAGGCCGGTCGCGTCGACTGGGCGCGGATGAACGCCGAGGCGCGCACCGCCCTCGCCCGGGTCGGCTTCGACCTGGACGTCCGGCTGCCGGTCTCCCGCTTCTCGGTCGCCGAGCAGCAGGCGGTGGAGCTCGCCAAGGCCCTGCGCAAGAACGCGCGGGTCCTGCTGCTCGACGAGCCGACCTCGACCCTGCCGCGCCCGGACGTGCTCAAGCTCTTCACCGTGCTGCGCCGGCTGGCGGAGGAGGGCGTCGCGCTGATCTTCATCTCGCACCGGATGGACGAGGTCTACTCGCTCTGCGACTCCGTCACCGTCCTGCGCGACGGGGTCGCCGCGGCGAGCATGACCACGGCGGGCAGCACGCCGGCCGACGTCGTCACCGCGATGATCGGCAAGAGCCTCGAGGGCTCGATCGCCGACGCCGCGCTGCGCGGCGAGCGCAGTCCGCGGCTGGGCTCCGGCGGTGGCGAGGAGGTCCTCCTCTCCGTCTCCGGGCTGAGCGAGGAGGGCCGCGTCGAGGACGTCTCGTTCGAGCTGCGCCGCGGCGAGGTCCTCGGGATCGCCGGTCTGATCGGCAGCGGGCAGTCCGAGCTGGCGGGGCTGCTCGCCGGCGCCCGGCGCTCGACCTCGGGTCGGATGCGCGTGGCCGGCGAGAAGGTGGCCTTCTCCTCGCCGCGGGACGCGATCCGCCGCGGGATCGGCCTGCTGCCGCAGGACCGGAAGGCCCAGGGCTTCGTGCCCGAGCTCGGTGTCGCCGCGAACATCACCCTCGCGAGCATGCCGATGTTCAGCCGCTTCTCGGTGCTCGACATCCGGCGCGAGCGCCGGGTCGCGCTCGAGATGATCGAGCGGCTCGGGATGAAGGTCTCCGGCGTCGACCAGCCGATGAGGACCCTGAGCGGCGGCACGCAGCAGAAGGGCATCCTCGCCCGCTGGCTGGTCCGATCCTCCACGCTGCTGGTCTGCGACGAGCCGACCCGCGGTGTCGACGTGGGCGCCAAGGAGGACATGTACGAGCTCCTGCGCGCTTTCGCCGACTCCGGCGGCACCGTGATCCTCGCGAGCTCGGAGATCTCCGAGGCGATGATGTGCGACCGCGTCCTCGTCATGGCCGGCGGCCGCGTCGTCGCGGAGTTCGACCACGACGACATCGATCCGAGCGGCACCACGCTCCTCGAGCGCCTCGCCTGACGGGCGATCCGCGACTCTCCCTCCCGCCGGCGCCGCCGGCCCCCACGACCTCAAGGACGAGAACACCATGCCGAAGAACACCCTCGACCGGCCGCCCGCCTCGCGGCGACCGGACACCTCCTCCTTCGCGGCGGTGACGCAGCGGCCGACGTCCGCGGCGGGCGCCCTCGCCCGCCGCGTCCTGCCCAAGAGCTACCTCGTGCTCGTGCTGATCGCGATCATCATCGCGGGCTACTACGTCTCCGCCGACTTCCTCACCCTGCGCAACGCCGAGAACGTGATCGCGGCGGCCTCGATCGTCGCCGTCCTCGCGGTCGGGCAGTTCTTCGTGGTCCTCACGGGCGGCATCGACCTGTCCGTCGGCTCCACGCTGGCTCTCTCGACCGTCGTCGTCGCGCTGACCCTGCAGTCCGGGCTGTCGGCCGAGGCCTCGGCCGCGGTCACCCTGCTGTGCTGCGCCGGAGCGGGTCTGATCAACGGCCTGCTGATCGTCTGGCTGCGCATCCCGCCGTTCATCGCGACCCTCGCGACGATGAGCGCGATCAAGGGCTTCAGCTACATCATCCAGTCGACGAGCCTGATCCAGATCCTGGACGAGCGCTTCATCGACGAGTTCTCCCGCGCCGAGGTGCTCGGGGTCCGCAGCCCCGTGCTGATCTTCGTGGTCGTCGCGATCCTCGCCGGACTCGTCGCCCGCTTCACCACGTTCGGCCGCTCGCTCTACGCGATCGGCGGCAACCCGGAGGCGGCGAGACTGTCGGGCCTGCCCGTCGCCCGCAACCTGATCATCACCTACACGCTGTCGGGACTCCTGGCCGGGCTCGCCGGGCTCATCGCCGCCGCGCAGCTCCGGCAGGGCTCCTCGCTGATCGGAGTCGGCTACGAGCTGGACGCCATCGCGGCGGTGGTCGTGGGCGGCGCCTCCCTGATGGGCGGCAAGGGCGATCCGATCAGCGCCGTGATCGGGGTGTTCGTCCTCGCGACGATCATCAACATCATGAATCTGGTCGGGATCTCGTCCGAGCCCCAGCTGGTGATCAAGGGCGGGGTGATCATCCTCGCGGTCTTCCTCTCCAGCGCCGGCGGAGTCGCCAGGATCGGCGCGTTCGTCGGGAAGCACGCCCCCCGCCGCCGCGCCGCCCGGACGGCCTGACCCGCGTGGCCAGGGGCGCGGCGGGGCCGGGAGGCGCCCGCGGGGCGCGGATGGTCGACGTCGCGCGCCTGGCCGGGGTCTCGCAGCAGACGGTGTCCCGCGTCGTCAACGGCTCGGACAACGTGGCCGCCGATGTCCGCGAGCGGGTGGAGCGGGCGATCGCCCAGCTGCGCTACCGCCCGAATCCGGCCGCGCGGGCCCTCGCCAACCGGCGGTCGATGAACATCGGCATCGTCAGCTTCGGCCTGGCGCAGTACGGTCCGTCCGTCGCCCTCACCGGCATCGCGGACGAGGCCCGCCGCTCCGGCTACGCCACCAACCTGGTCACGCTCGGAGCGGTCGACCGCTCGAGCATGCGCTCCGCACTCGATCACCTCGTCGCCGATCTCGTCGACGGGATCGTGGTCCTCGCGCCGCTGACCTCGGCGGTGCACGCCGTCCAGGGCTTCGACGCGGCGGTGCCGCTGGTCGCCTTCGAGCCGGGCGGCGTCCCCTCCGGCTCGACCGTCGTGACGGACGAGGAGGCGGGGGCGCGGCTGGCGACCGAGCACCTGCTGGGGCTCGGCCACCGCACGGTGCACCACCTCGCCGGACCCGCCGGCTGGCTGGCCACCGAGGCGCGGATCCGCGGCTGGACCTCGGCGCTCGGCACGGCCGGCCGGGTGCTGCGCCCCGCTCTCGCCGGCGACTGGTCCACCTGCTCCGGCTACCGCGCCGGCGCCGAGCTGGCGGCCGACCCCGACCTCACGGCGGTCTACGCCGCGAACGACCAGATGGCGCTCGGCCTGCTCGCCGCGTTCGCCGACGCGGGCCTCCGGGTCCCCGCCGACGTCAGCGTCGTCGGCTTCGACGACATCCCCGAGGCGCGCTACTTCCGCCCCGGCCTCAGCACCGTCCGCTTCGACTTCGAGGCGGTCGGCCGCCTCGCCGTCGACCGCATCCTCGCCCTGATGGGCGCCGACGACGTCCAGCACGTCACCATCCCCGCCGTGGGCGCCGACCTCGTGCCGCGCGCCAGCACCGCGGCGCCCCGCTCCAGCCATCGACCACCCGCCTGACCAGGCCTCTCGAGAGAAGGAACCACCATGACCATCGACAGCACCGGAGCCGCCGTGCGCGCGTTCGGCCGCACCGACCTCGCCGTCTCGAGCGTCTGCGTCGGCACCAGCGCGCTCGGCAGCTTCCCCGCCCAGTACGGCTACGAGGTGAGCACCGACGTCGCCGTCGCGACGATCCGCCGCGTCTTCGAGGGGCCCTTCACCTTCATCGACACCTCGAACGAGTACGGCGGCGGCGACAGCGAGCGCCGCATCGGCTCCGCGATCCGCGAGAACGGCGGAGTCCCTGACGGCGTCGTCGTCGCGACGAAGGTCGACCCGCTGCCGGGCTCGAGCGACTTCTCGGGCGACCGCGTGCGCCGCTCCGTGGAGGAGAGCCGGGAGCGCCTCGGCCTCGACGTCCTGCCGCTCGTCTACCTGCACGACCCCGAGAAGATCACCTTCGAGGAGGGGACCGCTCCCGGCGGCCCGCTCGAGGCGCTGCTCCGGCTGCGCGACGAGGGCGTCATCCGCTACCTCGGCGTCGCCGGCGGACCGATCGATCTCGAGCTGCAGTACCTCGCCACCGGCGCCTTCGACGCCGTGATCAGCCACAACCGCTACACCCTCGTCGAGCAGACCGCGGTGCCGCTGATCGAGGACGCGCACGAGCGCGGCGTCGCGTTCGTCAACGCCGCGCCCTTCGGCGGCGGCATGCTCGTGAAGGGCCCGCGCGCCGTCCCGCGCTACTGCTACGCGCCCGTCGGCGATCGCACCCTCGCGCGCGTGCTCGAGATGGAGCGGCTCTGCGCCGACTTCGGCGTGCCGCTCGCGGCCGCCGCGCTGCAGTTCTCCACCCGCGACCCGCGCGTCGCCTCGACCATCGTCGGCATGTCCGAGCCCGACCGGATCCAGCAGACCCTCGACCTCGCCGAGACCCCGATCCCGCAGGAGCTCTGGGACGCCCTGCTCCCGCTCGCCGCGGTCGGCCGCGACGGCCTCGAGAAGTGATCCCGCGGTCCCCGGCCCGCGCGGTCCTCGACACGAAAGGAACACCCGCATGACCAGCATCAAGAACCCCGAGCCCGTGGACGTCGTCATCGTCGGCGCCGGAGCGGGCGGCGCGACCGCCGCGAAGGTCCTCACCGAGGCCGGGCTGCGCGTCGTCGGCCTCGAGCGCGGCCCCTGGCTGAAGCCCGAGCACGCCTCCGGAGACGAGCTGAAGTACCTCAACCGCAACTTCATCTGGCAGGACCCGAAGCTCAAGCCCCGCACGTACCGCCAGAACGAGAGCGAGGAGGCGGTCGTCACCAACTTCTCCGCCACCCCGCAGGTCGTCGGCGGCGGCACCACGCACTGGGGCGGCATGGTCCCGCGCATGACCGAGTCCGACTTCAAGCTCCGCTCGCTGCACGGCGACGTCGAGGGCGCGAGCCTGGTCGACTGGCCGATCAGCTACGACGAGCTCGAGCCGTACTACACCCGGGTGGAGTGGGAGTTCGGGACCTCCGGCCTCGCCGGCGCGAACCGCTGGGAGGGCCGCCGCTCGAAGGGCTACCCCACCAAGCCCTCGCCGCTCAGCCAGATCGGCCGCACCTTCGCCACGGCGATGGACCGGCTCGGCCACTCGACCTTCCCGATGCCGCAGGGCATGGTCACCGAGCCCTACCGCGGCCGGCAGCCGTTCAGCGAGAACGGGTTCTGGCAGCAGTACCCGGACCCGGGCACCGGCAAGTCGTCCACGCTGATCAACTTCATCCCGGACGCCGTCGCGACCGGCCTCTACGATCTGCGTCCCGACTGCTACGTCAGCGAGATCCTGGTCGGCCCGGACGGCCGGGCCACCGGCGTGCGCTACCAGGACGAGGACGGCAACGAGTTCGTGCAGAAGGCGAAGGCGGTGATCGTCGCCGGCGGCGGCATCGAGACGCCGCGTCTGCTGCTGATGTCGAAGTCCGCGCTGTTCCCCGACGGGCTCGCGAACGGCAGCGGTCAGGTGGGGAGGAACGCCACCTTCCACCAGTACTCGTTCTCCGTCGGGCTCTTCGACCGGGAGGTGAGCGACCCGCTCTACGGCTGGGCCGGCCACTACATGAGCCTGTGCTCGTTCGACTTCTACGAGACCGACGCCAGCCGCGGCCACATCCTCGGCTCGCTGATCTTCCCCTCGATGATCGGCCACCCCGTCAACTGGAGCTTCCCCGGCCGCCCGAGCTGGGGCCAAGCCGCCAAGGACGCGGACCGGGAGCTGTTCAACCACTCGATGAAGATCGGGATCCTCCTGCACGACCTCCCGCGCGAGAGCAACCGGGTCGACCTCGACCCGACGGTGAAGGACGCCTGGGGCCTCCCGGTCGCCCGGATCACCCACACCCCGCACCCGAACGACTTCGCGCAGGAGAAGTGGCAGGTCGCGAAGAACGGCGAGATCCTCGAGGCGGCCGGTGCCGCGAAGGTCGTGCCCGTGAACATGGAGCGCATCACCGGCAACACCTCGCACGAGCTCGGCACGGTGCGGATGGGGAACGACCCCGCCACCTCCGTCGTCGACCGCTGGTGCCGCTCGCACGAGGTGCCGAACCTCTACGTCTTCGACGCGAGCTTCTTCCCGACGGCGACCGGCATCAACCCGGCGCTGACGATCATGGCGAACGCCTGGCGCTGCAGCGACCGCATCATCGCGGTCGACTCCCGCGGCTGGTCGTCGGACGACTGAGCCCGCGCGCGGCACCGCGCACCACATCATCACGAACCGGCAAGAGAGGACATCATCATGGGACAGGCAGAGTGGGTGACCGTTCCCGTCTCGACGCGAGACGTCGACGGGCCGCTGTTCTTCGACCAGCACGAGTGGGACACCATCGAGGCCGCGACGGCCCGGATCATCCCGACCGACCACCATCCGGGCGCGCGAGAGGCGAAGGTCGTGCGGTTCATCGACCGCATGCTCTCGGGCACGCGGTTCGTCTTCCCCGCGGCGGACGGCATCGGCTGGCTCCGGATGGAGGGGCTCGAGGAGCAGGCCTGGCAGGAGCGGATCGACAGCCGCCGCACCTTCTACCGCGAGGGCGTCGTCGAGCTCGACCGCCTGGCCGCCGAGGCGCACGGGCGGCCGTTCGTCGAGCTGGACGACGAGCAGCAGGACGCGGTGCTCGTCGCGCTCTCGCGGGAGGAGAAGCCGGCGCGCTTCCTCTTCGCGGAGTCCGACGGCCAGGGCAGCGGAGGAGCGCCGGCCGGCAACCAGCCGGTCAACGAGGACTTCCTCGAGTTCTTCCCGCTGCTCGTGCTCAACACCCGGCAGGGCTTCTACGGCGACCCGGTCTACGGCGGGAACGAGAACCGGGTGGGCTGGGGCGTCATCGGCTTCGACGGCCCGCCGACCCTGAAGTCGACGATGGACGGCAGCTACACCACCACGCAGTACATGGTGCCCGAGGCCGAGTGGCCCTACGAGCGCCACCCCGCGGTGCTGCGCTACCGCCGGCCCTAGGACGGGCGGGGCGCGAGACAGGGCGGCGGTCCGGCGCAGGTCATAATCGGGTATGCCCTCGACCGGATCGCCGCCCCCTCCCGTCGGCCGGGCCGCGGCGTGAGCCGGGTCTCCTCGCGGGCGCACGGCCCGCGGATGGTCGACGTCGCCGCGCTCGCCGGGGTCTCCCAGCAGACCGTCTCGCGGGTGATCAACGGCGCGCCGAACGTGTCGCCCGAGATCCGCGAGCGGACCGAGAAGGCGATCGCGCAGCTGCGCTACCGTCGCAACACCGCCGCGGCCGCCCTCGCGAGCAACCGGACGATGAACATCGGCGTCGTCAGCTACTCGCTCTCGGTGCACGGCCCCTCCGTCGCGCTCTACGGCATCTCGGAGCAGGCGAGGCGGAACGGCTACTCCACGCGGCTGATCACGCTCGGCGACGTCGGCCGCTCGAGCATCCGCCACGCCCTCGATGAGCTGACCGCCGACGAGGTCGACGGCATCATCGTCCTGGTCCCGCTGGGGAGCGCGGTCGAGACGCTCCGGGGGCTCGACTCCCGCGTCCCCATCGTCACGTTCGAGCAGGGCTCCGCCCCCGGCGCGTCCAGCGTCTCGATCGACGAGGTGCACGGCGCGCAGCTCGCCGTCCGGCACCTGCTCGAGCTCGGGCACGAGACCGTCGCCCACGTCGGCGGACCGGAGGGCTGGATGGCCTCGGAGGCCCGGGAGCGCGGCTGGTCGACCGAGCTCGCGCTCGCCCGTCGCGTGGCGCGCCCCGTACTCCGGACGGCGGACTGGAGCGTCGCCGAGGGCTACCGGGCCGGCGTCGAGCTCGCCGCCGATCCCGACGTCACCGCGGTCTTCGCCGCCAACGATCCCTTCGCGCTCGGCGTCATCAAGGCGTTCGACGACCACGGGATCCGCGTTCCCGCGGACCGCAGCGTGGTCGGCTTCGACGACGTCCCCGAGGCGGGCTACTACCGGCCCAGCCTCTCGACGGTGCACCTCGACTTCGCCGAGGTCGGCCAGCTCGCCGTCGACCGGGTGTTCGCGCTGATGCGCGGCGAGGCGGTCGAGCCGCTGCCCCTGATCGCGCCCACTCTCGTCGCGCGGGGGAGCAGCGCCGCGCCGCGCTGAGCGTCGCTGCTCCGGTTCTCCGGCAGGCGGCTCAGACCCCGTGGATCTCGACCGGCAGTCCGTCCGGGTCGCGGAGGAAGAACATCGCCCGCCCGGTGTGCGGGTCCGTGCGCAGGGGCTCGCACGCGACCCCGCGTCGGACGAAGTCGGACCGCACCGCCGCCGGGTCCGCCGCGGCGAGGGCGAGGTGCCGCAGCCCCAGCGCCTCCGGATCGGACACCCGCTCGGGCGACGACGGGAAGGTGAACAGCTCGAGCAGGTACTCGCCGTTCAGGCTCAGGTTCGCCATCCACGATCCGCGCTCCTCGCGCAGCACCTCCGAGTCGAGGCGGAAGCCGAGCACGTCGAGGTAGAACCGCTTGGCGCGCTCGTAGTCGCTCACGATGATCGCGACGTGGTGCAGCCCGAGCAGCGCGCTCATCGGGGATTCGTTCCGGTCACGGTGCCCCAGCGTAGCGACGCGTCCTTCCGCCGCAGGTCCTTCCAGCGCAGGTCCTTCCAGCGCAGCGCCGGCCGCTCGACCAGCCACCACGAGGCCACCGCGAGCAGGAGCGTCACCGCCACGACGAGCGCCAGGTCCGCCGCCATCGGCAGCCGCCCCAGCACCTCCAGCACGAGCTGCTGCACCGGATAGCTCCACAGGTACAGCCCGTAGGAGAAGTCGCCGAACCGCGCCGCCCGCCGCAGCACCGGCAGCGACCCGGTGCCCACCACGATCACGAGCACCGGCAGCGCGACCCAGAGCGCGACCTGCTGCAGCGGAGTCCCGGCCGCGAGCAGCAGCACCGTGAGCGCCACGACGCCGGCCGGCCAGCGCAGCCATGCGGCCGGCACCAGCAGCCGCACCGCCGCGGCCGCCGCGAAGAACGCGCACAGCTCCGCGGAGGACCCGAGCGCTCCGCCCAGCCCCGTCACCACCGCGAGCCCCACGAGCGCCACCACCGCGAGCACACCGCGAGCCCGCCCCGGCACCCACCGCAGCGCCAGCACCCCGAGGTAGCAGCAGAACTCCACCCCGAGCGTCCACAGCGAGCCGTTCACCGCCGGCCGCGCGTGCACCGCCGAGTCGAAGACGCCCGGCAGCTCGTACTGCGCCAGCAGCGGCACGTTGAGCGCATAGGCCCAGGTCTGCGGCGAGGAGAAGTACGCCCCGACCGGCAGCGACGACACCAGCGGCCCCAGCACGAGCATGCTCACCGCGACCACGACGATCAGCGCCGGGAAGATCCGCAGCACCCGGTGCCAGAGGAACCGGCCGGCGCTCGGCGCCCGCTCCATGCTCCCCGCGATCAGGAACCCGCTGACGCAGAAGAACACCGAGACGCCGAGCGAGTGCACGGGCAGCCCGAGCAGCCGCGGCGCCGGCTCGCCGAGCAGCACGGCGCCGTGCCCGACGACGACCATCAGCGCGGCGACCAGCCGCAGGGCGTCGAAGTCGTTGCCGCGCGCAGTCACGCCCTCACCGTAGAGGGCGCGAGCGACACCGCGAGCATCAGTCGAAGCGCATCCCCTCCGGCCGCGGCGGCAGCACGAACAGGATCAGCAGGAACACCGCGCCCGCGATCGGGATGAACAGCGCGAAGATCCACATCCCGCTGCGGTTCACGTCGTGCAGCCGCCGCCAGATCAGCGCGAGCGAGGGCACCAGAGTGCCGAGCGCGATCGCCCCGGCCAGCACGGCCACCCACGGCGTCGCGAAGTCCAGCTCGCCCGAGCGGAACGGCGTGAACGACAGCTGCAGCCCCGGCTCCGAGCCGTCGATCAGCTGCAGCGCGAGGTTCAGCAGGGTCCCGGCGAGGATGATCCACCAGTACTCCGCGCGGCTCGCCCTGCCGCGGAAGCGCGCGTACTGCGAGAAGAAGCGCCGGATCGCGGCGAGCGGAGGAGCACCGTAGTACGGCTGCCCGGGAACGGGGATCGTGCTCTGACTCATGCGCTTCACGCTATCCCGCACTCGTCGGGCAGGTCGTCGTCCGCGGGGAGGAGGCGCCTCGCCCTAGCGGACCGCCGCGGCCTGCTCGCGCCGCACCGCGGCCGACGAGCGCGCCTCCACGATCAGGCTCACCACGAGTCCGACCGCGATCATCACGATCGCCACCCACGGCAGCAGGTCGAGTCCGCTCAGGTCGATGGTCAGCCCGCCGACGATCGCGCCGCCGCCGATGCCGATGTTGAACGCGGTCGTCTGCAGCGCCGCGGCGAGGCTGCGCAGCTGGAACGAGGAGGTGCGCAGCATCCGCGTCTGCAGCATCGCCGGGATGCCGCCGAACGCGATGTTCCAGACGATCGCCGCGACGACGATCGCGACCGTGGCCTGCGAGCCGGCGGCCAGCCCGAGCGCGACCAGCGCGAGCACCACGGCGATCGCCGCGACCACGAAGCCGGAGCGCGGGAAGCGGTCGGTCGCGAAGCCGGCGAGCACGAGGCCCACCGCGCCGGCGCCGCCGAACGCGAAGAGGAGGAGCGGGACGCTGTCGGGGGAGAAGGACGCGTTCTCGAGCCACGGCGTGACGTAGGTCGAGAGCGTGTTCTGGCCGATCAGCACCAGCAGGATGACCACGCAGACGCCGATGATGCGCGGCAGGCTGCGGTCCTTGCGGGCGGGCAGCCGGATCTCGCCGGTGCGCAGCGGGATGCTGTGGTCGACCGCGGGCAGGAACTTCACGACCAGCAGCGCCAGCAGCAGCACGATCGCGCCGAGGATCGCGAACGTCGGACGCCAGCCGAACGCGTGGCCGAGCGCGGTGCCCACCGGCACGCCGAGGACGAAGGCCGCCGAGCCGCCGCCGGCCGTGATCGCGGTCGCCCGGCCGAGGTGCTCCGGAGCGACGAGGTGTGCCGAGTAGGCGGCGACGATCGCCCAGAACAGTCCGTGCGCGAGTCCGCCGAGGATGCGCGCGCCGACCAGCAGCGCGAACGTCGGCGCGAGCGCGGCCAGCACGTTCGCGACCGCGATCGTGCACAGCGCGACGAGGAGCAGGCTCTTCCGCGAGAACCGCTGCGTCACCAGCGTCAGCGGCGTCGTCGCGATGACGACGGTCGCCGCGAAGATCGTCACCAGCTGACCGGTCAGCGGGATGCTCACGCCGAGGTCCCGCGACATGTCCGGGATGAGGCCGGTCGGCAGGAACTCGCTGGTCACCGAGACGAAGACGGCGCCGGCGAGGGTGAGCAGGCCGATCCAGGGGAAGGCGGCGGGGGCGGTCGTGGTGGTGGTGGTCTTGCTGGTGCGCGGAGGGGTGTTCACGGTGTCCTGAGGGAGGAGGGGCGGGCGGCGACCATCAAGCCTCGCACGCCCCGGCCCCCCTCAGGTGTCCGGGGGATTACTTCACGACGGTGCTCCTACTTCACGACGCCTTACTTCACGACGGTCTTGGCCGCGCTCGTCTTGCTCAGCGTCGTGTAGCCCGCCTTCGTGCCGGTGACCGTCACCGTGATCGCCTTGCCCGCGTCCGCCGACACCGTCTTGTAGGTCGCCGACGTCGCGCCCGAGATCGCCGTGCCGCCGCGCTTCCACTGGTAGCTCAGCGTGACGGGGGCCGGGCTCCAGGTCCCGGGCACCGCGGTGAGGGTCTGGCCGACCTTCGCCGTCCCGGTGATCGTCGGGGTCGCGCCGGTCAGCACGCCGCCGGTGACGACCGCGGTGGTCGCGCTGGTCTTGGTGGCGGGGGAGTAGCCGGTTTTCGTGGAGGTGACGCTCACGGTGATCGTGGCGCCGGCGTCGGAGGCCTTGAGCACGTAGGTCTTCGCGGTGGCGCCGGAGATGTAGGTGCCGCCGTTCTTCTTCCACTGGTAGCTCAGCGTCGTGCCCGCGTCCCAGGTGCCGGGGTTCGCGGTGAGGGTCGAGCCGACCTTCGTCGTGCCGGTGATCGTCGGCGTCGGCATGAGCGTCTGCAGCGCTGCCTTCGCGGTGACCGCAGCGCTGGTCTTCGTGACCGCGGTGTAGCCGGACTTCGTGCCGGTGACCGCGACGGTGATCGCCGCGCCGGCGTCGGCCGCGACGAGCGTGTAAGTCGTCGCGGTGGCTCCGCTGATCGCGGTGCCGTTCCGCTGCCACTGGTAGGCGAGCGTCACGGGCGAGGGCGTCCACGTGCCCGGGACAGCGGTCAGCTTCTGCCCGACGGTCGCGGTACCGGTGATGGTCGGCGTCGCTCCGGTGATGACCGCGCCGTTGGTGACGGCCGCGGTCGTCGCACTGGTCTTGGTCGCGGGGGAGTAGCCGGTCTTGGTGCCGGTGACGGAGACGGTCAGCGTCGCTCCGGCATCACTCGCCTTGAGGACGTAGGTCTTCGCGGTGGCGCCGGAGATGTAGACGCCGTTGTTCTTCTTCCACTGGTAGCTGAGCGTGACGCCGGAGTCCCAGGTCCCGGGATTCGCGGTGAGCGTCGATCCGACGGTGGTGCTGCCCGAGATGGTCGGCGTCGGCATCAGCGTCTGCAGCGCCTGCTTGATCGTGGTCGACGAGCTCGTCATCGTGCTCGGAAGCAGACCAGTCTTCGTCCCGGTGACGGAGACCGAGAGGGCGGTTCCGGCGTCGGCAGCGATCACTTGGTAAGTCGAAGCGGTGGCGCCGCCGATCACCACGCCGTTCCGTCTCCACTGATAGCTGAGATCGACGGGCGCGGGCACCCAGGTGCCAGGCGCCGCGGTGAGGGTCTGCCCGACGGAGCCTTCACCGCTGATAGTCGGAATAGGACCGCTGACGGTCGTGGCATTCCCGACCGTCACGGTTGCGCCTGCCGACGTGATCTGACCGACGGACACGATGAGCCCGTCGCTGGACGTCCACGACTGTCCGGGGAGGAGGCTTGCGCCGAACGTGGAGATTCCATCCTCCGGCCTGACGTCGATGAGGCTCGCACCTGAATCCAAGCTGCCGGATGCGGCTCCAGAGGCGTGGACGAGAACACCTTCTGTACCGTGCCAAGGAAGCCAGGAATCGAAGTCGAAAGGTTGGCGATACTCGAGCCAATAGCTCGTTCCGTCTTCACGGCGAACGACGGCGGCATGCGTGGCCGTACTGTCGTCGGCCATCGGGACGAGCGTGGCTGTTCCTCCCGCCGTGAGATCCGCCGTTCTCCCGTCGAGCCAGCCGAGGAGGGTTTTCTGCGATGCGTTGAAGTGCCCCACATTGGTGGAACTGCCCATTGCGTCGTAGGGGTCGCCGTAGTCGCTCATCGTGCAGTCACCGAGGAGCCCGCCACCGCTGCAGAGGTTGGAGTGGCTGTGCCAGAGTCCGTAGTTGTGGCCCTGCTCGTGAACAGTGACGCGCCGATCCATGTAGCCGTTCAGCCACGTGTTGGGGGCCCCGACCGTCGCCCAGCCCGCTTTGTCGGATGCGTCTCCGTAGCAGCGGGGAAAGTAGACGACGTAATTGTCGTAGCTGGCAAGGTCGAACCCCGCGGCCACGGCTGCTTCCTTCGCCTGAGCCAGGATCGAATACCCGCCCGCATAGCAACCGCCGGTCGGCCCAGCGATCTTCATCCAAGGTGTGACGTCGCCTGTCTGCCCGAGCGCGGAGTAGGAGGCGTCCCGGAACCAGCTGCTGCTGTCGTCGTACATCTGCGCTGCGGCTTGCGCGGGGGTGACCGAGTCCGGTGCGGTCCAATAGGCGAGCATCGTGAGAACGCGCGTGGTTCCTGAGGCGGGGAGTGCACCGAGGCTCCCGGTTGCGCGCGCACTGTCGGGGCTGCTGAGCGGCGTGACCGAGAGGGCGGCGATGCGGTTGCCGACGAGCCGCCCCACTACGCGCGCGACAAGATTGTTGACCGCGATATCCCCGTCCAGCTCGTAGGCGCGTTCGCCGACGAGAAGAACTTTCTGGTACTCCTCGGAGTGAGCGAGAGGCTGACCGGTACCTTCGACCAGTGCGATCGGGTCCGCGACGATCGTGCGGATCGTACCGGTCAGAGTGATCTTGGTTCCGTCGCTCGAAGCCTGTGCCGGACTGGGCGCGATGGTCGAGAACAGCATCACGAGCACTGCTGTCCAGGCGAGGGCGAGGACCCGCGCGCGGGCGGGGCGGTGTTCGGGCATGACGACTCCAGGGCGAGCGGCGAGCGGGTGGCAGTGCTGTGCCTGCGGGACCCGAGCGCGGCTGAACCACGTTCGTCGAGAAGGCTCCTCAGTGTGATGAGATTCACAGGGAGCGGATACCACCCGTTCGGGGCGGTCTGGAGAGAACTACTCAGCCGGGCGCACGGCTCGGCCGAGAGCCGGCCGCTACTGCAGCGGGTACGCGCGTCCGTTCACCAGCAGCGTGTCGCCGGCGGCGCTGTCCGGCCCGAGGTGGTCCTCGAGCGACGCGGCGGCCGTGTCGGCGGCGGCGCCCTGGGCGGCCACTCCGGTCGAGAGCAGCAGGCCGCAGGCCAGCGCGGTGATCACGGTGGTGCGGTTGCTCGGCATGCGGTTCATCGGCGTCGTCCTTGGCGTCGTGGGGGTCGCCGCCCCCGGGGTGTGGGAGCGGTTTCAGAACGCTCCGAGCCTACGGCTCCGACCCGATGCACCGCCTGGCACCTTTCTGGGGTTCCCCTGTGCGCCTTGTGGTTCGGCAGAGCGGAGGCCCCAGTCACGGACGCGCGGAGATCGCGTCCGACGCTCGGCTCGTGCTGAGGATCTGGTCTCGGAGGTCGGGCGAGAGCGAGCGGGCGACGAAGACGAGCGAGCGGCGGATGTTCTCGGGACGGCGGTCGAACACGGACTCGTTGTGAGCGAGACGGTTCCTGACATCTCGTAGGTCGGTGAGGGCGGCATGGATCTTCACGCGATCGGTGCCGGGCCGGTACGCCCGATTCAGTGCCGGCACCCACAGCGTCTTCTCGTGGAGCCCGTCCGAGAGGTAGGTCCAGAAGCCGAACATCAGTTCCGCGATGACCTTGCCGCGGGGCGTCCGCCCGCCGGCCGTGTACCTCGCGTACCTGCGGGCGGTCTTGATCGCGGCGCGCGGGGTCGCGTTCTTGTCCTGAGGCACACCGTGAGAGTCGAGAGAACGATGAACGGGCAGCAGTTGCTCGAACGACGCCTGTTCGATCCAGTCGCCGCCGCGAATTCCAGGGTGGGCGAGCAGTGCCCGGTCGTACGCGTTCCGCAGACCGACCTCGAGGTGACCGAGGTCGTGGAGCAACTCCGCCGACAGGCGTGCGTTCCACTCGTAGAAGGCGAGAGCGCGAGCGTGGTCGCCCCCTGCGGCTCGAACGTATTTAACCAAGCGCTCGACGGTGAGCCAGTCGACGATCCATGATTCAGCACTGCTCGGCATGCTCCGCCCTCCCGGCGTACAATCGACCCATCGAGAGCCTTTGATGACCGATGCCGCTCAGGCGGCATGTCCCTCTGGCCACGACACGGGAACCCCGGTATCAGGCTACTGACCCGGGGTTTTCCTCTGCCCGCCCTGGCGCCCCGCGCTGCCGCGCGCACGCCCGCCGTAGGCTGGCCGGATGACGTCCCGGGTGCGCCTCCTGCTGGCCTCGTCGCATCCCGGGCCGACCGTCACCGTCACCGTGCTGGCGACCGTGCTCGCCGCGGCGTCCGGGCACGCACCAGGGATCGTCGTCCTCGTGGCGCTCGCCGTCTTCGCCGGGCAGCTCTCGATCGGGCTGGCGAACGACTGGATCGACGCCGACCGCGATCGCGCCGTCGGCCGCACCGACAAGCCCGTCGCGCTCGGCCGGATCAGCGTCGGCGAGGTCCGCGCCGCCGCACTCGGCACCGCCGCCGTCGCCGTCGTGCTCTCGCTCCTGCTCGGGCCGGTCGCCGCCGTCGCCCACCTCGTCCTCGTCGCCGCGGGCTGGGCCTACGACGCCGGACTCAAGCGCACCGCGTTCTCCGTCGTCCCGTTCCTCGTCGCCTTCGGGCTGCTCCCCGTCGTCTCCGTCGCGGCGGGTGGTGGCCAGCTGCCGGCCTGGTGGGCGGTCGCCACGGGTGCGGTCTTCGGCGTCGCGATCCACTGCACCAACGTGCTCCCCGACCTCGTCGACGACGAGGCGACCGGCGTCCGCGGCTTCCCGCACCGCCTCGGGCTGCGCCTCTCCGGCGTCGTCGCGTTCGGCTCGCTGATGCTCGGCGCGGTGCTCGTGCTGCTCGGCCAGGTCGCCGGCGACGATCCGGTCGGCGGCCCGGGAATCGTCCTCGCCGTGGTCGCGACCGTGGCGGTCCTCGTCCTCGCGGCCGCCGGCATCCGCCTGGTGCTCACCGGCCCGCCGACCCGCACGCTGTTCCGCCTGGTGATCGCCTCGTCGCTCGTCCTCGACGTCGAGCTCGGCCTGGCGGGCGCGCGACTCGTCGCCTGACCAGCCCCCGTCATCCCCGGCAGCAGTCCTACGACCACCGCATCGAGTACACCCGCGCGAGCAGGTCCGAGGTCGGCAGCGCCAGCAGCGCCCGCAGCAGTCCCTCGCGCCCGACCAGCCCCGAGCCGCCGCTCGGCCGTCCCGCCGCCATGTTCAGCTCGGCCTGCCGCGCCGCCCGGCGGGCCACCCGCATCCGCCGCCGCGCGAACGCGGGGAACGGCCCCGCCCCACCACTGCGCACGGCGTCCGCGAGCAGCGGCGCGAGCTCGGCCGCGTCGAGCCAGCCCAGGTTCATCCCCTGCCCGCCGATCGGGCTGATCTCGTGCGCCGCATCCCCGATCAGCACCACCCGGCCGACGCCGATCCGCTCGGCCGCCCGCCGCCGCACCCGGAAGCCGCTGAGCATCGTGCAGGTCGCCGGGTCCGGCTCCGCGCCGGTCCGCGCCCGCACCACGGTGCTGAGCGCCAGGGCGGAGGCCGGATCGGGCGCCGCGTCCGGCCGCCACGC
The DNA here is from genome assembly GCF_004345345.1 of Rathayibacter sp. PhB179. Classification (NCBI taxonomy): domain Bacteria; kingdom Bacillati; phylum Actinomycetota; class Actinomycetes; order Micrococcales; family Microbacteriaceae; genus Rathayibacter; species Rathayibacter sp. PhB179. Next base: position 519,961 of record NZ_SLVD01000001.1, on the reverse strand, counting down.
GGGCGCCACCAGGTCGTCTCCCGCGAGCGCCACGTAGCGCCGCCGCCCGCCCGGCAGCGGGAACGACTCCACCACGCCGTCCGGCCCGACGTCGACGAGCGCCGACGACGCCCGCGCGGCCGGCTCCGGATCGGCGAAGTCGCCCATCACGTAGGAGTCGGGGTAGTCGCGGCCCGTGCTGCGGATCCCGAGCAGCTCGCGCACCGCGCTGCGCGCCCCGTCCGCGCCGACGACGAAGGCGGCGCGGACCGTCACCGGAGCGCCGTGCTCGTCCGCCCCGGTCGCGTCGACGTGGTCGCGCCCGCGGTCGAGTCCGGTCAGCGTGACGCCCGAGCACAGCGCGTCCGGCGCCACCTCGCGAAGCCGTTCGCGCAGGATCGACTCGGTCCGGTGCTGATCGAGGGTGACGACGTACGGATGCGTGCGTGAGGCCCGCGCGAACGACAGCGCCCCGAGCACCCGGCGCCGGCTCACCGCGACGCCCTCGGCGACCCGGACGCCCTCGGCGAGGATCCGCTCGGTGGCACCGACCTCGGCCATCGCGTCGAGCGAAGGCGGGTGGATGCCGATCGCCCGAGACCCCGCGGGCACCGCGGTCCGCCGCTCCCAGACCTGCACGTCGACCCCGCGCCGGGCGAGCAGCGCGCCCAGCAGCACGCCGACCGGTCCGCCGCCGACGACCAGCACGTCGGTCCGCTGCAGGCTCATCCCCCCATGCAAGCAGACGCGCGGGAGCGACAGGCCGGGGGAGAACGTCACGGCCCCGAAACAGCCCCGGCATCTGCGCTCCCTAGCCTGGCCACGGTCTCCGCGGTCGGCGCGGAGCACGACGCCGCTGAACGGGGCACACATGAGTGGGAACACGGTCCGCCGCGACGCGATCAAGGACGTCGAAGCCTACGTCCCGCCCGCGGTCGTCTTCGATCAGACCGAGGCGCCGGGCGAGATCTTCGGCTCGAACGTCTTCAGCACGATCGTGATGCGGCAGCGCCTGCCGAAGTCGGTCTTCAAGTCGGTCATGGCCACCATCGAGCACGGCGCCGTGCTCGACCCGCTGGTCGCCGACGCCGTCGCCTCGGCGATGAAGGACTGGGCGCTCGAGAAGGGCGCCACCCACTACGCGCACGTCTTCTACCCGCTGACCGGGCTCACCGCCGAGAAGCACGACAGCTTCTTCGAGCCGGTCGGCGACGGCTCCGCGCTGGCCGAGTTCGCAGGCAAGACCCTGGTCCAGGGCGAGCCCGACGCGTCGAGCTTCCCCAACGGCGGGCTCCGCAACACCTTCGAGGCTCGCGGCTACACCGGCTGGGACGTCACCAGCCCGGCCTACGTGCTCGAGAACCCGAACGGCAACACCCTCTGCATCCCGACCGTCTTCGTCTCGATGACCGGCGAGGCCCTCGACCACAAGACGCCGCTGCTGCGCTCGCAGCAGGCGATGGGCGAGCACGCCGTCCGCATCCTGAAGCTCTTCGGCCACGTCGCGCCGAAGCCCGTCGTCTCGTTCTGCGGGCCGGAGCAGGAGTACTTCCTGATCGACCGGCACTTCTTCCTCGCCCGCCCCGACCTGCTGAACGCCGGCCGCACCCTCTTCGGCACCAAGCCGCCCAAGGGCCAGGAGTTCGACGACCACTACTTCGGCGCCATCCCGGAGCGCGTGCTCGGCTTCATGATGGACACCGAGCGCGAGCTGTTCAAGCTCGGCATCCCCGCGAAGACCCGGCACAACGAGGTCGCGCCCGGTCAGTTCGAGATCGCCCCGATGTTCGAGCGCGGCAACATCGCCGCCGACCACCAGCAGCTCCTGATGACCACGTTCAAGTCGGTCGCGAAGAAGCACGGGATGGAGTGCCTCTTCCACGAGAAGCCCTTCCTCGGGGTCAACGGCTCGGGCAAGCACGTCAACTTCTCGCTCGGCAACAGCGAGCTCGGCTCGCTCCTCGTCCCCGGCGACACCCCGCACGAGAACGCGCAGTTCCTCGTGTTCTGCGCCGCGGTCATCCGCGCGGTGCACCGCTACGGCGGGCTGCTGCGTGCCTCCGTCGCCTCCGCCTCGAACGACCACCGCCTCGGCGCCAACGAGGCTCCGCCCGCGATCATCTCGATCTTCCTCGGCGACCAGCTCGCCGACGTCTTCGAGCAGCTCGCGAAGGGCCCGGCGACCTCGTCGAAGGGGCGCGGCGCGATGCAGATCGGCGTCGACACCCTGCCGATCCTCCCGACCGACCCGGGCGACCGCAACCGCACCAGCCCGTTCGCCTTCACCGGCAACCGCTTCGAGTTCCGCGCGCCGGGCTCGATGCAGTCGGTCGCCGGCCCGATGGTGACGATCGCCACGATCATGGCGGAGTCCCTCGACTTCGCCGCGACCGAGCTGGAGACCGCGGTCGCGGCCGGCACCGACTTCGACACCGCGGTGCAGGACCTCCTGACCGCGATCATCACCGAGCACGGCGCGGTCGTCTTCAACGGCGACGGCTACGCGGACGCCTGGCCGATCGAGGCCGAGAAGCGCGGCCTCGCCAACCTGCGCACGACGCTCGACGCCCTGCCCGAGCTGATCACCGACTCCGCCCTCGAGCTCTTCGAGAAGTACAAGGTCTTCAACCACCGCGAGATGCACAGCCGCTACGAGATCGGCCTCGAGCAGTACGCGCTGTCGGTCGGCGTCGAGGCGCGGTTGACGCTCGAGATGGGCACGACCTCGATCCTGCCGGCCGCCGTGCGGCACCAGACCGAGGTCGCGCTGAACGTCGGCGCGCTGAAGTCCGCGGGAGTGGAGCCGGATCTCGCGCCGCTGCACGAGGTGAGCGCGCCGATCGCCGACCTGCGCACGGCGCTCGCCACGCTGAAGGACGCGCTCGCCGCGGAGCCGGGCCACACGGCCCTCGCCGAGGCGGAGCACGCCCGCGCCGCGCTGATCCCGGCGATGGCGGCGGTCCGCGAGGCGGCCGACACCATCGAGAGCCTCATCGCCGACGACCTGTGGCCACTGCCGACCTATCAGGAGATGCTCTTCATCCTGTAGCCGGGCAGGCCTGATCGCCTCGCCCTGCTCGCCGCCTCAGCGCGCGCGGAGCAGGGCGAGGAACTCGTCCGCCATCGCCAGCTGGTCCTGCAGCTTCGCGCGGCGGAGCGACGCCTCCTCCTCGAAGGCGGCCAGCCGCGCGCGGATCGCGGCGGTCTCCTCCGGGGTCTCCGCCTGCTCCAGGCTGTCGACGACGCGCAGCAGCTCGGTCATCGCGTCGAGCGTGTAGCCGAGCGGCTTCATCCGGCGGATGAGCAGCAGGCGGTCGAAGTCGCGCTCGGTGTAGAGGCGGAACCCGCCCTCGGTGCGGCCGCTCGGCCGGAGCAGCCCGACCTCGTCGTAGTGCCGGATCGTCCGCAGCGACAGCGACGACCGGTCGGCGAGCTCGCCGATGCGCATGGTCGCCTCGACCTCCTCGGCCGTCAGCTCGGTCGTGCGGTCGTCCGCCATCGTCTCTCCGTTCCGGTCAACCCTCACGTTGCGGTAGGTTTGCTGTCGAGGGTCCCGCACCATTCTCCCCGTGCGCGGGTCCGGCTCGCGCGACGCCGCGCTCCTCCCCCTCCGACCGCCGCTCCCACCGAGCCCGTCCGCCCCTGGAGACCGTCGTGTCCGTCCCCACCAGCCCGACCAGCCTGCCCGGGCCCCGCCCCGCCGTCGCGAATCGCGCGATCACCGTCCTCGACGCCCTCCGCTCGCCGCGCCAGCTCTCCCGCGAGGTGCTCGCCGGCATGGTGACGACGCTCGCGCTGGTGCCCGAGGTGATCTCCTTCTCGGTCGTCGCGGGAGTGGACCCGATGGTGAGCCTCGTCGCCTCGATCGTCCTCGCGCTGACCATGTCGATCCTCGGCGGGCGCCCCGGCGTGATCACCGCGGCTGCCGGCTCCGTCGCGCTGGTCATCGCGCCGCTCGTCTCGGAGCACGGCGTCGAGTACGTGCTGCCGACGGTGATCCTCGCCGCGGTCATCCAGATCGTCTTCGGCTTCGCGGGCCTCGCCCGGTTGATGCGATTCATCCCGCGCTCCGTGATGATCGGCTTCGTCAACGCGCTCGGGATCCTGATCTTCCTGGCGCAGGTGCCGCATGTCATCGACGTCCCGTGGATCGCCTACGCGCTCTTCGCCGCGACCCTGCTGATCATCTTCGTGCTGCCCCGCTTCACCACCGCGGTGCCGGCCCCGCTCGTCGCGATCGTCGTCGTGACGGCCGTCGTCATCCTCGCGAACCTGGCCGTCCCGGACGTCGCGGACGAGGGACCGCTGACCGGGCAGCTGCCCGGCATCACCCCGTTCCTGGTGCCGCTGGACCTCGCGACCCTGCAGCTGATCCTGCCGACCGCGCTCAGCGTCGCCTTCGTCGGCCTGATGGAGACGCTGCTCACCGCCAAGCTCGTCGACGAGATGACCGGCACCCCCTCGCACAAGGGCCGCGAGTCCTGGGCGCTCGGCGTCTCGAACCTGCTCGCCGGCTTCTACGGCGGCATCGCCGGCTGCGCGATGATCGGCCAGACCGTGCTCAACGTGAAGACCGGCGGCGCGCGCACCCGGATCTCGACGATCGTCGCCGGCGTCTTCCTGCTCGCGCTGGTCACCGGCCTCAGCTCGGTGATGGGCCGCATCCCGATGGTGGCGCTCGCCGCGGTGATGATGATCGTCGCGATCAGCACCGTCGACTGGCACAGCCTCCGCCCCTCGACCCTGCGCCGGATGCCCGTGCCCGAGACGCTCGTGATGGTCGTCACCGTGGTCGTCGTCGTCGCGACCGACAACCTCGCGCTGGGCGTGCTGGTCGGCGTGATCCTGGCGATGATCCTCTTCGCCCGCCGCGTCGCCCACGTCATCGCGGTCGAGCGCGCGGTCGCCGCCGACGGCGCGTCCGTCCGCTACACCGTGACCGGCCCGCTCTTCTTCGGCAGCAGCAACGACCTCGTCGACCGCTTCGCCTACTCCGACGACCCGGCCGCCGTCGTCATCGACCTCGGCCGCGCCCAGATCTGGGACGCCTCCACCGTGGCCGCCCTCGACTCCATCGAGACGAAGTACCGCGACCACGGCGCCACCGTCACCATCGAGGGCCTCGACGAGCGCAGCACCGGCTTCCACCGCCGCCTGACAGGCCGCCTCGGCAGCTGAGCAGCGTCCATGCTGATCGAGTAGCCCGTGGAGCGGGCCTCTCATGCTGATCGAGTAGCCCGCGGAGCGGGCGTATCGAGATCCACCACCGTCAGAACGCGAGTCTGCAGCCCCGCCCTGCTGATGACGTCGGGTCTCGATACGCCCCTGCGGGGCTACTCGACCAGCATGAAAAGGGGCGCGGCGCGTCCTCTCCCTCGTCCGGCACGGTCCGGGTTGCGCGCGGGGGACCGAGTGGAGGAGCCTCGGAGGCCCCCGGAGTACGCTCGCGCGCATCCCTTCCGACGCTCAGCAAGGAGTACGACCATGACCGACGACGCTCAGGGCTTCACCCTCACCCGGCTGTTCGACGCGACGCCCCAGGAGATCTGGAGCGCGTGGACCGACCCCGACGAGCTCGCCCAGTGGTGGCACCCCCGCGGGCTGACCACTCCGCGCGACACCGTCGAGGTCGACCTGAAGGTCGGCGGCCGCTATGCCTACACGATGGTCTCGACCGCGAGCGGGGAGACCTACCCGACCGGCGGCGTCTACCGCGAGATCACGGCTCCCGAGAAGCTCGTCTTCACCTGGGGCGAGCCCGGCGACGCGGACGCGCCCGTCGTGACCGTGTCGATCCGCTCGGCCGGCGAGCTGACCCGGCTGACCTTCGAGCTGGCCGGCGTCGACGGCGAGCAGGGCGACGACTCGTTCTACGACGGCTGGGACCAGGCGATCGACGCGCTGGCCGACCACCTCGATCCCGCCGCCTCCGTCGCCGGCTGAGACCTTCGCCTCCCTGCTCGGAAGCGTCAACCCCTGGAGCGGACGCCGCTGCGCGGGGTTGTCTGGTGGGCCCGCTCGACTCCGAGACGCGGGAGAGACGGAGGCCGCCCTTGAGCGCGCACACCAGCAGGAGCGGCGACCGCATCGCCGCGATCGAGACCTACGCCGACGACGCCGGCTGGCACAACCGCATCGCGGGCACCGCCGTCCCGCTCACCCGCCACGACTCCCGCGAGGAGGCCGAGCGCCTCGGCGCCGAGATGGCGCGGCAGCGCGGCGGCGGCCACCGGGTCCTCGCCTAGCGGCGCTGCCCCGCCCCCGCCGCCGCTGCCCAGGGCCTGCCCAGGGCGCGGTGACAGGCTGGCGGCAGCCGATGACGGCGAACCGGACGAGGGAGCAGTACCCGGCAGCACGACAAGACTGACTCGAAGGAGTGAGTCGTCGTGTCCTGGATCGTCCTGATCGTCTCCGGTGTCCTCGAGGCCGTGTGGGCCACCGCCCTCGGCAAGTCCGAGGGGTTCACCCGACTCTGGCCGTCCGTGATCTTCGGGTTCGGCGTCGTCGCCAGCCTGTCCGGCCTGGCCTACGCGATGCGCGATCTGCCCACCGGCACGGCCTACGCCGTCTGGGTCGGGATCGGCGCCTCGCTGACCGTGCTCTATGGCATGTTCATCGGCGGCGAGGGCTTCTCGCTCGTCCGCACACTGCTGGTCCTCGGGATCGTCGGCTGCGTGATCGGGCTCAAGCTGCTGCACTGAGTCGGCGCCTTTCCAGGCGACGTTCCGCGCCATCGCATTGCAGGAGAACGATCGTTCCCCTAGGCTCGGAACCCCAGGGAGAGCACCGGTACGGCAGGTGCTCCCCGCCCCGAAGGAGGAACCATGCCCACTCGTTCTGCACGCACCGCCTGGAACGGCTCGCTCGAGACCGGCGAGGGCCAGGTCGAGCTCTCGAGCTCGAAGCTCGGCACCTACGACGTCTCGTTCCCCAAGCGCGCGGCCGACGACGCCAACGGCTCGACCAGCCCCGAGGAGCTCCTCGGCGCCGCGCACTCCGCCTGCTACGCCATGCAGTTCTCGGCCGTCCTCGGCCAGGCCGGCGGCACCGTCGAGGCGCTCGACGTCCGCGCCGACGTCTCGCTCGGCCCGGACTCGGCCGGCGGCTTCAAGCTGACCAAGATCGCCCTCGTCGTCAGCGGCGAGGTCTCCGGCATCGACGAGGCCGCCTTCCTCAAGGCCGCCGAGGACGCGAAGAACACCTGCCCCGTCAGCAAGGCGCTCACCGGAGTCGAGATCACCCTCGACGCCACCTTCGAGGGCTGACGCTCCTCGCTCACGCACACGAGCACCCCGTCGCGCATCGCGGCGGGGTGCTTCTGTGCGTGCGGTGGGGGATCTCGATACGCCCGCTCCGCGGGCTGCTCGATCAGCAGGGAGGGACCCCGCGTCAGGCGTCCGCGCGGTAGCGGAAGCCGGCGCCGAGGTGCTCCTCCGGCAGGCGGTCGCCGCGGCCGTGCAGCTTCTGGCGGAGGGTGCCCTCGACGTACTCGTCGGGGTAGGCGCCGCGGCGGCGCAGCTCCGGCACGATGAACTCGACGACGTCCTCGAAGGTGCCCGGGGTGATCGCGTAGGCGAGGTTGAAGCCGTCGACGTCGGTGTCCTCCACCCACTCCTGCAGGTGGTCGGCCACCTCGGAGGGCGAGCCGACGATGAACGGGCCGAGGCCGCCGATCGCGCCGAGCTTCGCGATGTCGCGGACCTTCCACTCGCTGCCGTCCTCGTTCGCCTCCTGGAAGTTGGCGACGGTCGACTGGATCGCGTTGCTCTTCACGTTGCCGATCGGCTCGTCGAGGTCGTACTGCGAGAGGTCGATGCCCATCCAGCCGGACATGAAGACCAGCGCGCCCTCCTCGCTCGCGTAGGAGAGGTAGTCGCGGTGCTTCGCGTGCGCCTTCTCGCTGGTCTCGTCGGTGATGATCGTCAGCAGCGTGTAGATCCTCGCGGAGTGGCGGTCGCGGCCGGCCGCCTCGAGCGCGTCGCGGATCCGCGAGACGGTGGCCTTCAGGCCGGCCTTGGTCGATGACGCGACGAAGATCGCCTCCGCGTTGCCCGCCGCGAAGCGGATCCCGCGCGGCGACGCGCCCGCCTGGTAGATGACGGGGGTGCGCTGCAGCGACGGCTCCGAGAGGTGGATGCCGGGCACGGTGAAGTTCTTGCCGCGGTGGCCGATCTCGTGCACCTTCGCCGGGTCGGTGAACACGCCGGACTCGCGGTCGCGGAGGACGGCGTCGTCCTCCCACGACCCCTCCCACAGCTTGTAGAGGACCTCGAGGTACTCGTCGGCGACGTCGTAGCGGTCGTCGTGCTCGAGCTGGTCCTCGTGGCCCATGTTGCGCGCGGCGCTGGGGAGGTAGCCGGTGACGACGTTCCAGCCGACGCGGCCCTTGGTCAGGTGGTCGAGCGTCGACATGCGGCGTGCGAACGGGTACGGGTGCTCGTAGGCGGTGCCGGCCGTGATGCCGAAGCCGAGGTGCTCGGTCGCGGCGGCCATCGCCGAGACGAGCAGGATCGGGTCGTTCACCGGGACCTGCGCGCCGTGCCGGATCGCGGCCTCGTTCGAGCCGCCGTAGACGTCGTAGGTGCCGAGGACGTCGGCGATGAAGATGCCGTCGAAGGTGCCCCGCTCGAGCAGCTTCGCCAGATCGGTCCAGTAGGAGAGGTCCTTGTAGCGCCAGGACTGGTCCTGAGGGTGGCGCCACATGCCCGAGGACTGGTGGGCGACGCAGTTCATGTCGAAGGCGTTGAAGCGGATCTGACGAGTCATCCCTCGATCGTGCCCAGAGTCGCCGGGAATCGGCACCGCTGTCGTCGCACGACGTCACAAAGCGATGCCCGTCGGACTGCGCCTGCAACCCGAAACAGCGCGACCGCTGATTCGGGTTGTAGCCTTAACCCGAAACAATGCACCCGCTGATTCGGGTTGTCGAGGGGAGCCGGATGACGTCCGAGTGGCCGGCGCACGAGTACGAGACGCGGCCCTGGCGACAGACCGTCCGGGCCGGCACGCGCGCTGACCGGATGCTCAGCGAGGTCGTGGTCGCCCTGCCGCCGCTGATCGCGGAGTCCTCCTGGGAGCCGCCGCCCGCCTCTCGGCCGGCCCTCGACGACGCGCGGCACGCGGTCATCGCCCTGGACGCCGAGTACGGGAACCGGCTGGGGGTGCTCGGTCGGCTCCTGCTCCGAACCGAAGCCGTCTCCTCCTCCAAGATCGAAGACGAGGACGCGACCCTGGAGGACTACGCCCGCGCCACCGTCGGCATCCGGGCGAACTCCAGCGCGACGTCGATGGTGGCGGCGGCCGACGCGATGACGGGCATGGTCGACGCCGCCGGCCGGACCGGACTGATCGACGAGGCCGCGATCCTCACGGCGCACCGGATCCTGATGGCCGACGACCCGGTGGACGCCCGCTACGCCGGGGCCTACCGGCCGATGCAGAACTGGATCGGCGGCAGCGACCACTCCCCGCGCGGTGCGGTGCACGTCCCGCCGCCGCCCGAGGCGGTCCCGGCGCTGATGGCCGACCTGATCCGGTTCTCGAATCGGAGCGACCTCGACCCGATCGTGCAGGCCGCGATCGCGCACGCGCAGTTCGAGTCGATCCACCCCTTCACCGACGGCAACGGGCGCATCGGCCGCGCGCTGATCACCGCGATCCTCCGCCGTCGCGGGCTGACGAGGACCACGGTCGTCCCCGTGGCGTCGGCGCTGGTCGCGGATCGCGAGCGCTACTTCGAGCTGGTGAACGACTATCGGGATGGGGCGCTCGCGCCCTTCGTCGACGAGCTCGCGCGGGCCTGCGCGGTCGCGGCTCCGGAATCGGCCCGGACGGCCGCCGTCCTCGAGGCGCTCCCCGCGGCGTGGTGGGCCGCCGTCCGGCCGCGCGCGGGGAGTGCGGCGGCGCTCCTCCTCGACGGGCTCCTCGATCACCCGATCGTCACGACTGCCCGCGCGATCGAGCTGACCGGACGGGCGCCCTCGAGCGTCGGCGCGGCGATCGGGCAGCTCGTCGCCGCAGGCGTGCTGACGGCGCTGACCGACCGCAAGCGGGACCAGGCCTGGGTGGCGGTCGACGTCCTCGACGAGCTGGCCGACCTGGAGGACCGCATCGGCACGGCGATGCTCGACGCGCAGTCGGGCTGAGCCGGTCGAGCTGCTCGCCCTCTACTCCAGCTCGCGGGCCAGGAAGCGCACGTGCTCGCGGATCTGGAACACCTCGCCGCCCTCGTGGCCGTTGAACGGGTAGACGCGGATCTCGCGCGGGCCGGCGTAGCGGTTGTAGGAGGCGTAGACGGTGGAGGGCGGGCAGATCTCGTCGAGCAGGGCGACGGAGAACATCGCCGCGACCTCGGCGTGCGGGGCGAACGAGGTGCCGTCGAAGTAGGACAGCGTGTCGAAGACGAACGACTCCGAGCCGCGGTGGGTGCGCAGGTAGCGCACGACCTCGCCGTAGGGCATGGTCTCCACGATCCGCACGGCGTGGCCGATGTGGCTGAGGAACGGGACGTCGATGATCGCGGCGCGCGCCGACTCCGACTCGCCGAGCAGGCCCAGGATGCCCGCGACGGCGAGGCAGATGCCGCCGCCCTGGCTGCCGCCCGAGATCGCGACGCGCGCGGGATCGATGGCGGGGTGGGCGCGCAGCACGTCGAGCGCGCGGACCGCGTCGGTGAAGACGCGGCGGTAGAAGTGGTCCGCGGGCGACTCGATGCCCTGGGTCATGAAGCCGCTGACGTGCGGGCCGCTGCCGACCGGGTCGGGGGTGTCGCCGCCGCGGTGGCCGGAGCCCTGGCCGCGGGTGTCCATCACCAGGTGCGCGTAGCCGGCGGCGCTCATCGCGGTCCACTCGTCGACCAGGCCGCGGCCGCCGCCGTAGCCGATGTAGGTGACCAGGGCGGGGAGCGGGCCCTCGACGCCGCGGGGGAGGATCAGCCAGCCGCGGATCGGGTGGCCGCCGAAACCGGAGAAGGTGACGTCGAACATCTCCAGGAGCGGGAAGCCGGCGTCGACGGGCTCGAAGACGGGCTCGGTCGCGAGGCCGCGGGCCTCGGCGATGGTCTCGCGCCAGAAGTCCGCGAAGCCCTCGGGCTCCGGCAGGTCGGGCTGGTACTGCTCGAGGAGCTCGAGCGGGAGGTCGAACTGCGGCATCGCGGTCTCCGGGGTCGTTCGTCAGCGGACGCTCGAACCTATCGCGGCGACACGCGTCCGCGGTGCCTGGACGCGGCGTGGGAGTGCGCCCCAGGACGGAATTCCTCCCCTCCGCGGGCGTTCCCTTCCCCATGACCACTTACGGAATCATCGGAGCAGGCAACATCGGCAGCCAGGTCGCGCGCGCGGTCCTCGCCCAGGGCGACGAGGTCGTGATCGCGAACTCGCGCGGTCCCGAGACCCTCGCCGACCTCATCGCGGAGCTCGGCCCGAAGGCGCGCGCCGCCACGGCGCAGGAGGCGGCCGAGGCCGCGGAGATCGCGGTCGTGACCGTGCCGCTGAAGAACCTCGAGGAGGTGCCGGTCGCGCCGCTCGCCGGGAAGATCGTCCTCGACACGAACAACTACTACTTCGAGCGCGACGGCCGCATCGAGGCGCTCGACAAGGGCGAGACGACCACGAGCGAGATGCTGCAGAAGCACCTCCCGGAGTCGAAGGTCGTCAAGGCGTTCAACCACATCATGGCCGCGGACATCACGACCGACGGCACCCCTGCCGGCAGCGAGGACCGCCGCGCCCTCGCCACGTCGAGCGACTACCCCGAGGCCGTGCACTTCGTCACCGACCTCTACGACCGCCTCGGCTTCGACACCGTCGCGATCACGCCGCTGAGCGAGTCCTGGCGCGTCGAGCGCGACCGCCCCGCCTACGTGGTGCGGCAGAACCGCGAGGAGCTCGAGGCCAACCTCGCCAAGGCGCCGCGCACGGTCTGACCGAGCGGTCGGTCCGACCCCTCGTCCCACGGGAGGGGGGCAGCGCCTGCGACACTGGAGCGAGACCCACCGCGCACCAGTGAGCCCGCCGGCTCCGAGAGGAGAGGTCCGCGCATGCCCCCCGAGATCCCCGACGTCCCCGCCGTCGATCGGCTGACCCGCCGCGGCCTCACCCGCCGCGGCGTCGTGCTCGGCGGCCTCGCCGTCCTGCCGCTGCTGAGCGCCTGCACCTTCGACTCCGCGTCCCCCTCGGACTCCGAGCCGCAGGAGGCGCCGCGCACGCAGGCCGCCGCGCCCGCCGGTCCGGTGGCGCTCGCCGCCGACGCCGCGAGTGCGAGCGCTCTGCTGTTCACCGCGGCGCCGCTCGTCGTCGTGGTGGAGGACGTGCCCGCCTCGGTGCTGCTCGCCGCGCAGGTGAGCATCGCCTGGGGCGTGCCGCTGCTGGTGGAGAGTGCCGGATCCACGTCGACCGCGACGGCCTCGGCCTCGCCGTCCGACTCCTCGATCGACGCCGAGCTCGCCCGGCTCGGCACCACCCGAGTCGTCGCCGTCGGCGCCGTCGCGGAGCACGCGGGTGTCGACACCGTGACCGCCGCCGCCGAGGCCGCCGCGATCGAGGAGGCGACCGGAGTCGCGGTCGGCGCGCTCGACGTCGCCTCCCTCGTCGCCCTCGCGCCCGGTGCCCCCGCGGCGCCGCCCTTCGGCGCGCTGCCGACGCGGGCAGAACCGCTCGCCGGGGTGACCGCCCTCGCCCAGGCCGCCGACGTCGCGGCCGTCGCCAACGCGCGCGCCGTCGGCGTCCCGGTGACCCTCGTCGGCGACTCCGTGACCGACCTCCTCGCCTCGGGGCCGGCCGTCACCGCGATCGCCGACGCGGGCGCCTCCTGCACCCTGCTGCTCGGACCCGTGCTCGCTGCGCAGTCGCTGCCGGAGTGGTCCGTGCGCGCCGCCGCGAGCGGCTGGCAGCTGCCCGGCGGCGGGCAGCGTCTCTTCGGCGGGCACCTCTACGTCGCGATCTACGGCACGCCCGGCGCACCCGTGCTCGGCGTGCTCGGCGAGCAGGGCCTCGACGCGACCATCGCGCGGGCGGAGGCGGTGGCCGAGCCGTACCGCTCGCTCACCGATCTGCAGGTGGTGCCGAGCCTCGAGATCATCACCACCGTCGCGGCGGGCAGCGCCGGCGGCGACGGCGACTACTCCAACGAGCTCGACCCCGCGGGCATACGCCCCTACATCGACGCGGCCGCCGCGGCGGGCATGTACGTCGTGCTCGACCTGCAGCCGGGCCGCTCCGACTTCCTCACTCAGGCGCAGGCCTACGAGGAGCTGCTGCGCCTCCCGAACGTCGGCCTCGCCCTCGATCCGGAGTGGCGGCTCGCGCCCGACGAGGTGCCGCTCGCGCAGATCGGCCGCGTCCAGGCCACCGAGGTCGACAGCGTCTCGAGCTGGCTCGCGGACCTCGTGCAGCGCGAGGGCCTGCCGCCGAAGATGTTCGTGCTGCACCAGTTCCGGCTGTCGATGCTGCAGGACCGCGACAGCATCCGCCGCGACCGCCCCGAGCTCGAGTTCCTGATCCACGTCGACGGCCAGGGCGGCCAGCCCGACAAGCAGGCCACCTGGAATGCCCTGCACGAGGGCGCCCCCGAGGGCATCGCCTGGGGCTGGAAGAACTTCTACGACGAGGACCTCCCGATGCTGACCCCCGCCCAGACGATGGCCCAGGTCGCCCCCCTCCCCGACCTGATCACCTACCAGTAGCCCCCCCTCCGCGAGATGCCACTTGTGCACGCGACACGCCGTGAAAAGCGTGCACAAGTGGCATCTCGCGGTCGGGGTCAGCGACATGAGCGCCGTCGAGGGAGACCTCGTCGATGTCGACGGTCGTCCTGGTGAGGAGGCGGGTCATGCTTCGTGCAGGCCACGCTCCAGGGTGTCCCCGGAGTGTGCGCTCGCGACCGCCGAGAGGAGTCACGTCCACCCGCTGACGTCTGAGTTCTCGCGAGATGCCACTTATGAGCGCGACACGCCGTGGAAAGCGTGCACAAGTGGCATCTCGCGGAGGGGGACGGACGGGGCCGGGGTCAGGAGGGCTGGTGGGCGGCCTCGCGGCGGCCCTCCTCCTTGGCCTGCTCGACGAGGGTGGCGACGCGGCGGCGGGAGCGGGTGCGGCCGGCGAGCAGCGCGGCGAGGATCAGCGCGAGGCCGAGCAGGACGGCGAGCTGGGGCAGCGGGACGGCGGCGGTGGTGGTCGACTCGGTGAGCGGGGCGATGTCGACGGGGTCGAGGCCCTCGGGGGTGACGACGGTGGGGGCGACGGTGAGGTCGGTGCCGACGGCGAAGAGGGGCCAGACGTCGTCGAGCTGGAGGGTGACGGCGCGGCGGTCGCCGGGGAGCAGCTCCTGCTGGGCGGCGTCGGCGGCGACGAGCGGGGCGGAGGCGCCCTGGGCGGTCGCGCTGCCGTCGAGGAGGAGGCGGACGTTGCCGGTGTTGACGATGTCGGCGGTGACGGTGAGGGAGCCGGGCTGGAAGGGGTTCCAGGAGAGGCGGTAGTCGCCGGTGAGGTTCTCGACGGCGACGGCGGGGGCGACGTCGCCGGTGACGCGGGTCATCACGCGGAAGCCGATGCGGCTCTCGACGCCGACGGAGGAGCCGCCGACGTCGGTGCCGACGGAGACGAGGGAGGCGGCGAGGCCGGCGGCGTGGTCGCCGGGCTCCGCGTCGTCGGGGACGGTGACGGTGAAGGGGACGATGCCGGTGCCGCCGGGCTCGACGGTGACGGTCTCGGGGGCGGTGATCCAGGTGCCGGCGTCGACGGACTCCTGGTCCGAGGGGAGCATGTTGAAGCGGCCCTTGTCGGTGAAGTAGCCGTCGGCCGCGTCGATGCGGAACGTGACGGTCTGGTCGCTGAGGTTGCGGACCGCGGCCTGCTCCTCGGCGGTGGCGCCGGGGTCGAGGTCGAGCTCGACCCAGGAGCGCTTGTCGACGGCGCCGTCGGTCGCGGGGCTGACCGCCCAGGTGATCTGGTCGGTCGCGGCGAGGGCCGGGGGAGCGGCGGTGAGCGCGAGCGCGCCGACGAGGACGGCGAGGAGGGCGCGGAGCACGGAGGTCATGGGGAGTCCAGGTTCTCACGGGGTGGGTCTCGATACGCCGCCTGCGGCGGCTACTCGACCAGCATGCAAGGAGCGGGCGGGGCCGCTGCATGCGGATCGAGTAGGTCGCGGAGCGGGCGTATCGAGATCCACCGTGTCCAGCACGCCGGGTCTCGATACGCCGCCCATGGCGGCTACTCGACCGACATGGACAGCGCGGGCCGACCGCTCGCGGGACCAGCCCGCGGAGCGGGTCCGTTCCATGCTGATCGAGTAGGCCGCGGAGCGGGCGTATCGAGATCCACCGTGTCCTGCAGGGTGGGTCTCGATACGCCGCCTGCGGCGGCTACTCGACCAGCATGACGGGGCCTACTCGAAGAGGGAGAGGGTGAGGGTCGAGCTGTAGTCGCCCGCGTCGACGGTGGTCGGGGTCTTGAGGGTCAGGGCCGCGTTCGCGGTCCAGGAGCCCTCCTCGGCCACTCCAGCGCTGTCGTTGGTGATGGCCAGGAGCTCCTGGTCGACGAGGCCGACGCCGTCCGGGCCGCCGTCGATGGCGGTGTCGACGACGTCGCCCTCGGCGACGAGTCCGGAGTCGCCGCCGTCGATCAGGTTCGGCGCCCAGCCGAGGTTCTCCGCGCCGATGGTGTCGCCGGTCGACGAGGTGAAGTCGCTGGCGGTGCCGAGGACGTACCAGCCGGCGCCGGCGGGGATGTCGGCGGCGTCGCGGGTGTCGGTGACGGTGACCGTGGGCAGGGTGCCGGTGAACTGGCGGACGACGCTGGTCGAGCCGTTCTCGGTCAGGGCGGTGGAGTCGCTCGCGACGGTCATCGAGAGGGCGCCGCCGCCGGTGAGCGGGGCGATCTGCACGTTGACGTCGACGTCGTCGGCGCCCTGCTGCTCGTCGGCGAACGCGGTGCCGGCGACGCCGAGCAGGAGCAGGCCTCCGGCGATGCCGGCGGTTCCGCGGAGGAGGAAGGAGCGAGTGTTCATCAGGGTGTTCTCCGTTCTCGAGACGGCGTCGTCGCCGTCCGGTTCAGTGGTGTCGGGTGGTCAGTGGAGTCTTGGAAGGAACAGGGTTCAGCCGCAGCTCGCCGCCGCGTACGGCGCCGTGGCCGTCGCGGTGGCGGGCTTGCCCGCGACGAACGCGGTGGCTGTGGCGGTCGCGGAGCCGGCGGGCAGCGCGGCGGTGCGGGTCGTGAACGAGTGGGTGACGGACTTGCCGGCGGCCACCTCCTCGAACGTCTTCGAGCCCGAGGTCGAGGTGACGACCATCTTCACCGGGAAGGCGTTCGGGTTCGTCGCGACGACCGAGAGGACGACCTTGCCCTGCACGCAGCGGGTCGACGCCGTGGCGGTCGCCGTGATGGCAGGGGCCGCGGTCGGCACCGTCTGCGGGCTGACGCTGGTGAGGGTCGGGACGACCTTCTGCATCAGGCCGGTCGCCGGGTCGAAGGTCACCTTGTCGATGGTGGTCTCGCGGTGCTGGCCGTCTCCGCCGGGGATGGCGAAGCGGTGGTAGGCGATGTACCAGTCGTCGGTGCCGGGGACGTTGATGATCGAGCTGTGGCCGGTGGCGAGGATGCCCTGCGAGGGGTCCTTCTCCAGGATCACGCCGCGGTAGGTCCACGGTCCGTCGATGCTCGTCGAGGTCGCGTAGCCGACCTTGTAGTTCTCGGAGCCGGTGTCGTCGATCGAGTAGGTCAGGTGGTAGAGCCCGTTGCGGTGGTTCATGAACGCGCCCTCGCGGAAGTCCGTGAGACCCGAGATCGTCTTGATGGTGCCCGCCTTGACCGAGAGCATGTCGTCCGAGAGCTCGGCGTACACGGGTGCGCCGTTGCCCCAGAAGAGGTAGCTCTTGCCGGTGGCCGGGTCGGTGAACGCGGCCGGGTCGATGGCCTGGCCGGACTTCACGGACTCGCCGTTGGTGATCATCGGGGACTGCTGCGCGGTGAACGGGCCCATCGGGCTCGACGCCACGGCGACGCCGATCGTCTTGCGGTCGAGCGCGGCGTTGTGGCCGGAGAAGTAGAAGTAGTACTTCCCGCCCTTCTCGATGATCGTCGGCGCCCAGGCGTTGCCGGTCGCCCACGGGACGTTCCCGTTCGCGCCGTCGAGGGTCAGGATCGGCTGCGCGGAGCGGGTCCAGTCGACGAGGTTCTTCGACGACCAGGCGTAGAAGGTCTTGCCGCCCCAGCCGGGGAAGCCGTCGGACGTCGCGTAGAGGTAGTAGGTGTCGCCGAAGACCGCGATGTTCGGGTCGGCGTAGAGGCCCGGGAGGACGGGGCTCTTCATCTCGACGGCCTTGAGCGTCCAGGTGGTGGTCGCTCCGCCGCCGGCCGGGGTCAGCACGACGGTCTGCGGGGTGCGCAGGTCGCGGACGGTGCCGGAGGCGGGGCTCGCGGTGACGCCCGCGGCGGTCGAGTAGGTGGCGGTGAGCTTCGAGCGGTCCGTGCCGGGCTTCACCGGGAGGGTGACGGTGCGGGTCCCCTGGTCGACGATCGGTGCGGTCTTCAGCACGTCGCCGGTGAGCGTCACGTCGGCCAGCACGGTGGTGTTGCCGGAGGAGGCGAGCACCTCCGCCGAGCTCAGCGCCCGGTTGTAGAGAGCGAACTCGCGGACCTGGCCGCGGAAGCGGTTGTCGGCGTCGTAGTTCGAGCGGCCGATGGAGTTCGCTGTGGTCGTGCCGCCGCCGATGTCCTTCGGGTCGGCCGTGACGGTGCCGCCGCCGACGCGGACGCCGTCGAGGTAGAGCGTCGCGGTGGTGCCGGAGAGTGTGTAGGTCAGTTGCGCCCACTGCCCGCGGGGCACGGCCGAGCCGGAGGAGACGGTCTGCTCGGTGGTGTAGTTCCCGGTGGTGAGGCTGGTGCGGTAGTTGTTGCCGGAGGTGAAGAGGTAGCCGTCACCCGCGCCGTTGGTGGTGTTGCCGAGGCCGTAGAGGAAGTACGCGCCGCTCTGCGCGGGGTCGATCCAGACCTCGGTCTGCACGGTGACGTCGGTGACGCCGGCGAGCAGGTCGTCGGGCAGCTCGATGTAGTCGTCGGTGCCGTCGAGCTTCACCGAGCCGGTCTGCCAGGTGCCGCCCGAGACGATCGTGCCGTTCAGGCCGTTGCCCGAGCTGTCGGTCACGGTCGTGCCGGAGCCGCCGTCGAAGGTGTAGCGGAGGATCTCGCCCTTCGAGTTGACGGGCTTCGGGGTCGGGCCGGTGCTCGTGGCGCCGTAGGCCGCAGTGATGCGGGCCTCCTCGGCGCTGGAGAGCCGCAGCACCGAGCCGTGGCGGAAGGGCTTCGAGAACGAGTAGGTGTTCGCTCCGGTGGTGCCGACGGGCAGGGCCGTGAACCGCATGTCCGCGAGGGTGTCGGTGACGTAGGCGGAGTAGCCGAACGAGTCGCCCATCACGACCCAGCGGCCGTCGGGCAGCTGGTAGACGGTGAGGCCCTCGAGGTGGTCGGCGAGGCCGCGGGAGGTCTCCTCGCCGCGGGCGATCACGCGGGTCCACGGGCCGGCCAGGCTCGAGGCCTTGTCGACGACGGTGCGCCAGTCGGAGGTGGAGAAGCGGTAGTAGACGCCGTTCTCGACGGCGATGGTGGTGTCGATGATGTTCGGGCCGTCGGCGTTGTTGGTCGACGAGTTCTCGTCGAGCCAGACCTTCGGGGTGGAGAAGGTCTGGAAGTCGCGGGTGGTGGAGACGTAGACGCGCAGCGCCCAGTCGTCGGTGCTCACCTGCGTCCTGTCGCGGCCGGACCAGTAGACGTAGTACTGGCCGGTGGCCTCGTCCCAGATCGCCTCGGGCGCCCAGACGTTGCCCGCGTTCGGCGCGCCGGCGAAGACGAGGTTCTGCTGGCCCCAGGTCACGAGGTCGGTGGAGCGCCAGACGACGAGCTTCTGGCTGGCGTTCACCTGGTCCCAGGAGCCGCCGCCGGCGGTGCCCTCGGCGTGCAGGTCGGTGCCGAGGATCCAGTACTCGTCGCCGGTGGGGGAGCGGACCAGGTGCGGGTCGCGGACGCCGAGCGTGCCGGCGAGGTTGGCGAGCACGGCCTTGTCGTTGTTGAGCTTCGACCAGTGCAGGCCGTCGGTGCTGGAGCCGAAGTAGATCTTCTCGTAGTCGGTCGAGGCGAAGTGGGTCCAGAGGTAGCCGGCGTCGTACTCGGTGTCGAGGTCCGCGGGCGCGGCGGTCACGGTGACCGGGAGCTGCCGGGTGGCGGTGGTGCCGGGGACGGTCGCGGTGAGGGTGACGGGGGTCGAGGCGGCCTGGCGCTTCACGACGCCGGTGGTGCTGACGACGGCGGTGTTCGAGGAGGTCCAGGTGACGTCGTAGGAGCCGGCCTTCGCGGGCAGCGTGACGTTGCCGCGGACGTCGCCGGCGTTGACGATGCTCAGCGCGTCGAGCGCCTTCTGCGCGTCGGCGTTCGCGTCCTGCGCGGGCACGGTGGCGGTGAAGGTGCGGGTCTGCGTCGCGGAGCCGCGGGTGACGGTCGCGGTGAGCACGGCCTGGGCGGTGCCCGTGGCGGGCCGGGTGACGACTCCGCTCGAGGAGACGACGGCGGCGTTGCTCGAGGACCAGGCGATCGCCGAGCCGTTGGGCCCGGTGGTCGGCAGGGTGAGGTTCGCGGTGACGGCGGAGAGGTCGCCGAGGCTCAGCGCGGCGGCGTCGCGGGTGGTGCGCGTGCCGTCGCTCGCCTGGAGGGTCGCGACGTCGGCGGCGCTGAGCGCGCTGCTGTAGATGCGGAAGTCGCGCACCGAGGCGGCGAGGAACTTGTCGCCGGTGTAGACCGAGCGGCCGATCGCGTTCGCGGTGGTGCTGCCGCCGCCGATCGCGCCGGGGGTGATGGTCACGCCGGTCTGCTGCGCGACCTGGGTGCCGTCGAGGTAGAGCCGCGCGGTGTCGGAGGCGTCGTCGAGCGTGTAGGTGAGCGTCTTCCAGACCCCGCGGGCGAGGTCGGCTCCCGAGTTCACGGTCTGCTCGGTGGTCCAGTTGCCGGTGGCGATGGAGGTCTTGTAGCTGTTGCCCGTCGTGTACAGGTAGCCGTTGCCCGCGTTGTTCGTCGTGTTGCCGAGGCCCCAGATGAAGTACGGGGTGCCCTGGCTCGGCTTCACCAGCACCTCGGTGCTCACGGTGATCGAGCTGAGGCCGGCGAGCACGTTGTCGGGCAGCTTCACGAAGTCGTCGACGCCGTCGAGCGTCACGCCCGCGGCGCCCGAGGCGACCGCGCCGCCGGAGAGGACGCCGTCGCGGCCCTTGCCGGAGCTGTCGACGGCGGTCGTGCCGCTGGTCGCGTCGAGCGCGTAGCGGAGGACGAGATCGTCGGCCGGAGCGGCTGCGGCGGACTGCGCCGTCAGCAGCGGGACGGTGAGCGCGAGAGCCGTCACGAGGACGACCGGTCGCAGGAAGGGCTTCATCGCACTTGCTCCTAGTTCGGCACCATTGCTGAAGGGAAAGGCTCCGGCACGCACCGGCGATGTTCACGGTAACACGATGTTGACGTCAACGCGACGGGAATCCGAAGGGGATTTCCGCGCCTCGGATCGGTCGCGCCGAGACGTCGAGAACGGTCGCCCCGAGAGTTCCGAGGCGACCGTTCATGACGGATCGAGTGGCGCTGCGCCCGGACGTCAGGTCCGGTTGCGGGCCATCACTGCGCGCTGCAGGAGCACGAAGACGAGCAGGATGCCGCCGGTGATGATGGTGGTCGCCTCGGGCGGGATGCCGCCGTCGCGGGTGATCAGGACGTTCATCAGGCCGAGGACGAGGGCGCCGATCACCGAGCCGAGGACGAAGCCGACGCCGCCCGTCAGCAGCGTGCCGCCGATGACGGTCGCCGCGATGGCGTCGAGCTCCCAGCCGGTGCCGGTGATGTTCTGCGCGCTGCCGAGGCGGGCGGTGTAGACCACGCCGGCGAGGCCCGCGAGGGTGCCGCTGATCACGTAGATGAGCAGCTTGGTCCGGACGACGGGCAGGCCCATCAGCGCGGCCGACGGCTCCGAGCCGCCCATCGCGTAGACCGTCCGGCCGAGGCGGGTGCGGTGCAGCACGAAGAACGCGGCGGCGACGACGAGCACGGCGATGATCACGCCGGGGCTGATCACGAAGTCGTTGACCTTCGGTCCGTCGATCAGCTTCATCGGCGTCGCGAGCGACAGCACGGCCGAGTCCTCGGGGAGGCGCTCCGGGACGGTGCTCAGCATCGAGGCGAGGCCGCGGGCCAGGAACATCATCGCGAGGGTCGCGATGAACGGCTGGACGTTGAAGTACTGGATCAGCACGCCCGAGATCAGGCCGAACGCGGAGCCGATCAGCACCATCAGCAGCATCACGAGCCAGGGGTTCCAGCCGCTGTTGATGAGCAGCACGCCGCTCACGCTGCTGAAGGCGATCACCGCGCCGACCGAGAGGTCGATGCCGCCGGTGAGGATCACGAAGGTGAGGCCCACGGCGAGGATGATCAGGTGCGCGTTGTTGATCAGCAGGTTCGAGATCGTGCTCGCCTGCAGGATGCGCCCGTAGGCGACCTCGCCGTAGACGATCATGCCCAGGAAGATGACCAGGGCGGCGAGGGTCGGCAGCTTGTCGAGGTGCTGGCTCAGCCACGAGGTGGCGGAGGAGCGGTTCGACTTCGCCGGCGGGGCGGGTCGGGTCAGCACGGCGCTCATGCGGGGATCGCCTCTTTCTGCGGGACGCTGCGGCGCGCCTCGCGACGGTTCTTGAAGGCGGAGCGGACCCGCTCCGACTGCAGCAGGCACAGGGCGACGATGACGATCGCCTTGAAGGCGGGTGTCGCCGAGGACGAGACGCCGAGGAAGACGACCGTCTTGTCGAGGGTGGCGATCAGGATCGCTCCGACGGCCGCTCCGGTGATGTTGAACTTGCCGCCCGCGAGGGAGGTG
This sequence comes from Rathayibacter sp. PhB179, assembly GCF_004345345.1. Classification (NCBI taxonomy): domain Bacteria; kingdom Bacillati; phylum Actinomycetota; class Actinomycetes; order Micrococcales; family Microbacteriaceae; genus Rathayibacter; species Rathayibacter sp. PhB179. The sequence continues at coordinate 498,088 of NZ_SLVD01000001.1, read as the reverse complement.
CCGCCGACCACGACCGCGAGGATCGCGTCGAGCTCGAGCTGGTAGCCGGTGCGCGAGACGTCGACCGTCATCACGCTCGCGGTGGCGAAGACGCCCGCGACGCCGGCGAGGACGCCGGAGCCGATGTAGGCGGTCATCAGCAGGCCGCGGCGGTTGATGCCGGCGAGGCGGGCCGCCTTCGGGTCCATGCCGATGGCCTCGATCATCAGGCCGAGCGCGCTGCGGCGCACCAGGACTCCGACGACCACGACGATCGCGATGGCGAGCAGGAAGACGACGGGGAGTCCGAAGACGTAGCCGTTGGCGAGCCAGCGGAACGGCTCGTTCGTGGCGGCGGTGTTCTGGCCGCCCGTGATGACCTTCGCCAGGCCGCGGCCGGCGAGCATCACGACGAGCGTGCTGATGAAGGGCTGGAGTCCCACCACCGAGACCAGGACGCCGTTCACGGCGCCCAGCACTCCGGCGACCAGCAGCGCGAGGCCGAAGGCGGCCGCGGCGGCGCCGAGCGAGTCCGGCGCGCCCTGGGCGTTGAGGAACTCCATCGAGACGGCGCCGGCGACGACCATGATCGAGCCGACCGAGAGGTCGATGCCGCCGGTCGCGACCACCAGGCACATGCCGACCGCGATCATCAGGATCGGGGCGGCGGCGCGGGCGATGTCGATCACGTTGCCGACGAGATAGCCCGTGGTCGGGCTGACGGTGACGCCGAGGTAGCTCGGGTCCTTGACGACGTTGACGAGCAGCAGCAGCACGATGGCCACCGCTCCCCAGAAGTACTGACGACGGATCAGGCTCGCGAGGAGCGAGCCCCGGTCCGGTCGCGTGTCGCTGCTCATGATGCGGCCTCCTGCGTGGCGCCTTCGAGAACGACGACGTCCTCGTCGACGACTCCCTCTGCGGCGATGGTAGTGACGATCGACTCCGCAGTGACAGCGGGTCCGTTGAGGATCTCCGCGATCACGCGGTGGTCCTTGAGGACGATGATGCGGTCGCTGAGGCGGACGACCTCGTCGAGCTCGGACGAGATGAAGACCACGGCGACGCCCTCGCCGGCCAGGGCGACGACCTTCTCCTGGATCTCGGCCTTGGCTCCGACGTCGATGCCGCGGGTCGGCTCGTCGAGGATGAGGATCTCCGGGGCGGTGGCCAGCCAGCGCCCGAGGAGCACCTTCTGCTGGTTGCCGCCGGAGAGCTTGCTGATCGGGCGGTCCGGGTCGGCGGGGCGCACGTTGAGCTCGACGAGGTACTTCGCGACGATCTCGTCCTTCTCCTTCTTGGAGAGGGGGCGGGCCCAGCCGCGCTTGGCCTGGACGGCGAGGATGAGGTTCTCCCGGACCGAGAGGTCGCGGATGATGCCCTCGTCGCGGCGGTTCTCGCTCGAGAAGGCGATCTTGTGCGCGAGTCCGGCGGTCGGCGTCGGGACGTCGACCTTCTTGCCGTGCAGTGTGATCTCGCCGGTGTCGGGCTTGTCCACGCCGTAGATCAGGCGGGCGAGCTCGGTGCGGCCGGAGCCGAGGAGGCCGGCGAAGCCGACGACCTCGCCGCGGTGCAGGGTGAGGTCGGTGGACTCGATGGAGCCCTTCTTGGCCAGGCCCTTCGCGGTGTAGAGCGGGGCCTCGCGGTAGAGGTGGTCGCTGTCCGCGCGCTCGGAGTCGAGGGAGCGCAGGGCGGCGATGTCCTTGCCGATCATCTTGGAGATCAGCGAGGTGCGGTCGAGCTCGTGGGTGAGGTACTCGCCCACGTAGGTGCCGTTGCGCAGCACGGTGAGGCGGTCGCTGATCGCGTAGACCTGGTCGAGGAAGTGCGAGACGAAGAGGATCGCGACGCCCTCCGCGCGGAGGCGGCGGATGACGACGAAGAGGTTCTCGACCTCGTTCGCGTCCAGGCTCGAGGTCGGCTCGTCGAGGATGAGCACGCGAGAGTCGCTCACCGTGGAGCGGCTGATCGCGACCAGCTGCTGCATCGCGATCGAGAGCGAGGAGAGCGGGCGGCGCGGGTCGAGGTGGCCGAGGCCGAGGCGCTCGAGGGCGCGCTTCGCGGCGTCGTGGGTCGCCCGCCAGTTGATGCCGAAGGGACCGCGCACCTCGTAGCCCAGCATGACGTTCTCGCCGATGCTGAGGTTGGTGCAGAGGTTGACCTCCTGGTAGACGGTCGAGATGCCGGCCGCCTGCGCATCCGCGGTGCCGGCGAGGCGCCGGGGCGTCCCTCCGACGACGATCTCGCCGCTGTCGATCTTGTAGACGCCGGTCAGCGCCTTGATGAGGGTGGACTTGCCGGCGCCGTTCTCGCCCATGAGGGTGTGGACCTCGCCCGGGAACAGGCGGAAGTCGACACCGTCGAGGGCTTTGACGCCGGGGAAGCTGATCGAGATGTTCTTCATCTCGACGATCGGAGGCGAATCCGCCATGTCGCGTCGTTCCGTTCTCGAGTGGCGCTGCTCTGCGCCGGAGGTGGGAGCGACCGGGACCCGCGGTGGGGTCCCGGTCGCTCCGGAGGGGGGTGGTGCTTAGAGGTGTTTTCTAGAACTTGCGGTCGGGCAGGGCGGTCGCCGCGGCCTCGGGCGAGTCGAAGGTCTCGCTCGGGACGACGATCGAGGACTCGACGGTCTCGCCGGCGAGGGTCTTCTCGACGGCGTCGAGGGCGGTCTCGCCGAAGAGCGGGTTGTACTCGGCGACGAAGCTGAGCTCACCGTCGGCGAGGGCCTGCAGGGCGTTCTTGGTGCCGTCGATCGTGGCGATCTTGACGTCGACGCCCGGGGTGAGGCCGGCCTCCTGGACGGCCTGGACCGCGCCGAGACCCATCTCGTCGTTCTGCGCGAAGACCATCTGGACGTCGTTGTTGTTCGACTTCAGGACGGTCTCGAAGACGCTCTTGGCCTCCTCGGTGGACCAGTTGGCGGTCTGCGCGCCGACCTTGGTGAAGGCGGAGTCGGCGCCGATGACCTCGTCCCAGCCCTCGTTGCGCTCGTTGACGACGGAGACGCCGGCGGGGCCCTCGAGGGTGAAGTACTTGGCGCCGTCCGGGAAGGCGCTCTTCGCCCAGTCGGCGACCGAGGTGCTGACCGCGATGTTGTCCGGCGCGATGCGGGTGACGTAGAGGTCGCTGTTGTCCGGCTCGATGCCGCGGTCGATCAGGATGACCGGGATCTCGGCCTCCTGAGCGCGCTCGAGCGAGTCCTCCCAGCCGGAGCCCTCCGTGGCCGACAGCAGGATGATGTCGACGCCCTCGTCCACGAAGGACGTGAAGGAGTCGATCTGCGACTTCTGGTCGCCGTTGGTGGCGGGGGCGTACTTGAGGTCGTAGCCCGCGTCGGCGGTGAACGTCTCCTCGATGTTGGTCTCGTTCGCCTGACGCCACGCGCCCTCGGGGCCGACGGCCACGAAGCCGATGGTGGTGACGTCGTCTCCTCCGCCGCCCGCGGCCGTGTCCGAGCCGCCGGAGCAGCCGGCGAGGCCGAGCGCGAGTGCGCCGACTGCTGCGAAACCGAGGAACTGGCCGAAACGCCTCGTGTTGTACATGGATCTCCTCCTTGAGATCACGGACGCGCGGGAGCGCCCGTGGGTGCGGGCCCAGGGGCCCGGATGTGATGAGTGCAGTGCGGGCCTGGCGCCCGAGGTGCAGTGAGTGCAGGATGTGCGGTGGACGCCCGTCGTGAAGTGACACGTCCGGGTGCGTCCTGGGCAAAATGTTACCGTGAACAATTCTTGTGACGCAACAGCGCATCGGCGTCTCCGGTAACGATCGTGCATTAACGCCGGAGACCCGCCGCCTCCCGGGGGAGGGGCGGGTCTCGATACGCCGCTGCGCGGCTACTCGACCAGCATGGAGGCCGCTGCGCGGCTACTCGACCGGCATCAGGCGGGTGCTACTCGCCGTGCTGCAGGCGGCGCCGCAGGAGCAGCGCCCCGCCGCCGAGCAGGAGCGCGAGCGCTCCGAGCGGCAGCAGCGACAGGTCGGTGCCGGTGGCGGCCAGGTCACCGTCGGGTCCGGCGACGGGCGCGGGCTCGTGCGGTGCGGGATCGCCCGGCGCCGGAACCACGGGCGGCGCGGTCTCGGTCGGCATCGGCACGGGCGTCGCGGTGGCGGTCGCGGTCGGCTCCGGAGTGGGCGTCGGCGTCGGCACCGGCTCCGTCCCCTCCTGCGCCAGCACCGGGACCGTCGACCAGTCGATGTCGCTCGCCAGGCCGTACGAGGTGTACGACGGCTGGTTGTACGCGGTCTGCTGGCGCGCGACCTCGACCCGGTACTGCGGGTCGTGCATCAGCGTCGTCAGCTTGCGGTCGGTGACCTCGGTGCTCGAGTAGATCCGGATCGCGCTCGAGTCCGCGGTCGGCAGCAGCAGCTCCTCGCGCCAGTCGCCGAGCACGTCCGCCACGAGAGACGGGTTGCCCTTCGTGCCGTTGTTCGTCACGGTGCCCTCGGCCGAGAGCAGCACGGTGCCGTCACCGGTGACGATCGTCGGAGTGACGGGCGTCGCGTCCTGCATCGTCGTGCTGGCCACGATCTGCGTGGTCATGTCCGCGGCCCAGCGGATGCTCTGGTTGGTGCCGGGCTGCTCGGCGGGATCCCCGCCGTCGAGCGGGTCGCCGCTCGCCGAGAGCTTTCCGATCGCCCAGACCTCCTGGCCGGGGATCGCGGGGTCGATGTCGCCGATCATCCCGCGGCCGGTGTCCTTGCCGGAGTAGGCGCCGAAGAGCACCTCGCCGGTCGCGGCGTCGCGCAGCGCGTAGCCGTAGGGCGCGCCGACGCCGCCCTCGTGCACGCTGAAGATCTCGAGCCCGGGGTTCGCCGGGTCGATGTCGGTGACGTGCATCGCGTCGCCGTGGCCGAGCTTGGCCTCGGTGCCGGGCGCGCTGCTGCCCTCGGGCAGGGTGTCGTAGGAGCTGTAGAGCAGGCTGCCGTCGTCGTCGAGGGTGGCGGAGCCGTAGACGATCTCCTGCCGGCCGTCGCCGTCGACGTCCGCCGCGCTGAGCGAGTGGAAGCCCTGGGTGGTGAGCGTCGCCCACTCCGGACTGGAGCCCTCGCGGCCGTGCGGGGTGTCGTTGAAGGGGTTGGTCAGCGGGACGTGACCGCTGTCGGCGACCCAGCGCTGCGACAGCTCGCTGCCGTCCCAGTCGTAGGCGACGACGACCGCGCGGGTGTAGTAGCCGCGGGCGAAGACGGCGGACTGCGTCTCGCCGTCGAAGGAGGCGACGCCCGCGAGGAAGCGGTCGTTGCGGTTGCCCGGCTCGATCCGGGAGTAGGCGTAGTCGCCCCAGAGCAGGCCGTCGTCGCCGCGGGCCGGCTCGTAGGCGACGGTCTGCAGCTCCTCGCCGGACTCGCCGTCGAAGACCGTGAGGTACTCGGGGCCGGTCAGGATGAAGCCCTCGAAGGTGGTCAGGTCGTTGCGGTCGCTCCGGCTCGGCGCGTAGACGTCGATGAAGTAGTCGGCGAGCTCCGTCGCCCCGGCGCGGTCGAGCGGGTAGGCGTGCGTCGGCGCGATGCCGAACGCCTCCTCGAGTGTGGCGGGCCACTGACCGGAGGTGACCTCCTCGCGGGTGCCCCAGCCCTCGAAGATCCCGATGAGGTGCTCGCGGTAGCCGGCGGCGGAGAGGCGGTAGTCGTCCTGCGGGGTGACGCCCGCGGCGACGTCCTCGGGGAGGAGCGTGATCGACTCGGCGCGGGCGGTGTCGCCGCCGGGCAGGATCGTCGTGCCCGGCGCGGTCTTCGTCATGATCTCGGAGCGGCCGTCGCCGTCGAAGTCGGAGACGAGGAACTGCGTGTAGTGCGCGCCGGAGCGGATGTTCACGCCCAGATCGATGCGGTGCAGCAGTGTGCCGTCGGCCTCGTACGTGTCGAGATAGGTGCTGCCGGTGTAGCCCTTCTGCGAGACGTCCTTCGCGTTCGAGGGGTACCACTTCACGACGTACTCGTAGTCTCCGTCGCCGTCCATGTCGCCGACGCTCATGTCGTTGGCGCTGTAGGTGTAGGCCTCGCCGGCCGGAGTGACGCCGTCGGCCGGCTTCTGCAGCGGCAGCGTCTCGAAGGCGTCCGCAGAGGCGGTGGCCGGAGCGCTCGGTTCGCCGGGCTCGCCGTCGACGAGCGGGACGACGCGGTACTCGTCACCGGGCGCACCCGCCGGGTCGTGCAGGTTGGTGCTGTCGGTGACGACGCCGATCCGCTCCGCCCCGCGGTAGACGGCGAAGTCGGCGCCGACCATCCCACTGTCGGAGGAGCCGGTCACCTCCGTCGCGAGCAGCCGCCAGCTGACGAAGACGCCGCCGTCGGGCGAGGCGAGCGCCACGACCCCGCGGTCGAGGTCCTCGAGCTGCGCGGTGAGGACGGGGTTGGCGGGGACGGCGGGCGGCGCGGTGGTCTGCGCTGCGGCAGTGGACGCGCCGGTCAGCGCGAGCCCCGCGGCGAGCGCGAGGCCGAGGCCGGAGCGGAGCGCCCCGGCGGCGGTGGTCGGACGGAACGGACGTGAATTCGGCATTGAATCCCTCGGCATCGATGGTCCGGGATGCAGGAATGCGCTTTCCCCGGTCCCGCGCCACCCTACGTGAGACGTTTCACAGGGGTCAACCGTGTCCCCCGGATCTCGATACGCCCTCTGCGAGGGCTACTCGATCAGCATGAGGCGCGTCACCAGGCGTCGTCGGCCGCGTCGTCGTCCGTGGTGTCCGCGGCGATCATCTCGACGATGGTGTCGACGGTGAGCCAGGGGCCGTTGCTGACCTCGCCGATCTTCTCGCGGTCCTTGAAGACGACGATGCGGTCGCTGAGGCGCACCACCTCCTCCAGCTCGGAGGAGATGTAGACGATGGAGACCCCCTCCTTGGCGAGCTGGGCGATGTGCGCCTGGATCTCGACCTTCGAGGCGACGTCGATGCCGCGGGCCGGCTCGTCGAGCACCAGCAGGCGCGGCCGGGTGGCGAGCCACCGCGCCAGCACGACCTTCTGCTGGTTGCCGCCGGAGAGGTACTTCACCGGCATGTCCGGGTCGGCCGGCGTGATGTTCAGCGCCTCGACGTAGGTGGCGACGAGCGTGTCGGTCTCGGCGGCCGACAGCGGGTGCGCCCAACCGCGCAGCGCCTGCAGCCCGAGCACGAGGTTCTCGCGCAGCGACAGGTCGCCGATGATCCCGTCCTCGCGGCGGTTCTCGCTGGAGTGCGCGATGCGGTTCCGCAGCCCCGACACCGGGTCGACGATGTCCGCGTGCTCGCCGTCGATCAGCACCTCGCCGCTGTCCGGCCGCTCGACGCCGCTGAGCAGCGACGCCAGCTCGGTGCGTCCGGAGCCGCGGAGGCCCGCGAAGCCGACGATCTCGCCGCGGTGCAGCTCGATGTCGGTGGGGGAGACGGCGCCCCGGCGGCCGATGCCGACCGCGCGGTAGATCGCGGGGCCGGTGGGCTGGCGGCGGTGCTCGCGGCGGTCGGAGCCGATCTGCCGGAGCGCGTCGATGTCCTTGCCGATCATCTTCGCGATCAGCTCGGCCCGGTCCATCCGCCCGGCCGGGTACTCGCCCTCGGTGCAGCCGTCGCGGAGCACGGTGATGCGGTCGCTGAGGGTGAGCACCTGCTCGAGGAAGTGCGAGACGAAGACGATGGCGACGCCCTGGCCGCGCAGCCTCCGCAGCACCGTGAAGAGCCGGGCGACGTCGCCGAGGTCGAGGCTCGAGGTCGGCTCGTCGAGGATCAGCACCCGCGGCCGGTCGACCATCGCGCGGCCGATCGCGACCAGCTGCCGGATCGCGGGCGACAGCGAGCGCAGCGGCAGGCGCGGATCGAGGTCCTCGAGACCCAGCTCGGCCAGCATCTCGGCCGCCCGCGCGTGGGTGCGCGACCAGGAGATGCCGAGGCGCCCGCGGATCTCGTGCCCGATCATCACGTTCTCGCCGATGCTGAGGTTGTCGGTCAGCCGCTCGTCCTGGAAGACCGCGGTGATGCCGGCGGCCTTCGCGTCGGCCGGTCCGCTGAAGCGCCGGGCGACGCCGTCGACGACGATCTCACCGGCGTCGGGCTGGTGGATCCCGGTGAGCGTCTTGATCAGCGTGGACTTGCCCGCGCCGTTCTCGCCCATCAGGCCGTGGATCTCGCCCGGCACGAGGCGCAGCCGCGCACCGGCCAGCGCGGGCCCGGAGGAGAAGGAGACGTGGATGCCCGTCATCTCGACGACCGGGTCCGGGCGTGCGGGACCGGGGCGTGCGGGAGTCGTCGTCGACTGAACTGACACGTGCCGTCCTCGGTTCGTGTGCGGGGCGGCGCCGGGGGAGCGTCGCGCCAGGGGTGCCGCCGATGATACGCGAGCGCCGGTCGCGAGCGTCAGCTGCGGGGCGGCGCCGTCGACTCGCGCACCACGAGCTCGGTGGGGATGCGGGTGCGCTGCGGGATCTCCTGGCCGCGGATCCGCGCGTGGATCACCTCGGCGACGGTGGTGCCGAGCTTGTCGAAGTCCTGCCGCACCGTGGTCAGCGGCGGCAGGAAGTGCCGGGCGGTGGGCAGGTCGTCGAAGCCGACGATGCTGACGTCCTGCGGCACGCGGATGCCGCGCTCGACGAGACCGTGGATGACGCCGAGCGCCATCTCGTCGTTCGCGACGACCATCGCGGTGAACTCCGGGACGGACTGCAGGCTGCGGGCGAACTCGTAGCCGGAGTCCGGGGTCCAGTCGCCGATGACGATCGGGCGCTCGCGCATCCCCCACGCCTTCGCCCGGCTGTGGAAGGCGCGCTCGCGGGCGCGGGCGTCGAGCCAGTCGAGCGGGCCGGACATGTGCAGCACGTCGCGGTGGCCGAGCGAGGCGAGGTGGTCGACCGCCTGGCTCATCCCGGCCTGCTGGTCGACCGAGACGGTGAGGAAGTTCGCGTCCTTGTCGGACTTCACGACGAGCGTCGGCACGCCGATCTCGACGGTGCGCAGCGTCGCGACGGAGGAGGAGCGCGGCGCGATCACGCAGAGCGCGTCGATCCCGAGACCGGAGAGGTGCCGGATCGCGTCGACGGGGCTCATGTCCTGGTCGTCGCGCAGCGCGACGGAGGTGACGGAGTAGCCCTTCTCGCGCGCGGCCCGCTCGATGGCGCGGAGGGTGCTGGACGGGCCGAACTCGGCGCCGCTCTCGATCATCACGCCGATGCGGTCGGTGCGCTGGGTGACGAGCGAGCGCGCCGCGATGTTGGGGCGGTAGTCGAGCTCGGAGACGGCCTCGAGGACCTTCTGCCGGGTCGACTCCTTGATGTTCGGGTGCCCGCTGAGCACGCGGGAGACCGTCATGTGCGAGACGCCGGCGACCGCGGCGACATGCCGGAGGTTGGGCCGATCGGCCATGGCGCGGACCTCCTCCGCTCCCCTGAGGGGAGAGCCGGGCACCCTCGGTGCGGCGGGATGACGAGGGCTCGACATCGCGGGTCCGTTCAGCATAGTCAAGCGGACCCGTGGGATCGCTCTCTCGGGAGTCGGCCCGCGTCGTGCAGGACGAACGAGCGGGCGCCCGGCTCCCCGGCGATGGAGCGGACGGTGAGCAGGCCGGCCCCCGCGTCCCAGCGGGTGGCCCAGGCGGGCAGGCTCGCGGGGAAGGCCGTCCGCACCTCGACCGCGCGGCCGAGGAGGCTGGGGAACGCGAGGGTCGTCTCGCCCGCGTCGTCGCCGCGGTCCCAGAGCGAGAGGGAGATCGCGTCCGGTCCGCGCAGCGCGGAGGCGACCCAGCGGTCGGTCCAGCCCGGCAGGCCGAGCGGCCAGAGCGGCACCGACGCGACCAGGTGCGCCCGGAGTTCGCCGGCGGTGCGCACGGCCTCGGCGACGAGCGCGCGCTGCTGCGCCGTCATCCGATCCAGGTGGCCGGTGAGGAGGAGCCGGCCCGCGAGGCCCGTCACCAGCGTGAAGGCGATCGCCTCGTCGCTCATCTCCGGCTGCGGGCAGGCCCAGTTCGCGGCCTGCTCGGGGAGCATCGAGAGCGGGGCCGCCGCGGCGATCGGCGGCGCGAGCAGCGGATCCTCCTGGTCGGAGGTCGACTGCAGCTGCAGCCGGGAGAGCATCGCGGAGTCGGCGCGCATCGCTCCGGAGGCGCAGTTCTCGAGGATCAGCTGCGGGTGGCGGTCGAGCACGCCGTCGATCCAGGCGAGGTGCGCGCGGGAGTGCTCGAGGAGTCCGGCGCCGGCGCTCGTCGCGTCGCGGTCGGTGCCGGGGCCCGGATCGATGTTGTAGTCGAGCTTGACGTAGCCGATGCCGAACTCGCGGACGAGCCGGTCCACGGTCTCGTCGAGGTGCGCACGGGCTGCAGGATGGCGCAGATCGAGGTGGTGGCGGCCGCTCTCCTCCACCCGGATCCCCGAGCGGGAGAGGAACGCCCCGTCGGGCAGGGATCGGGCGAGCGGGCTTCCGGTGCCGATCACCTCGGGCTCGAGCCAGAGCCCGGGCACCATGCCGTGGCCGCGGATCGCGTCGACGACCTCGCCGAGTCCGCCCGGGAAGCGCCGGGTCGACGGCGTCCACTCGCCGACGGTGTCCCACCAGGACTCGGTCTCGGCGTACCAGCCGGCGTCGACGCAGAACACCTCGGCGCCGACCTCGGCCGCCGCGGCGATCAGCGGCAGGAGCTTCGCGGTCGTCGGGTCGCCGCCGAGGGTGTTCAGGTAGTCGTTGAAGACCAGCGCGGGGCGGCGGTCGTCGGGGTGGGCGCGCCGGGCCGACCGCTTCGCCCGGGTGAGGGCCGCGGCGGCGTGCTCGAGGCCGGTGCCGACGGCGACGAGCGCCGGCACCGAGGTGAAGGGCTCGCCGGGCGCGAGGAGCACGGACCACTGGTGGTCGCGGTCCGTGGGGCCGGAGGCGGCGAGGTAGGCGTCGCCGATCTGCTCGCCGGCCTCCCAGCGCCACGGGCCGTTGTGCGCGACCTCGCAGAGCCAGGTGACGTCCTGCCGCCGTGAGCGGAGCGCGGCGAGCGGGAGGGCGCCGCCGGTCGACCAGGTGCCGGTCGCGGTGCGGACGACCGACTCGCGCGGGGGCTGCTCGGTGTGCTCCGGATGGAGGTCGGGCAGGAGTGCGCGCAGCTCGCGCGCCTCCCAGCGGCCCTCGCCCAGCCACTCGCTGCGGCCCTCGAGCAGCTCCCAGTCCGCGGCCGGGTCGGCGGCGGCGCCGACGTCCAGCCGGGTGCCGAGAGGCATCGCCCAGCTGGTGACGGCGGTGAGCAGCACCGGCCCGGTGCCCGCGTTCTCGACGGTCGTGCTCACGCGGAGGGCGGTGCCGAGCGCGTCGATCGTGGTCGTGGCGCGCAGGCCGTCGGCGCTCGCCGAGACGATCCGAAGGACGGTCGCCCCGGCCTCGCCCCCGCCCCCGGCCTCGTGCGAGACGTAGCGGAGGGAGTCGCCGATCGCGGTCTGCACGAGCCGGTCGGTCGAGGTGACGTGGCCCCGGCCGGCGGTGAGGATCCCGACCAGCGGCAGTGCGTGCTCGAAGCGGATCTCGAGCTCGCCGGAGACGAGTCGCGCGAGGCTCACGGGGGCGTCGGGGGAGCGGCGGAACTCGAGCTCGAGCGGCCCGGCGCGCCAGGAGAGGGTCTGCGCTGACATGGGGGATCTCCGATCGCACGAAACGTTCGCCTCGGACTCTAGGCGGGGTGCGCGGGAGGGATCAAGCGCGGAAGCGAAACGTTTCGCCCCAGTGGTGGGAAAGGGCGGGAGAAGGGTTGCTCGGAGGGGTTTGACCTTGCGCAACTGCCGCTGTTACCGTGAACAAATTCTCGCCCCGGCTCTCGGGGCCGCGCTCTCGCGGCCCGACGGGGGCGCCCGCATCACGATCGACGACGGAGTCATCCATGCACCTGACCGCGCCCGCACCGGGCCTGCGCCGCCGGCTGATCGCCGGTCTCCTGATCCTGCTGGCGACGATCGTGGCGCTGCCGCTGGCCGCCGCGAGCCCCGCGGCCGCGATCGGCGAGTCGACCTTCACGAATCCGCTCGAGCCGGACACGGCCGACCCGACGATCGAGTTCCACGACGGGAACTACTACCTGGTCGCCACGACCTGGGACAACCGCGTGGTGATGCGCAAGGCGCCGACGCTCGCGGCGCTCGGCACCGCGACTCCGGTGACCGTCTACTCCGACACGAACCCGGGCCGGAACGCGAACATGTGGGCGCCCGAGCTGCAGCGGCTCGAGGGCCCGAACGGCTGGCGGTGGTACCTGATGTACACGATGGGCACCGCGGGGAACTTCGACGGCCAGCACCTCCAGGTGATCGAGAGCGCGGGCGACGACCCGATGGGCCCGTACAGCTACAAGGGCCGGCCGGTCCCGGTCGACTCCTGGAACATCGACGGCGCCTATCTGCAGCTGAACGGCGAGCTCTTCATGACCTGGTCGGCGTTCCAGCCGGGCAACGGGCTGCAGAGCAACTACATCGCCCGGATGTCGGACCCGTGGACCGCGGTCGGCCCGCTGAACGTGCTGTCCGAGCCGGTCGAGCCGTGGGAGACCATCGGCATGCCGGTCAACGAGGGTCCGATCCCGCTGCAGAAGGACGGCCGCACCTGGATCGTCTACTCGGCGAGCTTCTGCGGCACCGAGGACTACCAGCTCGGCACGCTCGAGTACGACGGCACCGGCGACCCGGTGCTCGCCTCCTCCTGGACCAAGAGCGACGGCCCGGTCTTCTCGAAGGCGAACGGCGAGTACGGCACCGGTCACAACGACTTCTTCGACTCGCCCGACGGCACCGAGACCTGGAACCTGTACCACGCGAACCCCGGCCCGAACGACGGCTGCAGCCGCCAGCGCTCGGCCCGCGCGCACCTCGTCGACTGGACCGCCGAGGGCGAGCCCGACTTCGGCGTCCCGCTCGGCACCGCCGCGCGGATCCCCGTGCCCAGCGGCGAGAACGCGCCGATCACGGCCCGCGTCGAGGGTGCGGCCTGGCAGCTGGTCAGCCGCAGCACCGGCCTCTGCGCCACGGTGTCCTCCGCCCAGAGCGGCGACGGCGCCGGCGTCGTGCAGGGCTCCTGCGCCACGCCCCGCGCGAGCTGGACGCTCGACAGCACCGGCGACGGCTTCGTCCGCGTCGTGAACGCGAGCAGTGGGACGTCGCTCGGGCCGGTCGGCTGCTCGACCGCCTCGGGTGCGTCGCTGCAGCAGTCCGCGTGGCTGACCACCTCCTGCCAGCAGTGGACGGTGGCTCCGGGTTCCGGCGGCTACTCGACGCTGACGAACCGCACCAGCGGCAAGGCGCTCGACGCGGCCTCCGGAGCGATCCGCCAGTCGACGCCGAGTGCCGCCGCCTCTCAGGAGTGGGCGCTGCGCCCGGTCGGCGCGGTCGCCGTCACCTCGCTCGTCACCGGCAAGTCCTTCGACCTGCCGAACTGCTCCACCGCCGACGGCGCGGTGCTGCAGCAGCGGGAGTGGCTCGGCTCGCCGTGCCAGCGCGTGACGTTCACGGCCGCCGCGGACGGCGCCGTCGAGATGCACCCCGTCTCGGCCGCGGCCAAGTGCCTCGCGGTCACCGGAGGCTCCACCGCCGACGGCGCGACCGTCACGCAGGGCGCGTGCGGCGTGACCGGCAGCAGCTGGCGGCTCCGCCCGGGCAACGACGGCACCGTCGAGCTCCGCGCCGTGCACAGCGGCAAGGCGCTCGACCTGTCGAACTGCTCGGACCAGAACGGCACCCGGATCGGCCAGTGGAGCGTGCTGAACAACGGCTGCCAGCGCTTCCGCGTCTCGCTCGGTGCGCCGGCCGCGCCGGTCGCGCTGCAGCTCGCCGCCACCTCGTCGGTGCGCTGCGTCGCGGGCAAGCCGGTGCTCACCACGACGGTGAAGAACACGGACGACCTGCCCGCCGACATCACCGTCACCACCGCCTCCGGCACCAAGACCTTCCCGGCGGTCGCCGGCGGGAAGAACGCCACGGCGAGCTTCACGGTGCGCCAGCCGACGCTGGCCGCCGGCTCGGCCTCGGTGACGGGCGCCGGAGTCGACGACGCGGGCCGTGCGGCCACGCAGTCGGCCGCCTACCCCGCCATCACCTGCTGACGCCGGGTCTCGACAAGCCACCCCCCCCCGTGCAAAGGAGCACCATGCCCACCCCCACCCGCCGCGCGCCCTTCCGCGCGGCCCTCGCCGCCCTCGGCCTCGGGGCGGTGCTCGCCGCCGGCCTCGTCGCCCCCACCGCGACGGCCGCCGACGCCGCGGTCCCCACCGCCGGCCTCCTCGCCGACTACCGCTTCAGCCAGACGACCGGCGCGACCGTCCCCAACTCGGCCGGCGGCGCCGTGGGAGCCGCGCGCGTCGTGAACGGGACGGACGCGCTCTGGACCGGCACGTCACTCCGTCTCGCCGGCGGCGCGAAGACCAGCGCGGCCCCCTGGGTCGAGCTGCCCGACGACCTGCTCACGGGCAAGACGTCAGGGACGGTCACGATCGAGACGCGCGCCGACGCCTCGATGCTGTCGACCTTCCACTTCCTCTGGAACATCGGCAGCGACAGCACCTCGCAGTACTGGTTCGCGTCCGTGCGCGACAAGGTGCGCACCGCGATCACGACCACCGGCGGTGGCGGTGAGAACAACGCCCGCGGCGCGTCCGGCATCGCGGCCGACCGCTGGTACAGCCTCAGCTCGGTGATCGACGGCGCCGCCGGCACGATCTCGTTCTACGTCGACGGCACCCGCGTCGCCTCCGCGCCCACCGCGCTGCGGCCCGCCTCGGTGACGGATCAGTCGCTGAACGCCATCGGCCGCGCGCCCTACCCCGACCCCTTCTACAAGGGGGAGGTGTCGACGTTCCGCGTCTACGACCGCGCCCTCACCGGCGAGGAGGTCGCGACGGTGTCGACCGTCGACGCGAAGCTGCACGCCTCGTCGTTCGCGCCGCTCACCGCGGCCGTGCTCGACGGCGTCACCCCGCTGACCATCGACGACTCGACCACGAACCTGCCCGACTACGGTGGCACCGTGACCTGGGCCTCGAACGACCCCACCCTCCGCGTCTCCGCCGACGGCCGCAACCTCGCCGCCGACCGCCCCGCCGCGGGCCAGGCCGCCCGCACGTCGTCGCTGACCGCGACCGCGTCGATCCGCGGCGTCGCGCAGTCCCGTGCCGTCGCCGTCACCGTCGAGCCGCAGGTCGGCGTGGACACCCCCTACGGCTATCTGATGGTGCACTTCGTCGAGGACGCGCAGGGCTACGCCGAGAAGATCTACCTCGACGTCTCCCGCGGCGACGACCCGGAGAAGTGGGACCCGCTGAACGGCGGGAAGCCGATCCTCGCGTCCGACCTCGGCACGACCGGCGTCCGCGACCCGTACCTCACCTACAACCCCGAGACGAAGAAGTACTACATCATCGCCACCGACCTCCGCGTCTTCGGCGGCGACCAGGGCTCGGGCTCGTGCACCACCTGGTGCTACTGGACCACGCAGGGCAGCACGAAGATGAACGTCTGGGAGTCGAGCGACCTCGTCTCCTGGAGCGACCTGCGCCAGTTCGACGTCGCGCTCGACGCGGCCGGCACGAAGCAGCTCGAGGCCGGCATGATGTGGGCGCCCGAGGCGACCTGGGTCGCCGACTACAACGGGGCCGGCAAGGGCGCGTTCGTCGTCTACTGGTCCTCGACCGTGTACCCGAACGCCGCGCACACGCCCGGCACCGGCGCGTCGCGGGTGCTCTGGGGTGCGACCACCGACTTCACCCAGGCCACGTACTCCTACGGCGGCACCTTCATCGACACCGGCGCCGACGTCATCGACACCACGATGATCCAGGACGGCGGCACGACCTACCGCATCTCGAAGGACAACGGCACCGGCCGCGGCATCTACATGGAGTCCACGACCGCGAAGCAGTGGTGGCTCCCGTCCACCGCGTGGACGCAGCTGCAGGACCGCATCGGCGCCGTCTGGGCCGGCGGAAACGCCGGGGGAGTCGAAGGACCGGCCGTCTTCAAGGACCACGACGCCGATCGCTGGTACCTCTACGTCGACGTCATCCCCTCCACCGGCTACCGGCCGATGGTGACCACCGACCTCGACGCCGGCTGGACCCAGCTGAACGACCCCGGCTTCTCGCTGGCGCCGTCGACCAAGCACGGCGGCATCGTGTCGCTCACCGCCGGTCAGTACGCCGAGGTCCGCGCGGCCGACGCCGCGACCGCCGTGCGCTCCGACCTGGGTGAGGTGGGCTCCGTCGCCGCGCTGCCCGCCCGTGCCGACGTCGTCCTCGCCTACGACCGCGGCACCGCCTCGCAGCCGGTGACCTGGGACACCTCCTCCGTCGGCGCCGCTCCCGGCCGCTACCCGGTCACCGGAGTCGTGCGCACCATCGGCGCGAACGACAACCAGTGGGTCGGAGCGGGCGGATCGACCGAGTACAACGCGCCCGGCCGCGTGCTCTCCAGCTCGACGGCCGTGCGGGTGACCGCGACGGTGGTCGTGGCGGCGTCCACGGCGACGCTCACCGCGTCGACCCGCTGCGTGGCCGGCAAGGTCGTCGTGACCGGAGTCGTGAAGAACGCCGGCACCTCGCCGCTCACAGTCGTGATCCGCTCGGCCTGGGGCACCTCGCCCACGCTGACCGCGGCCCCCGGCGCGAACGCGACGCACGCCTTCACGACGCGCGCCACGTCCGTCGCCGCGGGCACCCTCACCGCGACGGCCGGCGCCGCCACCCTGCAGGCCCCGTACACGGCCCGCACCTGCAACTGACCCGAACACGCTGGTCGAGCAGCGCGCAGCGCGGCCCATGCTGGTCGAGTAGCGCGCAGCGCGGCCCATGCTGGTCGAGTAGCGCGAAGCGCGGCCCATGCTGGTCGAGTAGCGCGAAGCGCGTATCGAGACCCACCCCTCAGGCGACGGTGGATCTCGATACGCCCTCTGCGAGGGCTACTCGATCAGCATGAAGCGGCGCGGGTGCCGGGCGTGCGTGAGCGGGCCGGCGCAGCATGAAGTGCCGCATGCGCATGCGCACCCCATGCTGGTCGAGTAGCGCGAAGCGCGTATCGAGACCCACCCATCAGGCGACGGTGGATCTCGATACGCCCTCTCCGAGGGCTACTCGATCAGCATGGATCAGGGCCGGCGTGCTGTGCCGGGATGTGCGACCCCTGTTGGTCGAGTAGCGCGAAGCGCGTATCGAGCTGAGGGGGCGCCTTCGGCGCCAGCGCAGGGCGGGGAAGAGACCGACGTCCTTGCGGTGGTGGGTCTCGATACGCCCCTGCGGGGCTACTCGACCAGCATGTCTGCGGGCGTCTCTTCCAAGTAGACCCACCCATCAGGCGACGGTGGATCTCGATACGCCCTCTCCGAGGGCTACTCGATCAGCATGGGGCGGCGCGGGTGCCGAGCGTGCGTGAGCGGGCCGGCGCAGCATGAAGTGCCGCATGAGCATGCGCACCCCATGCTGGTCGAGTAGCGCGCAGCGCGTATCGAGACCCACCCGCCGGGTGGTGGTGGATCTCGATACGCCCGCTTCGCGGGCTACTCGATCAGCATGAGCGGCGCATGCTGGTCGAGGGGCGCGCAGCGCGTCAGGACCCGCGTTCGTCAGAACGGGGGTGGTGAGTCCTCGAAGCGGGGGCCCGGCGGGGCGCCGGCGAGGGCCGGTCGGCGGACGGTGACGAGGCGGCCGGTGGGGGTGGTCCAGACGATGCTGCCGTCCTTGCGGGGGACGTAGGTCCAGCGGTCGCCGTGGCGGATGTGGTGGTGGGACGTGCAGAGGCAGACGAGGTTCTCGAGGGACGTCTCTCCGCCGTTCCTCCATTCGAGGGTGTGGTCGGCCTCCGCTCGGGAGGCGGTGCGGGTGCAGCCGGGGAAGCGGCAGGTCTGATCGCGCAGCTGGAGGTGCAGGCGCATCTGCGGGGGCGGGACTCGGTAGGTGCGGCCGACGGAGACGACCGCGCGGGTATCGGGGTCGGTGAGGACGCGGGTGAACGACGCGCCCGTCTCGACCAGCGCTCGGGCGAGATCGGCCGGAATGAGGCCGTAACCGTCGAGGTTCGCGGGGGCATCGTCCAGACCGGCAGCAGTCGATGCGGCGAGGGTGAGGCGCACCTCCGCGCGGATCCCGGGCACGTACGACGCGGACAGCTGAGGCCCGTCGCCCGCGGGCGTGGTGCCGGCGATGTCGCCGTCACGCAGCAGATCGGTGAAGACGTCGGCCTTCAGCTGTGCCAGCGTGCGCTCGTCGCCGCCGTCGCGGAGGGAGCGGGCGATGCGGTCGACGCGCTCGGCGATGCCCATCGCGTCCGGCGCGGGCAGCAGCGCGCAGAGCGTCGCCATGCCGTCGACCTCCGGCGAGATCCAGACGGCGCGGTCCTGCCGGGCGCGGACGTGCCGCTGGGCGAGGGGCTCCTCGTGCAGCTCGTCGCGGAGTCGGGCGACGATCCGCCTCAGCTGCGTCGGGGTCACGTCCGGGGCGACTTCGGCGGCGCGCTCGTCGAACCGGGCGCGGGAGGCGGGAGGGAGGGTGGCGGCGGTGGCGCAGACGATCTCGCTCGAGTCCCACAGCAGCCGGCCGTCGGCCAGCAGGGTGCGGGTGCAGGGGAGGTCCTCGACGAGCAGCCGGGCGTGCTCGAGGACCGTCTCCGTGGCCCGCTCGGACAGGCGGAGCTTGACCGCGAACTCGGCGCGGATCGATCGCTCGACCAGGGAGTGCGCCTCGCTGCGGGAGAGCGACTTGCCGCGGGCGAACGCGTCGGGGACGGTGACCGCGGAGCGGTAGGCGAGGTGCAGGGTCTGCGCGCGGGTGAGGAGCAGCTGTGCGGAGGTGCGTCCGATCTCCGCGGCGATGTCGGTCAGCGCGTCGACGGCGGCGAGCGCGCTCGGCTGTCCTGCCGCTCCCGGGTCGCTGTGCTCATCCATACGCGTATTGAACCAGGGACCACCGACACCCGAGCGGCCGTCGGGCGGAACCCTCGGACAACTCCGCGAGATCGGATCTGTGGAGGAGAGCGCTACTCCCGCCGCCACTCCTCGAGGAACTCGGCGGTGGTCTTCGTCTCGAGCTCCAGCTCGATCTGCCCGAGCAGGACGTAGGGGTCGCCGATGTCGGCGGGCGTGCGGATGACCTCGGCGCCGGTGTCGAGGCGGGTGACCACGAGGTCGTGCGTCGTCATCACGCCGCCGCCGAGCAGGGCGTCGATCGTCATCCGGAGCCAGGTCAGCGTCCGGGGCCGCAGCTCGGCCCGCAGGTACTCGGCCGCGACCTCGCGCTCGCCGTCGTCGTCCCGCCCGTCGTCGTCCCGCCCGTCGTCCTCGTTCACGCCGTCACTGTAGCGAGCGCCCCCCCCGGCTCGGCGTCAGTGGCGCACCTGGAACCAGCGGATCAGCTCGCGCAGCGCCGGCAGCGTCGCGCTCGCGTCGACGTCGGTGTCGATGTCCTCGAAGGTGCTGCGGTAGCCGGGCAGCTCGGTCGTCATCGAGTCGGTGATCGCCTCGTACGCCATCGTCCAAGAGGGGAACAGCCGCTGCGCCGGCGCCTCCTCGAGCAGCACGCGCAGCCCGGCGTGCCGGGGGTCGTCGGCGATGATCGCCATCCGCTCGCGCAGCGTCGCGCTCGGTCCCTCGAGCAGCTGCAGGAACCGCCCGTCGCGGAACAGCAGGATGCCGGTCAGGCCGAGGCGCTCGTTGTTCGCGCGGCACTGCTCGAGCAGCGCGGGCAGGTCCGCCTCCTCGAGACCGGCGGCGGTGTGGCTCGCGTAGACGATGGAGCGGAGGTCGTCGTCCTGGGACGGGCGAGCAGCGGAGTCGGACATTGCCAGGAGGCCTCACAGCAGGTCCGCTCCGCCGCTCCTTCGAGCCCGCTCAGCCCGCGCACCGAAACCTCACCGAAAGCTAATTGTTCACGGTAACATCGCGCTCAGTACCGATCTCAACGACGAGAGGCCCCACGAATGACGACGAGACGACGGATCCCGATCGCGACCGCGGCGGTGATGGCGCTGACGGCGGGACTGCTCGCGGTCGGCCCGACCGCGCAGGCCGCACCGGCCACCTCCCTCGACAGCGCGAAGGTGCTCGAGCTGCCCTTCGACGGCAGCATCACTGACACCAGCGGTCGCGGCAACACGGTCGGGATGCAGAAGGGCACCGCCGCCTACGGCACCGGTCTCGCCGGCCAGGCCTTCGAGTTCACCGGTTCCAACGCGGTGTCGCTCGGCACCGACGCCCGGCTCCAGCCCGCCGACCTGACGGTCTCGTTCTGGTACAAGCCCACCGCAGCGATGACCGGCGAGCAGGTCTTCACCTGGAACAAGACCGCCTACAACTCCGACGGCTGGTACCTCACCTCCGAGAGCGACGCGACCCCGCTCGCGCTCTCGATCGGACCCTCGACCGGACAGCCCTACAAGGTCGCGATCGACACCGCCCGCGCCGGCTTCTTCCCGACGAACGAGTGGACCCATGTCGTCGCCACCTACGACAGGGCGACCAAGCAGGTCGCGTTCTACCGCAACGGCGTCAAGCAGCCCACCGTCACCAAGTCCGAGGCGACCGGAGCGGCCACCGGCGTGCTCGGCTCCGAGGGCACCTCGACCAAGACCCTCGGCTTCAACGGCCCGCAGTACAACGGTGCGCACCTGCGCGGACTCCTGGACGACTACGTCCTCTACGGCAAGGTCGCCACGACCACCGACGTCGTCGCGCTGACCAAGGCGCACAACGCGTCCTTCGACCCGGCCGCCGTCGCGAAGGCCGACCTCGACGCCGTCACCCTGCCCGCGAGCACGAGCACCGGCTTCTCCGTGCCGACCCGCGGCGCGAAGGGCTCCGACCTCAGCTGGACCTCCTCCGACGAGTCCGCGATCGCGATCTCCGGCGGCACCGCCACGGTCACCCCGCCCACCGGCGCCGCGACGACCGTCACCCTCACCGGCTCCTCGACCTACGGCGGCAGCACGGCCGTCACCCGCACCTTCGCGATCCAGGTGCAGCCGAAGGGCGTGAAGAGCTCGAGCTACCTGCAGGAGGCCGGCCTCTCGGACGTCACCGTCCAGGACCCGTACCTCGACAATGGCGAGCAGCAGACCGTCGAGTACCTGCTCAGCCTCGACCCCGAGATGTTCCTGCACTCCTTCTACACGCAGGCCGGTCTCACCCCGACCACGGCCGGCGGCTACGGCGGCTGGGAGCGCGAGAGCGGCACCCGGTTCCAGGGCCACTTCTTCGGCCACTACATCTCCGGCCTCTCCCAGGCCTACGCGAGCGAGCAGGACGCGACCACGAAGGCCGCGCTGCTCGCGAAGCTGACCGCCTCCGTCGACGGCCTGAAGAAGGTCCAGGACGCCTACGCGCTCAAGGACCCGGCCAACGCCGGCTACGTCTCGCCGTTCCCGGTGAGCTACCTGCCCTCCGGCGCCGACGGTCTGCTCGTGCCGTTCTACAACCTGCACAAGGTGCTCGCGGGCCTGCTCGACGCGCACCAGTACGCGCCCAGCGCCGTGTCGGCGGAGGCGCTCGTCGTCGCCGACGGCTTCGGCTCCTGGATCACGAACTGGGCCGGCCGCCAGGCGGACCCGGGTCAGCTGCTCAACACCGAGTACGGCGGGATGAACGAGGCGCTCTACCGCCTCTACGAGACCACGCAGAAGCCGGCGCACAAGCGCGCGGCCGAGTACTTCGACGAGACCGCGCTCTTCCGGAAGCTCGCGAACAACGAGGACGTCCTCAACGGCCTGCACGCGAACACGACGATTCCCAAGCTGATCGGCGCGCTCAAGCGCTACACCCTCTTCACCGACGACCCCGCGCTGTACGCGACGCTGACCGCCACCGAGAAGGCGGACCTCGACATGTACCGCCGCGCCGCCGAGAACTTCTGGCGGATGGTGGACGAGAGCCACAGCTACGCGAACGGCGGCAACAGCCAGTCCGAGCACTTCCACGGCGCGGACACCCTCTACCAGTACGCGACCAACGGGCAGACGACCGGCTACGGGGAGAACTCCACCTCCGAGGGCTGCAACATCTACAACATGCTCAAGCTCACCCGGGCGCTGTTCCAGGTGACGAAGGACGTGAAGTACGCCGACTTCTACGAGAACGCGTTCATCAACGGCGTGCTCTCGGTGCAGAACCCGGAGACGGGCATGGTCACCTACTTCCAGCCGCAGACCGCGGGCTACGCGAAGGTGTTCGGCGAGGAGCACGACGAGTTCTGGTGCGACCACGGCACCGGCGTCGAGAGCTTCACCAAGCTCGGCGACTCGATCTACTTCGAGGGGCCGAAGACGGTCTACGTGAACCAGTTCCGCTCGTCGGTGCTGACCTCGGGCGGCAGCAATCTGAAGGTGACGCAGACGGCGGACGTCCCGAACACCGACACCGCGCGCTTCACGATCGCGGCGCTCGGAGCGGGAGCGGTCGCCGAGGGCACCACGCTGCGCCTGCGCATCCCGGCCTGGGTCGACGGAGCGCCGACGCTCACCGTGAACGGCGCCGTCCGCGACGTCGCCGCGCTGACCGAGGGCGGCTACGCGGTCGTCCCGGTGGCGGCGGGCGACACCCTCACCTGGAAGCTGCCGGCCGCGGTCGCCGCAGTGGCGAACACCGAGAACGCGAACTGGACGGCCTTCACCTACGGGCCCGTCCTGCTCGCGACCGAGCTGAACCGGAACAACGTCGACGCCTCCTACCCCGCGGGCGTGCTCGTGCAGATGAGCGTCGCCGACAAGACGGTGAACTCGAACGTGGTCGTCGCGAACGCGGCCGCGTGGAAGTCCTCGGTGAAGCAGAACCTGCTCCGCCTCCCGAACGGCGCGAACGGCAACGGGACGACGACGATGCGCTTCGGCATGACGAACGTCGACGCCGCCTCCGAGGCCCGGATCTTCCAGCCGTACTACAGCCTCTACAACGCGCGCTACGCGACCTACATGACGCTCATCGCCCCCGACTCCGCGGAGGCCCAGGCGCTGATCCTCAAGGAGAAGCAGCAGCTGCGGGTGGAGGAGACGACGATCGACTCGCTCACCTCGTTCGACAACAACAACTCGGAGGCCGACAAGAACTACAAGTACAACCGCTCGGCGGTCGGGACCTGGCGCGGCGAGGGCTACCGCGACGGCGAGCGGTCGGCGGACGCGTACTTCCAGTACGACATGATCGTCGACCCCACGCTGCCGAAGAACTACCTCGGCGTCCGCTACTACGGCGGCGACGCGGGGCGCACCTTCGACGTCTACCTCAACGACGTGAAGCTCAAGACCGAGGTGGTCTCGGGTGCCGCGGGCGCGCTGAACTGGTACGTGCAGTACGACGAGATCCCTCGGGCGGTGCTCGACGGGATCGCGGCGAAGGACAGCTACAAGCGGAACCAGGCCGGCGCGTACGTCCTCGACGCCCAGGGGAACAAGGTCCCCAAGGTGACCGTGCGCTTCCAGGGCACCGGCACCGCGAGCAACGTCGGCGGCGTCTTCGGCGTCTACACGACGGAGTCGACCGGGTTCGCGACGAACGCGGAGCTGGCGAAGCTGACCTCGTCCGTCGGGACGTTCTCGCCGGCGCTCGCCGCCGGAGTGCGCGACCTCACGCTGACCGTGCCGGTCTCGACGACGAGCGTCGCGCTCGACCTCGACCCGGCCGTGGCCAGCGGACTGGTGAAGGTCGACGGCGTGCTGATCGACGACACCGTCGCCCGGACCGTGACCCTCGCGGCCTCGGGGACCACGGACGTCGTGATCACCTCCTCCGCGCAGGACCACACGACGCTCGCGACCTACCGGCTCGCGATCGTTCGGGCCGCTCCCGCCGCGGTGATCGACCTGACGGTCTCGGCCACGACGCGCTGCGTCGCCGGCAAGGTCGTCCTGACGACGACGGCCCGCAACGACTCGAAGGCCGCCGCGTCGATCTCGATCGCGACGCCCTACGCCACGAAGTCCTACCCGGGCATCGCGGCGGGCAAGAGCGCGACGCAGGCCGACACGACCCGCGCCGTCTCGATCCCGGCCGGCACCGCGACCGTCACCGCGACGGCCACGATCGACGGCACGGCGGTGACGACGACGAAGGCGGCCCCCTACTCCGCCCGCACCTGCGGCTGACCCCGCCCACCGACAGCGGCCGCCCGGGGACCCTTCCGGGCGGCCGCTCCGTCCTTCCTCCCTCCGCGAGATGCCACTTATGAGCAGTTTTCACGGCGTGTCGCGCTCATAAGTGGCATCTCGCGGCGGGGATCGGGGCGGGGGGAGGCGCCGGGCGTTATCTATTCGTTACACTTCTCGACCAAACCGGCACCACACTGCGAACGGGCAGGTCAAGGGCGGAGCATGACTCCCATGGAACAGACAGGGAAGAACCCGCGCGTGCCGAAGCTGCGGTTCATCGCGCTCTCGGCCGTGGCCGGCATCGTCGTCGCGGGCGTGCTGCTCGCGATCGCCGAGCTCGTCGCGCTCGTCGTCGCGAAGAACGCCAGCCCGGTGCTCGCACTCGGCGCGTTCGTGGTCGACATCGTGCCGCGCCCGCTCAAGGAGTTCGCGATCGAGACCTTCGGCGCGAACGACAAGATCTTCCTGCTGGCGAGCATCGGCGTCGCCGTGCTGGTCGCCGCCGCCCTCGCCGGCGTGCTGCAGCTGATCCGCCCGCCGCTCGGCCAGATCCTGCTCGTGATCGCCGGCGGCCTCTCGATCGCCGCGATCGTCACCCGCACCGGCGCGACCCCGCTCTCCGCGGTGCCCACCCTGGTCGGCCTCGTCGTCGCGATGATCGTCATGCACTTGACCGTCTCGCGCCTCCGCCGCTGGCGCGCCGCGTCCGCCGCCGAGAAGACCGGGGCGGCCCCCGCCGCCCGCCCGGTCGGCATCGAGCGCCGCGGCTTCTTCCGCGTCACCCTGATCGCCGCCGTCGGCGCCGCCGTGATCGGCGCCGGTGCCCGCGCCGTCAACGCCGCCACCTCCTCGCTCGCCAGCGTGCGCGACGCCCTGCGCCTGCCCAGCCCGCGCAGCACCGTCTCGGTACCGGCCGGCGCCGACCTCGGGATCGACGGACTCACTCCGCTCTACACGCCCAACGCCGACTTCTACCGCGTCGACACCGCGCTGACCGTGCCCTCGATCGACCCCTCCACCTGGTCGCTGAAGATCTCCGGGATGGTCGATCAGGAGATCACGATGTCGCTGCAAGACATCTTCGACATGGGCCTGGACGAGTACGGCATCACCATGACCTGCGTCTCGTACCAGGTCGGCGGCGACCTCGTCGGCAACGCCAAGTGGCTCGGCGTCCCGCTCCGCGACGTGCTGAAGAAGGCCGGCGTCCAGAGCGGCGCGGACATGCTGCTCTCGACGAGCGTCGACGGCTACACCGCCAGCACCCCGCTCTCCGCGGTCACCGACGAGAACCTCGACGCGATCCTCGCCGTCGGGATGAACGGCGAGGCGCTGCCCTTCGAGCACGGCTTCCCGGTGCGGATGGTGATCCCCGGCCTCTACGGCTACGTCTCCGCCACCAAGTGGCTGACCGAGCTGAAGGTCACCACCTTCGCCGCCGACGAGGCCTACTGGACCCCGCGCGGCTACGACGCCGAGGCCCCGATCAAGATGTCCTCGCGGATCGATACCCCGCGCATCGACGCCGCGATCCCCGCCGGCGCGACCAAGATCGCCGGCGTCGCCTGGGCGCAGACCACCGGCATCGCCAAGGTCGAGGTCAGCATCGACGACGGCGACTGGCAGGAGGCCACGCTGTCGACCCCGGTCAACCTCGACACCTGGGTGCAGTGGTACATCGACTGGGATGCCGCGAGCGGCGCCCACTACGTCGCCGTCCGCGCGACCGACGCCAACGGCATGCTCCAGATCGAGGACCGCGCGGGCGTCGCCCCCAACGGCTCCTCCGGCTGGCAGCGCACCCTCGTCCGCGTCAGCTGACGCCTCGAGGCGTCTGGGCGACCCAGGTGCCTGCGGTGGGCGGATCTCGATACGCGCTCTGCGAGCGCTACTCGATCAGCATGAATCGGGGCCGACCCGCAGCACGGCGGGCCCCACCCCATGCTGGTCGAGTAGCCGCGAAGCGGCGTATCGAGACCCGCCGGCTCAGGGGCGGAAGGTGGCCGCGTGGTGCTCGGGGGCGAGGTGCGGGCCGGTGCCGAGCATGCGCTCGCGGAAGGTGGCGCCGGTGGGCTCGGGGTCGAGGCGGCCTCGGCGCCGCAGCTCGGGCTGCACGAGTTCGATGAAGTCGCGCATCGAGGCGAGGCCGAAGACGGCCTCGAGCATGATGCCGTCGAGGTCGGTCTCGTCCATCATCCGCTCGAGCTCGTCGGCGACCTCGACGGGGTCGCCGGTGATCGCGAAGCCGCGGGTGCCCTTGCCCTTCAGCTCGTCGAGGATCTCGCGCACCGTCGGCGCCGTGCCGTCCGGGCGGGTGAGGAAGCGCTCGATGTTGCTGGTGCCCATCTGCCCGGCCTGGTCGTCGAGGACCAGCTGCTCGGCGAGCGTGCGGTCGAGGTCGTAGGCCAGCAGATCGACGCCCGTGTTGCCGGCGTAGTAGTGCGCGGCCAGCTCGTCGGTCTGCAGCGCGTCGAACTCGGCGCGCAGCTGCGCCGCCTCCGCCGAGGTCGGTGCGACGACGATCGTGACGCCGACCATGACCTTCACCGATTGCGGGTCGCGGCCGTTCTCCGCGGCCCGGCGGCGGATGTCCACGATGTCCGCCTTGACCTTGCCGTAGGTCGAGCCCTGCACGAACACGCACTCGGCGTTCTTCGCGGCGAAGGCGCGGCCCACCGGCGAGGTCCCGGCCTGGAAGAGCAGGGGCGAGCGCTGCGGCGACGGCGGCAGCGTGTGGTAGCCGTGCGAGCGGTAGAACTCGCCCTCGTAGGCGACCGGGCGGATCTTCTCGGGATCGGCGAAGACGTTGCGCTCGTGGTCGAGCACGATGACGTCGTCGTCGTTGCCGCCCTCCCAGAAGGAGAAGGCGACGTCGACGTACTCCTGCGCGGCGCGGTAGCGCTCGTCGTGCGGGACCATCGCGGACTGGCCGAGCATCGCGGCCATCGTGTTCTGCGAGGCGCCGGTGACGATGTTCCAGCCGATGCGGCCGCGGGTGACGTGGTCGAGGGTGGAGAACTTGCGCACCGCGTGCAGCGGGTGGTCGGCGCCGGTGGTGCTGGTGACCACGAAGTTCAGCCGCTCGGTGCCGACCGCCAGCGCGGGGATGAGGTACGCGCCGTCGAGCGCGAAGGTCATGCCGGCCTCGACGAGGACGTCGGAGAGCTCGCCGCGGCGGGAGGAGTAGCCGAAGGAGCCGCCCGCGAAGAAGAGGAAGTCGAAGCCGGCGTCGTCGAGGAGGCGCGCCATCCGCTGCCAGTAGTCGATGTCGCGGAAGTCGCCGTCGCGGCTGCGCGGGTGCGACCAGCTGATGGTGCCGCCGACGTGCGGGGTGCCCGCTTCGAAGACTCCGAGGACGATCCGCTTCTGCATGCTCTCCCGCGTTCCGGCCGGCGTCCGCCGGCACTGCTCCGGGAACCCTAGCGAGCGCGCGTTTCGGGGCTGTTGCGGGGGAGTGCGTGGGGTGGGTGGGTGGGTCTCGATACGCCCGCTGCGCGGGCTACTCGACCAGCATGGGTGCGGGGTGCGCGGCCAGCAGGGAGGGCCGCGGCGCGGGTTGCGCGGCCGGCATGTTGTGCGGGTTGCCGCTTAAGTCCTGCACAACATCAGCTGAGACGGGGGTCCCTCCGCTGACAGGGGAGGCCCTGTGCTCTCAGCTGATGTTGTGCGCGGCGGGGTCTCGATACGCCCGCGGCGCGGGCTACTCGACCAGCATGGAGGGCCGCGGCCCGGGCTACTCGACCAGCATGGAGGGCCGCGGCCCGGGCTACTCGACCAGCATGGAGGGCCGCGGCCCGGGCTACTCGACCAGCATGGAGGGCCTCGGCGCGGGCTGCTCGACCAGCACAATGCGCGCGACCGGCAGAGGGGGCGCCAGCATGCTGGTCGAGTAGCCGCGCAGCGGCGTAGCGAGACCCGCGCGTCAGCCGCCGACGCCCGTCAGGCCGAAGCGGAACTCGAGGCGGCCGTCGAGCGGCCGGACCTCGTACTCGGGGTGCGGGCGGGCGCCCCAGGAGTCGTCGCCCGCGACGCCGCGGCGGCGCAGCGCCGGGCGCAGCACGGTGCGCTGCACCGGCGGCAGCTCGTTCGGGTGCTGCGCGTTCTCGATCTCGTACGGGGTCCACGGCAGGGCCGAGAACTCCATCTCGCCGGCGCAGTCGAGCCGCAGCCCGAAGCCTGCGTCGTCGGTCACCTCGGCCCAGCGCACTCCCGTGCGGCTGCCCGACTCCTGCGGCTTCAGGTAGGGAGTCAGCTCGCGCGCGACGTCGCTCTCCCAGACGTCGAGACGCGCGCCGAGCCGGCGGTCGGAGTAGCACTCGTCCGGTCCGTCGCCGTACCAGCGCAGCCGGTGCGCGTCGGCGCCGGTGGTCAGCTGCATCCCGAACTCGGGCAGATCGGGCAGTCCGTCCGGCACCGTCATCGCGACGGTCACCTCGATCCGCCCGTCGCCGGTGACCCGGTAGTCGACGTCGCAGACCGCGCGCGGAGTGGTCGGCAGCTCGTAGCGGAAGCCGACGACCACCGCGCGCTCCTCGACGGACACCCGCGCCGTTCGCAGCGCCTCGCCCGCGGCCCGCGCGTAGCGGCTCGCCAGCAGCCACTGCCCGTCCTCGAAGGGACCGCCCCAGCCGCGCTCGTTCGAGGTCGGCGCGTGCCAGAAGGACGGCATCGGGATCGAGGTGAGCAGCTCCCGGCCGCCCTCGGGCCCGCCGCCCCAGCGGTACGACATCAGCCCGCCGTGCAGGCGGGAGAAGAGGACGCTGAAGTGCCCGCCCACGACGCCCACGTTGTGGGTGCCGTCGATGAGCTCGGGCCTCGGCGCGTGCTCCGGCCGCGAGAACCCCGCGATCTCGAAGACGTGCTGCCCGCGCGCGACGACGTGTCCCGCCGTCGCCCACCGCGTGTCCTCGCGCAGCCGGAGCTCGACGTCGAGCGTGTACTCGCCCGGCAGCTCCGGCAGCGGCACCGGCTGCGGGTAGGTCGACGACCCACCCGCGGCGACGTCGGTCGCGAGCTCCCGCTCCGCCAGCACGCGTCCCTCGCGCCGCAGCACGACGACCGCCGCGTACGCGGAGGAGGAGGTGGCCAGCAGCCGGTTCCCGATCACGATCTCCGACGCCGAGACGTCGACGCGGAACGGCTGGTACAGGTGCGCCACCTCCTGCAGCTTCGGCGTCGGCGTGCGGTCGGCGAAGAGGATCCCGTTGCCGCTGAAGTCGCCGTCGTGCGGCGACTCCCCGCTGTCGCCGCCGTAGCCGAGGAACGGCACCCCGTGCCGGTCGGTCATCGCGACGGCCTGGTCCGCGAAGTCCCAGATGAAGCCGCCCTGGAACAGCGGCTCCCGCTCGGCGAGATCGAGGTAGCGGTCGACCGCACCGAAGGAGTTGCCCATCGCATGGGCGTACTCGCAGAGCAGGAACGGCTTGTCGCGGTGCTCCGCGAGGTACTGCTCGATCTCGGCGGCCGGCGTGTACATCTGGCTGACCACGTCGGTCGTCTCCGGATAGCGGGAGTCCCAGTGCACCCCCTCGTAGTGGACCGGACGGTCGTCGACCGCGCGGAACCAGTCGGCGAGATCGCGGAGGACGGTGCCGCCGAACGACTCGTTGCCGAGCGACCACATCACCACGCTCGGGTGGTTCTTGTCGCGCTCGAGCAGGCTCCGCGCCCGGTCGTGCAGCGCGGGCGCCCACCGGCCGTCGTCGCCGGGCACCGACTCGGCGAGCGGCGCGTCGAGGTAGCGGACGCGGTCCCACAGCCCGTGCGTCTCGAGGTTCATCTCGTCGATCACGAGGAAGCCGTACTCGTCGGCGAGGTCGTAGAAGTAGGAGTTGTTCGGGTAGTGGCTGGTGCGGATCGCGTTGACGCCCACCCGCTTCAGGATCCGGAGGTCCTCCTCCGTCTGCGCCCGGTCGACGACCCGCCCCTGCAGGCCGAACTCGTGCCGGTTGACCCCGCGGAAGACGACCCGCCGCCCGTTGAGGCTGAGCACGCCGTCCTCGATCGCGAAGCGGCGGAGCCCGACGGTCTGCGGGACCACCTCGGTCACGGCGCCGTCCGCGTCCCGCACGCGCACCGTCAGGCGGTGCAGGTGCGGGTCCTCGGGGCTCCACAGCCGCGGCTCCGCGAGCCGGAGGCGGTGCACGCCGTCCGGATCGAGCCGCAGCGGGCCGACGCCGTCGAGCTCGACCGTCGCCGAGCCCGCGCCGTCGAGCCGCAGCTCGACCGCGATGCCGGCCCCGTCGTCGTCGACCGACGTCCGCACGCGGAGGTCCTCGAC
Organism: Rathayibacter sp. PhB179; assembly: GCF_004345345.1. Lineage (NCBI taxonomy): Bacteria > Bacillati > Actinomycetota > Actinomycetes > Micrococcales > Microbacteriaceae > Rathayibacter > Rathayibacter sp. PhB179. The sequence goes on along the minus strand of NZ_SLVD01000001.1, from coordinate 467,804 downwards.
ATGCACGCGCGGGCGGCGCAGCAGCACGACGTCGCGGAAGATCCCGGAGAAGCGGAAGAAGTCCTGGTCCTCGAGCCACGAGCCGGCGCTCCACTTGACCACCTGCGCGGCGAGCAGGTTCTCGCCGGGCAGCAGCGCCTCGGTGAGGTCGAACTCGCCGGGCGAGAAGCTGTCGGCCGAGAAGCCGAGGTAGACGCCGTTCAGCCAGAGCGCGATCGTGCTCTCGGCGCCGCGCACGTCGAGCGCGATCCGCTCGCCGGGCGCGAGCGGCGCGTCCAGCTCGAAGGTCGTCCGGTAGGAGGCCGTCGGGTTGAAACGCTCGGGGGCCTGCCCGGGCAGGATGCTCTCGCGCCCGTCCCAGGGGTACTGCGTGTTCACGTACTGCGGGCGGTCGTGGCCGTGCAGCTGGATGTGCGCCGGCACGGGGATCAGCTCCCAGTCGCCCGCGTCGAAGTCCGGCCGCTCGAAGCCGGCCGGTGCGTCGGCCGGGCGGGGCGCGCAGTGGATCCGCCACAGCCCGTTCAGCGACTGCTCGAACGAGCTGACGCCCGTCGCGGCCTCGTCCGAGGAGCGGAACCAGCGGTGGTCGGAGTGCGCCGGCCGCCGGTTCTCGGCGAAGAAGCCGGGGTCGGAGAGCCGCGCGAGGTCGAACCCGGCGGTCGACGCCGCCTCGCCCGGGAGCTCCGCGAGGCTCACTTGATCGCCCCGGTGATGCCCTCGGCGAAGGAGCGCTGCAGGACCATGAAGACGATGACGGTGGGCACCGAGGCGAGGAAGACGGCCAGCATCAGCACGCCGTAGTCGACGACGTAGCCCGCGCTGAGGTTCGAGATCAGCATCGGCATGGTCTGGAAGTCGTTGTTCACGAGGATGACCTTGGGCCAGAGGAAGTTGTTCCAGGCGGTCATGAAGGTGATGACCGCGGCCGCGGCATAGGTCGAGCGCATCGACGGCAGGTAGATCCGGGCGAAGATCCCGAGCTCGCTGACCCCGTCGATCCGCGCGGCCTCGATGATCTCGTAGGGGAACGAGCGCGAGGCCTGCCGGAACAGCAGGATCAGGAACGGGGTCGAGATCGCCGGGATGATGACCGCGCCGAGGGAGTTGATCATCCCGACCTCGGCGAAGACCTGGAAGAGCGGGATCATCGTCGCCGCGAACGGGATCATGATCGCGATCAGCAGGACCGCCATCAGGAGGTCCTTTGCCCGCGAGTGGAAGACCTCGAAGCCGTAGCCGGCGATCGAGCAGACGATCAGCGCGAGCACCGTGGTGCCCACCGCGACGGTCGCCGAGTTCCACATCGCCGAGCCGACGTCCTGCAGATCGAGCAGTCCGGCGAAGTTGTCGAAGAGCGCCAGGCCCGGGATCATCCGCGAGTCGAGGACGTCCTGGCTGGTGTTCGTCGCCGAGACGGCCATGAAGTAGAGCGGGAAGATCGAGAAGAGCGCGAAGACCGAGAGGAAGAGGTACTTCGGCAGGCCGCGCAGCCGCGAGGACAGCGGCGCGCTGCGGACGGGGACGGACTCGCTCGGAGTGACGGACTCGACGTCCTCGATCGCGGGCAGGGTGCTGACGCGCTCAATCACGCTTGTCACCGACTTTCAGCTGAACGAACGCGAGGACCGCGACGAGGATGAGGATCACGTAGGAGAGGGCGGAGGCGTAGCCGAAGTTCGGGTTCTTCAGGAACGAGACCTCGTAGAGGTAGTGCGACATCGACATGGTCGTGTAGGCCGGGCCGCCTCTGGTCAGCGCCCACGACTCGTCGAAGAGCTGCAGCGTCCCGTTGGTCGACATGATCGCGGTGAGCAGGATGATCGGCTTCAGCTGCGGGATCGTGACGTGCCAGAAGGTCTGCAGCGCGTTCGCGCCGTCCATCCGCGCGGCCTCGATGCTCGAGTAGTCGACGTTCTGCAGCGCCGCCAGGTAGAAGACCATGTTGTAGCCGGTCCAGCGCCAGAGCAGTCCGAGGATGATGACGAAGCGCCCGGTGTCCGGATTGCCGAGCCAGTTGATCGGCGAGTCCATCAGGCCGATGCCCATCAGCACGTCGTTGACGAAGCCGTCGTTGGCGAAGATCGTGCGGAAGACCAGCGAGTAGGCGACGAGGGAGACGGCGCACGGCAGGAAGATCGCGGTGCGCCAGAAGGTCTTGAACTTCAGGTTCCTGGTGTTGAGCAGGTTGGCCAGCACCAGCGCCATGATCAGCATCACCGGCACCTGGATGATCAGGTAGATGAAGGTGTTCTGCAGCGTCAGCCGGAAGATCTCGTCCTGCAGCAGGCGCTCGTAGTTCAGCCAGAACGGCTGCGCGTAGCTGAGGTTCGCCCCGCGGCCGGTCTGCAGCGAGAGCAGGAAGGCCTGGATCATCGGCAGGAAGCTCACCAGGAAGATGAGCACCGCCGCCGGCAGGAGGAAGGCCCAGCCGGTGAGGCTGCGGCGGCGCTCCCCGGTCATGCGGATCGGGCGGCTGCGGAGATCGCGCTGCGGCCGGGGTGGGACGCGCAGGCGCGGGCGCGGAGGGGCGGAGGTCGACACGGGCGGGCTCGCATTCTCGGAAGGAGAGGGATGGGGAGGGACGGGCCGGGGAGGAGGAGTCCTCCCCGGCCCGGGGTGCGAGCCGGCTCGCGGCGACGTCGGGTCTCGGTGACGCCGGCTCGCGGCGAGCCCTAGCTCATGGCGAACTCGACGTTCTTCTGCGCCTCCTCCAGCGCCGAGGCGGGGTCCGCACCGCCGATGATCTGCGTGATCGCGGCGCTCACGGCGTCGCGGCCCTCGTAGTAGTAGGCGCCGGTGTTGTTGCTCGGCACCTCGGCGCCGAACTCGGCGACCTCGGCGAAGATCGGCTGGCCGGCGAAGAACTCGTTCGGCTGCTCGTAGGCGGTCGAGGAGCCGGCGGGCAGCCAGTTCGCGACGGCGCCGGACTTCGGCAGGATCGTGTCGTAGAGCTCGGTCGAGCCGGCGAAGGTCGAGGCGAGGAAGTCGGCCGCGAGGTCGACGTCGGCGTTCGCGCTGATCGCCCAGGACGATCCGCCGCTGGCCGTGTAGTTGGTCGCGCCGGAGATGCCGTCGAGCGAGGGGACGTTCGTGATCGCCCAGTCACCGGCCTGGTCCTCGGCGGTCTGGATGGAGCCGACGATCCAGATGCCCTGGATGGTGCCGCCGACGGAGCCGTTCACGAAGGTGCCGAGGTACTCGTCCCACGAGTTGACCTCGACGAAGACGCCCGAGTCGACGAGCTGCTTGTAGACGTCGATCGCGGCGAGCAGCGCGTCGTTGTCGGTGATGGTGGGGTTGCCCTCGTCGTCGAAGAGGCTGGCTCCGGCGCTCTGCAGCATCATCATGATCATGTCCGAGGAGCCGGCCTGGCCCGAGAGCAGCGGCGATCCGGTCTTCGCGAGGACGTCCTTGCCCTTGGTGAGGAACTCCTCCCAGGTGATGTCGGTGAAGTCGTCGATCGTGTAGCCGGCCGCCTCGAGGACGTCGGTGCGCAGCGCGGTGACCGCGGTGCCGGAGTCGAACGGCACGCCGTAGTGCACGTCGTCGAGGGTCGAGTAGGCGGCGACGGCCTCGGGGAACTCCGTGAAGTCGACGGCGTCGGCGGGCAGCTCGCTGAAGATCTCCGGGTAGTTGACGAGGTTCTTCTGGAACGCGTTGTTCTGCATCAGGAAGACGTCGGGCAGCTCCTCGTACTGCTGCGACTGGGCGAGGGTGGTCAGCTTGGGCTGCAGGTCGTCCCAGGGGGTCTCGATGATGTCCAGCTTGAAGTCCGGGTGGTCCTTCTGGTAGATCTTCTCGGCCTCCTCGAGGGCCGCGATGTTGAACACCGGGTCCCAGGCCCAGACGCTGAGCGTCTCGTCGCCGTCGCCTCCGCCGGCGGCGTTCCCGCCACCGCCGCCGCCGGCCGCGCAGGCGCTCAGCGCGAGGACGAGGGGCAGGGAGACGGCCACGACGGTCGTGAACTTCTTGGAGCTTCTTCGCACGGATTCGTTCCTTCTGTGTGGGTGGGGGTGCTGTGTGGGAAGTGCAGTGCTGCTGCGGATGCAGTGGTGCTGCGGGAGGAAAAAGCGGAGGGGGCGCCCGGGCTCAGCCGAGCGGCTGCCAGGGCCCGTACGGGTCGCCCGGGGTCTGGTTGCGGGTCCACCACTTCGCGCGGTAGCGCTGGCCCTGGTGGACGACGACGTCGCCGGTGTCGAAGATGCGCGAGGCCGTCCAGACCGCGGTGCCGTCGGGTGCGGTCGCGAGCTGCTGCCACGGGCCGTTCGGGTCGCCGGGGGTCTGGTTGCTCGTCCACCACGAGGCCCGCCAGAGCGAGCCCTGGAAGAGCACGCTGTCGCCCTGCTGGTAGACGGAGGTCGCCGACCAGGTGGCCGCGGCCTGGCGCCGGAGGGCCAGCGCGTCGACCGTCAGGCCCGCGCCGCCGGGGCCGCTCGCCAGGATCGCGACGGTGGCGGTGCCGGCCGGCAGCGAGAACTCCGCCGAGCGCACGTCGGCCCAGCCGCTCGTGGCGGGGATCTCGGTGCGGTGCTCGACGCCGTCCGCGCCGGTGACCACGATCCGCGCGGAGTCGAGTCCGCCCGGCCGGTCCGCGCGGAGGGACAGCGTGTAGACGCCCGCGGGGACCTCGTCCTGCTGCTGCACCCCGCCCGAGAAGGCCTGCGCCGCGCCGAGCCGGAGCGCGTAGCGCGAGCCGTCGGCGCCGGGCGAGGGGTTCGAGACGAAGCCGGTGGTCGTCGAGGCGGGGTCGGTGGTCTGCGTCCAGCCGGTGACCGTGGTCACCGCGATCCGGTCGGCGGCGAAGTCGGGGTTGAGGATCCAGTTGTTGCCGGCGCCGACCTGCCACTCGCCGGAGCGGGCGTTCAGGTCCCACTCGCTCAGGGACTCGAAGCGGACGTCCGCGCCGGTCCCGCTGAGCGGCAGCCACTGGTTGTAGCCGAGGCCGTTCCAGGCGAAGTCGGCCCAGCGGTCGCCGGCGTAGATCACGGTGTCCTGCTCGGTTCCCTGCACCGTCAGGAAGAAGCCGCTCTGGGTGACGTGGCTGTAGTCCTTCTCGGTGCCGGGCAGCACGTACATGCTCGAGTACGGCCCCTGGATCCGGCCCTCGAGCGAGCGCACGAGGTAGGTCTGCGAGGTGTTCCAGCCGTGCAGGTCCGAGCTCGCGACGTAGTACTGGCCGTCGAGCTTGAACATCGCGTTGCCCTCGCGCCCGGCGCCGCGGTAGACCTCGACGGCCGTCTCGACCGAGAGCGAGTCGGTGTCGCTGATCCGGCCCACGTAGGTGCGGCTGCGGCCGTCGCGGTAGGAGAAGACGAGGTAGTCCGCGCCGTCGTCGTCCGTGAAGACCGTCTGGTCGCCGGTGCCCTGCTCCCAGCCCGGCTTGCTCGGGTTCCGGTAGACGCCGGGGATATGGGTCTGCAGGTTCGCGTACTTGAAGTCGGCGACGGGCGAGTCCCCGCTGAGGAAGAGGACTCCGGCGTTCGTGACGCGGGCCGGGTCGGGGCTCTCGAACTGGGTGAGCAGGACGTACTTCCCGGTCTGCTCGTTGTAGGCGACGCCGAGCCGGCCGATCCAGACCGCGTCGGCGAGCGTCTCCATGTCCGAGAAGTAGCTGCCCGTGACGTCCTTCGAGGCGGGGATGTGCAGCGCGGTGTCCCTCGTGGCGACGTCGTTCTCGAACGTCCAGTTCACGAGGTCCTCGGAGGAGTACGCGGTCACCGCGACGAAGTCGCCCTCGCCGGCCCGGGTGTAGGTGCGGGTCGGGGAGTCGTAGTAGAGCTGCGAGCCGGTGTACTCGACGCCGTACCAGTAGTAGCGGTCGCCGAAGCGGAAGATCCCGCCGCCCTGGGAGAAGATCGGGTCGCCCGCGGTGTCGAGCCAGAACCGATCGTTCTCGATGGTCTCGAGCGTGCCGTCGGCGAGCGGGACGAGGGCGGCGGCGGTGGTCTGCAGCCCGTTCTTCGCGGCGACGACGGCGGCGGCGCTCGCTCCGGCGTCGTCGAGGACCTCGCCCGCGGTCACCGTCGCCGCGGCGAACGGTGCCCAGGACGCGGCGGTGTAGGCGGAGGGGACGCGGGTGCGGTACTCGTCGAGCCGCTCGCGCAGTCCCGAGATCCGGACGAGGCCGGTCTCGGCGGCCTCGAGGGCGCTGCGGGCGGCCAGCAGGGCGGCGTCGGTCGAGGCGGCGTCGTCGCGGGCGGCGGTCGCGGTCGCGACGGCGGTCGAGAAGGGGGCCCAGGAGGCGGCGGTGAAGTCGGCTGCGGCGAGCGCGCCCACCCGGTCGAGCGCGGCGGCGAGGCGGGCGCGCTCGTCGACGAGCACGGCGCTGGTGAACTCGGCGGAGGCGTGGTTGATGAAGCCGACCGTGACGACCCGGAGGACGTGGTCGCCGGGGGCGAGCCCGGTGAAGCTCGCGATCGGGACCGTCGTGGTCGATCGGGTGCCGCGGTAGTCGGCCGAGCCGATCCTCACGCCGTCGACGAAGACGTCGGCGGTGCCGTTGGTGGTGGCCTTCCGGCCCGAGAGGGCGACCGTCTCGCCGGTGAAGGCGATCTCGAAGGCCGCGCCGCCGGTCGCCCAGGTGTGCGTGCTGTTCTTCGACCAGGCGCCCTCGTAGAAGGTGGCGTCCGGCGTGCCGCGCACGGTCGTGGTCTCGGTGAAGGCGACCGTCGTCGTCCGGATCTCGGTGGCCTCGGCGGTCTGCCCGGCGAGGGGCGACAGGCCGGCGAGCACGAGCAGCCCGGCGAGCAGAGCAGCGATCAGGGCGGGGAGCCGCCTCGTCGTCGTACGCGTCATGTCGTGCCTCCGTCGTCGCAGGTCCACCGTGGTACAGCGCTGTACCACGAACGCGAATCTAGCCTGGAGGATCCTGTGAGGGCAAGGAGACTTTTCTCTGATCAGCGTGTCGTGCCGCGGGCGACGACCTGCGATCGGGCGAAGAGCGTGGTCGCGGGAGCCTCCACCCGGTCGATCCGCGCGACCAGCCGCTCGAGCGCCGTGCGGGCGATCCACTCGATCCGCGAGTCCATCGAGGTGAGCGGCGGGGAGAGGAACGCCGACTCCTCGATGTCGTCGAAGCCGATCACCTGCACCTCGTCCGGGATGCGCAGTCCGCCCTCGCGCAGGGCCGAGATCGCGCCGGTCGCGAGGACGTCGTTGAAGCAGACCAGGCCGTCGAACGGCACCCCCGCCTCGACGAGCGCGCGGGCGACCCGGAAGCCGGAGCCGATCGTCCAGTCGTAGCCCGTGACGCCCACCAGGCGCGGATCGAGCGCGCGGCCCGCGGCGGCGAGCTCCTCGACGACCCCGCGCAGCCGCTGCTCGGCGTTCCCTTCGCGGGCGGCGCCGATCCGGTCGGCGTCGAAGGGCGAGTGCGCGCCGACGACGGCCAGCGCGGTGCTGCCGCGTGCGAGGAGGTGCGCCGTGGCCGCGCGGGCGTCGGCGACGTCGTCGGTCGTTACCCGGTCCACCAGCTCGTAGGTGTCGCGGGTCCCCAGGCAGACCAGGGGGTACTCGACGGCGAGCGCCGAGCGGTCGAGGGTCTCGTGCTCCGACAGCGAGAGCAGCAGCCCGTCGGTGAGCTGCGAGTTGAAGCGCTGCAGCAGCCGGCGCGAGCCGTCCCCGCCGTCGTCGGGGTAGGTCGTGACGGAGACCGCGAGGTCCATGTCGCGGGCGGTCTCGATGACCGCCTCCGCCAGCTCGGCGAGGTAGGCGGCCTTCAGGGTCGGCACGGCGAGCGTCACCGCATCGGTCCGTCCGCGGGTCAGATTGCGGGCCGCGACGTTCACCGTGTAGCCGAGCTCCGCGACCGCGGCCCGGACGCGCTCCCGCGTGCCGTCGGCCATCCGGCCCGTGCCGTTGACCGCGTTCGACGCCGTCTTCAGCGAGACCCCGGCGCGCTCGGCGACCGACTCGAGCGTCGCCTTCCGGCGCGGTGGGGCCATGTCCTCGCGCCTTCCGTCGTCCCGGGCGGTCCGCCTGCGCCCTCCCCATGGATACACCACGGCTCGGACCTCGTCCTGCGCGAGGGCCGAGGTCAACCCTCCCCGGCGGTCCGAGCGCGCCGACGGAGAGCGGCGGATACTGGAGGGGCACCCGATAGCAGACAGATGTCGGACTGCGCGGAGCGCGGCCCGGCGAAGGAGGAACCGTGAAGGCACTGCGCTACACCACCGTCGGACAGGCCCCCGAGGTCGTCGAGATCGAGAAGCCCGTGCCAGGTCCGGGCGAGATCCTGCTGAAGGTGACCGCCGCCGGCGTCTGCCACTCCGACGACTACGTGATGAGCCTCCCCGAGGAGGACTACCTCGCCCAGCACTACCCGCTGCCGCTCACCCTCGGCCACGAGGGTGCGGGCGTGATCGAGGAGTTCGGCCCCGGCGTCGAGACCGGCCTGCAGATCGGCGAGGCCGTCGCCGTCTACGGACCGTGGGGCTGCGGCCACTGCCTCAACTGCTCGCGCGGCGCGGAGAACTACTGCACCAACGCCGAGGCGGAGGGCATCCGCCCGCCCGGCCTCGGCAACCAGGGCTCGATGGCGGAGTACATGATCGTCGACGACGTCCGCCACCTGATCCCGATCGGCGACCTCGACCCGGTGAAGAACGTCTCGCTCACCGACGCCGGGCTCACGCCGTACCACGCGATCAAGCGCAGCCTCCCGAAGCTCGGCGCGGGCACCTACGCCGTCGTCATCGGCTCGGGCGGGCTCGGCCACGTCGGCATCCAGATCCTCAAGGCGCTCTCCGGCGCGACGGTGATCGCGCTCGACGTCAGCGAGGAGAAGCTCGAGCTGGCGAAGCACGTCGGAGCGGACGTCACGCTGATCAGCGACGCCTCCGCCGCCGAGAGGATCCGCGAGATCACCGGCGGGCTGGGCGCGGACGCCGTCTTCGACTTCGTCGGCGCCGGCCCGACCATCGCGACGGCCACGGCGGTCGCGGCCGTCGAGTCGGACGTCACCATCGTCGGCATCGGCGGCGGCCAGGCGACCGTCGGCTTCGGCACGATCGCCTACGACGCGGCCCTGCGGATCCCCTACTGGGGCTCCCGCAGCGAGCTGATCGAGGTCTTCGAGCTCGCCAAGGCGGGCCGCATCGACGTCGAGGTGCAGCGCTACGCCCTCGCCGACGCCCCCCGGGCCTACGCCGACCTGCACGACGGCACGGTCCGCGGCCGCGCGGTCATCGTCCCGTAGGCCGCGATTGCCCGCAGGGGCGGCGACCCATGCTGGTCGAGTAGCCCGCAGGGCGTATCGAGACCCACGTCCGGCAGAACGGCGGACCTCGATACGCCCTCTCGAGGGCTGCTCGATCAGCATGGAGGAGACCCGCCCGTCTAGCCTTCGAGGATGCGCTCCCGGCTCCTGCACGCCCGCGAATCGTTCTGGTTCCTACCCACCCTGTTCGGCGTCCTCGCGATCGCCCTGGCCTTCGGGCTGATCGAGCTCGACCGGCTGCTGATCCGCGCGGGCATCCAGGACCTCCCCCTCGTCGAGGACCTCTCCGCGACCGGCGGCCGGGCGATCCTCTCCGCGATCGGCGGCACCATGCTCGGGGTCGCCGCGACCTCGTTCTCGATCACGATCTCCGTCCTCGCCACCACGTCCTCCGCCTACGGGCCCCGGCTGGTCCGCAACTTCATGGCCGACCGCGGCAACCAGGTCGTCCTCGCGGTGCTGACCTCGACGTTCCTCTACTCGCTCATCGTGCTCCGCTCGGTGCACACCGAGGAGGACGCCACCCTCGCCTTCGTGCCCGTCGTCGCGGTCGGCTTCGCCGTGGTGCTGGCCGTCGGCGACGTCGCGGTGCTGGTCTACTTCATCCACCACATCGCGCTGTCGGTGCAGGTGACCACGCTGCAGAAGCGCGTGCTCGGCGAGCTCGAGGACGTCATCGCGGAGCTGTCGGGCGACGAAGACGAGCGGGACCGGCGCGAGGAGCCCTTCCCCGCCGGCGGTGTCGTGCTGACGGCGCCGCGCTCCGGCTACGTCGAGCAGCTCGAGTTCGAGCGCCTCGTCGCACTCGGCGCCCGCCACGACGCGGTGCTGCGGACGCTCGCCTCGCCCGGCGACCACGTCCTGGCCGGCGACCCCGTGCTCGAGCTCGTCGGCGGGAGCGACCTCGAGGAGGCGGCGCTCGCCGCGGTCGTGATCGCCGACGCGCGCACCCCGCACCAGGACCTCCGCTACGCCGTGCAGCAGGTCGTCGAGATCGGCGTCCGCGGCCTCGCGACCGGCACCAACGACCCGTACACCGCGGTCAGCGCACTCGACGCCCTGACCGGCGCGCTCGTCGAGCTCTGCCGGGGCGACGGCCCGCGCACCCGCTTCCGCGACGCCGACGGCGTCGCCCGGCTGTGGTGCACCTGGCCGACCGCCGCGGACCTCCTGGCCGAGGTCTACCTCGCCCTGCGCGCCTACGCGCTGGACCAGCCGCTCGTGGTCCGCGCCGGCGTCCGCCTGGCGCAGCGCCTCGAGCCCGTCGCCCGCGGCACCGCGCGCACCGAGCTGCACCGCCAGCTCGAGGCCTTCGCCGGTGCCTACGACGCCGCCGACCGCGACGCGCTCGAGGCCCCGGTGGTGCGCCGCGACCTGGCCGAGCTGCTCGCCCGCCTGTCCGCCGTGGAGTCCGCGCGCAGCTGAGGTCCAGCTGCACCGCACGATCCGTGCCGTTCTGCCGCGTCGGTGTCAGAGGTTGGGCGCGAGCGCGGCCGGGGTGCGACCCTGTCCGGGCTCGACCCCCGAACCCCGCTCGCCACCCCTGAGGAGCACCCGTGTCCCGTCCTCGCCCCCGGCCCCTCCGCACCCGCCGTCGCCACCGCGGCCCCGCGGCCGCCGCCTCCGTCCTGATGACCGTCGCGCTGCTCGGCGCGGCGGCGACCACCGCCCAGGCCGCTGATCCCGCCCCGTCATCCTCGGTGCCGACCCAGGCGGCCGAGCACCCCGCCGTCGAGACGAGTGTGACCGGAGCGTTCGTCGTCGAGCCGGGTCGGCCGATCGTGGTCGGCACCCCGGTCACGTTCACCTACCGCTGGAAGAACACCGGCGACGTCCCGTTGAAGGGCCTCCGGGAGGAGCTCGCCGTCGGTGCGACATACGAATGGATCGAGAATCAAACTGTCGCACCGGAGGACCTCGTCCTCGGGGTCGTCCGGACGGCCGGCGACGAAGGCACCCTGAGGACCCCCGCGGGCGCGACCGTCCCGTACTCCATCGCCGAGTACTTCCTCCGGATCCCCGGCGCCGGTCCGCAGCCGTCCGTCGCGGTCGAGCACCCCGGGATCACGATCACCGTCACCGGACGCTTCGACCTGAGGCCGGGGGAGACGGTCTCGGTCGAGACCCCGTTGCACATCTTCCGCCACGTCGTGAACACGGGTGATGTCCCACTCGTCATCGAGGGGATGCTGCTCCAGCCCGGCCACTCGGTCGACCTCCCCCTGATCGCGGACGCCAGTCCGGAGCAGTTGAAGCAGGGCTTCGTGCAGGTCGAGGGGAGTCTCGGGCGGGTGCCCACGCCGACCGGTTTCTACACCACTCCGTCCTACTCCGTCCGGATCCCGATTCCGGGTGCGACGCTGACGGTGGACTCCGGGCCTCCTGCTCCCGCGCCGACCGTCGCCCCGTCGCCGACGACCGTCCCCACGCCGACGTCCGCTCCGTCGGCGGGACCCGTGGTCGAGCATCCCGGGATGACGATCACCGTCACCGGCAAGTTCCTCATCAAGCCGGGCGAGACGGTGCAGGTCGGCATTCCGGTGCAGTACACGCTGCATGTCGCGAACACCGGCGACGTCCCGCTCACGCTGGCCGGCACCCGGATCGAGCCGGGGCGGTCGACGGACGTCGTCCAGAACAGGACGGTCACGCAGCAGGATCTCGACAGGGGATACGCGGAGACCGCGGGGAGCTTCGGCCGGATCCCCACTCCCACCGGCTCGTATGCGAGTCCCGACTACTCCTACCGCCTGCCGATCCCCGCCGTGACGCCGACTCCTGCCCCGACGCCGACTCCGACGGCCACACCCACACCCACACCCACACCCACACCCACGTCCACGCCCACGCCCACGCCGACCCACGCGGTCGAGCACCCCGCGGTGCCCGGGCTCGCCGGCCGCGTCGCCGGCTCGCCGGCCCTCGCTCCGGGGGAGAAGCCGAGGATCGGCACGAGGGTGACGTGGACCGTGACGGTCACCAACACCGGCGACGTCGAGCTGCAGGACGTGCGGCTGCGCGGCGGGAAGGAGCGGGTCTTCCTCGCGCCGGGCGAGACCCGGACCCTCACCCGGTCGACGACGCTCTCCGCGCACGATCTCGAGACGAGGCGCGTCTCGAGCATCACCCAGGTGTCGGGCCGTACTCCGGAGGGAGCGCTCGTCCACCTGGAGGTCCGGGGAGCCCGCCTGATCCGCCTGCCGTAGACGGGCACGCAGCGGACTCACGAGGCCGGCAGCACGCCGGTCGAGCCGCACCCCGTGCTGGTCGAGCAGCCGCGGAGCGGCGTCTCGAGACCATGTCCTGCAGCACGGTGGATCTCGATACGCCCTCTGGGAGGGCTACTCGATCAGCATGAGGCAGGCGGCTCTTCCCATGGTGGTCGAGTAGCCGCGCAGCGGCGTCTCGAGACCGCGCGTCAGCGCAGCGGCGCCGTCGACGAGCGCAGCACCAGGCGGGCGGTGACCGCGGTCCGCTCCTGGCGCTCGCCGGTGCGGATGCGCGCGGCCAGCATCTGCAGGGCCTTCTCGCCGAGCAGCTGGTGGTCGAGGTGCATCGTCGTCAGCGGTGGCGAGTAGTACGCGGAGTCGGGCATGTCGTCGACGCCGACGATCGAGTAGTCGCCGGGCGCCGTCCGGCCGCGCTCGGACATCGCGCGGAGGAAGCCGAGCGCGATCTGGTCGTTGGCGGCCGAGACCGCGGTGAACGACTCCGGATCGACGGCCCGGCCCTGCGCGGCTCCCGACTCGGCGTCCCACTCCGCACAGCGCAGCACCTCGAGCGGGGCGACCCCCGCCTCCGTCAGCGCCGCCCGGTAGCCGCGCTCGCGGTCGACGGCCTCGTTGCGGTCGCCGGGGCCCGCGAGGTGCAGGATCCGCCGGTGCCCGAGCTCGAGCAGGTGCCGGGTGCCGAGGTAGCCGGCACCGTACGAGTCGGCGTAGGTCGAGTCGCCCACGGGGCCGCCGCGCTCGGAGCGCGTCACAACGGGCACCGAGGCGGCGATGTACTCGACCAGCTCGTCGAGCCCGCCGTAGGGCGTGCCGACGATGATCCCGTCGACCTGGAAGGAGAGGAGCTTGTCGACCGCGTGCCGCATCTCCTCGCGGGCTCCGGGGGCGTCCGGCCCGACCTCGAGCAGGGCCGTGATCAGCGAGAGCCCCTCGGCGCGCGCGGCCCGGCTCACCCCGGTCAGCAGCTCGGAGTGGCCGTAGTTCAGCGGCCCCATCGCGAGGAAGCCGACCGTGTCGGTGCGCTGGACCCGGAGGTTCCGGGCGACGCGGTTGTGCCGGTAGCCGAGCTCGGCGATGGCCGCCTCGATGCGCACCCGGGTCGCCGGAGCGACGTAGCCGCCGGTGAAGAAGCGGGAGACGGTCTGCGCCGAGACCTCGGCGTGCCGCCCGACGTCGGCCATGCTCGGCCGCGCGCGGGGCAGGGACGTGCTCGACATCGAGGCTCCCTCCCTGGCGGCGACCCGCTCACTCTACTGAGCCGATTCCGGGCCGATCGCCGTTACCCGATCGTGACCCATCAACCGGTTGCGCGCATTGTCGCCCGAATGTGTTATCGATAACGTATCCCTCATCCACCGCCGCGGGAGCTCCAGTTCCGGCCCTGATCGGCGGATCCGACGTCGACGTCGCGCTGCTGCGATGTCGAGCAGCGAAAGGACGCGACGATGCGTGCTCTGACCCGTTCCCATGCTCTGACCCGATCCGTCGCCCTCGCCACGGGCGCTCTCCTCCTCGCAGGCCTGGCCGGCTGCTCCGCGAGCGGCGGCGACTCCGGCGGCAAGACCGAGATCACCTGGTTCAAGCTCACCGAGTCGGCCGACTCCGCGAACGCGACGATCAACGAGATCGTCAGCGACTTCGAGGAGGCGAACCCCGACATCACCGTCAAGGTCGAGCAGCGGGCGGTGGACGCGCACAAGGACGCGCTGCGCACCACGCTCGGCACGAGCGGCGCCCCCGACCTCTTCTTCTCCTGGGCCGGCCCCGGTCTCGGCGGCGAGTTCATCGACGCCGGCGCGAGCCTGGACCTGAAGGAGTACTACGACGAGTACGGCTGGGCCGACCGCTTCTCCGACACCACGCTCTCCACCGTCACCCAGTACGGCGGCTACGACGGCGTCCCCTACACCCAGCGCACCGAGGCGGTCTTCTACAACAAGGACCTCTTCGAGCAGGCCGGCATCGACGCCGCGCCCGCCTCCTACGACGAGCTCGTCGAGGACGCCGGGAAGCTCAAGGACGCGGGAATCACCCCGTTCGAGTTCGGCGGCACCGTCAACTGGCACGTGATGCGCCTGCTCGACAGCCTGCTCGAGACCGAGTGCGGCGCCGACGGCTACCAGGCCCTCGTCACCGGCGAGGCCAGCTGGGCCGACGAGTCCTGCGTCACCGACACCTTCACTGAGTTCGCCACCTGGACCGAGGACTACGTCAACGACGGCTTCATCTCGATCAACAACGACGAGTCGAGCTCGCTCTTCTTCGCCGGCAAGGCGGCCATGGCGATCGAGGGCGACTGGTTCAACCAGCAGATCCGCGACGCCGGGATGTCCGAGGACTCGGTCGGCATCTTCGCCTTCCCCACGGGCACCGACCGCATCTACGGCTTCAACGAGAACAACTACATCTCCGCGAACTCGGAGCACGCCGACGAGGCCGCGAAGTTCCTCGACTACCTGACCTCGCCCGAGGCGCAGGCCACGTTCATCGCCACCTTCGGCAGCCGCTCGGTCAACGTCGACGTCACCCCCGAGGACCAGAGCGCCTTCGACGCCCTCTGGAACCCGATCACCGAGGCGGCGACCGGCGTCTACATGAACAACGACCAGAACCTCTCGCAGTCGCAGACCACCGAGTACTGGCGCATCCAGAACCTGGTCGCGACCGGCGACCTCGACCCGGCCGACGCCGGCGCCGAGTTCCAGAAGTTCATCGACCAGCAGTGACGCCCGGGGCGGAGGGGGCCGCGCGTCCCCTCCGCCCGAGCGCCGCCGTGCCCGAGCACCCCGCGTCCGAGACGTCCGAGAGGTCCGACATGACGACATCCACCCCCGCCCGCCCGCGGCGGGCCGCCCCGGAGCAGCCGCGGCCCAAGCACCCGCGCCGCCGGGCCCTCGCCCGCTTCGGCGGCACCGGCTTCCTCGCCGCCCTGCCGTTCCTCGCGCCGGCGCTGGCCGCCTACCTCGTCTTCGTGGTCGGCCCCTCGCTCGAGTCGGTGCGGCTCAGCTTCTTCGAGTGGTCCGGCTTCCAGGGCGCCCCGCAGGTCTTCGTCGGACTGCAGAACTACGTCCGCATCTTCACCCAGGACCCGGTGTTCTGGACCGCGTTCTCGAACACCCTGATCTGGGTGGTGCTCTCGCTCTTCATCCCGGTCGGCCTCGGGCTGGTGATGGCGCTGGCGCTGAACCGCCCGCTGTTCGGGCGCAACGCCTTCCGCTCGCTCTTCTACATCCCGGGCGTGCTCGCCCCGATCGCCATCGCGAACATGTGGCGCTGGATGTACAACCCGAACTACGGCGTGGGCGTCAACCTCGCGCAGCTGTTCGACCTGCCGTGGCTGGCCGAGGTGCAGTGGCTCGGGGACAAGAACCTCGCGCTCTACTCGATCTTCGCGGCCTTCGTCTGGCAGATCGCGGGCACGAACATGGTGCTCTTCCTCGCCGGCCTGCAGAGCGTCTCGCCCGATCACGTCGAGGCGGCCCGGCTCGACGGCGCGAACGCCTGGCAGGTGTTCCGCAACGTGACGATCCCGGCGCTGCGGCCGACCACGGTCATCGTCGTCGTCCTCACGATCATCAACTCGATCAAGGTGTTCGACCTGATCGTCGGCATGACCGGCGGCGGCCCGGCGCAGCAGACGCAGGTGCTCGCGCTGTGGTCGTTCCAGCAGTCCTTCAACAACCACGAGTACGGCCAGGGCAACGCGATCGCCACGGTCCTGCTCGTGATCACCCTCGTCATCGTCGTCCCGTACATGGTGTGGACGGCTCGTCAGGAGAAGAACTCATGAGCGTCACGAGCATCCCGACCAGCGCACCCGGCCTGGTCGCGCCGCCCAAGCGCCCCCGCCGCCCGGTCGGCGGCCGCGACTACATCCGGATCGGCCTCTGGATCGCGCTGGTCTTCGCCGTCCTGATCTGGGCCGTCCCGCTGATCTTCATGGTCTTCACCTCGCTGAAGAGCGAGGCCGACATCTTCAGCACGCCGGCCTTCGTGCCGCCGTGGTCGCCCGACTTCGGCAACTACGTCGAGGCGCTCGACCGCGGCAATCTGCTCACCGCGGGCGGCAACAGCCTGATCATCGCGCTCTTCAAGGTGCCGATCGGCCTCTTCATCTCGGCGGCCGCCGCCTTCGCGCTGGCGCGGATGCGGTTCCGCCGGCAGCGCCTGCTGATGGGCGTGATCGCGCTCGGGGCGATGGTGCCGATCCAGGTCGCGATCGCGCCGCTCTTCCAGGTCATCAACGGGCTGGGGCTGCTGAGCAGCAATTTCGGCATCATCCTGCCGTACATCGCGTTCGGCCTGCCGTACCAGACCTTCATCCTCTACGGCTTCTTCCGCCAGATCCCCGAGGAGATCGACGAGAGCGCGCGGATCGACGGCGCCGGCAACTGGCGGCTGTTCCTGACGATCATCCTGCCGCTGGCCCGCCCGGCGCTCGCCGCGCTGTTCATCCTCGACTTCGTCTCCACCTGGAACGAGTACTCCATCGCGCTCGCGCTGCTGCAGAGCCAGGACTCCTGGACGATCCCGCTCGCGCTGCAGGGCTTCCAGTCGCAGTTCACCAGCTCGTACGGGCCGCTGAACGCCTTCACCATCATGTCCGTGTTCCCCGTGCTGATCGTCTACCTGATGTTCCAGCGCTACTTCGTCGAGGGCGCCTTCGCCGGCGCCGTGAAGGGCTGACCGTGCCGCACACCACCGACACCGCCGAGCGGTTCTCGCGCGAGACGCGCCTGTTCGAGGTCCTCCGCGACCCGCGCGGGCACGCGATCGTCGAGCGCCGCCTCCCCGGGCTGGTGCACTCCTCGATCCTGCACACCCTGCACAGCTATCCGCTCGGGCTCGTCGTCGACACCGAGGAGTCGCTCGACGCGGCCGAGCGCGAGGCGCTGCTGGCCGAGGTCGCCGCGATCCCGACGGAGGAGCCGGCGCCGGCCCGCGAGCAGGAGCGGTACGTCGAGCCCTCCGGCGACTACGAGACCGCGGACGTCCCGCTGGCGTCGGCCGTCGTGTCCGCGCCGGCCACCGCCACCGTCTTCGGGCGCTTCGAGATCGAGCTGCGCGGTCCCGCGCACGGCAACCCGTTCGTCGACGTCGCGCTCTCGGCGATCGTCGACGGTCCCGACGGCGCGGTGCGCGTGCCCGGCTTCTACGACGGCGACGGCGTGTACCGGCTGCGCTGGATGCCCGAGGCCCCCGGCGAGTACGCCTGGACCACCTCGAGCAGCGCCCGCTCGCTCGACGGCGTCACCGGCTCCGTCTCGGTGACCGCGGCGGTGGCGGGGCAGCACGGCCCGGTGCGGGTGGCCGACACCTTCCACTTCGCGCACGCCGACGGCACCCGGCACCGCCCCTTGGGCACCACCTCCTACGCCTGGACGCACCAGGGCGACGCACTGGAGGAGCGGACGCTCGCCGCGCTCGCCACCGCGCCCTTCACCAAGATGCGGATGTGCGTCTTCCCGAAGTCGTACCTCTTCAACGAGAACGAGCCGGAGCTGTATCCGTTCGAGGGCTCGCCCGAGGCGGGCTTCGACTGGCAGCGCTTCGATCCGGAGTTCTGGGCGCACCTCGAGCGGCGGATCGAGCAGCTCGGCGAGCTCGGCATCGAGGCGGACCTCATCCTCTTCCACGCCTACGACCGCTGGGGCTTCTCGACGATGGACGCCGTCGCCGACGACCGCTACATGCGCTACGCCGTGGCGCGGCTCGCCTCGTTCGCGAACGTCTGGTGGTCGCTTGCGAACGAGTACGACCTGCTGTTCGAGAAGACCGAGGAGGACTGGGAGCGCTTCGCCGGGATCGTGGGGGAGGACGACCCGTCACGGCACCTGCTCTCGATCCACAACTGCCGCGAGTTCTACGACCACTCCCGCCCGTGGATCACGCACGCCAGCATCCAGCGGCAGGACGTCTACAAGACGGCCGAGATGACGACGGAGTGGCGCCGCTGGGGCAAGCCGGTCGTCATCGACGAGTGCGCCTACGAGGGCGACATCGATCAGGGCTGGGGCAACATCACCGGCGAGGAGCTGGTGCGGCGGTTCTGGGAGGGTGCGCTGCGCGGCGGCTACGTCGGGCACGGCGAGACCTACGTGCACCCGGACGACGTGCTCTGGTGGTCGAAGGGCGGCGAGCTGCGGGGGACGAGCCCGGCGCGGATCGCGTTCCTGGAGTCGGTGCTGGCCGAGGGGCCCGCGAACGGCCTCGAGCCGATCCCGCTGGACTGGGACGTGCCGCGCGCCGGCGTCGAGGGCGAGTACTACCTCTACTACTTCGGCTTCGACCGCCCCACCTACCGCCGCTTCCTGCTCGAGCCCGACGTCTCGTACACGGTCGACGTCCTCGACACCTGGGCGATGACCGTCGAGCGCCTGCCCGGCACCTACTCGGGCCGCTTCCGCATCGACCTGCCGGGCCGCGAGTACATCGCGGTGCGCCTGCAACGCGCGCCTGCATGCTGATCGAGTAGCCCGCGGAGCGGGCGTATCGAGATCCACCCTGCTGACGACGGTGGTCTCGATACGCCCCTGCGGGGCTACTCGACCAGCATGAAGCTGTCCTTCGCCGGTCACTGCATGCTGGTCGAGTAGCCGCCGCGGGCGGCGTATCGAGACCCACCCACCTGTTTATCGAGCGCTCGAATCAATTCGACTAGGCTCGACGGCATGACCGAGAACACAGGCACGACCGAGATCCCGGGGGAGCTGCGCGTCGTCGGCCTCGGCTTCGCCGGCACCACCCACCTCGACGCCTTCCAGGCCCTCCCCGGTGCGCGCGTCGTCGCGCTCGCCGGCCAGGAGGAGGAGCGCCTGCGCGAGCTCGGCGCCACCCGCGGCGTCCCCGACCTCTACGCCGACTGGGAGGAGCTCGTCGCCCGCGACGACCTCGACGTCGTCTCGATCGGCGTGCCCAACCACCTCCACCACCCGATCGCCGTCGCCGCGCTCGCCTCCGGCAAGCACGTCTTCTGCGAGAAGCCGCTGGCCACCACCGCCGAGCTCGCCGCCGAGATGGTCGAGGCGGCCCGCGCGAACGACCGCGTCCTCGAGATCGCCTACAACCACCGCCGCCGCGCCGACGTCGCCTACCTGCGCACCTACCTCGACGACGCCCCGCTCGGCGAGATCTACCACGCCCGCGCCAGCTGGCAGCGGCGCACCGGCATTCCGGGCATCGGCTCCTGGTTCACCAGCAAGGAGCTCGCCGGCGGCGGACCGCTGATCGACCTCGGCTCGCACGTCCTCGACATCGCGCTGCATCTGCTCGGCGAACCGCGGGTGACCAGCGTCTCCGCCGTCGCCTACGGCGAGATCGGCCGCTCCGGCCGCGGCGGGCGCCCGCACGGCGTCGCCGCCACCGGCACGCACGCCTTCGAGGTCGAGGACTTCTCCAGCGCGCTGCTGCGCCTCGACAACGGCCGCAGCCTGCAGCTCGACGCCTCCTGGGCCAGCTACTCCAAGGTGCACGAGGACATCGAGGTCGAGCTGCTCGGCTCGGCCGGCGGCGCCCGCCTGCACGTCGCCGACTACGCGACGGAGGGGACGCTCACGTTCTACTCCGAGGTCGCCGGCGCCCCCACCGTCTCCCGCCCCGACGTCCCGGTGCCCGCCGGGCACCACCGCTCGGTGATCGCGGAGTTCCTCGCCGCCATCGCCTCGGGTGCCGACGCTCCCGCCGGCGGACCCCGCTACGCCGGCCACTACGGCGACTACGCGCTGCACCGCAGCCGGGTGGTCGACGCGATCTACCGCTCCGCCGCCGAGAAGAAGGAGGTGGCGGTCGCATGAGCGCACCCCTCGAGGTCCTGGTCTGGAACGAGTTCCGCCACGAGACGCGCGGCGACGAGACCGTGATGCGGCACTACCCCGACGGCATCCACCGGGTGATCGCCGACGGCCTGACCGAGTCGCTCGGCGACGCCGTCTCGGTGCGCACCGCGACCCTCCCCGAGCCCGAGCACGGGCTGACCGAGGAGGCGCTGGCGAGGACCGACGTGCTGCTCTGGTGGGCGCACATCGCGCACCCGGAGGTGTCGGACGAGGTCGTGCAGCGGGTGCTGCGGCACGTGCAGGAGGGGATGGGCATCCTGATCCTGCACTCCGGCCACTACTCGAAGATCTTCCAGGCGCTGATGGGCACGACCTGCTCGCTGAAGTGGCGGAACGACCACGACCGCGAGCTGGTCTGGACGATCGCGCCGACCCATCCGATCGCCGAGGGCGTCCCGAGCCCGATCGTCATCCCCGAGCAGGAGATGTACGGCGAGTACTTCGACATCCCGGTGCCCGAGGAGACGGTGTTCCTCTCGACGTTCTCGGGCGGCGAGGTCTTCCGCTCCGGAGTGACCTACACCCGGGGCCTGGGCAAGGTGTTCTACTTCTCGCCCGGCGACCAGGACTACCCCGTCTACCACCACCCCGACATCAAGCGGGTGCTGGCCAACGCCGTGCAGTGGGCGCGCCCCACGCGCGAGCGCACCCCGCTGACGGCCGACCACCACCCCCGAGGCTGGTTCGAGTCCTGACCCCTCCCGCGAGATGCCACTTGTGCACGCCTTTCACGGCGTGTCGCGTGCACAAGTGGCATCTCGCGGAGGAGATCACGCCCGGCGGGCGTGCCAGGCGCGCAGGGCCGCGACGCCGAGGGCGGCGACGACGAGGGCCGTCGCGGGCGTGCGGAGCGAGACGGCCGGGAGCATCAGCGCGCTGGTGAAGACGGCCTGGGCGTAGTCGAGCATCTCGAGCGGATGGCGGGCCAGCACCCGCGAGCCGGCGGCGGCCGAGACGGCGGTGACCAGCACCGGCCCGACCCAGAGCACGGCGAGGCTCACGATCCACGCGATCACCCGGCCGACGGAGAGCACCCCGCACCAGGCGAGGGCGAGACCGGCCAGGATCCCCGGCAGCCACTGCACCGCGTTCAGCAGCGCGACTCCGGCGGCCGAGCCGTCGCGGCTGAGCGGCGCCACCACTCCGGTCAGCCACCCGCCGACGGCGACCGCCGCGAGCGAGATCGCCACGGCCGCCCCCGCCCGCGGTGCCCGGGCGATCACGAGCAGGAGCAGCGCTCCGACCGCGATCGCAGCGACGGTGCCGCCGACGATCGCGGCGAGGTAGAGGTCGGAGTCGCGGTCCGCCCGCAGCCCGGCGGACACGGTCAGCGCCGACTGCACCAGCGCGACGACCTGCACGCCGACCGCGCCGAGCGCCGCGCCGAGCGGGCCGATGCCGCGGCGCCGGCCGACGCGGGCCGCGAGTCCCGCGAGGGCCGACCCGATCACGATCACCGAGACGATCAGCGTCAGGAAGTACTGGCTGAACGGCAGCAGCGCGAGTGGCATCTCCTCGGGCAGCACGTCGGTCGCCCAGAGGTTCTGCAGCGGCAGCCGCAGCCCGGTGAGCAGCCACGGCAGCAGTCCGAGCACGCCGGCCGCGACGCCGACCCCGAGGCTCGGGAGCAGGCGCGGGCGACGGTGGACGGGCGCTGCGGAGGAGGTCACCCGACCATCCTCGCGCGAGTGCTGTCCCGCGGGGGCCCGCTCGTGCGACTGTGAGGAGTCCCCGCTCCTCCCCGCACCCGCGCCCCATACGAGAGGAGGGCCGCCGTGGCCCTCGACCAGACCGTCCGCTCCTCCGCGGCCGAGCTCGACCGCCTCGACCCGCTCGCCGGCTACCGCTCCCGCTTCGTCGGCGCGGACGACCCGGCGCTGCCCGCCTACGTCGACGGCAACTCGCTCGGCCGCCCGCTGAAGGTCCTGACCGAGCGCTACGCCGCGTTCGTCGAGCAGGAGTGGGGGACCCGCCTCATCCGCGGCTGGGACGACAGCTGGTTCCAGCTCCCGCTGACGCTCGGCGACCGCCTCGGCGCGTCGGTGCTCGGCGCGGCTGCCGGCCAGGTCGTCGTCGGCGACTCGACCACCGTCTCGCTCTACAAGCTGATCCGCACCGCGCTGACCGCCCGGCCCGGCCGCTCCGAGATCGTCATCGACCGCGGCAACTTCCCGACCGACCGCTTCGTCGTCGAGGGGATCGCCGCCGAGACCGGCGCGAGCATCCGCTGGATCGAGACCGAGTCGGGCTCCGGGGTCACGCCGGACGACGTCCGCGCGGTCGTCGGCTCCGACACGGCCGTGGTCGTGCTGAGCCAGGTCGCCTACCGCTCCGGCTACGCCGCCGACGTCCCGGCGATCACCGAGATCGTGCACGAGCACGGCGCGCTGGTGCTCTGGGACGTCTGCCACTCCGTCGGCGTGCTGCCGATCGAGCTCGATGCCTGGGGCGTGGACCTCGCGGCGGGCTGCACCTACAAGTACCTCAACGGCGGACCGGGCGCCCCCGCCTTCCTCTACGTCCGCCGCGAGCTGATCGCCGGCGCTCGGCAGCCGATCCAGGGCTGGATGGGCGTCAAGGACTCGTTCCGGATGGGCGAGGACTACGACCCCGCCGACGGCATCCGCCGCTTCCTCAGTGGCACGCCGCCGATCGTCGGGATGCTCGCCATGCAGGCGATGCTCGACCTGATCGAGGAGGCGGGCCTGCCCGCGATCCACGTCAAGTCGATCGCGCTGACCGCCTTCGCCGTCGAGCTGTTCGACGAGCACCTCGCCCCGCTCGGCGTCGAGCTGTCGACCACCCGCGAGCCCGCGCGCCGTGGCGGCCACATCACCGTCGACCACCCGGACTTCGCCGCGATGGTCCCCGTGCTCTGGGAGCGCGGGATCATCCCGGACTTCCGCACGCCCAGCGGCATCCGGCTCGGGCTCTCGCCGCTCTCCACCTCCTTCGCGGAGGTCGAGACCGTGGTGATGGCGGTGCGCGACCTGCTCCTCGAGGGGGCGCGCGAGTCCCGAGAGGTGCACGGCGGCGCGTGAGCGGGGTCCTCGACCTCGCGGCGCGCGAGCCGGACGAGTTGCTGCGCTACGGGACCGCGCCTGAGCAGATCGCCGAGCTCTACCGCGGCTCGGGGCGGGGTCTCGTGCTGTTCGTGCACGGAGGCTTCTGGCGGGCGCGCTGGGACCGGAGTCACGCGCGCCCGCTGGCCGCCGCCCTCGCCGACGCGGGCTGGTCGGTGCTGCTGCTCGAGTACCGGCGCGTCGGCGACGCGTGCGGCGGATGGCCGGGCACCTTCGACGACGTCCTCGCGGCGATCGAGGCGCTCCCGCCGCTGCTCCCCGCGAAGGAGCGCCCGCGCACGGTCCTGGTCGGCCACTCGGCCGGCGGTCACCTGGCGCTGTGGTCGCAGGCCGCGCAT
Organism: Rathayibacter sp. PhB179; assembly: GCF_004345345.1. Taxonomy (NCBI): domain Bacteria; kingdom Bacillati; phylum Actinomycetota; class Actinomycetes; order Micrococcales; family Microbacteriaceae; genus Rathayibacter; species Rathayibacter sp. PhB179. Next base: position 444,101 of record NZ_SLVD01000001.1, on the reverse strand, counting down.
CCGTCGCCGCACGTCGACGCCGTCGTGTCGCTCGCCGGAGTCGCCGACCTGCGCGTCGCCGCCGACGAGCGGCTGGGGAACGGCGCCGTCGCGGAGCTGCTCGGCCCGGACGGCCCGCTCGACGACCTCGACCCGGCGCGGCTCCCCGCCCCACCGATGCCGACCGTGCTGCTGCAAGGCACCCTCGACGACGAGGTCCCGATCGCGTACAGCCGCCGCTACTGCGCCGAGCACCCCTCCGCGCACCTCGTCGAGCTCCCGGACGCCGACCACTACGCCCCGATCGACCCGCGCACCCCCGCGTTCGCCGCCCTTCTGGCAGTCCTCTCGTCCGTGCGCGTGCACAAGTAAGGCTGGATCCCCCGAATCGACCTGTTCTCCCGCCGATCGCGCTTCCTGGCCTGAGTTGTGCACCCGTTCGCGGGATGAACGACTCCCCGAGCGGGCGCGGCGCGCGTTGGACTTGTCCGACCTCGTGCCGAGCGAGCGAGAACAGGCATCCCGCGCCATCTCCTCCGCGGCGCTCCCTCCGACGAGCCTGGACGGGTCTACTTCTCGGCGGGGCACCACCGGTCTGCTCGGCGAGACGACAGCGGGTGACGACAGGAACGGCGACGGAGAAGTGACGATGACCAGATACGACCTTGCAGCGACCGCCGAGCGGGACGGGCGCTGGTGGCTCGTGACGATCCCCGAGCTCGACACCGTGGGTCAGACCCGGATGCTCGGCGAGGTGAACGCCGTCGCCCGGGAGGTGGCCGCGCTCTTCCTGAACGTGCCGGAGGAGGACGTGAGCGTCACAGTCACCGTGCACGTGACTCCCGCCGCCGCGGCGGCGTGGCGCGAAGACGGTGGGGACGGCTTCGGGACTCGATGAGGAGGCAGAGTCCTCATGCTGGTCGAGTAGCCCCGCAGGGGCGTATCGAGACCCGCCCACCCTCGGCGCGGCGGGGTCTGCAGACTCGTCCTGCTGGCGCTGGTGGATCTCGATACGCCCGCTCCGCGGGCTACTCGATCAGCATGGAGGCGGTGAGCGACCCGCGAGGCGGCGGGTGCCGCCGCTACAGGGCCGGCGGGTAGAGGGAGACGGGGACCTGCGCCGTGGGGAAGGCGCGGGTGCCGTAGCTGGACGAGAAGTGACTCTGACCGGGTACGACCTTGCAGTGACGCCGAGCGGGACGGGCGCTGGTGACTCGTGACGTCAACGGCGAAGGCTCCTGGGTGAAGGTACCCAACGGCTACTGGTGGGTGATCGTGAAGAGTGGAAACTGCCCCAGGTGACGCTGGTGCGCGATCCGAGCACATCGATCTCGTCGTTCTGCGATGCAGCGGATCAGCTTCCGCCTTCTCCAAGAGGAAGCAGTCCGCCGGCGACTCTCCTTCGGTCGATGGAGATGAAGATCCGGACGATCACTCCTGAGACGACGATGACCGCACCAGCGGTCATGCCCGTGCCGGCTGCTCCGTCCGCGGAATTCCAGCTCTGCCAGAAGAAGCCCGGATCGAAGAGCGGATTCGCGACCGCGATCAGTATGAGGCCGATGAATGTCCCGACTCGTCCGGTGCGGAAGAGCATGGTGAGGATGATCGAGGCGAACGACAGGATCCAGACGGCTACTGACAAGGGCTCTTCCGGGCGCTCGTTCAGTGCTTCTCGACAGGCCAGGTCATTCGAGACGAAACACGGGCTCCAGGCGTGATATCCCCAGAGGATGTCGAGCAAGCCCAACGCTATCAATACCCATGGCGCCGACCGTTGCATCATCTCTCCCCAAGTAGTGCGATCACTCCGCTTCTCACGCTGGAGCAACGGGATGACGTCATCGCGGTCCAGCGCGGTGCCGGTGTCCGTCGAGCAGGCGCGTCCGGACCGATGTCGTCTCGGGCTCGTGGAGCCGTCGCGACCCCACGACCGCGAAGAAGATCGCGGAGACGAGCGGACTTCGGTTCGACGCCCTTCCCTCGTGACGCGCAGGGGACATGCGGTGTCACCGAGACCGTGCTGATCGCTACAGGGCGGGCGGGTAGAGGAAGAGGGGGACCTGCGCCGTGGGGAAGGTGCGGGTGACGTAGCTGTGGCGGCCGCCGTAGTTGTACTCCTCGAGGAGGACGGTGCCGTCGTCGTTGACCTGCTGCACGTAGGAGACGTGGTTGTAGGTCCACCAGGCGACGCAGCCGACGATCGGGACGGAGCTGGTGGCCCAGCCCTTCGCGGCCCAATTGTCCGGCCACTCCCAGGCGCTGCCGCCCATCGGCGTGATGTTGCCCCAGGTGTACTTCCACGGGGCGGCGGTGGCGCCGGCGTCGCGGTTGAGGCGCCAGGCCACGAAGTCGACGCACTCGCGGTAGTAGTAGCCGAGCGGGGAGAGCCCGCCGCCGTCGTCGTCGATGGTCTCGTAGGGCCACGGGTAGTCGTCGCCGACGGCGCGGGTCTGCACGGTGCTGAAGCCGCCGCCGTTCGCGTTCTGCAGCACGGCCGCCTGGCGGCTGGCCTCGTCGAGCTGCGCCTGCGTCGGCGCGGCGAACGCGTCGCGGACGGCGGTCTGCCCGGCCGCCTCCGACGAGACGGTGAGGTTCTGCAGGCCCGCGCGGTTCGCGGCGGTGCCGGCCGCGGTGGCCGCAGTGCTGCGGGCGCCGTACGCGGGCAGCGCGGCGGTGGCGAAGAGGCCGCCGACGATCGAGAACGTGGCGAAGCCGAGGGTGCGCCGGCTGAGCCCACCGGAGCGAGCGGGCTGCGGGGCGGCGGGAGTGCGCGGGGCGACCGGAGTGCGCCGGGCGGCCGTGGCGCGAGGAGTCGCGACGGGCACGGAGGCGACGGGCACGGAAGCGACGGGCACGGAAGCGACGGGCGCAGAAGCGACGGCCGCGGCAGCGACAGGCACAGCGGCACCGGCCGCCCGTGAAGCGGCGGCGGCCTCAGCGGCGCGGGCCTCGCGGCGGGTGCGGTGCACCGGCGCGGAGGGAGAGGTGTCGTGACACTCCTGCGGATCGGGAATGCCAGTGGTCGACACGCGTGCGCTCTCCTCGGGTGGGCGGACTGGGGTGGTGCAGGGGGGCCTGCGGGGTGGTGCGGGGCGCCGGCAGGGCCCGGCGACTCGTCACTCTAGCCCGCCACCGTGCGGTAACGGAATGATCACGACGGAACTCGTCGCGCAGCGTCTCCTCCCGCTCCGGCCCCGGTGGGAGGATGGAAGGACCAGGGAAGGAGCCGTCCATGACCGAATCCACTCCCTCCGGACCCGTGCTCGTCGGCGTCGTCGACGGGCAGCGTCCCGAGGTCGTCCGCACCGCCGCGCAGCTCGCCTCCGGGCTCGGCGCGCCGCTGCTGCTGCTCACCGTGGTCGCCGATCCGTACCTCGTCGGCGAGTACGTCGACCCGATGACCGGCGGCATCCCCGTCGGCCTCGTGCCCCGCTCCGGCGGCACCGGCGCCGGCCCCACCGAGCCGCCCGGGCTCCGCGAGGAGATCGGCGCGGCCCTCGCCGGGACGGACGTCGACTGGACGCTGCGCACCGTCCAGGGCGAGCCGGCGCTGGTCCTGACCGACGTCGCCGAGGAGGTCGATGCGCGGATGATCGTGGTCGGCACCCGCGACGCCGGAGTGCTCGCGAGCATCGCCGAGTTCCTCAGCGGCAGCGTCGCGGTGCACCTCGCGCACCGTCAGCGCCGCCCCGTCCTCGTCGTGCCCCGCGCCGACGAGGGCACCCGCCGCCGCGTCCCGTGGGACACGGGGGAGTGACGCCGCCGCAGGCTTCGTCTCAGGATTCCGGGCCGTCCGCTGAGGGACCGCGCTCGCCCTGCCGCCGCTCGGCACCGTCCCGGTGGCGACGATCACGGTCGACCTCGTCGGCGGCCTCCTGCTCGGGCTGCTGCTCGCCGGCCTCGCCCGCCGCGGATGCTGCTCGAGCGGCGCTGGGCCGCCGGCCTCGGGATGTGGGCGGGGGCGCTCGCCGCGGCGGCCGGTGGGCTGGCGCTGACGGGGGCTCTGCTCGCGCGCTGAGACCGGATGTCTCATCGACCGGCCCGCAGGGCGCTCCGACAGTGGGACCGTGCCCCCCATTGACGGGGGTCAAGCGGCTCTGAGCACGATCTCCGCCGATCCCGCCCCCGGCGCCGGGACAAGATATGCGGTGTGACGTTCGGGGGCGGTCTGCGGGAGCTGCGGCTCGCCGTCGTCGACGACCAGCCGCTCTACCGGCAGATGCTCGCGTCGCTGCTGCGCGCGGTGCCCGGAGTCCGGAGTGTCGTCGAGGCGTCCTCGGCCGCCGAGGCGCGCGAGCGGCTGCGACCCGCCGAGCTCGACGTCGCCGTGATCGACATCGAGCTGGGCGACGGCGACGGGATCGAGCTCGGCCGCGAGCTGCGCGCCGGCGACCCCGAGCTCGCCGTCGTGCTGCTCTCGGCAGTCGACTCGATGCACCGCTTCCTCCGGCTCGGCCGCGACGAGGTGCGCGGCTGGAGCTACCTCTCGAAGAGCTCGTCGCTCTCGTCCCCCGCGCTGATGACCGCGATCCGGGCGACCCTCGACGGCCGGACCGTGCTCGACCCCGCCCTGGTCGCCGCGCGCACCGCCCGCCGGAGCTCGCCCGTCGACGCGCTCAGCCGCCGGCAGTACGAGGTGCTCGGCGCCCTCGCCTCGGGCCTCACCAACGCCGCGATCGCGGAGCGGCTCGGCATCGCGGTGCGCTCGGTCGACAATCACGTGAACGCCCTCTACGGAGCGCTCGGCCTGCGCTCCGACGGCTCGCGCAACCCCCGCGTGGAGGCGACCCTGCTGTTCCTGGAGCACACCCGGTGACCCTCGCCGACGACTCCCGGCCGCGGCGCGCGGACGACGCCGAGGACAACCGGATCCTGCGCGGGACCGTCGCGATCCTCGGCGGCGTGCTGGCCGTCCTCGCGGCGCTGCAGGCGGTCTTCGCGCTGGGCATGCTGTCGCAGACCGTGCGGGGGGTCGAGAGCGGGCCGGTCGTCGACGTCGTCGTGCGCGTGGTCGTCAACATCGCGTCGATCGGCCTCGCGGTCGCGCTCGTCGCGCTGCTGCGTCCCGAGCGCCGCGCGCGCACCGGGCGGCTGCTGGTCTCGGCGGGGATCGCGGCGGTCGTCGCCGTCGTCCGGGTCGGGCTGCAGCTCATCGTCGGGGTCTACCTGCCGACCGCGCTCGACGCGCTCGTGGTCGAGCTCGTGGTGGGCGCGGTGGTCGTCGGCCTGATCGTCTCGTTCGGGTTCCTGCTCGTCGATGCGACCCGACGGGTGCGCGAGAAGGAGCGGGAGCGCGCCCGCGTGCTGCTCCAGGCCGTCGACGCGGTGCAGGCGCTCCAGCAGGAGGAGCTGCGCGTGCGTCGCGAGGTCGCGCAGGGCCTGCACGGCCGGCTGCAGAACACGCTCGTGGTGCTGGCCGCGGAGCTGCGCGGGCTGGCCGCGACTCCTCCCTCCGCCGCGACCGCCGAGCGACTGAGCGGCATCGCGAGCCGGCTCGACGAGCTGCGGGAGCAGGAGGTCCGCGCGGTCAGCGGGGCGCTCTACCCGGTCGACATCGAGCACGGGCTGGTCGCCGCCGCCCGTGATCTGCTCTCGCGCCTGCCGCCGGAGATCGCCGTCGACCTGGACGTCCACGACGACTACCCGGGTCTCGAGGAGCGCGGTGTCCCGATCGAGCAGCGGGTGCTGCTGGTGCGGCTGATCGAGGAGGCGCTGACCAACGCGCTCAAGCACGGCGGCGCGCGGGCCGTGCGGCTGCAGCTCGACGTGGCGCGCGGGGAGCGGGAGCACGCCGTGGTGATCGGTCTCGACGACGACGGCGGCGGGCTCGCGGCCCCGCCGGTGCTCTCCGGGCTCGAGCGCCTCTCGCGCCAGTTCGCGGTCTACGGAGGCTCGATCGAGCTGGCCCCGTCGGCCGCCCTCGGCGGCGCGCGGCTCGCCGGCCGGCTGCCGCTGCGGCTGTCCTGAGCCGAGGAGCCGTCCTGAGCCGACGAGCCGTCCTGACACAGCGAGGGGGAGGCGGTTCCGTCCGCCTCCCCCTCGCTCCGCGCCGTCTCTCCGGCGCTCAGCCCGCCGTCAGCTCTGCGGCGGCGTGTAGAACTGGAGGTCGTTGCCCTCGGAGTCCTTGAAGGGGAGGATGCGACCCCACTCGTGGTCGCTGATCTCGCCCTCGATCGACGCGCCGCGCGCCTTCAGCCGCTCCAGCTCGTCCTCGATGCTGCCGTCGGGCTGGAACGAGATGACCGCTCCGCCGCTCTCCGCGACCGAGGCCGACTCGCGGGCGTTCAGCCCGATCATCAATCCGCCCGCGTCGAGCTCCGACCAGTCGCCCGAGGTGCTCTTCACGTCGAGGCCGAGGGTGTCGCGGTAGAACGCGACCGCCCGCTCCATGTCCTCGACCGGCACCCATACCGTCGCCACTCCTGCTGCCGCCATGATCCGGTCTCCTTCGATCGATGTTGCCGTCCGCTCACGGTAGAGCGGGGCCCGAGGTGCCGAGGGGCGTCCTCACCGTTCGTCCAGCCGGCGGCCCGGTGACTGACGGCCGGCGACGCGGAGATCCACAGCAACGCGGGCGGCCAAGGGGTTGCTTCCGCCGGATCGGACGCGACTCGTCGCCGATCGCGACGTCGCGCTCGTACTGCCGTTCCGGCTCCATGCTGGTCGAGTAGCCCCGCAGGGGCGTATCGAGACCCACCTCCCTGCGAACGTCGGCCTCCTCCCCGCCCTGCGCCCGAACCTGACGCGCTCCCTCCGCTCGATACGCTGAGGGAGACCGCGGTCGATCGCGTCGGTGCCCGCCGCGCCGCTCGCCCGCCGCTCGAAGGGACTCCCGTGACGACGCCCGCACCGACCTCTCCCCGCCCGGACCGGACGGATCGCATCCGGGTGGTCGCCGCCACGCCGATCAGCGAGGAGCTGATCGCGCGGGTGGTGGAGCTGGAGCCGCGGATCGACTTCGTCGCCGACCAGAGTCTGCTGCCGCCGATGCGGCACGCGGGCGATCACGGCGGCGATCCCGCGTTCGAGCGGACTCCGGAGCAGCAGGCGGCGTTCGAGGAGCTGGTCGACTCCGCCGAGGTGCTCTACGGGATCCCCGGCGAGGACCCGGCTGCGCTGGCCCGCACGGTCGCCGCGAACCCGGGGCTGCGCTGGGTGCAGACGATGCCCGCGGGCGGCGGCGCGCAGGTGAAGAAGGCCGGCCTGAGCGAGGAGCAGCTCGCGCGGGTCGCGTTCTCCACCTCCGCGGGCGTGCACTCCGATCCGCTGGCCGAGTTCTCCCTGTTCGGCCTGCTCGCCGGCGCGAAGACGCTGCCGAAGCTGCAGGCACTGCAGGGCCGGCGCGAGTGGGGCTCGCGCTGGACGATGAGCCTGCTCTCGGAGCAGACGATCCTGATCGTCGGGCTCGGCACCATCGGCCGGGCGACCGCGCAGAAGCTGTCGGCCCTCGGCGCCCGGGTGATCGGCACCAGCCGGCACGCCGACTCCGTGGAGCACGTGGACGAGATCGTGCCGCCGTCGGCGATCGCCGAGGTCGCCGGGCGGATCGACGGCGTCGTCGTCACCCTCCCCGGCACCGAGCAGACCGAGAAGCTCGTCGGCGCCGACTTCTTCGCCGCGCTGCGCCCCGGAGCGACGCTGGTCAGCGTCGGCCGCGGCACCGTCATCGACGAGGACGCGCTGCTCGCCGCGCTCGAGGACGGCCGGGTCGGCTTCGCCGCCCTCGACGTCGTCGCGGAGGAGCCGCTCGCCCAGGACAGCCCGCTCTGGAACCACCCGAGCGTCCTGCTCAGCCCGCACACCGCCGCACTGAACGCGGCCGAGGACCGCCTGATCGCCGAGCTCTTCGCCCGCAACGCCACCCGCTACCTCGACGGCGAAGAGCTGATCAACCGGGTCGACACCGTCGAGTTCTACTGACGCGAGGGCCCGCGCGGCTCCTCGAGACCCCTCCACAGCCGCCGATCCGGCGCGAATGCCCGCTCAGAGGCCGGATCTGCGCTCGCGCGCGCCTCCGACGGCCTACCGTTGCACTATGGCGTCCACCGATACACCCGAACCCGCCCCCCAGGCCGACGGCGCGACCGCGCCCGCCGCCGACAGCACCGCCCCGGCCGCGCCGGCAGACGAGACCGCCCCCTCGCTGGTCTTCTCGGACCTGGGTCTCAGCGACCCCGTCCTCAAGGCCCTCAAGGAGGTCGGCTACGAGACGCCCTCGGCGATCCAGGCCGCGACGATCCCCTCCCTCCTGTCCGGCCGCGACGTCCTCGGCGTCGCGCAGACCGGCACCGGCAAGACCGCGGCGTTCGCGCTGCCGATCCTCTCCCGCCTCGACGTCTCGCAGAAGACCCCGCAGGCGCTCGTCCTCGCGCCGACCCGCGAGCTCGCGCTGCAGGTCTGCGAGGCGTTCGAGCGCTACGCGTCCGGTCTGCGCGGCGTGCACGTGCTCCCCGTCTACGGCGGCCAGGGCTACGGCACCCAGCTCTCCGCGCTCCGCCGCGGCGTCCACGTCGTCGTCGGCACGCCCGGCCGCATCATGGACCACCTCGAGAAGGGCACCCTCGACCTCACGCACCTGAAGTACCTGGTGCTCGACGAGGCCGACGAGATGCTCAAGATGGGCTTCGCCGAGGACGTCGAGACGATCCTCGCCGACACCCCGGTCGAGAAGCAGATCGCGCTGTTCTCGGCGACCATGCCGTCGCAGATCCGCCGCATCTCGCAGAAGTACCTGAAGGACCCGGAGGAGATCACGGTCAAGGCGAAGACCACGACCTCCGCCAACACCACCCAGCGCTACCTGATGGTGTCGTACCCGCAGAAGGTCGATGCGCTGACCCGCATCCTCGAGGTCGAGAACTTCGAGGGCATGATCGTCTTCGTCCGCACCAAGAGCGAGACCGAGACGCTCGCCGAGAAGCTGCGCGCCCGCGGCTACACGGCCGCCGCGATCAGCGGCGACGTCGCGCAGGCTCAGCGCGAGCGCACCGTCGAGCAGCTGAAGTCGGGCAAGCTCGACATCCTCGTCGCGACCGACGTCGCGGCCCGCGGTCTCGACGTCGACCGGATCAGCCACGTCGTCAACTACGACATCCCGATCGACACCGAGTCCTACGTGCACCGCATCGGCCGCACCGGCCGGGCCGGCCGCAGCGGTGCCGCGATCAGCTTCGTGACCCCGCGCGAGCGCCGCCTCCTCTCCGCCATCGAGAAGGCGACCCGCCAGCCGCTGACCGAGATGCGCCTCCCGAGCGTCGAGGACGTCAACGTCACGCGCCTCTCCCGCTTCGACGACGCCATCACCACGGCGCTGGCCGACCGCGAGCGGCTCGACCGGTTCCGCGACATCATCGGCCACTACGTCGAGCACCACGACGTCGTCGAGTCGGACGTCGCCGCCGCGCTGGCGATCGTCGCCCAGGGCGACGAGCCGCTGCTGCTCTCGCCGGACGACCCTCGCTTCCGCCGCGAGGACAGCCGCGGCGACCGCCCCGAGCGCTCCGACCGGTCCTCGTACGACAACGACCGCGAGCGTCCCGAGCGCCGCCAGCGCTCGTCGAACAGCAACCTCGCGTCCTACCGGATCGAGGTGGGCCGCCGTCAGCGCGTCGAGCCCCGCCAGATCGTCGGCGCGCTCGCGAACGAGGGCGGCCTCAACCGCGGCGACTTCGGGCACATCGACATCCGCCCGGACTTCTCGATCGTCGAGCTGCCGGCCGACCTGCCCCAGGACGTGCTCGACCGCCTCGCCGGCACCCGTATCAGCGGCCAGCTGATCGAGCTCAAGCCCGACCGCCGCCCCAGCCGCGCCGGCGCCGACCGCGGCGCTCGCCCCTCGGGCCCGTCCCGCTCCTCGGAGCGTCCGGAGCGCAAGCCCCGCTACTGAGCCCAGCCCCCTCCCCTCCGCGAGATGCCACTTGTGCACGCCTTTCACGGCGTGTCGCGTACACAAGTGGCATCTCGCGGAGGTGGTTAAGGCGTCAGAGGATGTCGGCGTCGGCCAGTGCCTCGGGGCGGAGCAGCTTCCGTGCGCCGAGGATCTCGACGCCGATGAGGTGCCCGGCGGCGTCGAAGTCGAGGATGATCTCGCCGAACCCGTGCGGGTCATAGATCTGGTCGATCTGAGCGACTGACTCCCCGGCTTGGGGCTCGCGTCCGACGGGAAGGTATGCGGCGTTCACTTCTGGATCGAAGCGAATTCTCATACGCCTCCCCCTCCTCCACCACCACCCGGCTTCGTCACGGTGATGATCTTGCCTGTCTTGTCGTTGACGACGACCCTAATGTTGTTCGCGCTGAAGACGGAAGTGCCCTTGTCCTTTCCCGCAGTGCGAGTGCCTTCCTGAAGAGCGATGCGGACCAGATTCTCTCGGATATTGCGTTCCGCGATCTGCTGCAGGGCGTGCTTCGAGAAGAAGCCCACCAGTCGGAGCGCTGGGATCCACCACGGGTCGGCGACGACCGGGTAGCTCGCGCCCCGGTGCTCGACGATCTGGACGAGCGTCGTCCCCTCGATCTCGAAGTGGGTCGGCACGGAGGCGCCGTCGGCGTCCTCCGCCCAGGGCACATTGACCAGCGCGGTGAGCTCCCCCTCGGCGTCCAGGGCGGAGACGCTCCCGTCCTCGTTCTTCTCGAGTGTGCTGCCGACAGGGAGTCCGAGTTCGTAGGCGTAGCGATCCGGAGCGGCAGCGCTCTCGATGACCGTCGCGATCTTCATCTGGCCGTCGTCCTTGACGAGCGGAACGCTGGAGTAGCCGTCGTCCGTGTCGTACTCGAGAACGCCGTCTGCGATCAGGCGCGCATCGTGTGCGGTGTCCGCCTCCGGGATTCCGATCGTGGCCGTCCCGGACCCGGTATGCACGGTGATCCCGTCATTCGGATCCAAGGGCAGGAGAGCGCGGGTGTCGTCGCTCCCTGCCTCATCCGGAGGAAGTGCGAGCAGCTCCGGTGCGATCTCGTGGATCGCCTCGATCGACGAGGTCTCCGCCTCGGCGACGGTGGGCGGTTGAGGGGTGAAGCCCGTCGTCACAGCGACTGCTGTGAGCGCGGCGATGATTCTCAGTGTGGTTGGCACCATTGCTCCCGACATCTGGTGAAGGACGCAGAATCAGGCGCACTCGGGTCGACGAGCGTCAGGCCGTTGATGGCGGAGGACAGCGATTCGCAACGCCGGACGCGGTCCGAGGACGCACTTCCTGCGATGAAGAGGCACTCTCTCCATGGGTCAGAAAATTAGGCAGCGCCGTCCCGGCACTCAACTTTCTGGCGGCGTCGAGAGATTGCTGGCAGAAAGAGTGTTCTCAGAGGGGTTCAGCGCTTCGATCGAGCAGGAAGTCGCGTGCGGCAGATTGCTCGACTCATCCGCAAAGAGCGTGGAGCGGTCGGCGCCCGCTCCCCGTGAGATGCCACTTAGGTACGCGTTTCGCGGCGTGTCGTGTACGCAAGTGGCATCTCGCGGAGAGGGAGAGGACGCGCGGGTCAGCGGCGGAGGACTCGGCGGGCCAGGACGTTGCCGAGCAGCTGGACGAGCTGGACGATCACGATGATGACGAGCACGGCCGCCCAGGTGACGACGGGCTCGAACTGGCGGTAGCCGTACTGGATCGCGAAGGTGCCGAGGCCGCCGGCGCCGATGTAGCCGGCGACGGCGGACATGTCGATGATCGCGACGAAGACGAAGGTGTAGCCGAGGATCAGCGGTCCGAGCGCCTCGGGCAGCAGGACCGTGCGGACGATCCGGAAGCGGCTCGCGCCGACCGAGCGGGCGGCCTCGATCACGCCGGGCTGCACGGTCAGCAGGTTCTGCTCGACGATGCGCCCGATGCCGAAGGCCGCGGCGAGCGAGAGGGTGAAGACGATCGCGTCGGTGCCGATGCCCGTGCCGACCACCAGGCGCGCGAGCGGCTGGGCCGCGGCGATGAAGATGATGAACGGGATCGGCCGGAAGACGTTGACGACCACGTTCAGCAGGCCGAAGACGAAGCGGTTGGCGTAGAGCGCGCCGCCGCGGGTGACGGCGAGTCCGAGCCCGATCAGCAGGCCGCCGATCCCGCCGAAGAGCAGGCTGAGGGCCACGATGTAGAGGGTCTCGCCGGTCGCCTCGGCGAGCTGGGGCAGCAGGGGGATGAGCTCGTTCATCGGGGCACCTCCGTGAGGGCGACGCGGGCGCCGAGGCGGGCCAGCAGGGGGTCGATCACGGCGTCGGACGCGTCGAGCGCGACGGTGAGGTGGCCGAAGGCGCGGCCGCGGACGTCGGTGATGCCGCCGTAGACGAGCTCCAGCGGGACGCCGGCCTGCGCGATCTCGGCGAAGACGTCGCCCTGCGAGGCGGAGCCGTCGGAGAAGGACAGCGTGACGAGGCGGCCGGGGTGGCGCGCGCGCAGCACCGCCGCCTCCTCCCGCGAGGGCACCGTGCGCACGACCGTGGAGACGAAGCGGCGGGTGACCGCCTCCCGCGGGGCCGAGAAGACGTCGAAGACGGGGCCGCGCTCGACGATGCGGCCCGCCTCCATCACGGCGACCTTCGTCGCGAGCTGCTGGACGACGTCCATCTCGTGCGTGATGACGACGATGGTGACGCCGAGCTCCTCGTTGATCCGGCGCAGGAGCGCGAGCACCTCGCCGGTGGTGTCCGGGTCGAGGGCGCTGGTGGCCTCGTCGGCGAGGAGGATGCGGGGCGAGGCGGCGAGGGCGCGGGCGATGCCGACCCGCTGCTTCTGGCCGCCGGAGAGCTGCTCCGGGTGGCTGCGGGCCTTGTCCGAGAGGCCGACGAAGCGGAGCATCTCGTCGACGCGGGCGCGCAGCTCGGCACGCGGCGTGCCGGCGACCTGCAGCGGGTAGGCGACGTTCTGCTCGACGGTCTTGGAGCCGAAGAGGTTGAACTGCTGGAAGATCATGCCGATCCCGAGCCGCAGCCGGCGCAGCTCCCGCTCGGGCAGGCCGACGATCTCGCGGCCGTCGATCTGGATGCTGCCGCCGGTGGCGGGCTCGAGGGCGTTGATCAGGCGCGCGAGCGTGCTCTTGCCGGCTCCGGAGTAGCCGATCACGCCGTAGACGTCGCCGGCCTCGATGTCGAGGCTGACGCCGTCCACGGCGGTCAGGGCGGACGCGCCGCGCGCGAGCGGCGGGTAGACCTTGCTCACGTCGGCGAGGCGGATGAGCGGCACGGCGCTTCCTTCACTGCTGGATCGGGCACTGCTGGGGTCGGGCACTGCGGGGGTCGGGCACTGCTGCGCCGCGGGGTCGTAGCGGGGGAGGGGCGGGTCAGCCCTGGGCGGAGGCGTCGGCCTCGACGGTGGCGAGCGTCGACTGCAGCTCGGCGGCGGGGGTCGTCGCGAAGACGGCGGTGCCGCCCGACTGCTCGGAGACGCCGTCGAGCACGTCCTGCGAGGTCTGGTAGACGTCGACGAGCTTCAGGTAGGTCTCGTTCTCGGCGTCGTCCGCGCGGGCGGCGAACACGTTGACGTAGGGCACCGCGGTCGGGTCGCTCGGGTCGTCCTGCGCGAGGGCGTCGGTGGCCTCGAGGCCCGCGCCCGCGAGGTAGTCGTTGTTGACGACCGCGGCGGCGACGTCCGGGAGCGACGTCGGCACGAGCGCTGCGTCGAGCGCGGTGACGGTGACCTTCGAGGCGCCGGTGTCGATGTCGTCGAGGCCGGAGAAGGCGGTGCCGCCGTCCGTCAGCTCGATCAGGCCGGCCGACTGGAGGACGAGGAGTGCGCGGGCCTGGTTGGTCACGTCGTTCGGGACGGCGACGCTCTCGCCCTCGGGGATGTCCTCGACGCTGTCGTACTGGGTCGAGTAGAGGCCGAGCGGGTAGATCGCGGTCGCGCCGATCGGCACGAGGTCGGCGCCGGCGGAGGTGTTGTACTGCGCCAGGTAGACCAGGTGCTGGAACTGGTTGAGGTCGATCTCGCCCTCGGTCAGCGCGGGGTTGAGCTGGTTGTAGTCGGTGAAGTCGACGATCTCGACGTCGATGCCCGCGTCCTCGGCGGCCTGCTCGTAGGTCGCCCAGTAGGGGTCGCCCGCGCCGACCACGCCGATGCGGACGGTGTCGTCGCTCGCGCCGGCGGCGGACGAGCAGCCGGCGAGGAGGAGGGCGGAGGCGGCGATCGCGGTGGTCGCGAGGAGAGTGCGGCGCAGGGACATGCGGTGGATCCTTCCGTGGAGAGGATCCGGGCGGCGTCCACGGGCGGTGCTGGTCACCGCCGGCGCTGCGACCGGCCTCCGGTCGCACGACGCCGCGACTGCGCGGATCCCGGAGACCACCGTACGCAGGGCGCCACCGGGCGCGCGAAACACGCCCGTAACACGGCGACTTCCGCGGGGGAGGGAGAGCGGGGGAGGAGGGTCAGCCGGCGAGGGCCTGGTCGCCCGACTCCGCCGCGAGGGCCTCGTGCTTGGCCAGGCGCGCGGCGATCGCGTCGCGCTCGGCCCGGAGGGAGGCGATCGTCGGCTGGTCCAGGCGCGGGTCGGCGAGGTCCGCGAACGGGCTCGAGGTGCCGGTGCGGGCCGAGACGAGCGCCGAGTAGGCCTTCGTCGCGGCGCGGAGCTCGGACGCGGCACGCGCGACCTTGCTCGGCTTCGACGACTTGTCGCCGACGAGGCCGGCGTGCTTGTCGAGGGCTGCTACCAGGGCGCGATGCGCCGCGTCAATCTTCTTGCTCATCCAGGAAGTATGGCGCAGGATCGCCTCACGAGGCGAAGCCCCCGAAGCGCCCCCGCCGACCCCCTCCGCGAGATGCCACTTGTGCGCGGATTCTGCGGCGTGTCGTGCTCACAAGTGGCATCTCGCGGGGTGCGACGGGGCGCGCGGGCGTCAGGGCGTCGGGGTCAGGGTCCAGGCGCCGTCGGTGCGGATCGCGACCACGCCGGGCAGGGCGGCGTCGACGACGCGGGCGAACGCGGTGGTGTCGCCGAAGGTCTGCCGGGTGCCGCCGGTGCCGAGGACGCGGCCGGAGAGCGAGTCCTCGCTGCTCGCCGGGCCGTAGGCGACGTCGAGGCTGTCGACGTCGTCCGAGAACGCGAGCACCGCGGATCCGCTGCCCGACTGCTCGCCGGAGACCTCGGGCAGGTCGTTCCAGCTCTGCAGCGTGAGCGTCCAGTGACCGGCGGTCCGCACGAGGAGCGACTGGTCGACGGGGTCGGTCGCGACGGTCTCGAGGAGCCACGACGACTGCGTCCCCGCCGCGGCCTCGCCCACCGGAGTGCTGCGCCCGGGCGCCGACACGGTGACGGTCCCGGAGCAGGCCGAGCAGTCGAGCGCGACGACCACCGCGAAGTCGCCCTGCCGCTGATAGGAGACGTCGACGGTCCCCGCGGCGGAGACACTCGCCGAGGTGCCGTCCGCCACACCACCGGCACCGACCGCCGCCGGCCCGGACTCCGCCTCGACGCAGCCGCCCAGCAGCAGCGCGACGACCGCGACGGCCGCCGCAGAACTCCCTCGTCGGCGCATCGCCCCAGCCTGGCACTGCGCGCTGCGCCGGTGTTCGGCGCCGTACGCTCTCGCAACCGTTCGACACTCGACTCGCTTATCGGGTGGGAGAAGGAAGAGAACGGAGGATCACTCAATGTCCCAGCAGGCTGCTGGGAAATCTCCTCAGCGGAAATCAGCGCGGTGACTTCCGGCGTCAGACCGGGCCGGTGCCGCGCTGCACGGGGGTGGACTCGGAGCGGTTGGCGGCGCTCGTCGAGACGGCGGCGAGGACGCGCTGGACCTCGAGGGCGTCGGCGAAGGTCGGGGTGGCGGGGGTGCCGGCGGCGATCGCCTCGACGAGGTCGACGACCTGGTGGCTGAAGAGGTGCTCGTAGCCGATGCCGTGGCCGGCGGGCCACCAGGCCGACATGTACGGGTGCGAGGGCTCGGTGACCTGGATGGTGCGGAAGCCCTGGGCGTCCTCGGGGTCGCGGGCGTCGTAGTACTCGAGCTCGTTCATCCGCTCGAAGTCGAAGGCGATGCTGCCGGTCTCGCCGTTGATCTCGATGCGGTTGGCGTTCTTGCGGCCGGTGGCGACGCGGGTCGCCTCGAAGACGCCGAGGGCGCCGCCCTCGAAGGAGGCGGTGAAGGCGGCGGCGTCGTCGACGGTCACGGGGCCGCGCGCGGCGCCCTCCTCCGCGCGGCCGCCGAGGCCCGACTGCGTGGCGAGCACGGGGCGCTCGGTGGTGAAGGTGCGCAGGACGGCAGAGACCGAGGCGATCGGAGTGCCGGTCAGCCACTGCGCGCTGTCGATGATGTGCGCGCCGATGTCGCCGAGCGCGCCCGAGCCGGCCTTCGCGGCGTCGAGGCGCCAGGTCAGCGGGGCCTCGGAGTCGCTGAGCCAGTCCTGCAGGTACTGGGCGCGGACGTGCCGGATCGCGCCGAGCCGGCCCTCGTCGACGAAGCGCTTGGCCAGCGCGAGCGCCGGGGTGCGGCGGTAGCTGAAGCCGCACATCGCGACGCGGCCCGAGGCGGCGGCCGCGGCGACCATCCGCTCGGCCTCCTCGACGGAGTTGGCCAGCGGCTTCTCGCAGAGGACGTGCTTGCCGGCCTCGAGGGCGGCGATCGCGATCTCGGCGTGAGTGTCGCCGGGGGTGCAGATGTCGACGAGGTCGATGTCGTCGCGCGCGATCACCGCGCGCCAGTCGGTCGAGGACTCGCTCCAGCCCAGGGTCTCGGCGCGCTCGGCGGTCCGCTGCGGGTCGGTGCCCACCAGGACGGCCAGCTCGGGGCGCAGCGGCAGCGGGAAGAAGCGGGGGGCGGTGCGCCAGGCGTGCGAGTGGGTGCGGCCCATGAAGGCGGTCCCCACCATTGCGACGCGCAGTGCTCGGTCGTTCGACATCGTCGTCCTTTCGTCGGCGGGTCGACCCTCCCATGCCCGCGCTCGGCTCCGCCAGCTCTTTCTGCTGAGCGGGAGGGCACCGGCGGAGGGCTCGGAAGGCCGCAGGTCACGATCCGGTTGCGGCCCGGACGGGATTCATAGGGTCGGAGAGCGCTCTATAACGAGACTCCATGTCCAGACGCGCCGCACAACGCGCCGTCAGATGTCGCCTAAACCCGCGGATCCCAGGGCTGGCGCGAGTGACGGAAGCGTTTCGACGCGCTGGACGACCGCCGGGATCTCCTTCGAAACGACTCAGAACTTTTGGTTGACCCGCGACTTAAGTCGCTGTAGCTTCATCCGCATGGTCAACGCAGACCCCGGCGACACCGCCGCCCAGCCTCTTTCCCGCACCCAGGACACCGCGTCAGAACTGCTTCTGCAGATGCGCGGGATCGTCAAAGTCTTCCCCGGAGCACGAGCCCTCGACGGCGTCGACCTCGACGTCCGCCCGGGCGAGGTGCACTGCCTCCTCGGCCAGAACGGCGCCGGCAAGTCCACGCTGATCAAGACGCTCGCCGGGGCCCACCAGCCCACCGAGGGCGAGATCCTCGTGGACGGGAAGGTCGTCACGATCCCCTCGCCGACGGCCGCGCTCGCGCTCGGCATCGCCACGATGTACCAGGAGCTGGACGTCGTCGACGGCCTCTCCGTCGCCGAGAACATCTACCTCGGCCACGAGCTCTCCCGCGGCGGCTTCACCGCCCGCTCCAAGGCCGCGAGGATCACCCGCGAGCTGATGCAGCGCCTCGGCCACCCCGAGATCGCTCCGCACCGCGAGGTCGGCAGCCTCTCCGCCGCCGGCAAGCAGATCGTGCAGATGGCGCGGGCCCTCTCGCACGATGCGCGGGTCATCATCATGGACGAGCCCTCCGCGGTGCTCGACTCCGA
The DNA here is from genome assembly GCF_004345345.1 of Rathayibacter sp. PhB179. Classification (NCBI taxonomy): domain Bacteria; kingdom Bacillati; phylum Actinomycetota; class Actinomycetes; order Micrococcales; family Microbacteriaceae; genus Rathayibacter; species Rathayibacter sp. PhB179. The sequence goes on along the minus strand of NZ_SLVD01000001.1, from coordinate 426,372 downwards.
GGAGGTGGAGAACCTCTTCCACGTGGTCCGCCAGCTCGCCGCCGACGGCGTCGCCATCGTCTACATCTCGCACCGCCTCGAGGAGATCCGCGCCATCGGCGATCGGATCACCGTCATCAAGGACGGCGCGACGGTCGCGAAGAACCTCGCCGTCGCCGACACCCCGACCTCGAAGCTGATCACGCTGATGACCGGCCGCGCGGTGGAGTACGTCTTCCCGGACCGCACCGAGCTCCCGACCGAGGCCGAGACGCTGCTGAAGGTGGAGAACCTGGGGCTGCGCGGCTCGTTCGCCGACGTCTCGCTCGAGATCCGCGCCGGCGAGGTCGTCGGCCTCGCGGGGCTGGTCGGCTCCGGCCGCTCCGAGATCCTGGAGACCATCTACGGGGCCCGCCGCGCCAGCACCGGCACGGTCAGCGTCGCGGGCAAGCGGCTGCGGGCCGGCTCGGTCACCTCCGCCGTCGACGCCGGCATCGGCCTCTGCCCGGAGGAGCGCAAGAGCCAGGGCCTGCTCCTGGACGAGCCGGTCTACCGCAACATCACCCTCTCGACCTTCGACCGTTTCGCCAAGCGCGGCTTCCTCGACGAGCGCTCCGAGCGTGCGGCGGCGGCCGAACAGGCGGTGGCGCTCGACCTCCGCCCGCACGGCGTCGACCGCGACGCCCGCACGCTCTCCGGCGGCAACCAGCAGAAGGCGCTCCTCGCCCGCTGGCTGGTGCGCGGCTGCCGCGTGCTGCTCCTCGACGAGCCGACCCGCGGGGTCGACGTCGGAGCGCGGGCCGAGATCTACACCCTGATCCGGGACCTCGCGACCAACGGCGCCGCCGTGCTCGTGGTCTCCAGCGAGATCGGCGAGGTCCTCGGGCTCTCGGACCGAGTGCTCGTGATCTCCGACGGCGCCGTGGTCCACGAGGGCCCCGCCGATTCGATCGACGAGCACCGCGTGCTCGATCTCGTCATGGAAGGAAGTGCAGCGTGAGCGGACAGCTCGACACCGCGTCACCGTCGATCGGCGGTCCGCAGGAGGACGCCGGCCGTCACGCCTCGGCCGCGACCGGAGGGCCGAGCGGCGGGAGTCCGTCCAAGGACGCCCGCTCCGGGCTCGCCGGGATGATGGGCGGCTCGCTCGGCCGGAACATCGGCCTGGTGCTCGCGCTGGTCATCCTCTGCATCGTCGGGTTCGCCACCGCGGGGGAGCGCTTCGCCAGCGTCGACAACGTGCTGACGATCCTCCGCCTGGCCGCCGTGATCGGCGTGCTCAGCATCGGCATGACCTTCGTCATCACCTCGGGCGGCATCGACCTCTCGGTCGGCTCGGTGATGGGGCTCGCGACGGTCTGGGCGAGCACGGTCTCGACGCAGTACTACGCGGCGAACACCTCCTGGCTGGTGATCGTGCTCACCGCGGTGCTGGTGGGCCTCGTCTGCGGGCTGATCAACGGGGCGCTGATCGCCTACGGCCGCGTGGTCGCCTTCATGGCGACGCTCGCGATGCTCGTCGCGGCCCGCGGCTTCGCGGAGCTGATCTCGAACCGGCAGACGCAGATCGTCACCGTCGACCCGTTCCTCGACTTCTTCCGCGCCGACGTGCTCGGCATCCCGGTCCTCGTGCTGATCTTCGCGCTGGTCGCGGTGGCCGGCTGGATCCTGCTCAACCGCACCACCTTCGGCCGCCGCACCGTCGCGGTCGGAGGCAACCCGGAGGCGGCCCGCCTCGCCGGCATCAAGGTCCGCCGGCACACCATGTACGTCTACGGCCTCGCCGGCCTGACCGCGGGCATCGCCGCGGTGATGATGCTCGCCCGCACCACCGCCGGCTCCTCGACCAACGGCACGCTCTACGAGCTCGACGCCATCGCGGCGGTCGTGGTCGGCGGCACGCTGCTCGCCGGCGGCCGCGGCACGATCGTCGGCACCGTGTTCGGCGTCCTGATCTTCACGACCCTCACCAACGTCTTCACGCAGAACAACATGTCGACCTCGGCCCAGGCCGTGGCGAAGGGCGCGATCATCGTCGCCGCCGTCCTGCTGCAGCAGCGCTTCGCCGCCCGCGGCAAGTCCTGACCCGAGGGGCCGCCGGCCCCACCTCTTCCCGGGGCGCTCGCCCCTTTCCCAGCACCAGCAGCATCCACCTCGACCACTCCGGTCACCCTCCGCAGGCACCGCTGTGCCCTGCGGCCCCTCATGGATCCATCGAAGGAGATCACTTCCATGTCCGTTCGCCACCCCTCCGGCTCCCGCCTCGGCCGCACCGCCCGACTGGGCCGCACCGCCCGCCTGGGCACCGCCGGCTTCGCCTTCGGCGCCGTCGCGCTGATGCTCACCGGCTGCATCTCCAACGCCCCCGTCGAGACCGGGAACGCCTCCGGCGGCGGCACCACCGCCGCGGTCGCCGCCTCCGACAACGACGCTTCGGGCGACACCGTGGTGATCGGCTTCACCGCTCCCGCCGCCGACCACGGCTGGATGGGCGCCGTCAGCCGCGCGGCCATCGCCGAGGCCGAGAAGTACGACGACGTGGAGCTGCGCACCGCGGAGGGCACCAACGACGTGAACCTGCAGATCAGCCAGGTCGAGACCTTCATCAACGACGGCGTCGACGCGATCGTGCTGCTGCCGATCGACGGCGCGGCGCTGACCGAGGTCGCGACCGAGGCGATGGAGGCGGGCATCACCGTCATCAACGTCGACCGCGAGTTCTCCAGCCCGTTCGCCGCCCGCTCGACGGTGCTCGGCGACAACTACGGCATGGGCGTCAGCGCCGGCACCTACCTCTGCGAGCAGCTCGGCGACAACCCGGACGCGGTCGTGGCCGAGATCGCCGGCATCGACTCGCTGCCGCTGACCCAGGACCGCAGCCAGGGCTTCGCCGACGCGCTCTCGGGCTGCGGACTCGACGTGGACAACCGCGTCGCCGCCGACTTCACCGTCCAGGGCGGCGAGCAGGCCGCGGCCAACCTCCTCCAGGCGGCGCCGCAGATCGACGCGATCTGGAACCACGACGACGACCAGGGCGTCGGCGTCCTCGCCGCGATCGACACCGCGGGCCGCGACGAGTTCATCCTCGTCGGCGGCGCCGGCTCGGCGAACGTGATGCGCTCGATCGAGGCCGACGACTCCGTGGTCAAGGCCACGGTCGTCTACCCCTCGACCCAGGCCGCGGACGGCATCAAGCTCGCCCGCCTCATCGAGCAGAACAAGTCGATGAGCGACACCACCTCGCTCGGCGTCCCGCGCCAGATCCAGCTCTTCGCGCCGGTCGTCACCAAGGACAACGTCGCCGAGTACCTGCCCTCGGCCTTCGAGTCCTGATCCGCTGATCCGGCCGGACCACTGATCCGACCGGCCCACTGACCCGCCGGCGCGGGGGAGACCCCGCGCCGGCCCGGACCAGCCGGAACCGCTCCCTACTTATTAAGAGGAGCGACCGGCGCCACGACAGCATCCCGCGAGAGGAGGCGACGACGAAGACATCGGCCCGCGGGCCGACCAGAGGAGACCGGATCCGCACGTCGTGCGGACAGAGACGGATCCGGCCTCTGCGATGAACACCTCGTTGAAGGAATCACATCACGCATGAATGGTAAGCGATCCACGAAGAGAAGCATCAGGTCTCTCTTCGCCCTCGGCATCGCCGGAATGGTGACGGTCTCCGGACTCACCGCTCTCGGCCTGCCCGCCTCGGCCCACGACGGAGTGGACCACGGCTCGGAGCCGGGCGCGGAGTCCGCGCTCGACTGGAGCAACTACGAGAAGGTGCTGCTGACGAAGAACGTCGGCGAACCGATCGACCTCGCCGTCCTCCCGGACAAGTCGGTCCTCCACACGGCACGGAACGGCGAGATCCGCCACACCGATCCGAAGACCGGCACCACGCGCGTCGTGGCCACGATCCCCGTCTACCAGAACTCGGAGGACGGACTCCAGGGCGTCGGCGTCGACCCCGACTTCGCCGAGAACCAGTGGGTCTACCTGGTCTACGCGCCCCAGAGCGGCACACCGACCGGTGCGGCCCCGAACATGCTCCCCGCGGGTGAGGACGAGAGCTACTGGGACCAGTGGAAGGGCGTCAACCGCCTCTCCCGGTTCAAGTGGACCGGCTCGGGACTCGACCTGGCGAGCGAGCAGAAGATCATCGAGGTCGAGGCGCAGCGCGGGCAGTGCTGCCACGTGGGCGCCGACTTCGACTGGGACGCCGACGGCAACCTGTACCTCTCGACCGGCGACAACACGCCGGCGAGCGCTCCGGGGGCCGCGGGCTTCGCGCCGAACAACGACGCGCCCGGCATGAACCCCGGCTTCGACTCGCGTCGCGGTGCGGGCAACACGAACGACCTGCGCGGCAAGATCCTCCGGATCACGGTCCAGGAGGACGGCTCGTACACGATCCCCGAGGGCAACCTCTTCCCGGTGGGCACCGAGAAGACCCGCCCCGAGATCTTCGTGATGGGCGTGCGCAACCCGTTCAAGATCGACGTGGACGCGGAGACGAACACCCTCTCCTGGGGCGACTACGGTCCCGACGCGACGAAGGCCGCGGCGGCCGACGGCGTGCGCGGCCCGATGGGTCTCGTCGAGTGGAACGCGACCGGTCTCGACCAGCCGCAGAACTCGGGCTGGCCCTACGTGCACGGCCCGAACCTGCCGTACAACGAGTGGAACTTCGAGACGGCGACGCCCCGCGGCTTCTTCGACCCGCAGAACCTGAAGAACAACTCGCGCTGGAACACCGGCCTCGTGGACATCCCTGCGGCCACGCCGGCGACCGTCTACTACGGCGACAACCCGGGCGACCAGCCGTTCGACGAGCTCGTGAACTTCGGCACCGGCACCGGCCAGGGCCCGATGGGCGGACCGGTGTACCACTTCGACGAGGAGAACACCTCGACGTCGAAGTTCCCGGCCTACTGGAACGAGAAGACCTTCTTCGGCGAGTTCTCGCAGGACTACATCGCGGCGTTCACGCTCGATGACGACCGCGCGGTCACGCACATCGAGGACTTCCTGCCCAACACGGCGCTGAGCTCGCGCAACCAGCCGATCCACGACAACCCCATGGACATGGAGTTCGGCCCCGACGGGTCGATGTACGTGCTCGAGTACGGCGACGGCTTCTTCCGCGCCAACCCCGACGCCGGCCTGTACCGGATCGACTACGCCGAGGGCAACAAGGCCCCCCAGGCGCGCTTCACCGCGACGCCGCTGTCCGCCTCCGAGACGCCGCTCGAGGTGACGTTCGACGCCACGGGATCCTCCGACCCCGAGGGCGACGCGCTCACCTACGACTGGGACTTCGACGGCAACGGCACCTTCGACGCCACGGGCGTCACCGTGAAGAACACCTACACCGAGCTCGGCCAGTTCACGGCCCGCCTGCGCGTCACCGACGCCAAGGGCAAGTTCAGCCTCACCTCCCGGGTCATCTCGGTGGGCAACCAGGCGCCGCAGATCGAGATCACGACGCCCGGCAACGGCTCGTTCTTCGAGTGGGGCGACGCGATCCCCTACCGGGTGACCGGCCGTGACGCGGAGGACGGCGACCAGATCGTCGGCAGCCGCGTGGAGTGGACCTACGGTCTCGGCCACGACGAGCACGCCCACCCCGAGGTCACCGGCACCGGTGCCACGGGAGCGTTCCCGACGTCCGCCGACTCGCCCGAGCACGGCCCCGGCGCGCTGCTCTACGGCACCGTCGTCGTGACCTACACGGACGCCGGCTACAACGGACTGCCCCCGGCCGCGGCCGAGGCGACGCTGCGGCTGAACCCGAAGACGCAGGAGGCGGAGCACGCCGCCCGCGAGGGCGTCCTGCCCTACGCGGACACCACCGCCAGCGGCGGCAACGCGGTCAGCGGACTCGGTGCGGGATCCTTCCTGCGCTGGGACCCGGTGAACCTCGCCAACCTGACCGGCGTCGTGGTCCGCGCCACCGGCGAGGGCACCGTCGACCTCCGCTGGAACGCCGCCGACGCGGCGCCCTTCGGGACGGCGACCATCCCGGCCGGCGCCGGCTGGCAGGACGTCCTCGTGCCGTTCTCCGGCCAGCCGACCGGCACCGGCTCGCTCTACGTGACCTCGCCCTCCGGCCTGTCGCTCGACTCCCTCACCTTCCAGGGTGCGGGGGCCGGCGACGCGACGGCGCCGACCGTCAGCGCCACGCTCGACCCCGCAGCGCCCACCGGCGTCGGCGGCGTCTACAACCGCGCGGTGAACCTGAACCTGGCGGCGGCCGACAACGGCGCGCTCGCCAGCGTGCAGTACTCGGTCGACAACGGGACGACGTGGACCACGGTCCGCGCCGCGAACGGCGCCTACTCGGTGCCCTTCACCACCGACGGCGCCCGCACGGTGCAGTACCGCGCCACCGACACCGGCGGCAACGTCTCCGCGGTCGGCACGGTCTCGTTCACGATCGACCTCGCCGCGGCGAACGCGCCGACCGTCGACTCGACCACGACCGTGGCGCTCGGCGCCCCTCGCGTGACCTTCGGCGCTCCCGGATCGGCGACGGTCACCGTCTCCGGCCAGGGCGGCACCCCCGGCGGCGAGGTCGTCCTCTACGAGGGCGACACCGAGATCGGCCGCAGCGCCCTCGAGGGCGGGAAGGCGACCATCGCCCTGCCGCAGACCCTCGAGGCCGGGACGCACACCTTCCGCGCGGCCTACGGAGCGGACGGGACCTTCAAGGCCTCGGCCGGCACCGCCCGCCTGATCGTGTCGAAGGCCGACTCCGTGCTCACCGCGACCGTCTCGCCGAACCCGGTCAAGCCGGGCGCCAGCGCGCAGGTCTCGGTCGAGGCGACGACGTCCACCGGCGTCGCCGGGACCGGCCAGGTCACCGTGATGGTGAAGAGGAACCTCTCCACCGTGGCGATGCTCACCGGGACCCTCGACGAGAACGGGAAGGTCGTCGTGACCCTGCCGAAGCTCGCCGCGGGCAGCTACAAGCTGACCGTCACCCACACCGCCACGGCGAACACCAACGCCGCGTCCAGCCTGCTGAACCTCACCGTCCAGCAGTAGCCGCGGCGGGACCGGCCGGCTCGCGCCGAGAGCCCGGGCCGGCCGGTCCCCCCCTGATCCATCTGCATGTTCCGTTTCGAAGGAGAGACAATGCACCACCACCACGGATCCATCACGGCGAAGCCGATGAGCCGACGCGCGCTGATGACGGCGCTCGCCGCCTCCACGGTCGCCGTCGGAGTCGGGGCCGGCGCGCTGGCGCCCGGCGCCCTCGCCGCTCCCGCCCCCTCGTCCGGCGCCAACCGGCTCGTCCCGATCAACCGGATCGGGATCCAGCTCTACAGCGTCCGCGACAAGGTCTCGTCGCTCGGCTTCCGGGCCGTCTTCGAGGAGCTGGGCCGCATCGGCTACAGCGAGATCGAGTTCGCCGGCTACACCCAGGGCAACGTCGGCGCGATCACCCCCCAGGAGATCCGCCAGCTGCTCGACGACAACGGCCTGCGGGCCGTCGGCTCGCACGTCGGCACCAACCTGCTCCGCTCGGAGCTGGGGAGGCAGATCGAGATCGCGCAGATCCTCGGCACCCCGCACCTCGGCACCGGCAACGCGCCGACCAACGTCAACACCGTCGCGGGCTACCGTGCGGCCGCGGACGAGTGGAACGCCTGGGGCGCCCAGGTCACGGCCGCGGGCATGAAGCTCTACCAGCACAACCACGCGGGCGAGTTCGCCTTCGGCTCGGACGACCCGAAGACGCGCCTCTACGACGTGTTCTACGACAACACCGACCCCAAGCACGTCTACCTCGAGATGGACGTCTACTGGGCCTACGTGGGCAAGAAGCTCTACCCGGGCTTCGAGCCGCTCGACTACATCAAGCGCAATCCGCGCCGCTACCCGATCCTGCACCTCAAGGACGGCAAGACGAACAACGCGAACACCAACGGCTACGACATCGTCGAGTTCGGCGCGGGCAACCTGCCGTACCAGGCGTTCCTGTCGGAGCTGCGCGACCGAGGCCAGCGCTACGGCGTCTGGGAGCAGGACACGGCGCCCACCCAGGCCACGCCGCCGAACCCGGCGAACTCGCTGGGCAGCGCGGCCCGCAGCTACGACGCGATCGCGGCACTCCGTGGCTGAGCGCGGGCGCACCGCCCCCTCCCTTCCCCGCACCACCACGCGCACCGGCGCACCGAGGAGAACCCCCATGAAGTGGAAGACGACCACGGCGGTCCTCGCGGCCGCCTCCCTCGCGATGGTCGCCGCGCCGTCCGCCTTCGCGGCGACGACGGACTGCACGACCGAGCTCGGCAACACGACGATCGCGGGCGACCTCACCGTCGCCGCCGGCGAGACCTGCGTGCTGGGCAACGTCGTCGTGCAGGGCTCGATCACGGTCGGCGACGACGCCTGGCTCGACGCCACCTCGGCGACGATCGAGGGCGACGTCATCGGCACGGACGCGTACGGCATCTCGATCGACGGCACCAGCGTCGGCGGCGACGTCGTGTCCTTCTCCGAGGGCTCGCGCGCCGGCTTCCTCTACCTCCGCGACCTCACCGTCGCGGGCATGGTCGAGGCGGGCGGCATCGACGTCGAGCTCAGCGACGTCTCGGTCGACGGCTCGGTCAGCACCGATGCGGCGAACTACGTCGACGTGGCGCGCACCAGCGTCGGCGGCGACGCGACCTTCGCCGGCAGCGACTTCGGCGTGAGCGTCGGCGGCGCGATCGTCGGCGGCTCGCTCACGGTCAGCGGATCCTCGCGCGGCGTGCTCCTCGGCGCGAACGAGGACGGCTCGGCGGCCGCGCTCGGCAACACCGTCGGCGGGAACCTCGTGCTCTCGGGCAACTCCGGCAACGTGCAGCTCGCGGGCTCGACGGTCGGCGGGCGGATCACGCTCGCGGAGAACGCTCCGGCGGTCAACTTCGGCGCGGGCAACACCGCCGCCGGAGTGGACGGGGACTTCACCGGCACGGCCGCCGGTGCTGCGGCGCAGGGCGATCAGGCCGTCGCGGTCATCGTGCCGGACGCGCGCGAGGGCGAGCTGACCTGGAGCCTCGAGGGCACCAGCAACCTGGTGAACCTCGGTGTCGCCGAGGAGCAGGGCGACCACTTCGCCGCCTCGGGCGAGCTCGTGCCGGTCCGCGTGACCGACTCGCGCCTGTCCGGACCGGAGTGGTCGGTGACCGCTCAGATCAGCGACTTCCGTGCCGGCGACCAGACGGTCTCGGGCAAGTACCTCGGCTGGACCCCGAAGGTCCTCGAGAACGAGGGCGGTGCCGTCGCCGGTGCCCCCGTCGTCTCCGGGTTCGTCTCGGGTGAGGGCCTCGCCACCGCTCGCGTCCTCGGCTCCGCCGCGGCCGGGCACCCGACCGGATCCTCGGTCCTCGGCGCCGACCTCGACCTGCAGCTCCCGCTGTCGGTCGGAACCGGCACCTACACGGCGACGCTGACGCTCACCGCGCTCGGCTAGCCACCCTCTGGCGACCGGCCTCCTCACGGCGGCCGGTCGCCTCCCCCTCTCCTCCCCTCCGCGAGATGCCACTTGTGCACGCTTTTCCCGGCGTGTCGCGTGCACAAGTGGCATCTCGCGGAGGGACCCACCCCCCTCGAAAGGCTGGACGATGATGTTCCGCTCCACACTCCGCTCGCTCGGTCTTCTCCTCGTCGTGGGGGTCGCGGGTGCCGTGCTGCCGGCGCAGGCCCTCGCGGAGCAGGCGAGCTCGGCCGTCACCTGGGGGGTGCGGCCCGCCGACACCGAGCAGGGCAGCGACCGGCCGAACTACGCTTACGCGCTCGAGCCGGGCGGGCAGCTGAGCGACGCGCTGATCGTCTCCAACTACGACGACGAGGCGCAGACCTTCCGCGTCTACGGCTCCGACGGCTTCATCACGGAGGCGGGGCAGCTGGATCTGCTGCCGGCCGCCGAGCCGTCCACCCAGCTGGGCAGCTGGATCTCCTTCGAGGCCCCGGACGTCGTCGTCCCCGCGGGCGAGAGCGTGCAGATCCCGTTCCAGCTCGAGGTGCCGGCCGATGCCGTGCCGGGCGACTACGCCGCGGGCGTCGTCTCGTCGATCCTCGTCCAGGGCGAGACCGGGGTCTCGGTCGACCGCCGCCTCGGCTCGCGGATGTACCTCCGCGTCGGCGGGGACCTCGCCCCGCGCCTCTCGGTCGACGGCCTCGCCGTCTCGTACCAGGGCGAGTGGAATCCCTTCGCTCCGGGCACGACCACCATCGACTACACCGTCACCAACGCGGGCAACACCCGCCTCGCCCCGGGCGCCGAGCTCGCGGTCTCCGGTCTCTTCGGCCTCGGCAGCGTCGCCGCGACCGATCCGGAGCCGCTGCCCGAGCTGCTGCCGGGCAGCTCGACCAGCCGGAGCGTCACCGTCGCCGGGGTCTGGCCGCTCTTCGTCGCGACCGCCCGGATCGCGCTGACCGGCACCGTCGTCACCGCCGACTTCGCGGGGCAGGCCGCCGATCCGGCCGCCGTGCCCGAGGTCGCCGCCGTCTCCTCCGAGGCCTCGACCGCGGCCGTGCCGTGGAGCGCGCTGGTGCTGCTGGCGCTGCTGATCGGGCTGATCGTGCTGGCGGTCGTGCGCCGCCGCCGCCGCGCCGCGGGCGAGCAGCGCCGCATCGACGCCGCCGTCGCCGTCGCGGTGGCCGGCGCCTCGACGACTCCGCGAGATGCCACTTATGACGAGGAATCGCGGCGTGTCGAGCTCACAAGTGGCATCTCGCGGGAGACGACCGACCCGTCCGCGACCGACCCGGCAGCGACCGACCCTTCCGCGACCGGCCGTGCGGGGGTGCGCTCCTGACCTCCGTCGTCGCCGGGGCGCCAGTGCTCGGCGAGGGCTCAGCGCTCGGCGAGGGCTCAGCGCTCGGCGAGGCTCTGCTCGCGGAGCTGCTCGAGGAACGCGTCGACGTTGCTCGGGCCGAGGAGGTGCTGCCGCAGCATCAGCGCCGCACCGCGGACGCCGCCGCTGCCGCCGAGCTCGGCGGTCACCACGTGCAGGCGCTGGGTCGCCAGCGGCAGGGAGCGCCGGTCGACGACCTCGCGCACCCCGGCCAGGATCTCCGGGGCGGCGAGCGCGACGCTGCCGCCGAGCACGATCACCGACGGGTTCAGCAGGCTCACGCAGGTGGCGAGGACCTCGCCGATCTGCAGGCCCGCGAGGCGCGCCGCCTCGATCGCCTCCGGGTCGCGGTCGCGCAGGAGCGCCAGCAGATCGCGGACCGAGTGCACGTCGCGGCCCGCCTCGCCCAGCGCGCGCACCAGGGCCCCGCCGCTCGCGAGCGCCTCGAGGTCGCCGTCGCGGCCGTCCGCCGACTCCGGAGCGGTGCGCGGCACCTGGACGTGACCGAGATCGCCGGCCGCGCCGAGCGCACCGCGCTGCAGGACGCCGCCCGAGACGATGCCCGAGCCGATGCCGGTGCTGATCTTCACGAAGATCAGGTCCTGCGCGTGCGGGAAGCGCGAGGCGCGCTCGCCGAGGGCCAGCAGGTTCACGTCGTTGTCGACGAGCACGGTGGTGTCGACGCGGCGGCGGATGTAGCCCGGGATGTCGAAGCCGTCCCAGCCGGGCATGATCGGCGGGCGCACCGGGCGGCCGCTCGCGTGCTCGACCGGGCCGGGTACGCCGAGGCCGAAGCCGGCCAGCGCCTCGGGCGCCAGGTGCGCGTCGGCGAGGATCTCGTCGCAGACGTCGAGCGCGTGGTCGAGCACCCGGATCGGGCCCTGCGCGATGTCGAGCTCCTCGCGGCGCTCGACGACGATGCGGCCGTCGAAGTCGGTGAGCGCGATCGTCGAGTGCGTCGCGCCGAGGTCGATGGTCAGGAACGCGCGGACCGACGGATCGAACACCAGCCGGGCCGACGGGCGGCCGCCGGTCGACGGCGCGCGGTCGAGGTGCGTGATCAGGCCGAGCTCGAAGAAGAGGTCGAGCCGCGTCATCACCGCCGTGCGGGCGAGTCCCGTCTCCTCCACCAGCTCCGCGCGGGTCCGCGGACGGCCGTCGGCGAAGAGCCGCAGCAGGTCGCCGGTCTGCGAGCCGGCCCGCCCGCTCACGCTGAGCGCCCGCCGTCCGTGCGACGGCAGGCGACTGCTCGGGAGATCGGGTGGCGGCTCGGCACACCTGAGGAAAGCAGTCGCCGCGAGGTGACGCAATCTCGACGCGCAGGGAGACCCCGAATGACGTCCCCCCGAACGGCCTCCCCCCGAACGACATGCCCCGAACGACCTCCCCACGAATGAAGTCCACAGACAGGAGAGAACGATGACCTCGTCCGACACCACCACCGGTACCACCCGCACCACCAGCGCCGACCGCACCCCGCAGCGGGAGCGCATCGGCCTCTGGCTGATCGGAGCCCGGGGCAGCGTCGCCACCACGGCCGCCGTCGGCCTGCACGCCATCGCCTCGGGCGCCGCTCCAAGCAACGGCTGCGCCACCGCGACCCCGGCCTTCGAGGACGTCCCGCTCGCCGGCTTCGACGCGATCGTGATCGGCGGGCACGACGTCTCGTCGACCCCGCTGCTCGAGAAGGCGATGGGCCTGGCGGCCGGCGGGATGTTCCCGACCTCGGTCGTCGCCGAGGTCGCCGACCGGCTCGACGCGACCGACCGCGAGATCCGCCGCTCCTTCGGCGTCGAGGGCGGCTCGCAGCAGGACGAGATCGATCGTCAGGCGGCCGACATCGTCGAGTTCCGCGAGCGGCACGCGCTCGCGCGGGTCGTCGTGATCGACGTCGCCTCCACCGAGGTGCTGCCGCAGGACCGCCCCGAGTTCCACGACCTCGCCGCCCTGCGCGCCGCGCTCGCCCGGCCCGGCGAGACCGTGCTGCCGACGAGCTCGATCAGCGCGCTCGCCGCGGTGACCGCCGGCTCGCCCTACGTCTGCTTCACCCCCTCCACCGCGCTGGCGCTGCCCGCGCTCGAGGAGTGGGCCGCGGAGGCGGGCATCCCCATCGCGGGACAGGACGGCAAGACCGGCGAGACCCTGCTCCGCAGCGTGCTCGCGCCGATGTTCACGGCGCGCGGGATGCGCGTGCTGTCCTGGGCGGGCGCGAACCTGCTCGGCGGCGGCGACGGGCAGACCCTCGCCGACCCGGAGGCGGTGCGCTCGAAGCTGGTCTCGAAGAACCGCGGGCTCCGCAGCCTGCTCGGCGACGAGGTCGTCACTCCGCTGCACATCGACAACGTGCCGGACCTCGGCGACGTGAAGACCGCGTGGGACCACGTGCACGCAGAGGGGTTCCTCGGCTCGCGGATCACGGTGCAGACCATCTGGTCGGCGTACGACTCCGCGCTCGCCGCGCCGCTGATCCTGGACCTGGCGCGACTGATGTCGCTCGCCGACGCGGCCGGGATCTCGGGGCCCGTCGCCGAAATGGGCTTCTTCTTCAAGGACCCGTGGGGGAGCGACGTGCACGGCTTCGCGGAGCAGACCGCCGAGCTGGTCGCCTGGTCGGCCCGCACCGGGGCGGCCGTCGCTCAGCGCTCGCTCGTGGCGGGCGGCGCGATCCGCCATGGCTGAGCTGCGCGACTGGCTCGAGCTCGTGCGCGCCAAGGCGGCGCTCTCGGTGCTCGGCGACACGGTGGCCGGAGCGGCGTGGGCCGGTCGGGCGCCCGGCGCGCGCACCGTCGCGCTGCCGCTCGCGTCCGCGCTCCTCTACTCCGCGGGCATGGCGCTCAACGACTACGCGGACGCGGAGCTCGACGCCGTGGAGCGGCCGGAGCGGCCGATCCCCTCGGGGCGGATCCGGCGCGGCGCCGCGCTCGGGCTGGCGGCCGGGCTGACCGGGGCGGGGATCGCGGTCGCGGCGCTCGTCGACGGGCGCCGCTCGCTCCTCCTGAGCGTGCCGCTCGCCGCGAGCATCTGGTCGTACGACCTGCTGGCCAAGCCGACTCCGCTCGGGCCGGTCGTGATGGCGGCCTGCCGCGGGCTCGACGTGCTGCTCGGCGCCGGAGCGGGCGGCGGGCGCGCGGCGGCTCCCGCCTCCGCCGCCGTCGCGGCGCACACCCTCGGCGTCACCGTGCTCTCGCGCGGCGAGGTGCACGGCACCCGACCTGCCATCGCTGGAGCGGCGGCCACCGGCACGGCCGCGCTCGCTCTCGCGCTGGGGGTCGGGGCGGTCCGGGCGAAGGGCGGGCCGGCTCTCGGGGTGGTCGTCGGAGTCGCGATCGCCCGCTGGATCGCGCTCGTGCTGGTCCCGCAGCTGCGGGCCGCGCGCACGCCCGATGCGGCCACGGCGCGGACGGCCACCCGCTCGGGCATCGCGGGGATGGTCCCGCTGCAGGCGGCGCTCGCCGGACTGCGGCGGCCGGAGCTCGGCGCGGCCCTGCTCGGCCTCGACGCGCTCGGCGCCGTCGTGCTGCGGCGCCCGAGGGTCTCGGCGGACATCACATGAGCGGGCAGGACGCAGTGGAGCGGGGCCCCGTCCTCGGCTACGGCACCAACGGCTTCGCGGACCACACCCTCGACGACGCCCTGACCGTGCTGCACGCCGCCGGCTACCGGGCGGTGGCGCTGACCCTCGGGACCCCGCACCTCGACCCGTTCGCCGACGACGTCCGCGAGCGCACCCTCGCCCTGCGCGCACGGCTCGACGAGCTGGGCTTCCGCGTGGTGATCGAGACCGGGGCGCGCTACCTCCTCGACCCGTTCGCCAAGCACCGGCCGACCCTGGTCGACGAGGAGGCCGGACCGCGCCTGGCCTTCCTGCACCGCGCGATCGAGATCGCCGCTCTGCTCGGCGCCGACGCCGTCTCGCTCTGGTCGGGCGTGCTGCCCGAGGGGATGGAGCGCGCCCGCGGCTGGCGGCTCCTGGTCGAGCGGATGCGCGGCGTCGTCGCCGAGGCGGAGCGCTACGGCGTGCGGCTGGGCTTCGAGCCGGAGCCCGGCATGCTCGTCGAGACGGTCGCGGACGCGCTGCTGCTGCGGCGCGAGCTCGGCGACCCGGAGGCGTTCGGTCTCACCGTGGACCTCGGCCACTGCGTGGTCGTCGAGCCGGACGGCGTCGTCGGCGCCCTCCGCAGCGCGGCCGGCCTGCTGGTGAACGTGCAGGTCGACGACATGCTGCCCGAGCGGCACGAGCACCTCGAGCTCGGCACCGGCGTGCTCGATCTCGCCGCCGCCTTCGCGACGCTGGCGGAGATCGGCTACCGCGGGATCGCCGCGGTCGAGCTGCCGCGGCACTCGCACGACGCCCCGCGCCTGGCCGTCGCGAGTCTCGCGGCGATGCGGGCGGCGATCCGGACCCGGGGGACAGGGGCGGAGTCGCCGCAGCACCCCTGGACCGCCGGCGCCTGCGCCGTCCTGCGCGAGCAGCCGCGGCGCATCGAGCGCTTCTTCCCGGCCGCCGGTCGGGAGGCCGGCCGCGCGCCGCTCCGCCCGGACACGGATCCGCAGGGCCTCGTGCACGGCACCGAGGACGACGCGGCGCGCTCGGCGCTGATCGCGGCCGCCGCCTCCGCGCTCGACGACGAGGACCTGGCCGCCCTGCTCCTCCGCCTCTACCGCGGCGGCGACGACGCCGAGCGCCGCGGCGTGCTGGTCGGGCTGCACGCGCTCACCGCCGCCGGCCGCGCGGGGGAGCCGGTCGCCGCGGCCGGTCGCGAGCTCATCGCGGACGCCCTGCGCGCCAACGACACCCGGCTGGTCGCCGCGGCGATGGGCCGCTTCGCCGAGGAGCACCTCGACGCGCACGCCTGGCGGCACGGCGTGCTCAAGCTCGTCTTCTGCGGCGTCCCGCTCGCGGCCGTCTCCGGTCTCGAGCGGCGGAGCGACCCCGAGCTCGCCGCGATGGCCGGCCGCTTCGCCGACGAGCGCCGCGCCGCCGGCCGCACGGTGCCGGACGACCTGGCGGTGCTCCTGCCGAGCTGAGGGACCCCGGCGCGTCCCTCGACACGACCGCCGGCCCCGCACACCATCACGACCCCTCACGAGAAAGGCGCGACGATGCGCATCTTCGACCCGCACATCCACATGACCTCCCGCACCACCGACGACTACCAGGCGATGCACGACGCGGGGGTCCGCGCCGTGGTCGAGCCGTCGTTCTGGCTCGGCCAGCCGCGCACCAGCGTCGGCTCCTTCACCGACTACTTCGACGCCCTGATCGGCTGGGAGCGCTTCCGCGCCGCGCAGTACGGCATCCGCCACCACTGCACGATCGGCCTGAACCCCAAGGAAGCGAACGACCCGCGCTGCCGCGAGGTGCTGCCCGAGCTCGACCGCTACCTCGCCAAGGACGGCGTCGTCGCGGTCGGCGAGACCGGCTACGACTCGCTCACCGCGGAGGAGGACGCGGTCTTCCGCCACCAGCTCGAGCTCGCGAAGGACCACGGCCTGCCCGTGCTCGTGCACACCCCGCACCGCGACAAGGCGGCGGGCACCCAGCAGACGCTCGACGTCGTCGCCGAGTCGGGGATCGACGCCGGCCTCGTCGTCGTCGACCACCTCAACGAGACGACCGTCGACCTCGTCCTGGGCTCCGGCTGCTGGCTCGGCTTCTCGATCTACCCGGACACCAAGATGGACGAGACCCGCCTGGTGACGCTCGTCGAGCGGATCGGCCTGGACCGCGTGCTGGTCAACTCCGCCGCGGACTGGGGCCGCTCCGATCCGCTGACCACCGCGAAGACCGGGCACCTGCTGCTCGTCGCCGGCTTCAGCGCCGCCGAGGTCGACCGGCTGCTCTGGCAGAACCCGATCGACTTCTACGGGCAGAGCGGACGGCTGAACCTCGACCCGATCCCGGGCTTCGACGCGGTCGACGCGATGGGGCGCAGCTTCGAGGGCAACTCGATCCTCCGGGGCGCGCCGCGCGTGGCGGAGGTCGTCTGATGCACCTCTCCTACTGCACCAACGTCCACCCGGCCGAGGACCTCGAGGGCGTCGTGCGCCAGCTCGACGTCTACGCCGGCCCGGCCCGCATCGCCGCGGGGCTCGAGTCCGTCGGCGTGGGGCTGTGGATCCCGCGCGATCTCGCCGCCCGGCTGGTCGCCAGCCGCGAGGACCGCGCCGTGCTGCGCGCCGCGCTCGAGCGCAACGGCCTCGAGGTGCGGACGCTCAACGCGTTCCCCTACGCCGCCTTCCACGCCGAGGTGGTGAAGCTCGACGTCTACCGGCCCGACTGGACCACGCCCGAGCGCCTCGCCTACACGGTCGACTGCGCGCGGATCCTCGCGGATCTGCTGCCCGCAGGCGCCGACGGCAGCATCTCGACGCTGCCGCTCGGCTGGCGCGAGGGCTGGGGTGCCGAGCAGGACGCGGCGGCGGTGCGGCAGCTCGCGCTGCTGGTCGACGAGCTGCGCGAGCTGCGGCGCTCGACCGGGCACGCGATCCGCCTGGCGATCGAGCCCGAGCCGGGCTGCATCCTGGACACGGTCGAGGACGTCGTCGCCTGGCTGCACCCGCGGATCGGCCTGGTCGACCCGGCCTACGTCGGTGTCTGCCTCGACACCTGCCACCTCGCGGTGTCGTTCGCCGACCCCACCGCGGCGGTCCGGCGGATCCGGGACGCGGGGCTCCGGGTCGTGAAAGTGCAGGCCTCGGCCGCGCTGCACGTCGCGGACCCGGCCCATCCGGCCGCGCGCGCCGCCGTCGGGGCCTTCGTGGAGAAGCGCTACCTGCACCAGACCCGCGAGAACGGCGCGGGCGGGGTGCTCCGCGTCGACGACCTGCCGGAGGCGCTCGACACGCTGCCCGGTGAGGGGCCCTGGCGCGTGCACTTCCACGTGCCGCTGCACCACCGCCCGGCCGCGCCGCTGTCGGCGACCACCGCGGTGCTCGCCGAGGCGGTCTCCGCGGTCGACGCCGCCTGGCCGTACGACGAGATCCACCTCGACGTGGAGACCTACACCTGGGCGGTGCTCGCGGACGCGCCGAGCGATCTGTCGGTCGGCATCGGCGCGGAGCTGGCCTGGGCGGCGGAGCACCTGCTGACGCCGCAGGCGCGCGCGGCGGTGCTGGAGCAGGGTGCCGCGCCGGTCCCGGTCGCCGCACTCGTCGCCGAGGAGGTCGCGCTGTGACGCCGGTGCTGCTGCTCGACGTGGTCGGCCTCACCGCGACGGCGCTCGCCGACATGCCGCGGCTGTCCCGGCTCGCCCGCGCCGGCGGGCAGCTGCCGCTGGACACGATCCTCCCGGCCGTCACCTGCAGCGTGCAGTCGTCGATGCTCACCGGCACGATGCCCGCGCAGCACGGGATCGTCGGCAACGGCTGGTACTTCCGCGACCTCGGCGAGGTGCACCTCTGGCGCCAGCACAACCGCCTGGTGACGGGGGAGAAGGTCTGGGAGACGGCCCGCCGGCTGTCCGACGGCGAGCCCTACCGCGCCGCCAACATCGGCTGGTGGTATGCGATGGGAGCGACGACCGACGTCACGGTCACGCCGCGGCCGATCTACCACGCCGACGGCCGCAAGTCGCCGGACGCCTACGTCCGCCCGCCGGCGCTGCACGACGAGCTGGTCGGGAAGCTGGGCGCCTTCCCGCTGTTCCAGTACTGGGGGCCGACCGCGTCGCTGCGCTCCACGCAGTGGATGGTGGACGCGACCCGGCACGTGCTCGCCGGCGACGGCTCCGGTCCGCCGCAGCTGACCACGGCCTACCTGCCGCACCTCGACTACGACCTGCAGCGCTTCGGGCCGGACTCACCCGAGGCGCGGCGGGCGGCGTCCGAGCTGGACGTGGTGCTCGCCCCGCTGCTCGACGACGCGGAGGCGCTCGGCGCGTCGGTCGTCGTGGTCGCGGAGTACGGGATCGCGGCGGCGGACACCCCCGTGGACGTCAACCGGGCGCTGCGCCGCGCGGGCCTGCTCGAGGTGTACGTGCAGGACGGGCGCGAGCAGCTCGACCCGTGGACCTCGCGCGCCTTCGCCGTGGCGGACCACCAGATCGCGCACGTCTACGTGCCGGACGCCGCCGATCTGCCGCGGGTGCGCTCGCTGCTCGAGGCGCTGGACGGGGTGGACGAGGTGCTCGACCGGGAGGCGCAGGCGCGGTACGGCCTCGACCACGAGCGCTCGGGCGAGCTCGTCGTGGTGGCGCGGCCGGGCGCGTGGTTCACCTACTACTACTGGCTCGACGACGATCGCGCGCCGGACTTCGCGCGCGGCGTCGACATCCACCGCAAGCCCGGCTACGACCCGGCGGAGCTGTTCTTCGACCCCGCCGACAAGCTCGTGAAGGCGAAGGCGGCCGGCAACCTCGCGAAGAAGGCCCTGGGCCTGCGCTACGCGATGAACCTCGTGCCGCTGGACGCGTCGCTGGTGCGCGGCACGCACGGCCGACTGCCGGTGTCGGCGGCGGACACCCCGCTGGTGCTGACCTCGGACGCGGACCTGCTGCCGGCCGGCGCCGCGTCGCTGCCGGTGACGGCGGTCCGCGACCTGGTGCTGGCGGCGCACGGCCCGGCGCTGGCGCGCGCGGCGGCGTCGGCGCGCGCCTGACGCGGGGCCGGGCCCGGGGCGGCTCCGAGTGGACGCGAAACGGGCACTGGAGCCGCGACGCCGGTCGAGGAAGCGGATCGCGTCGCGGACCTGATCGCTTTCGTTCGCCCGCAGTGCTGCGACGTCCCACCACGATTCCCGCCCACAGTGCGCCGTGAGTGCGCGGTGCATCGCGTTCCGGACACCGACGTCGAGGGCGGAGCTCGCTCCGAGGATCGCAGCGCTCGCCTCGATGTTCCAGCTGTAGAGCCGGAGCGCGGCGGCCCGGTCGCCGGTGGAGGCGAGGTACGGGCCCAGGCGATCGCTCCCGATGACGGTGGAGAGGTTCGGCAGAGTCGCCGGGTCGACGGGCGTCATCCGGCGTCCGGGGCCGGAGTGGATCTCGGGTTCCTGGTACCATTCTTCACGTATGCCCCGGACGGGACGCGAGAGCGTCGGCGCGCCGGGGCGATCACCGTTAACGGGGTGCGGGCGCTGCGCGTGCGATGACCGAGGGGCATCCGCCGATCCTCGAGGGCCGGGTTTCCCGCCTCAAGAAGATGGCGCTCCGGCGGTCTTTCGGCGGGCGGCGGTCAATCGGCGGCGTCGAGATCAGCGCCGTCGAGGTCCGCGAGGTCGAGGACGAAGCGGTAGCGGACATCGTTCGCGGCGAGACGCTCGAGCGCCGTCTGGACTTGAGCGGAGGGCAGCACCTCGACGTCCGCCGTGATGCCGTGCTCGCCGCAGAAGGCGAGCAGCTCGCGGGTGCTGCGGGTGCCGCCGCTGCCGCCGGAGGTGAGGCTCTTGCGCCCGATCAGCAGGTCGGCGACGTCCACGGTGACCGGTGCGAGCATCCCGAGGACGCTCAGTGCGCCGTCGAGGGCGAGGACGTGCAGGTACGGCGCGAGGTCGTGCGCGGCCGAGACGGTGTCGAGGACGAGGTCGAGGCGTCCGCGCTGCGCGGCCATCGCCTCCTCGTCGCGGGAGACGACGACCCGCGTGGCGCCGAGCGCGAGGGCGTCGTTGGTCTTCGCCTCGGAGGTCGTGAAGACGGTCACCTCGGCGCCGAGGGCGCGGGCCAGCTTCACCGCGAGGTGGCCGAGACCGCCCAGGCCGACGACGCCGACGCGCGAGCCGCGGCCGACGGAGTGCGCGCGCAGCGGCTCCCAGACGGTGACCCCCGCGCAGAGGAGGGGAGCGACGGCCGCCGGGTCGAGGCCGGCCGGCAGGGGGTAGGCGAAGCGGTCGCGGACGACGTACTCGCGCGAGAACGCGCCGAGTGTGGTGCTGCCGTCGTACCGGTCGGTGCCGCCGTAGGTGAGGGTCGGGAACTCTCGGCAGAAGTTCTCCTGCTCGGCCGTGCACATGTCGCACGCGCCGCAGGAGTCGACGATGTTGCCGACCGCGACGGGGTCGCCGGGGGAGAACGCCGTGACGGCGGCGCCGACGGCGAGCACCGTGCCGACGAACTCGTGACCCGGGACGAGCGGGCCGGCGTCGGCGGCGTGGTCGGCGGAGTGCGCGGCGTGGGTCCGGAGGGCGTGCAGATCGCTGTGGCAGACGCCGCAGTAGTCCACGCGGACGGCGAGGTCGTCGGGGCGGAGGGCGCGCCGCTCGACGGCGGCCGGCGCGAGGCCGCCCTCGGCGGCGGCCGCGTAAGCGGGGGTGCTGATCATGGCGCGCTCGTTTCTACTAACTGGTTTGTTTTATAGACGCTAGCACTCGCGGACGGCGGAGAACAGACCGGTCGGTAGTCTCGAGGGATGGGAGCGACACCGGCCACCGGCAAGGGCGAGGCGACGCGTGCGCGGATCATGGCGGCGGCCACCGCCGAGTTCGCCCGCTACGGCATCGCCGGCGCGCGGGTGGACCGGATCGCGGCCGAGGCCCGCAGCAACAAGGCGCAGCTGTACTCCTACTTCACCAGCAAGGAGCTGCTCTTCGACGCGGTCTTCGAGGCGTCGCTCGACCGGATCGTCGACGTCGTGCCGATCGACCCGTCCGATCTCGGCGACTGGGCGGTCCGCCTCTACGACGAGTACCTGCGCCGCCCCGACCTCATCCGGCTGGCCACCTGGGCGCGCCTCGAGCGCCGCCCTGCCGGGCATCTCGTCGCCGACGACGAGGCGCGCGTGCGCGAGGAGGGCAAGCTCGAGGCGATCCGCGCCGCTCAGACCGACGGCACGGTGGGCGTCGCGGCCGACCCGTTCGACGTGATGGCGCTCGTCATCGCGATGTCGATGGCGTGGTCGCCGGTCAGCAACGTCTACGCCGCGACCGCCGAGGAGGCGGCGTCGGAGCACGAGCGCCGGCGGGCGCTGCTGCGCCAGGCGGTCGGCCGCGCGTTCCCGCCGGCCTGAGTGGGTGCGTCAGGCCGCGGTGACGCGCGCGGTGCCGGAGCGCCGGGCGGCGGTGAGGCGGAGCAGGAGCGTCGCCACGAGCACGACGGCCGCGGCGATCAGCGCGGCGGTGCCGGCGGGGATCGACACGAGCTCGCCGGAGAAGCGGCCGACCGCGACCCAGGCCAGGCCCCAGCAGAGCGACAGCATCGGAGCGATCCGGCCGCGACCGGTGGCGGCGATCAGCAGTCCGACCGCCGCGGCGACGAGCAGGACGACGATCGCCCAGGGTGCGGCGCCGGGTCCGTCGGCGCTGCCGATGCCCGCGCCGACGAGGCCGGCCGTCACGTTGGCGACCGTTGCGACGCAGACCCAGCCGAGGTAGAGGCCGAAGGTGCCGTCGGTGAGGACAGCGTCGACGACGCCGCCGGTGCGGGTGCTGCGCAGGAGCACGAAGATCCGCGCGAGCACAGCGAGGAGCAGCGCGATCACCAGGACGCTGAGCGCGAGCAGTCCGGCCTGCACGACCAGGATCCACGCGGCGTTCAGCAGCAGGCTGGCGGCGGCCCAGTAGCCGAGCCGGCGGTGGCGGGTGCGGGTGGTCTGCGACGGCAGGAACTGCCAGATCGCGTAGCCGAGGAGGCCGGCGTAGATGACGCTCCAGATCGCGAAGGCGGGTCCGTCGGGCGCGACCGGCGTCGAGGAGGCGGACAGCGCGCCGTCGGCGGCGTCCTGGATCTGCGTGCCGCCTGCTGCTCCCGAGCCGATGAACGAGCCGACCACCGCGAGCACGGCGCTGACGGCGACGGCCGACTGCCGGATCCGGTCCGCGCGGGTGGGGGATGTCGTGGCGGTCATGTCGCTCCTCGATTAGTCAGCTGGCTGAGTAATGAGCGTAGCGTGCCGGACGGCGCCGGCGCACGCGCATTCCGAGCGTCGTCTGAGCCGCTCGGGGAGTGGGCGCATCGAGGTCCACTGTCGGGAGGGGTCGGGTCTCGAGACGCGCTGCGCGCTACTCGACCAGCATGAGGGGCGCATACCGACGCGCGCTGCAGGCGCTGCGGGCGCTGCAGGCTGATGCGCCATGTAGGCGCTTCCTGCTGATCGAGTAGCCCGCCTCGCGGGCGTATCGAGATCCCCCCACCGTCAGAACGGCGCGGGCACGGTGTCGAACCGAGGCCGGGGCGGCGGGTCCGGCGGCCGCCCGGGCAGTGGGGGCGGCCGGTTGCTGATCCGTCGGCCGGTCGGGCTCGTCCAGACGATCGTCCCGTCGCCGCTCCCGATGTACGTCCACTGGTCGCCGTGCCGCAGATGGTGGTGCGAGGTGCAGAGCGAGACGAGGTTCTCGAGGGCGGTCTCGCCGCCGTTGCGCCACTCGAGGGTGTGGTCGGCCTCGCTGGTCGCGGCGGGCCGGGTGCAGCCGGCGAAGCGGCAGGTCTGGTCCCGCAGCTGCAGGTGCAGGCGCATCTGCGGCGGTGGGACGCGGTGGGTGCGGCCGACGGAGACGACCGCGCCGGTGTCCGGATCGGTCAGGACGCGGGTGAACGAAGGAGCGGTGCGGATCAGCTCGCGGGCGATCTCGGCGGGGACCGGGCCGTAGCCGTCGAGATCCGCGGGCGCGTCGTCGAGACCCACGGCGGTGGAGGCGGCGAGGGTCAGCCGGATCTCGGCGCGGATGCCGGGGACGAACGTCGGGTCGGGTCGGTGCTCGGCGTTCGGCGTCGTGCCGGTGATGTCGCCGTCGCAGAGGAGATCGACCGCCGCGTCCGCGCTCAACTGCTGGAGGGTGCGCGGGTCGCCTTCGTCGCGGAGGGTGCGGGCGATGCGGCGGAGTCGGTCGTAGGCGCCGGAGACGGCGGGCGCGGGAGCGTGGACGCAGAGCGTGGCCATGCCGTCGACATCCGGTGTGACCCAGACGGCGCGGTCCTGGCGGGCGCGGGTGTGCCGTTCTGCGAGGGGCTGCTCGTGCAGCTCTTCCCGCCAGCGGCTCAGGGCGCGGCGCAGCTGCGTGGTCGTTGTCGTGAGCGCGGCGTCGGCGGCGCGCTCGTCGAGGGCCGCGCGGGAGGCCTCCGGGAGGGTGCTCGCGGTTCTGCAGATCGCCTCGCCGGCCTCCCAGAGGATCCGCGCGTCGCGGAGCAGGGCGCGGGTAAGGGGGAGGTGCTCCATCAGCATCTGCGCGGTCTCGAGGCGTCGGCAGACGTCCCGCTCGGACACGCCGAGCGTTACCGCGAGCTCGGCTCGGATCGAGCGCTCGACGAGATCGCGGGTCTCGCTCCGGGACGTACCGCGAGCGAACGCCTCCGGGACCGTGAGGGCGACGCGGTAGCCGCGGTGGATGCGTTCCGCGGTTCTCAGGCGCGTCGGGGATGCGGCGCGCTCGGTGGCGGCGGCGTCGGTGAAGCAGTCGCGCACCTCCGCGAGTGCTGCCGCATTCTCATCTTCTGACATACGCGTATTGAAGCAGGAGCCACCGACACCGGGACCGGAACCATGGGCTGATCGGGGACAACGCCGTCGGATCGACGAGTGTGGAGGAGACCCGCTCCCGGATGTCTCGGCGATGGTGGGTCTCGATACGCCGCCGGAGGCGGCTACTCGACCAGCATGCATGGGCCGCCGGAGGCGGCTGCTCGGCCGGCATGGAGGGGCCGCTGCTCGACCGGCACCACGCGCCGAGCCTCTAGCGTTGGCGTGTGCCCCTCCGTCCGCCGTGCCCCCGCCCGTGAGCGCGCTCGTCGCGCGGCTCGAGCGGCGGCAGGTCGCCGTGTACCTCGGCGCGATCGCCGCCGGCGCCGTGCTCGGGCTGCTGCTGCCCGCCGCGCGGCACCTGGAGGGCGCGATCGAGCCGGTGCTCGGGCTGCTGCTGTTCGCGACGTTCCTCGGCGTCCCGTTCGCGGCGCTCGGCCGCGCGCTGCGCGATGTCCGCTTCCTCGCCGCGGTCGGCGTCCTGAACTTCGTCGTCGTCCCGGTCGTCGCGTACGGGCTGTCCCGCTTCGTCGCCGAGAGCCCGGCGCTGCTCTTCGGGGTGCTGCTCGTGCTGCTGACGCCCTGCATCGACTACGTGATCGTCTTCGCCGGCCTCGCGGGCGGCGCGTCCGACCGGCTGCTCGCGGCGGCACCGCTGCTGATGCTCGCGCAGCTCCTGCTCCTCCCTCTCTACCTCCTCCTGTTCCTCGGGCCGGAGGGCGTCGCCGTGGTCGAGGTGGCTCCGTTCGCGCGGGCGCTCCTGTTGCTGATCGTGCTGCCGCTCACCGCCGCCGCGCTCGTGCAGGCGCTCGGCCGCCGGCATCGCGCGGGGCGGATCGTCGAATCGACGATGCTCGGCCTGATGGTGCCGCTGATGGCGGCGACCCTCCTCGTCGTCGTCGCCTCGCAGATCGGCGCCGTCGGTGCCGCCGCGGGCAGACTGCTCGTCCTCGTCCCCCTCTACGCCGCGTTCCTCGCGGTGATGGTCGCGGCCGGACTCGGCGTCGCCCGGCTCGTCCGCCTCGACGTCCCCTCGTCCCGCGCGCTGGTGTTCAGCGGCGCCACCCGCAACTCCCTCGTGGTGCTGCCGCTCGCACTCGCGCTCCCGGCGCCGCTGGCACTCGCGCCCGTGGTCGTCGTGACGCAGACGCTGGTCGAGCTGATCGGCATGGTCGTGCTGGTGCGGCTGGTCCCGCGCCTCGTCCCTCACCCCTCCACCCTCGACGCGCCCACCCCCGAGTAGGGCCCGGCGCCCGGATCCGCTTCCCCGGCGGCGCCGCACCGACCTACGCTCGGTCCTGCCCACCCGTGCCGAGAGGACCCGCCGTGCCCGACCTGACCGCTCCCCCCGCGCCGCTCGCGCGCCGCACCCTCGTCGGAGCGGCGTGGGCCGCTCCGGTCGTCGCGCTCGCCGTCTCCGCACCGTCCGCCGCGGCGAGCGGCACGCTCCCTCCGCTCGGCGCTCGCGCCGAAGGTCCCGCGGAGGACGTCGCGTCGGCCTCGACGGCGTATCGCGTCTACGCGACCAACACCGGCTCCGCCCCGCTGGAGGGTGGGTCCGTGATCGTCGTCCTCCAGGACCCGGGCAACGGCTACTCGTTCGCCGGCTTCAACGGACAGCAGTGGAGCTACGCCGACGGCTTCCCGGAGGGACGCATCGCCCTCCGCTACGACCCCGCGCTCGCGGCGGGCGAGGAGTCCGGCATCCTGCTGCTGCTGATCGCCAGCGACGATCGCACGCAGAGTCCGGTCCCCGTGGCGGACCTGGTCATCACCGCGCCGGGTTTCGACGTCGCGGTGCTGTCGCTCACGGTCCCGTACTGATCGGCCGCCGCACGTCCGACGTGTCAGCGCCCCGGGGCGACGATTGCCATCGATTGCATAAAATTAGGATTTTCTAATTCGGGGCTATCATTCCCTACGTGCAGCCCGATCAGAATCCCTACAGCCCGGGGTCGGGCCGTCGTCCTCCCGAACTCGTCGGCCGCGGCGGTGAGCTGGAAGCCTTCGAGACGCTCCATGCCCGCGTCGGCCACGGGCTCGGAGATCGAGGCATCGTCCTCACCGGGCTCCGCGGGGTCGGCAAGACGGTGCTCCTCAACGAGATGCACCGGCTGGCGGAGCAGTCCGAGTGGCTGACGGTCCGCATCGAGGCCCGACGGGACGAGGCGGGAGTGCATGCGGTACGTCGAGCGCTGGCTCGCGGCCTGGTGATGTCCGCCCGCAAGCTCTCCCGCACGAAGCTGTCGTCGCTGATGCGCGAGGCGCTCGGAACGATCTCCTCGTTCAACGCGAAGGTCGGCGCGACGGGAATCGAGCTGGGCGTCTCCCTGAGCCAGGGCCGCGCCGATTCCGGCGACGCCGAGGTCGACCTCCTCGAACTCGTCGAGGACGTCTCGACCGCGCTCGGCGAGCAGCGACGCGCCTTCGCTGTCTTCATCGATGAGATGCAGGATCTCGATGCCGAGACGATGGGGGCTCTCCTCGCGGCCCAGCACACCGCGAACCAGAGGGAGTGGCCCTTCTACGTCATCGCCGCCGGCCTCCCGGACCTGCCGCGCGTCCTCACCGAGACGCGGTCGTACGCCGAGCGGCTGTTCAACTACCGGCGGATCGGCACGCTCGCTCCGAGCGATGCGGCGCAGGCGCTCCGCGAACCCGCCGAGCGTCTCGGCGCCGAGTACGCGGCGGACGCCTTGGCGACGCTCCTCGAGGCGGCGGGCGGCTACCCGTACTTCCTCCAGGAGTACGGGCAGGCGGCGTGGAATCTCGCCGCGGACCGCCTGATCGACCGGTCCGACGCGACGGCCGCCGTCCAGTACGGGACGGAGCAGCTCGACGCCGGATTCTTCCGCTCCCGGTGGCAGCGAGCGACCAGATCGGAGCGGCGGATGCTGCTCGCCATGGCCGTCGACGGAGAGGGCCCGTGCTCGACGGCGCTCGTCGCCCAGCGGATGGGCGTGCAGACCAGCAGTGTCGGGCCCTATCGGGCCGCTCTGATCAGCAAGGGTCTGATCTACTCGCCCGAGCACGGACAGATCGCGTTCACCGTCACCGGCATGGCGGGCTACGTCGAACGGCACCGCGACGAGCTCGACGACAGCCGCACGGCCGGGAACTGACGCGCCGGAGCCGCCGCTCGAAGCTCCGCTTCCGTCAGTCGCCCGTGCCGTCAGTTGCCCGTGCAGAACACCCGGTCGGACCTGACCGACGCCGTGCTCTTCGCGCCGGTGCCGACGGAGCCCTCGGGGAGGGTCGTCGTCGCGTTCAGGGTGAAGGCGCTGGTGATCGAGAGGGTGGTGCGCAGGCCCAGGGTGGAGCCCGCGGGCAGCGGACCGGTGAGGGTGACGAAGCGGGTGGTGCTGCTCGGGGAGGTGATCGTCGCGATGCTCGGGGTGGCCGTGAACACGCCGATGTTCGCGACGCCGCTGCCGACGATGGTGATCGTGGTCCCGACCGGCAGGTCGGCGGAGCCGGCGGTGAGCGTGAAGCCGGGGCCGAGGATCCCGGGACTGCCGCAGGTGCCGTTCAGGACGAAGGCTCCCACGTCGAGGCCGGACGCGGCGGCGGCGGGGGTGCCGACGGCGACGGCCACGACGGGCACGGTCCAGGCGGCGGCGGTGGTGACCGCCCGGCGGGAGACGCCGCGGGGGGCGGGGCGGCCGGCGGGGCGGCTGGCGGGGGTGCGGACGTCGATCATGGCGGCCTCTCGTGCGGCGGGGGGAGGGGCTTCCGGGGGAAGAAGGCCCACGAGGGATCCTGGCAGGCGGCACGCCCTGCCGCGCAGTGCCGGCGCGCCCCCCGAGTGGGGCGGCGACGACTCCGGCCCGGACTAGTGCGGCTCGGTCGTCGCGGCCTCCGCGCCGAGGAGGACGCGGAACATCCGGTCCAGCGGCTCGCGGAGATCCTCGTCGGCGGCGGAGGCGATCGGCTCCACGGCGGCGGAGGTGCGCATCACGGTGACGCCCATCATCGTGGCGATGGCGAGCTGCGCTCGGACCAGCACCGGGGCGGTCCGCGGGTCGTCCGGGCGCCAGCCGGCGGCGACGGCGAGCCGGCGGGTGAACTCCTCGAGGGTCTCCCGGCGGATCCGGTCCGCGGTCGCGTCGCCGGAGGAGCGCAGCAGGAGGAGGAGCTGCAGCGGGTCGTCGTTGTTCGGCGCGCGGAGGACGTGGCCGATCAGCCGCTGGACGATCGCGTCGAGATCCGCGGGTCCGTCAGGGGTCTCGGACTCCAGCTCGTCCGAGGTGCGGCGCATGCACGCCTCGAAGAGACCGTCCTTGGAGACGAAGTAGCGGTTGATCAGGGCCACGTTCACTCCAGCGTCGGCGGCGATGTGCCGCACCGTGGTCGCGCGGTAGCCGTCGGTCGCGAACCGGCGCCGCGCGGCCCGGATCAGCGCGCGCTTCGTCGCCTCCGCGTCCCGGCCCGGGCGGACGAGCTCGTCGTCGGCGTCGCAGCCGGAGACCCCTGCGCCGATGTCCTCGCTGTCAGTGCTCATGTCCCACTCCCGTCGACCAACCTAGCCGAGGACAAGTAAACACGTGTTGACAGGCGTGCCGCGCTGGCTACACTCGAGAAGTCAGCATCTGTTTACAAGCCGCTCACCAGCCTAGGAGACGCATGTCCACCACCAGCCAGCCCGCCGCGACGGGCTCGGTGCCGACCGGAGTCCCGCGCGAGAGCGCTGCGCCGCAGCGGAAGCCGCGCGGCACCGCGATCGTGCTCTACCTCTCGCTCGGCGGTCTCTCGTTCGCCGTCCTGCAGTCGCTGGTCGCCCCCGCCCTGGGCACGATCGGGCAGGACCTCGGCGTGGCCACGAGCGACGCGAGCTGGGTGCTGACGGCCTACCTGCTCTCCGCCTCGGTGCTCACGCCGATCCTCGGTCGCCTCGGCGACATGGTCGGCAAGCGCAAGGTGCTGATCGTGGTGCTGTCGCTGCTGCTGGTCGGCACGGTCGTCGCCGCGATCGCGCCGAACCTCGGCGTCCTCATCGTCGGACGCGTCCTGCAGGGCGCGGCCGGTGCGGTGATGCCGCTGTCGATCGGCATCGTCCGCGACGAGCTTCCCCGGGAGCGCGTCAGCGTCACCATCGGGCTGCTGTCCGCCATCTTCGGCATCGGCGCCGGAGTCGGCATCGTCGCCGCCGGCCCGATCGTCGAGGCGCTCTCCTGGCACTGGCTGTTCTGGCTGCCCGCCGTGCTGGTCGCCGTCGCCCTCCTCGGCGCGATCTTCGGGATGCCGGAGTCGCCCGTGCGCACGCCGGGCAAGCTGGACCTCGTCGGCACGACGATCCTCTCGATCGGCCTGGTCGCGCTCCTCCTCGCCATCAGCGAGGGCCAGAACTGGGGCTGGGGCGACGCGAAGACGATCGGCCTGCTCGTGCTCGGCGCGGTCGCCCTCGTCGCCTTCGTGCTGGTCGAGCTGCGCGTCTCCGAGCCGCTGATCGACGTCCGCCTCTTCCGGCACCGCGGGGTGTGGACCGCGCACATCGTCGCGCTCGCCTTCGGCTTCGCGATGTTCGGCACCTTCATCCTCGTGCCGACGCTGCTGCAGCTGCCCACGGTGCTGGGCTACGGCTTCGGCAAGTCGGTCAGCGAAGCGGGCCTGTTCCTGCTGCCGACGGTCGTCGCGATGGTCGTCTCCGGCGTCGTCGCGGGGGCGATGATCCGCCGCGTCGGGCCGAAGATCCCGATGATCACCGGCGGCGTCGCCGTCGCGATCGCGTTCGTCCTCCCCGCGCTCGGCCACGGCGAGGAGTGGCAGATCCTCGTGTCCGGCGTGCTCACCGGCATCGGCATCGGCATGGCCCTCGCGGCCACCTCGAACGCGATCGTCGAGAGCGTGCCCGCCGCCCAGACCGGCGAGGCCATCAGCGCGAACACCGTCCTGCGCACCATCGGCAGCAGCATCGGCACCGCGGTCATCGCCGCGCTGATCTCCTCCAGCGTCACTCCGCAGGGTGCCCCGACGGACGAGGCGTTCACCGTCGGCTTCTGGGCCTCGGCCGGAGTCGGAGCGCTCGCGATCGTCGCCGCGCTGCTCGCGCCGTCCCTGCGCGCGCGACGCCGCGAGGCCGCCGCCGCCGGTGTGGACGACATCGAGGAGCTCGGGACCGCTTCCTGACCGGACCGCGGCCGCTCGGCGCGTCCGCCGGTGCTCGCTCGGGACGCCGGCGGCTGTCGCTGCCGTCCGGGATCTGCGAGGCTGCCCGGATGGCATCGGAGCAGAGCGGCCCGCCGGTCTTCGCGGACCCGCGACGACTCGGCGCGGTCATCGGCCTGGCCGGCGCCGTCGTCTTCGCGTTCTCGTACTCGCCCGCGGAGCCCGTCGCGATCATCGCGCGGGTCCTGGTCGGCGCGACGGTCGCCGCCGCGCTCTGGCTCCTCTTCGTCCGTCCGCGCTCACTCGGGCCCTTCGCACCGCCGAGGCCCGCGCGGCTCGCCGTCTACGGCGCCTGCGTGGTCGCCGAGTTCGCGCTCATCGCGGTCGGCAGCCGGGTCCTGGAGTCGGCGGGCCGCGGCGAGCTGCGCCCGGCGCTCATCGCGCTCGTGGTCGGGCTGCACTTCCTCCCGTTCGCGTGGGCGTTCTCCGAGCGGATGTTCGCCCTGCTCGGCGGCGCGCTGGTCGTGCTCGGCGGGCTCGGCCTGCTCCTCGGCAGTGGCGCGGCGGCCGTGCTGGCGGCGGTGGCGTCCGGAGCCGTGATGGCGCTGCTCCTGCTCGCGTACGCCCTCGGCGCGTT
Source organism: Rathayibacter sp. PhB179 (assembly GCF_004345345.1). Taxonomy (NCBI): domain Bacteria; kingdom Bacillati; phylum Actinomycetota; class Actinomycetes; order Micrococcales; family Microbacteriaceae; genus Rathayibacter; species Rathayibacter sp. PhB179. The sequence continues at coordinate 395,421 of NZ_SLVD01000001.1, read as the reverse complement.
CGCGCCGCCGAGCCGAGCGCCGCGGAGCTGAGCGCGCCGGAGCTGAGAGGGCCCTTGCCCCGCTGTCTGAGATCCTTCTCATAGACTCGACCGCAGTGCCCGGATGAACGTCTCGCTCCTCCGCTCCGTACCCCCTGTGACGGGCCGCCCGGCCGGTCGGGACAGGAGGCGCCGATGGCGCTCGCGGCGCTGACGATGCCGGCGACGATCGGGCCGGCGACGGTAGGGCCGGCGACGGTAGGGCCGACCGCTATCGGGCCGACGACGAGGCGACGAGGGGACCGCACCGCGATGACGCAGCCCGACCCTCGCCCGGCGCCCGTGCCCGCCGCCGGACCCGCCGCCCCGCCGCTCGATCCCACGCCCGGCGATCCCACGCCCGGCGACCCCACGCCCCTCGACCTCACCGCGGCGTTCGACGAGCACGGATCCGCCCTGCTCGGCTTCGCCGTCAACGCGCTGCGCGACCGCGGTCTCGCCGAGGACTGCGTGCAGGAGACGTTCCTCCGGGCCTGGCGCTCGCGCGAGCGCTACGTCGCGGAGCGCGCGAGCCCGCGCACCTGGCTGTTCGCGATCGCCCGCAACGTGATCGTCGACGCGCACCGCTCCCTGCAGCGGCTGCCGCGGATCGTGCCGGCCGAGGTGCTCGACGACGTCCCCGGCGACGACGTCGATCCGCTCGAGCCGCTGATGATGGTCGAGGCGCTGGCCCGGCTCTCGCCCGAGCACCGGCAGGTGATCGTCGCGATCCACCTCCGCGGCGAGAGCTACGCCGAGGTCTCCGCGGCGACCGGAGTCGCGGTCGCGACGCTCCGGACCCGCACGTTCTACGCTCTCAAGGCGCTCCGCACGCATCTCGCGGCGCCCGACTCGACTCCGGAGGACCGATCGTGACCAGCAGTGGCGGACCCGGCGACGGCGGACCCGGCGACGGCGGCCCGGACGAGGGCGGGCGCCGCGAGGAGCTGATCGCCGCGGCCCTCGCCGGCGAGCTGTCGGCCGAGGAGGCCGCCGAGCTCGACCGGCTGCGGGCGGAGGATCCGAGCGTGGACGAGGAGCTGGCCTCCTTCGGCGCCGTGCTGTCCGGGCTGGGCGGCGTCGGCCGCTGGGAGGAGCCGGAGCCCTCGGCGGACCTGCGCGCGCGGGTGGCGGCGCTCGCCGGCCCGGCGCTGACGGCGGTCCCGAGGGCCCGTGGCGAGGAGGCGCGGGGTGCGTCGGACCGGCGTGCGTCGGTGCGGCGTGGGTCGGCCCGTCCCGCGCGCGGTCGTCGGACGGCGCTCGCTGTGACGGCCGCGGCCGCCTGCGTCGCGCTCGGCGCCGTCGGCGGTCTCGCCCTGCAGGCGCTCGGCGACCGTCCCCCCGAGGGCGGACCGGGCACGCTCGGCGCCGTCGAGCCGATCGCGTTCGCCGAGGACCCGGCCCTCGACATCGACGCCGAGCTCGTCGCGCACACCTGGGGCACCGAGACGATCCTGCGCGGCAGCGGCTTCGCCGTCGGCGAGAGCTACGAGGTCGTCCTGGTCACAGCGACGGGCGTGCGGTTGCCCTCCGGCTCGTTCCTCGGCAGCACCGCCGAGCTCGACTGCGCCATGAACGCGGCCGTCCTGCGCGCCTCCGTCGCCTCGATCGAGATCACCGATGAGAGCGGCGGAGCCGTCGCGGTCGCCGAGCTGCCGGTCGTCGAGAGCTGACGATCCGCCCGAGCGTCCCGATGCCCACGGAGGCACGATCAGGCAGGCAGTGCCGCTCCCCGGTCGGCGGATGGAAGAGTTGACGCATCCAGAAGACGACGCCTCACGTGCGCCGGTTCTGCAGAGCGAGTGGAGACGACATGGTCGATGGGGCAGAGCCGATCACGGACCCGTACGAGCCCTTCCCGAGCTTCCTGGAGTGGGAGGGACGCACCGCCGACGTCCACCTGGTGAGCGACTTCGGCGAGATGCTGGCGGCCGACCGTGCGGAGAGCTCTCCCGAGCTCTGGAGCCGGATGCTCGACATCACCAACAAGTGGGCGGCCGTGGACACCGGCGCGATCGAGAACCTCTACGAGGTGGACCGCGGATTCACCTACACCGTCGCCGCGACGACCGTGGCGTGGGCGAGGATCCCGCAGGAGAAGGGCGAGGCGGTCGCGCGGGTCATCGCTGACCAGCTCGCCGGCTACGAGCACGTCCTCGATGCCGCCACGGCGAACGTCCCGATCAGCGAGTACTGGATCCGAGGGCTGCACGAGGTGCTCTGCCGTTCGCAGGACACCTACCGGGTCCTCACCTCGGTCGGCTGGCAGGAGCGCCCACTGCAGACCGGCGCCTACAAGAAGGATCCGAACAATCCGCTGAACCTCGCGTCGAACCGCATCCACAGCTACGCCTCGCCGGCGGACGTCGTCCCGGAGATGGAGCGATTCGTCGCCGAGTTGCGATCGGCGGAGTTCCTCGACGCTCCGGCTGTGATTCAGGCGGCCTACGCGCATTACGCCTTCGTCTGCATCCACCCCTTCCCGGACGGGAACGGGCGGGTGTCCCGCGCTCTCGCCTCCGTCTTCCTCTACCGGGCCTACGGGGTGCCGATCGTGATCTTCGCCGACCAGAAGGCGCGCTACCTCGACGCTCTCGAGGTGGCGGACGCGAAGCGCGGAGAGCAGTTCACCGCTTTCTTCCGCGACTGCGTCATCGACACGATCAACCTCATCCGAGCCGAGCTGGAGACGGCGCGCACCCCCGAGCTCGCGGATCAGCTCTCCGCCTTCGAGGTCCTGCTCACGGGGCGCGGCGGGCTGGAGCACGAGGTGCTCGACGAGGTGGCGGACCGGCTCACAGGCCTGGTGTCCGACGAGGTGCAGTCTGCGCGGGACTCGACAGTTCTGCGGTCGTCGCTCACGCTCTCCGCGGTCGATGGGACGCCATCCAGACACGTGCGTGACGGCTACCGACAGAGCAGGCCGCAACTCACGCCGTCTCTGCGCCTCGAAAGCGCCCGGCCTGCGCTGGCACAGGCGGAGCGCGGCTTCTCCGTGCAGATCGCACGCCCCGACACCGACGGCGCCGACTTCATCGTCGTCGACGAGCGGGGCGGCCTCCTCCTGCACGTCTTCCTCCGCGAGGTCTACCCGGTCATCTCCGAAGGACTGAGGATCCGGGTGCGGGCGATGGTCGAGGCCGCACTCAGAAGACTGCTGGCGGAGGTCGCAGCCGCAGCGGAGCAGGCACTCCGGGACGCAGGATACGGCCGCTGAGAGAGGGAGGAGTGACGCGGCTCGGGATGACGTCGGCGGCTCAGCGCCGCGGCCCCGGCACCAGCCGGGTCAGTCGGCCGATCAGCCACTCCAGCGGTCCGATGCCGACGAAGCGCCACCACAGCACCGCGACCGCCCAGACTCCCAGCACCAGGAGGAGGGCGGCGCCGGGGGTGTCGGCGACGTAGCCGAGGCCCCGGGTCGCGAAGGCGGCGACGACCGCCACCTGCAGCACGTACACCGAGAGCGCGAGCGAGCCGACCGCCCGGAACGGCGTGAGCACCGCCGCGATCACCGTGCTCGCCGGCCGCCGCCGGACCGTCGCGAGCAGCACCACGACGACGTACGCGGCGAGCACCAGGCCGAGGTCGTGCAGCGTGTCCGGGTGGCTGCCCGACACGGACTCGAGGCCGATCAGCCGCTCGAGCGCCGGCCGCACCGGGTACGCCAGCACGGCGACGACGGCCAGCACGGCGAGCAGCCGGTCGCGCCGGAAGCCGTGCCGCAGCAGCAGCGCGCCGAGCAGGAGGAAGGGGAGCAGATTCGTCAGCCGGTAGTGCGGATCGACGAAGCTCCACTGCAGCAGGAATCCGACGGGCGTCCGCGCGTAGAGCACCGCCGGATCCACCGACGCCGCGACCAGCGCGTTCAGCGGAGCACCAGCCACGAGCACGACGGCGGCGACGACCGCGACGAGGCGGCTGCGCAGGAGCAGGATCGGCGTCCCGAGCGCGAGCGTGAGCCCGAGGTGCGGCAGCACGATCGCGATCCAGCTGCCCCAGCCGCCCAGCCAGACGCCGAGTGCGACCAGCACGGCACCGCGGATCAGGTTCTGCACGACGACCCGCCCGCCGGAGGCGCCGGGCCGCGCGAGGACCAGGGCCGCCGACATCCCCATCACCAGGGCGAACAGCGGCGACGCGAGGTCGTTGACGTTGCCCGCCGCGAAGCCGATCGCCCCGCCGCGCAGGCTCGGGACGAGCGGCATCGCGTGCGCGATCAGCATCGCCACGATGGCGACCCCTCGCAGGACGTCGGGCACGAGGACCCGGTCCGGCTGCAGCCGGGGGGCGGTCGGGGCGGCGCGCGAGACGGTCGTGGTCGCATCCATGGGGGAGAGGCTACGGCGTGGCCGCCCGCGCCCGCGCGCCGTCGCGCGCCGGGGCGCCCCCACCTCGCGCCACACGACGCTCGCCGCGCGTCCCCGCCCGCGTCCGCGGCACCTCCGGCTCGTGAAACGCGGTCCGGCTCGCGGATCTCGGCGGTTACCGCGTGCCGAGAATGTTCTCGCGTGCCGGAGACGTCCGGCGGGCGCCGACTTCCGCGTCGGTCGCACCTCGGGCTCGCGAAACGCGGTGCGGCTCGTCGGATTCGGCGGTTTCCGCGTGCCGAGGATGTTCTCGCGTGCCGGAGCCGTCTGTCGGCCGAGCGTGTCCGCTCCCCGCACACCTTCGGCACGCGAATCGCGGCTCGGCTCGTCGGATCCGACGGTTCTCGCGTGCCGGAGACGGTTCCGCGTGCCGGAGGCGCCCCGGCCGGCCGGCACTGCGGCCGGGTCATGAGGTTCCTGCGAGCCCGGGCCGATCGCGCGCGCCGGGCGGGCGCGGGCGGCATGCTGGAGGGATGACCGACGCCACCACGCCCGCCGCGCCGTCCGAGCGCCGCGCCCGTCCGCCCCGCCCGCAGCTCGTGCTGACCGTGCTGCGCACCGAGCGGCTCACCGAGCACTTCGTGCGCGTGCACCTCGGCGGCGAGGGCTTCGACGCCTTCGTCGAGGCCGCGGATCCCGAGAGGCTCGCCGCCACCGACCGCTACGTCAAGCTGCTGCTCGCCCCGCCCGGCGTCGCGCTCGAGCCGCCGCACGACCTCGACGCCCTGCGCGCCCGCCTCGCCCCCGAGGAGCTCCCGGTGCGCCGGACCTACACGATCCGCTCCGTCGACCTCGAGGCGCGCAGCCTCGCGATCGACTTCGTCCTGCACGGCGACGAGGGAGTGGCCGGACCCTGGGCCGCCTCCGCGCGCCCCGGCGACCGCCTCGAGATGTCGGCCCCCGGCGGCGCCTGGGCGCCCCGCGCCGACGCCGCGAACCTCCTGCTCGGCGACGAGTCGGCGCTGCCGGCGATCGCGGCGGCCCTGGAGGCGATGCCCGCCCAGGCCCGCGGAACCGCGCTCATCGAGGTGCACGGCGCCGAGGACGAGCTGCCGCTGACCGTCCCCGCGGGCGTCGAGGTGCGCTGGCTGCACCGCGGCGACGAGGAGGCGGGGCACGCGCTGACCGCTGCCGTCGCGGAGCTGACCCGCCCGGACGGCGCCGTCGAGGTCTTCGCCCACGGCGAGCGGACGGCGATGAAGCGGCTCCGCGCGATCCTCCAGGACGACTGGGGCGTCGAGCGCGCGGCGCTCTCGCTCTCGGCCTACTGGGCGCTCGGCCGCGCCGAGGACCGCTTCCAGGCCGAGAAGCGCGAGCCGGTGGGCGCGATCTTCACCGACTGACGGCGACTCCGACTGACGGCGAGTCCGACTGACGGCGACTCCGTCACCCGCGGACGACGAAGGGCCCCTGCACGGCGCAGGGGCCCTTCGACGTTCAGGCGGTGCTCACTCCGAGCGTCAGACCCGCTTCAGGAGGATCGGGGCGCTCGTCGTGGCGTTGCCCGCCGCGTCGACGGCCTTCGCCGTCACCGAGTAGGTGCCCTTCGGGAACACCGCGGTGTTGACCGTGAGGTACCAGTTGCCGTCCGACGCCTGCACGGCGTCGCCCAGCTTGGTGGTGCCGACCCAGTACGTGACTCCGGTCACGGCGGTGTCGTCCGCGGCGGTCGCCATCAGGCTGACGACTCCGGTGACCGACGAGCCGGAGCCCGGCGAGACGATCGCGACGGTCGGCGCCGTGCGGTCGACCGGGGCGGGCGTGGCCGTCGGGGTGGGAGTCGCGGTCGGGGTCGGCGTGGCGGTCGGCGTCGGCGTGGCGGTCGGCGTCGCGGTCGGGGTGGCGGTGGCCGTCGGCGTGGCCGTCGGGGTCGCGGTCGGGGTGGCCGTCGGCGTCGCCGTCGGGGTCGCGGTCGCGGTCGGCGTGGCCGTCGGCGTCGCGGTCGGCGTCGGAGCGGTCACCCCGCCGAACTGGTCGGCGCCGGCGGTGCGGGAGCCCATGACCTGGCCGTCGATGTCGGTGCGGGCCGACGTGGTCGACCCCCAGCCGGCGATCTGGGTCCCGGTCGCGGACAGCACGTGCAGGTCGCCGGTGGCCACCGAGGCGAGCGCCGGAGCGCCCTGGATGTTGCCCTGCTGGTTGAGCAGCGACGGCGTCTTGCAGAGCTTGGTGTTCCAGTTCTCGACGATGGTGTTCGTCATCGGGCTGGTGCAGGAGGAGAGGTAGCTGACGATGTTGCGGTCGAAGACCGTGTTCTTCGCCCCGCCGACCCGCAGCGCGCCCGACTCGAAGGTGTTGTTGCGGATGTAGATGCCGTCGGCCGAGGCCTCCCGGAAGTCCGCGGACGAGCCGCCGCGGCAGTCGCTGGTGATCACGATGCAGCCGGAGACGAAGTTCGACTCCACGGTGATGTCGCTCATGCCGTCGCCGCCACCGGGGGAGAAGATGATGCCCGCGTTGTAGCAGTTCATCAGCGTGTTTCCGCGGAGGGTGACGTCGTTGCTCTCGAACACCTGGATGCAGTCGGCGTGCAGGCCGTTGTCGATGTTCTGGTCGAAGTTGCGGACCAGGTTGTTCTCGATCAGCCCGTTGTCGGTGCCGCCGACCTGGATGCCGTCGATCGACGAGCCGTTCTCGAAGAGCGAGTCGCGGACGACGACGTTCGCGCTGCGCACGAAGATGCCGGCGCCGTCGATGTGCATCCGGTTCACCGTGATGCCGGAGCCGTAGGTGTAGAAGGTGCTCTTGGAGAAGATGTCGTTCCACACGGTGTTGGGCGTGTAGACCTTCGTCGAGCCGAGCACGGGCGAGGCGCCCGGGGCCGGCTGGACGACGACGGGAGCGGCGACGGTCGCCTTCCCGCCCTTGAGGGTGGTCGTCGGGTAGGTGCCGGCGGTGAGCAGCACGGTGTCGCCGGCGGCGGCGTTCTGGACGGCGGTGGTCAGGGCGCAGGGAGCGGCTGCGGAGCAGGCCGTTCCCGTGCCGTTGGGCGAGGCGTAGCGGTTCGCCGCCGCCAAGCTGGGCGCGGCCGCGAAGAACGCGGCGATCACGACCAGCAGAGCGGCGAGAGTCGCGCTGAGCGTTCGAGTCATGGGCGTGGTGTCCAATCGGGGAAGGTGTGAGCGGGGACTCGGGGCAGGGAGAGGAGGAGGGAGAAGACGAGGGGAGGCCGCACCGGGCCTCGGCGGTGCGCGCCGGGCGAACGGGGGACGACTCCGTACACTGGGCGCGGCGGGAGCGTCCCCGGCGGCCGGGCAGCACCGCTGCCTCTGCCGCCGAGATCCCGCCCGGACGGACGGATGCGGCGACGGGCCGCCTCCGCCATCGATGAGCACGGCTCCGCGACGGGGCCGGGAACGGAATCGCTGTGAGCGGAGTAGGTTCGCGAGTCCGGACGGTGCTGGGCGGGCTGCGCAAGCGCACCGCTCCGCTGCTGAAGAGCCCGGCGGTGCTCTCGCTCGGCGCGCGCGGCGTCTTCCTCGACGCCCCTCGCCTGCGCAGCGCCCGCCGCTCCGGCGGGGCCCGCGGAGCCAGTGGTGCTCAGGGCCGCGCGATCCTGATCGCGCCCCCCGGCGCCGGCAACATCGGCGACGCCGCGCTGGTCGGCGCGTTCCTGGAGAACGTGGCCGGGCCGATCACCGTGATCACCCGCTACAAGGGCGACTTCCGCATCCCGGCCGAGCAGGCCGACCGCGTCGAGATCGTCTCGCTGGGCACCCTGCTCTACGGCGGACTGCCGAGCTTCGTCCGCGACCTGCGCCGCTTCCGGGCCATGCTGCCCGGCGCCGCGTCGGTCTCGATCGTCGGCGCCGACATCATGGACGGCGCCTACAACTTCCGCGCCTCGACCAGCCGGGCGCTCGTCGCCCGCAGCGCCGCGTCGGCCGGCGTGGACACCCGCGTCCTCGGCTTCAGCTGGAACGGCAAGGCGCACCCCGGTGCCCTCGCGCAGCTCCGCGACGCGGACCGTGCCGGCACGACCCTCTTCCTCCGCGACCCGCTCTCCGTCGAGCGCGCCCGCCGCGACGGCCTGGACGCGAAGGCCTCGGCGGACATCGTCTTCTCGGCGCGCTCCGTCGACCAGGGCCGCGCGAGCACCGAGCTCGCCGCGCTGGACACGACCGGCGGCATCGCGATCGTCAACGTCTCCGGCCTGATCGACACCGACCAGACCGGCGCCTACGTGGAGATCATCGGCGGCCTGCGCGCCCGCGGCCTCGCGGTCGTGCTGCTCCCGCACGTCATCAAGCACGGACCGGACGACCTCGCGGCCTGCCGGAAGGTCTACGCGGCCCTGCCGGACACCACCGGCGTCGCCTTCGTCGAGGACGTCCTCACCCCGGCGGAGGTGCGCGGCTTCACCGAGCGCGCGACCGTCACCGTCACCGGCCGGATGCACCTGGCGATCATGTCCCTGATGAAGGGCGTCCCAGCGATCACGCTCGCCACCCAGGGCAAGGTCGAGGGTCTGATGGCGATGTTCGAGCTGCCCTACCTCTGCGTCGAGCCGGGTGCCGGTCTCGCCGGCCGCGTGGGCGACGCCCTCGAGCGCGTCCTCTCCGACCGCGACAGCGTCTCGGCCGACATCCTCGCGAAGCTGCCCGCCGTGCAGGAGCTCAGCGCCGCGAACTTCGCCGGCCTGCCGCGCGCCTGAGTGGCGCGGGCGGGCTGTCGCGGGGGTCGTCGGCACGGGCGTCCTTCCGGGCGTCGAGGGCGGAGGAGCGGCTCATGCCCTGACCGCGGCACTGCGGTGGGGGGAGTCGCTCGAGAGGTCGGCCGGAGGAGTCCGGCGCGTCTGCTGCGACCCTAGGCGGGGCGTTCGAACGCCCGTTCGCAATGAACCTTCCTCCGGACGGGGGTTCCCGTTCAGGGGGCGCACTCCGGCTCGACGCGCCGCCGGTCCGTCCGATCCCGCCCCGGACGGGTGCCACGGGCCCCCGGTGCTGCCCCGAGCGCGAAGACGCGTTCGGCTCGCGGAACCGCATCGGGCTCGCGGAACTGTCCGGATCCGGCGTGCCGAGGCGGGTTCTGCGTGCCGGAGGTGGCTGCGCGCTGCGGCGCGGGCGCGTTCGGCTCGCGAAAGTGCGTCCGGCTCGTCGAATCGGGCGGATCCGGCGTGCCGAGGCGGGTTCTGCGTGCCGGAGGTGACCGCGGGCGGTGGCGCGGGCCGTCCGGCACGCGACATCGCGTCCGGCTCGCGGAACCGCGCACGTTCTGCGTGCCGGAGGTGGTTCCACGAGCCGGGGATGCGCGCTGTCGGATCCGGCGCCGTCAGACCAGGCGCCTGCCGCTGAAGCGGTCGATCGGGGCGTCGCGGCGCATCGCCCGCTCGTACATCCGGTGGAACGGCTCGGTCAGCACGCCGTTGGAGCGGTCGAGGGCGTCCTGCCAGGCGACGATGTCGCCGAGCTGCGCCGCCAGGTCGGCCCGCAGCGCCGCCTCGTCCACGGTCGTCGATTCGCCGCCCGCGACGACGACCCGCCCGGCGACGATCACGGTGTCGATCGACGAGCCGTTCTCGGAGTAGACGAGCTGGTTCTCCAGGCGCTGGCGCGGGGTGAACGCGAGCGTCTCGAGGTCGAAGAGCACGAGGTCGGCCTGCTTGCCCACCTCGATGCTGCCGGTGACGTCGCCGAGCACGGCGCTGCGCGCACCGCCGATCGTGCCCGCCGTCAGCACCTCCGCCACGGTCGGCCACGTCGACAGGTCCGGATCGGTCACCTTGTGCAGCAGCGCCGCGGCCTTGATCACGTCGAGCATCCGCGGGGAGTCGCTGCTCGAGCAGCCGTCGGTGCCGAGCCCGAGGTTCACCCCCGCGTCGTGCAGCGCGCGCCACGGGGCGATGCCCGAGCCGAGCTTGAGGTTCGAGATCGGGTTGTGCGAGACGGAGGTGCCCGCCGCCGCGATCGACGCCATGTCGGAGTCGGTCAGCCAGATCCCGTGCGCGAAGGTCGTGTTCGCGGAGAGGGCGCCGATCCCGGCCATGTACTCGACCAGTGTCGAGCCGTGGAGCTCCTCCCCGGTCACCAGCTGCGTCTTGGTCTCGAGGACGTGGATGTGGCACTCCGCGTCGTGCTCGAGCGCCAGCTCCGTCGCGCCGACCAGCAGGTCGGCGCCCACGCGCTGCGGGGCCGAGGGCGCGACCATGTAGCGCAGCCGTCCGCCGCCCCGCCCGTGCTGGGTGGCGAAGGCGGTGCGACTGAAGTCGAGGTAGCCCTCGGTGGTCGGCCGCGCCGCCCCGCGGACCGAGTCGAGCAGCTCGGCCGGCAGGTGCTCCTCGAGGAACGGCATGGTCTCGAAGAACGGCTTGCTGATCACGTGCCCGGAGATGTTCGCCCGGAGGCCGATCTCGTCGTAGGCGTCGAACACCGCCGCCAGCTGCGCCGCGTCCTGGTCCGGGTTCTCGAGCACGTCGTCGACGAGCGTCGTGACGCCCGCCTTCAGCGACTCGAGTGCGAACAGCGACGAGCGCAGCCGGATCAGGTCCGGAGCGACGCGGCTGTCGCCGAGGATCGGATAGGACAGCAGCATCCACAGCTCGAGCGGCAGGTTGTCGTAGCGCCCCTTGTAGAGGTACTCCCACGAGTGGGTGTGCGCGTTGACGAAGCCCGGCGTCACGAGCCGGTCGCGCCCGTCGAGGATCTCGTCGCCCGGCTCGGGCTCGAGCCCCGGGCCGATCGCCGTGATCACGTCGTCGACGATCCGGATGCTCGCCGTGATCGGGACGGCGCCCGAGACGGGGTCCATGGTGATGACGGCGGCGTCGGTGATGAGGAGGGGCATGGCGGTTCCGTTCGTGATGCGGTGGTGCAGGAGCAGGGTGGTGCGGGAGCGGGTGGTGCGGGAGAAGAGGAGCGGGCGGAGTGACGGGGCCGGCTACCCGAGGACGGGCTCGGACGCGCGCGCGGCCGGCTCCAGGGCCTCGCGCTTCCGCACCCAGGACGCGGCGTCGCCCCGGCCGAGCAGCAGGTAGGCGAGCCCCGCCGAGACGCCGCCGGCGAGCCAGGAGACGTCGACGCCGCCGAGCGCCGTCGCGGCCGGTCCCTGCAGCGCCGGCACCGAGCCGTTCATGAACAGCCAGGTCAGCGTCGCGCCGATCGCGAAGGAGAGCAGCGCGCGCCAGCGGACGTCCGGCAGCAGCGGCGAGCCGACCGGAGCGAAGAGGTGCCCGAACGAGCGCACCCGCGGCTCGAACACCGTGTAGTGCACCAGCACGATCGCGCCCCACGGCGCGACCCAGCCGACCAGGCCGACCAGCCAGGCGTCCAGCGTCGTCGCCAGGTCGTCCTGGAAGACGAAGAAGACGGAGGCGACGAAGGCGAGCACGCCGACGATCAGGCTGAGCGCGCGGCGGCCGAGACGGATGTCGAGCGCCTGGGTGGCCATCCCGAACGAGTAGATGTTGAGCACGTTCGTCGCGATCGGCCCGTGCACCACGAGCAGCAGCACCGGGATCGCGAGGGCGCCGAAGTTCTCCACGATCAGCTGGCCGGGGTCGACCGAGCCGTTCTTCGTGGCGAGCGTCGCGCCGAGCACGCCCAGCCAGACGACGGGGACGAACTGGCCGAGCACGCTGGCGAAGTAGAGCTTCCTGCGCGAGGCGCGGGGGCTGACGAAGCGGGAGTAGTCGCCCGCGTAGGCGAGCCAGGTGAGGCCCCAGCCGATGCCGATCGCGGTCATCACGATCGACATGGCCGCGATCCGGTCGCCGCCGGTGAGGGCGCCCTCGGCCGGGCCGGCGTAGGACCAGTCGATGTCGAGGAAGAACCAGGCGACGATCGACATCACGGCCAGCACCAGGAGCGTCGGCGGCACGGTCCAGCGCTCGAACGCGGCGATGGCCCGGTAGCCGAGGAACGAGATCGCGACCTGGATCGCCATGATCACCGCGGCGACCGCGACCTTCCAGCCGATGTTGGCCGCCTCCGGGTCGACGAGGCCGACGGAGCCGAGCAGCGCGATCACCAGGTCGAGCACGATCCAGGTGTTGATCGCGCACCAGCCGATCACGACGACGGCCTGGATCACGGCGGGCGCGTAGTTGCCGCGCCGGCCGAAGACCGCACGGCCGACGAGCATCCCGGTCGCGCCGGTGCGCTGGCCGAGCAGTACGAAGAAGCCGAAGACGGCCATGCCGACGACGTTGCCGAGCACGAGGACGGTGATCGTGTCCCAGAGGCCGAGGCCCATGTTCACGCCCAGCGCGCCGAGGACCCAGTTGATCGGCGCGATGTTGGCGCCCGCCCAGATCCAGAACTGGCCGTCGAGTCGCGCGTTGCGACGGCTCTCGGGGAGCGGGGTCAGCGCGTCCTCGGTGTCGGTCGTGCCGTGCAGGGTGTCGGAGCTCATGGGTGGATCCTCTCGAAGCGTGAGGTGGAGCGGGGAGTCGGAGCGGGGAACGGTGGACGGCGCCGCGGCAGCGTGGGCTGTGGAGGAGCGCGGCGGGTCGGGCTCCACCCTCCCGGCGGGCGGTTTCGGCGGCCGCCTCGCCGTGTAAATTCGCCGTGACGCGAGAGGACGTTCTGCATGGTGATCCCGCTGTCCGAGGCGCTCCTCGACCCGCTGCTCGCGGCCGCCGGACCGGTCGTGGTCGCCGGCGGGGAGGCCGCCGCGCGGGTGCCGATCCGCTGGGCGCACGCCAGTGAGCAGCTCGACGTCGCGCCGCTGCTCCTGGGCGGCGAGCTGCTGCTGATGGAGGGCGTGAACCTCTCCTCGGACCAGGATCCCCAGGAGTGCCGTCGCTATGTGGAGTCCCTGGTCACAGCGGGGATCGGAGCCCTGGCCGTCGAGCTGTCCGAGCGGCTGCCGAGCGTCCCGGCCCCGCTCGTCGCCGCGGCCGACGACCTCGGGCTCGCCGTGCTCGCGCTGCCCCGGCGGGTGCCGTTCGTGCAGGTCTGCGAGAGCATCAACACCCGGCTCACCGAGCAGAAGTTCCGGAGCCTGCGGGTGGCGGACAGAGTGTCCGGACTTCTCGGCGAGGCGGCGGCCGCAGACGCCGGGATCGACGAGCTGCTGAAGGTCGTCGCGAGCGCCACGGGCGCCAGTGCCGCGCTCGTCTCGCCGGCGGGCGAGGAGATCGTGCGCGCCCATCCCGGCCGCGGCGTCGACACCGCGCGCACCGCGGGCGCCTCATCCGGGGTGCTGCGGGCCGGCGACTCCCTCCTGGGCACGCTCTACCTCCGCGCCCACGACGAGGCCGACCTGCACGGCGTGGCCGTCGCGCTCGACCGCGCGCCGGACGTGCTGGCGATCGCCCTGCTCCGGCGGCGGCCGCCGACCGCGCGCGAGCGGCTCACCGCGCAGCTCTTCGCGGTCGCGACGGCGCCGTCCGCGCGCCCCGACCCGAGCGCCGAGCTGCAGATCGACGCGCTCCTCGGCCGGCTCGGCGTCGGCGGGCGGGAGTGCTTCCTCGGAGTCTGGGCCGACGTCGGCGACGACGAGCGCACCCTCCGTGCGGTCCGCGCCGCGCTCGACCGCTCGGTGCGGGGGTCAGCGGACTCCGCGAGCGTGATCTGCGTCGCGGGCGGCGAGCTGCTCGCGCTGCTGGCCTTCCCGGACGCCGTAGCGCGGGAGCGGGCGAGGGTGCTGCTGCTCGGCGAGTGGCCGCCCGCTGCCGGGGCGTCCGCGCTGGTCTGCGTCGGCAGCGGCGCCGACGCGGTGGCGCGGGTGCCGCGCGAGCTCGCGGAGGTGCGCGGCGTGCGGGAGTGGACCCGCACCGAGAGCGGCGTCGTCGACGCGCGGCTGCACCGGCTCGAGCGCTTCGCCAGCACGCTCCGCGACGACGCCGAGGCGGATGCTCTGGTGGAGGAGGTACTCGGCCCGTTGCGCCGCGGCCGCCCGGAGCTGCTCGCGACCCTCGAGACGTTCGCGTCGCACTGGGGGAGCAAGACGGCCACCGCGGTAGCCCTCGGCATCGGCCGGCAGACCCTCTACGACCGCCTGGCCCGCATCGAGTCCCTGATCGGCCCGCTCGACGCCTCCCCGGCCCGCACCCGCGTGCTGCTGACGGCCGTCTCCCTGCACCGCGCCCGCGCGGCCCTGCCCCCGGCCGCCCCGCGCTCGACCCGCCCGTTCCCGCCCCCGCCGGACCGCTGACGCGCCGCGGACGCCCGTCGCGGCGCCTTCTGCGACGCTGGACTGGAGGAGAGGGGGGAAGATGCGCACCAGCTCCGTGGATCCTCGTGATGTGGACGCCGAAGTGACCACGCCGGTGTACCGCGTCTACTTCGCCGAGACGGAGACGATGGTCGACGAGATCCGGATCACCGGCGCGCGGGACGTCCTCGAGGTCGTCGACTGGGCGGAGAGCGACGCCCGCGGAGTCCCGTTCACGGTCTACTGCGAGCACCCCAGCCCCTTCAACCCGGGCAGGGTGACTCTGCAGCTCCTCCTGTCGCGCTGAGCGAGGTCCTGTCGACCGAGGTCTCAGCGCGGCGGCAGCGCGGCGCCAGCGACGGCCGAGCTGCCGAGGTCGCTCTGAGGGAGGGGCTCGCGGGAGGCGAGGGCGTCGATCCAGGCCTCCGTGTCGGCGACGGCCGCGAAGTTCGAGTTCAGCAGGGCGAGCAGCGTGGTGTGCACGGTCTCGGCGTCCACGGAGCCCGCCGCGTTCGAGATCGCGATGGCGCCGGTCGCGTCGGAGAGCACCTCCGCCGTCAGTCCGTGCGTCTCGGCCTCGGCGGACGAGGCGAGGATGCAGTTGTTGGTCATGTAGCCGACCAGGGTGATCGTGTTGACGTCGCGCTCGCGCAGCCAGGCGAGCAGGTCGGTGCCGGCGAAGACGGTGCCGAACCGCTTGGTGATCGACTTCCACTCATCACTGCGGCGGCCTTCGATCTCCGGGTGCAGCTCGAAGCCGGGGGTGCCCGGTGCGAAGACGGGGGCTCCCTCGCCGCTGCTGTGCTGGACGGCGGCGATCGGCAGACCGGCGGCCGTGGCGGCGTCGAGCGCGGCGGTGATGGCGGTCAGCGAGGTCGCGTGCGGCGGGTAGCGGATCTCGAGCGGCCCGGCGAAGTACTCCAGCTGGACGTCGACGAGGATCAGGGCGCGGCGGGGTGCGGTCATGGTGTCTCTCCTGGATCGGGGTGGTGCTGACCAGCCTGCCGTCTTCCGGGAGTCGAGGGACTCGCGGATCGACGGCGCGGCCGTCACGTCGTCGCGAGGGCGATCCCGAGCAGGAGGAGCGAACCACCTGAGGCGAGCACGCGCGCCGTGTTGGCGCGGACCCAGGCGCGCTCGAAGCCGCGCCGGGCGTCGGAGAGCGGACCGCCGGCGGCGCGGTCCAGTCGCAGGTTGAGCGGGATGCTGCGCCCGAAGGTGACGACGTACTGGAGGAGGGCGAGGGCGAGGGCCCCCGCGACCGCGCTGGTCGTCGCGGCACCGGCGCTGCCGACGAGCGCGGCGACCAGCGCGGCGGCGGAGGAGAGACCGCTGCCGACGAACGACACGGCGAACAGCGGGTTCTGCACGGCGGTGTTGATCGCGGTCATCGCGCTGACGAAAGCGTCGTCGTCGGTCAGGCTCAGGCCCGGCATCACCGCGCAGGCGAAGGCGTAGAAGAAGCCCGCCGCCAGGCCGTTGGTGACGAGCGCGGCGAGCAGGAGCGGCACGAGGAGAGCATCGGGCACGGCTGCCTCTCGGAGGGATTGGGCGGGTGAGCGGTGCGCGGCGGACGGCGGAATCGGCCCGCGCGACCGAGATCCCGGGTGATCGGGACGCCGCACCCAGCGGCCGCCCGGTCGGCGGCACCGCCTCCATGCTCGCCGAGCGTACCGCCGAGCGGGTGTCCGGCGATCCACCAGCGTCGGAACGGCGCGGGTGCATCGTCGACGCAGCGCTGCGGCGGCGGGACGGACGGGCGGCCGGGGAGTGCGGGCACTCGGGTGCCGACCGGCCTTCCGGTGCGGTCGTCCAGGTGATCGTTCCGTGGCCGTCGACGGGGGGCGAAGAGGAGGCTTGCCGGCAGGTGTCCCGGCGAAGGTGGGTCTCGATACGCCCTTCGGGCTACTCGACCAGCATGCAAGGACTGCCGGACGCGGCTGCTCGGCCAGCGTGCAAGGGCCGCCGGAGGCTGCTGCTCGAGGGGCAGGCGACATCATGCTGATCGAGTAGCCCGCGGAGTGGGCGTATCGAGATCCACCGGCGTCAGAGGAGGAGTCTGCAGACCGACCGAGCTGGTGACGGTGGGTCTCGATACGCCCCTCCGGGGCTACTCGACCAGCATGCAGTGCCCCGCGGGCTACTCAGCCTGCATGCAGTGCCCCGCGGGCTGCTCGACCGGCATCGCCGGCGCCGCCGTCACTCCGTCTCGGTGCGGGTCTCCGTCTCGTCGGAGGAGGTGATCTCGGTGTCGGTCTCGTCGGCGCGGTCGCGGAGCGCGTCGGCCATGGCGCCCGCGCCCTCGTCGCCGTGGTCGTGGTCGACCTGCTCGATCAGGCCGCCCAGCTTGTCGTCGTTGCTCGCGTCCTCGGCGCCGTCCATGACGGGGCCGTTCTGGGTGTCGCTCATGGCTGCCTCTCCGCGCGGACGGAGGTCGACCGCGCGCTTCCGACGCTACGGACCGCGCCACCGGAGCGCCCGCCCTTGACGTCGCGACCGCCCCGTGGGAAACGCGAACGGCCCGGCCCCTCCGAGGAGGGAACCGGGCCGGTCAGGCGGAGCGGGTCAGTTCTTGATCACCAGGGTGATCGAGGCGCTGGAGCCCACGTTGCCCGCGGCGTCGGTGGCCCGGGCGACCACGGCGTAGGTCGCGTTCGGCCAGTTCTTGCTGTTCGCGGTGAGCGACCAGCTGCCGTCGGCCTGCTTGACGCCGTCGCCGAGCTTGGTCGAGCCGGACCAGAAGGCGAGGCTCGTGACCGCGACGTTGTCGCTCGCGTTGGCGACGAGGGTCACGGTGCCGGTCACGGTCGTCTGGCTGGCGGGCGAGACGATCTTCGCCTGCGGCTTCACCGTGTCGGCGCCGGAGGTCGGCGTCGGGGTCGGCGTGGCGGTCGCGGTGGGCGTGGCGGTCGGCTTCGGCGTGGCGGTCGCGGTGGGCGTCGCGGTCGGGGTCGGCGTCGCGGTCGGAGTGGCCGTCGGCTTCGGCGTCGCGGTCGCCGTGGGCGTCGCGGTCGGAGTCGGCGTGGCGGTGGCCGTCGGCGTCGCGGTCGGCGTCGGGGTGACGACCGTGCCCACGGGGATCGTGCTCACGCCGTAGCCGTAGTAGCGGCCGGAGACGGGACGCGTCGGGTCGCCGGCGAAGGTGCGACCGCGATCGACGGTCGCCGACTTGGCCTGGGCGATCACCTGGGCGATGACCTGCGCGGGGCTCTTGCCCACGCAGGATCCGCCGGCCGCGAGGCAGTCGAGGACGACACCGGAGGCGGCGGCCGTCGACATGCTGGTGCCGGTCTGGATGTACGCGTAGGTGTTGCCCTTCTTCGTCGTGTAGGGGCAGGTGCCGGGCGCGGCGATGGTGTGACCGGCGTCCACGGGCGAGGCGAAGTTGCTGTTCAGCGTGTAGTTGTCGTCCTTGGTGGTCACGTTCGTGCACGGGACGGCGGCGAGCGAGCCCGGCTTGCCGTCGTAGTTCGCGAAGTTCGTGACGGCGAGGACCTCGTCGTAGGCGGCGGGGATGTACTTCGACAGGTCGGCGGCGGAGTTGCCGGCGGCCGAGACCACGGTCACGCCCTTCGCGACGAGGTCGCAGACCGCCTGGTGGATGGTGTCGCCGTCGGTGCGGCCGCAGTTGCCGTCGTCGGCGCCGTTCGTGGCGAGCGACATGTTGACGACCTTGATGTTGTACGTCGCGGCGTTCTGCGACACCCAGTCGAGCGCACACATCAGGGTCGAGATGTTGCCCTTGTTGTTCGCGTCGAGCGCGCGGACCGAGTAGATCGGCGCACCGGGGGCGATGCCGACGGTGCCGGAGCCGTTGTCGAGCGCGGTCATGTAGCCGGAGACGCCGGTGCCGTGGCCGTTGGCGTCCTCGGCGGTGCCGGAGCCGAAGCAGTTGACCTGCTTGGCCAGGTTGTAGTCGGGGTGCGCGCTCACGCCGGAGTCGATGACCGCGACGGCGGGCCCGGTCCAGTTGGTGACGCCGTCGCCGGCGCTGACCGGGGCCTTGTCGGCCTCCGCGGTCAGGACGTGCGAGGGCATGGTCTGCGCCTGGCCCTCGACCACCTGGTCGGCGGGCGAGAGGCCGAGGACGCGGCTGTCGGCGGCGAGGATCGCGTGCTGACGCGCGGTCAGGGTCGCGGTGAAGCCGGAGACGCCTCCGCCGTAGGACGCGTCGAGCGAGAGGCCGAGGGCGCTCGCGAGCGTCGTCGAGACGGCCTTCGAGTCGACGGTGACGACGTAGCGGCCGGCACCGGTCTGCGTGGCATCGGCGGCCTGCGCCGGGAGCGCGGAGGCGCCGACGAGACCGGCGGTGACGACGGCAGCGGCGGCGGTGGCCGCGAGGAAGCGGCGCAGGCGGCCGGCGGGGCGGCGCGACGGGGTGGAGCGAGGGATCACGAAGGTCCTGTGTTTCTGTGCGGCGGGCGGGGCGGGGGAACCGGAGGGCTCGCCGGGCAGCGGTGACCGACGACCGTCGGACGCTGGGAACGGCCGACGGAGGAGTGCAAGGGGGATCAGGAGCCAAAGCTAGCGGTCCCAGGTTCGGGATGCACTACTCTTCGTGATTTCTCAGTGCGCTGTTTCTGCGGACGGGGCTGTGGAGGAGGGTGGATCTCGATACGCCCGCTGCGCGGGCTGCTCGATCAGCAGGAACGGAGCTCAGCGGGGGCGCGGGGCCCGCAGCACGCGGCGGTAGACGTCGATGGTCGCGCGGGCGATCGCGTCCCACTCCAGCGCGGAGAGGTCGGCCGAGGCGTCGTCCGCCACCGTGCGCTCGTCGAGCCAGGCCAGCGCGCCGTCGAGGGCCGCGGAGTCGAAGGCGCCGTCGTAGAGCCGCACCCAGTCGGGGCCGACCAGCGCGGCCAGCTCGTGCATCGCACCGAGGTCGGGCACCAGCACCGGCCGGTCGGCCGAGACCGCGAGGATCGCCGAGCCGGAGTTCTGGATCGCCGAGTAGGGCAGCACGACCAGGTCGCTCGCGCGCAGCCAGAGCGCCATCCGCTCGTCGCTGAGGAAGGACAGCTCGAGCCGGATGCGCGCATCGCCCGCCGCCGCCTCCTCGATCACGCCGCGCAGCGGTCCGCGGGCAGGGTTGCCGGCGACCGCGAGCAGCGTGCCGTCGTCCTCGCGGTCGCGGAAGCGCTCGATCAGCGTCGGCACGTTCTTGTACGGCCGGATCTGGCCGACCGACACGACGAGCCGCGCGTCCGGGTCCACACCGAGCTCCGCGCGCGCCTCGGCGCGACTCGCGGAGAAGTCGTAGTCCTGCCGGTAGTGCCCGTGCGGGGTGACGAAGGCGGGCACCGCCGCGAGCTCGGGGTAGGAGCGGCGCATCGCGGTCACGCCCTCCTCCGAGAGGCAGACGATCGCGTCGAGGTTCTCGGTCAGCAGCCGCCGGTACCAGTTGCGCAGGAACGGGGTGCCGCGCTCCTCGTGCGAGGTGACGTTGTGCGCGGTCCAGATCAGCCGGGTGCCGCGCAGCCGCGCGACGCGGAGGAAGGCGAAGAAGAAGACCAGCCGCGCGACGATCCGGTAGCGGCGGACGCCGCTGAGGAAGGTCAGGTCCGGCCAGTGCAGGTGCACCACGTCGACCTTCGCGACGAGCAGGCGCAGCCAGGAGAGGTCGCGCACGAGCACGCCCTCCGCGGTCATCGCCGTGTAGAGCCGCGCGTTGTAGGGGTTCGCGTAGCGGGTGCGGAAGGCCGGCTCGGCTTCGACCCGCAGCCGGCGGCTCCGGGCGTCCTCGCCGGAGAGCAGTCCGCGCAGGCGCGTGCGCAGGCGGCCGCGCAGGGTGCGGGTCCCGCCGGCGATCATCGGGCGACCTCCGCCGCGCCGGTGCCGGGCACCCGGCCGAACAGCGTGCGCTCGGCCTCCGGGTAGCCCACACGCCAGTCGGCCCGGCGCTGCCAGACCTCGGTCCAGGCGCGGCGCTTGCGGCGGGTCGCGGTCTCGAGCACGGTGCGCACGAGCGCGCCGGCCTGGAGCAGCGCGATGCCGATCCGCGCGGGCAGCGGCTTCCACGAGAGACGGATCATCGTGGCCTTGCCGGCCATCACCATGCACATCTTGCGGCCGGAGTTCCCGGCGGTCGCCGCGTCGCGGGTGGAGGCGCCGACGTCGTGCACGATCACGGCGGTCGGCACGATGACCGGGCGCAGACCCGCGCGGCGGGCGCGGATCGAGAACTCGGCGTCCTCGCCGTAGAGGAAGAAGCGCTCGTCGAGCCGGCCGACCCGCTCGTACTCCTCGCGTGGCATCAGCAGTAGGCATCCGGTGATGATCGGCACCTCGCGGACGCTGTCGCGCTGCCAGCCGCCGAGCGACTCCGGGTCGAGCAGCGGGTTGCCGCGGAAGGCGGTGGAGAGCATGGTCGCGTAGGTCAGCAGCGACCACAGGCTCGGGGCGCCCCAGCAGGACGAGGGGTCGACCGAGCCGTCCGGGCGCAGGGTGCGCCCGCCGTAGACGCCGTAGCGCGGGTTCGCGACGGCGAACTCCAGCAGCGCGCGGAAGGAGCCCTCGAGCACCAGGGTGTCGGGGTTCAGCAGCAGCACGAAGCGCTCGGTCGCCGCCGCGACGCCGCGGTTCACGCCGCGGGCGAAGCCGAGGTTGTCGCCCGCCTCGATCACGGTCGCCTCGGGGTGCGCGGCGCGGATCGCCTCGGCGCTGCCGTCCTCGGAGCCGTTGTCGACCACGATCACGTGCGGCGGGGTCGGCGCGTCCCCGAGCGGGATCGACGCTAGGCAGGCCAGCGTCTTCTCCCGGGTGTTGTAGCTGACGACGACGATCGCCAGGCTGGTGTCCACCGACTCAGGCACGATCGGCCTCCGGTCGCTGGCCGATGACCTTGGCGGGCACGCCGCCCGCGATGCAGTTCGCGGGCAGGTCCTTGGTGACCACGGCCCCCGCTCCGACGATCGCGCCGTCGCCGATGGTGACGCCGGCGACGACGACCACGTTCGCGCCGAGCCAGACGTCCCGGCCGATCACGATGTCCTTCTCGATCTTCGGCTGGTCCATCACGGGCGTGCCCTGGACGATGCCGTAGTTCGAGGCGGTGATCGTGACGTTCGGCGCCAGCAGGCACTTCGCGCCGAGGGTGACCCGGCCGGTGCTGTTGCCGGCCCAGAGCAGCGAGTTCTCGCCGATGTGGGTGCCGGCGCCGAGGGTGATCCGCTCGGCGTTCCGGAACGACACGTTCGGCGCGAACGAGACGTCGGCGCCGCGGGTGAGGCGCGGCACCTGGTCGGCGTGGCTGTACGCGTGGAAGTGCAGCAGGCGCACGGCCTGCAGGTAGGTGCGCACCTTCGTGAGGGTGCGCAGCGGTCCGCCGCCCTGGCTCATCGGCCGGCTCCGTTCGATTCGAGGTCGTCCGGCGATCCGGCGGGGGTCTGCTCGGCCAGCGGGTCGATCACCGGTGCGCCGATCTCGGTCAGCGAGGCCGCGATGGAGCCGATGAAGAGGTCGGCGTCGAGGTCCGAGCGCACCGAGATCGCGATGTCGAGCCGCTTGGTGAAGGAGCTCGCGAAGACCGCGGCCTCGTCGTCCGGCTCGGTCACCGGCCAGAGGGTCATCGAGGCCAGCTCGGCGCCGCCGAACCAGCGCGGGCGCAGGAAGACGGGGAGGTAGGACGCGTAGCCCTGCCAGTCCTTCCGGCCGCGGGTGATGCCGCTCTCGCCGGTCTCGACGGCGAGCTGCACCTGCTCGCGCACGCTCGCCACCGTCTCCGCGAGGCCGAGCGACACCGGCACGGCGACGCGCACCATCAACACGTGGTTGCGCTTGACCTCGTTCCTGTCCCGGCGCGGCGACACGGGCACGAGCGTCGCGATCTCCGCGCGCTCGGGGTGCAGCGCGGCGAAGGCGTGCAGGGCCAGCGCGACGGTCAGGTCCGCGACCGAGCCGCCGGCCGCGCGGGCCGCCGCCTTCGCGGTCTTGAGGTCCGCGGTGAGGATCGCGGCGTCGCGCGGCTTGATGCTGCGCTCGAGCAGTCCCGAGCGGCGGATCCACCAGTCGCGGGCGGCGCGGATGTTGCGGCCGCCGACCCGGGTGATCCGCTTCTTCAGCGGCTTGCGCTTCCACTCGGTCCACTCGTCCGCGAGCGACGCGTGGGTCGACGCGATCTGCCGGCGGGCGGCGAGCGTGAGCGCGATCGGGCCGCGGGGCGGCCGCGGGTCGTCCGGGAAGCGCATCGGCGCGCGGCTGAACGGCGCGAACTCGATCGGCTCGCCCGAGGTGAACGCCTGGATCAGCACCAGCCCGAACATCCCGTCGCCGAGCGCGTGGTGGATGCGCACCGCGAAGCCCAGCTGCCCGGTCGAGAGCTCGATGACGAGGATGTCCCAGAGCGGGCCCTTCGGGTCCATCGGCCCGTTGAAGGCGCCGGTGAGCAGCTCGACGTGTCGCGGGTCCCACTCGACGACGCCCGGGTGGAAGCGCACGTGGTCGCGGACGTCGATCTCGTCGACCGACACCCAGGACGGCGTGAACAGCCCGAGCGGGGCGCGGGCGAGCCGCTGCCGCACCGAGGGGGAGGAGCGGATGAACGCCTCCCAGGCGGAGTAGACGAGGTCGCGGTCGAGCGAGCCGTCCGCGCGGCGGAACGGGGCGCCGTCGACGATCATCGAGCCGGTCGGCCGGGCGACCTCGTAGACGACGGCGTTCGAGACGAACTTCTCGTCGAGGGTGCGCAGAGGCTCGGCGTGCGGTCGCCCGGTGCGGCGAGGGGGTCGGGTCATGGCGGTGCTCCCTGGTCGGAGGCGGCGGAGGGGAGCGGTCAGCTCGGGGTGCCGGCGGGCCGCTGGTCGGCGGCCGGCAGGCGGATCGGCGTCGGCGGGTACTCGTCGACGAAGGTCGAGCCGGAGAGGCGGAGGTGGCGCGAGCGCAGGTAGCCGCGCAGGATCCCCTCGACCATCGCGAGCTCGTCCTTCGCACCGCGGCCGCGCCGCTTGGCCGAGCGCACCAGGCGCCGGCCGCTGCGGACGGCGAGGGTCGCGGTCAGCCGCGCGCCGACCTTGGGCGACAGCCGCCACCACTTGCCGACGAGCGCGCCGAGCCCGAGTCCGTAGCCGCGCATCAGGCGGCGGTAGGCGACGGGGTTGCGGGTGTTGACGTGCAGCACGACGCTGTCGGGCACGAAGACGGCGGTGCCGCCCGCGGCGAGGGCGCGGCAGAAGATGTCGAGGTCCTCGGCGCCGGCGAGGTAGCGGCCGGCCCCCAGGGTGTCGTCGAAGCCGCCGAGGGTCTGCAGCACGTCGCGGCGGAAGGCCATCACGGCGCCGTGACCCGCGTCGAGGCCGCGGACGGCGGAGCGGTAGACGATGCGGTCGGTCGGCGGCACGTCGGTGTCGACCAGGGTGTGGTCGAGCATCCGCCCGGTCGCCACGGTGACCCGCTCCTCCTCGAAGGCGCGCAGCAGCGCCTCGATCCAGCCGGGCGTCGGCGAGCAGTCGTCGTCCGTGTAGACCACGATCGGCCGGTCGCTCGAGTCGAGCCCGAGGTTCCGCGCGATCGAGAGGCCCTTGGTGTCGGTGCGGACGTAGCGCACGCCCGCGGCGAGGGCGACCTCGCGGGTGCGGGAGTCGGTCGACGCGGAGTCGACGACGATCACCTCGACCTCGGGGTCGGTGCCGGCGGCGATCGCCGCGAGCGCCTCCCGGAGCATGTCGGGGCGCTCGCGGGTGCACAGGATGATCGAGACGTCACCCGGGGTGAGGACGGAGGGGTTCACGGCGTGTCTGTCCTCGGCTGGTCGGAGCGGTCGTCGGAGTCGGCGGCTGAGCCCGTGCCGGCTGAGCCCGTGCCCGCTGAGCCCGTGCCGGCCAGGTCCTCGCGGACGAGCACCATCGCGGCGCGGTAGGCGGCGACGAGGTCGATGCTCGCGCGCTCCCAGGTCAGGTTCGCCCGGTTGTCGAGCGCGGCCCGGCGCATCCGAGCGAGCAGGGCGCGGTCGGAGGAGACCAGGTCGATCTGCGCGGTCAGCGTCTCGACGTCGCGCGGCTCGTGCACGAGCCCCTGCACGCCGTCCTCGAGGTTGGCGCCGGCGGCGGAGGAGACCAGCGGCACGCAGCCGGCGGCCTGCGCCTCCGAGGTCACCAGGGCGCTGCCCTCCTCGATGGTCGGCAGGATCAGCACGTCGGCGCTCGCGAAGACCCCGGCGACGTCGCCCGTGAAGCCGCGCAGCTCGACGCTCGGCTGCTCGAGCAGTCCGGCGAGGCGCTCCTGGTAGCCCGGAGTGAAGTCGCCGTAGACCAGGAAGCGCCCGGTGCTGCTCGCCTTCGACTGCTGCCAGGCCTGCAGCGCGTAGAGCAGGCCCTTGCGCGGCTCGATCCGGCCGACGAAGACCGCGGTGAAGACGTGGTCCGGCTCGTCGCGCGGGTCGGGATCGAAGCTGCGGGTCGTGTCGACCAGGGCGCCGTAGCGGTGGCGGAGGAGCTTGCGCGGCGAGAAGCCCTTCTCGAGGAAGGTCTGCTCCACCGAGGCGGAGGGCACGAGGATCGCGGTCGCGGACGCCCACTCGCGCTCCTCGCGGCGCAGGCGCACCGCGTTGTAGGTGTGCGGCGAGCCGACCGGGGGCGTGATGCCCAGGCGCTCGTACTCCTCGGCGACGACCTCGAAGGCGTGCGCGGTGTGCGTGTTCGGGGCCTCGCGGACCGCGGGCACGCCCTGGCGGGCGGCCTCGTCGAAGGTGCGGGCCGAGCCCCACGGCCAGCCGTGCACGACGTCGTAGTCGCCCTCGGCGAGGATCCGCGCGGTGACGCGGTCGTGGTGCGCGATCGAGCGGCTGCGGCCGAAGAGGCGGTGCGGGAGGCGGACGCCGCCGACCGTGAGGGTCGTCACGGCGCGGGCGACCGGGCCGAGCGGCTCGGTGATCGAGGCGGCGACGACGGTGACGCGGTGCCCCGCGGCGACGAGCGAGCGGACCTGCTGCAGCGCGGTCCAGCCGATGCCCGGCGAGCCGATGCCGTGCGGGAACGAGTACAGGATCGACAGCGGAGCTCCGGCGGGCGCGCCGGAGGCGACGCTCGTCAGCGGACGAGCGTCGCGGTCGGTGCGGTCGTGCTCGGGGTCGTCTCGGTGGTCGGGTGGGCCTGCGGCAGTGGTGGAGCACTGGTGCTCATCATCCATGCGTCTCCTGTCGTGAGGGCGGCGCGCTCAGGAATGAACGATAGCCACCATCCTCGACCACCTGAGAGGAACGCAAGTCCACTCCCGGCTCGGCGAGTCGTCGGTCCCGCAGACTTAACACAGCCGCAATACTTCCGGCATCCGCATGCCGTGGGTTATGGTCACAATGAGTGTGTCGGGGCACCGCACTCGCGGGGTCCCGGTTCTGTGCTCGTTCCGGCCCCATCGAGGCATGCCCGAAGGCCGGTGCGAAAGCAGCACCGCACCGCTCCGAAACCGCCCTTCGCACCAGGCTCCGTCGACACCTCGACAGCCGCAAAACCCGTTCCGCCATCACCGCCGTGATGGACGGAGGCGTTGCTCCAACGATTGCAGCAGCAATGCGACCTCCGAGCACGCGGCGCGTCGCCCCGAGGTCCCACACCTCGCCGTCTGGAAGTCGAGACCGAGATGTCCGTCCCCCTTTACCTTCGAGTGCTCTGGAGCTACAAATGGCTCCTCGCGGTCGGCCTCGTGGTCGCCGTCCTGGCCGCCATGGTCGCCGGCTACACCGTGAAGGACGGTGAGATCGTCTCGCGCGCCGAGTCGGCCTACCGCTCCGACACCACGATCCTTCTCGGCGGTGGCTCGCGGAACCCCCTCCAGGCCGTCGAGCCCGGTCAGGCCCTCACCGAGGGCACGTCCGAGGCACAGCAGAACGACCTGACGAACACCGCGGTCATCTACGCGTACCTCGTCAGCGGCTCCGAGATCCGCACCCAGGTCGAGGCCGCCATCGGCGGATTCTCGCCGACCGAGGCCCTCAGCGCCGTGCGCCGCACGACCCAGCCGGCCGGCACCGAGCAGAACCCGGGCCGCTTCAGCCTCCCGATCCTCTCGATCGTCGGCGAGTCGACCGATCCGGCCCGCGCGGTCCTGATCTCGCAGACCGCGACCCAGATCTTCCAGACCTACATCACCTCGCAGCAGGAGGCCCAGGGCGTCGCCCCCGAGCTCCGCGTCACCCTCCAGGTCACCGACCAGGGTGCGGCCGTCGAGCAGGAGGGGTCGAACCCGATCATCCCGATCGCGATCACCGGTCTCGGCGTCTTCCTCGCGTTCATCGCGCTCGCCTTCATCCTCTACAACATCCGCATCTCGCGGGAGCGGGTCACCGCCAACCGCGGCAATCAGCGCCGCGGCGAGTCCTTCCGGCGCGGCCCGGCCCTGACCGGCACCGCGTCCGAGAACGGCCAGCGCCCCGCCGCCCTCGGCACCGCCCCCGAGAACACCGCCGGGCCGGGTGAGCTGGCCTCCTCCGGGAAGCGCAGCGCCACCTGAGGCGGTCGCAGCAGATGAGCACGCCGACGCTGAAGGGGACCCCGCTCGGGGTCCCCGGGAACGACGACCCCTACGCGGGTGAGATCCTCGTCCGCCGGACCTTCACGGTCCGCGCCGTCCTGTCGACCGTCCTGCTGGCGGCCGTGGCCGTCGCAGCGGTCTACTACCTCAATCCGCTGTACGCGGGGGCGATCCTCTTCGGGATCTCGTTCCTGTACCTGACGCGCAAGCTGGTCTTCAACTGGAACGGCGCGTTCATCGTCCTGCTCGGCGTGATCATGTTCATCCCGGTGCGCTACTACGCGCTGCCGATCCCGCTGGGCTTCGCTCTGGAGCCGTACCGGCTGGTCATCGTGCTGATGGTCGTCGCGGCGATCGTCGCGCTGATGATCGACCCGACCTTCGTCTGGCGCCCGGCCGCGTTCGGCTGGCCGCTGGGCATCTGGGTGGCCTCGAGCCTGCTCTCGATCGCCGCGAACGTGCAGTTCATCTCCGAGGGCGCCCTCGGCTCCGGTGTCGCCGGCGCGATCGTCAACGACCTGCTGATGCTCTCGGTCTACTTTGTCGCCCGGCTCGTGATGCGCAACGAGAAGCTCGTCGAGGCCTTCCTGACCTTCCTGGTCTGGTCGGCCGTCGTCGTCGCCTTCTTCGCGGTGATCGAGCGTGCGACGCAGCAGAACGTCTTCACGATGCTCGACAAGTTCCTGCCGCTCGAGCGCCTCGGCGCCGAGCAGGAGGCCTACCGGGCCGGCGGCTACCGCTCGTTCGGCTCGTCGCAGCACCCGATCGCGCTGGCCGTCATGTTCACCATGATGATCCCGATCGCGATCTACCTCTCGAAGTACGCCCGCTGGCCCTTCAACGAGATCAACCGCCGGATCATCTACTACGGCACGATCCTCGCCCTGCTGCTCGGCGTGGTCACCGCGGTCTCGCGCACGGCGATCGTCACGCTCGGCGTGATGTTCCTGCTGACGGTCATCCTGCGCCCGAAGATCGGCGGCTACCTGCTCCTGGGCATGGTCCCGGTGCTCGGCCTCGGCTTCGTGCTGATCCCGAAGATCCTCACGGACATGATCGGGTCGTTCCTCGACCCGGACGCGCTCATCGCCTCGCAGTACACCTCCGCGGGCATGGCGGGCGCGGGCCGCCTGGCCGACCTCGAGCCGGCCATGGCGATCGTGCGCGAGCACCCCTTCTTCGGAACGGGAGTCGGCAGCCGCATCGTGGTGGGCGAGGACAAGAACGCGTTCATCCTCGACAACCAGTGGCTGGGCACGCTGCTCGACGGCGGCGCCGTGGGCGTCATCGGCCTGGCCGTGCTGTTCCTCGTCCCGATCGTGATGCTGCTGCGCTACTCGTTCAAGAGCACCACGACGCCGCAGTACGCGAGCCTCGCGTTCGCGATCGCGGTCCTGCTGCTCGGCTACACGATCGCCGCGTACTTCTACGACGCCTTCGGTTTCTTCCAGTCCTTCATGCTCTTCTGGATCCTCCTGGCCGTCGGGGCCTGGGTGCTCACGGAGGCACCACGGAAGTCGACCCGCCGGCGCCTGTCGCCGGAGGAGGCGGGGCACGTCTCCGCCTTCACCCGCGGGGGCCCCCACATCCCGGTCGGGCAGCCCGCCCTCGGCTCGCACGTCGGCGCTCACGTCGTCCGCAAGCCGACGCAGATCGAGTCGTGAGCGCACGCGTCAGCGTCGTCATCCCCGCGCACGACGAGGGGGCGGTGATCGCCCGGCTCCTCGGCGCCCTGGTGGCCGGGGACCCGGAGGGCCGGCTCGAGATCGTCGTCGGCGCGAACGGCTGCACCGACGACACCGCCGCGGTGGCGCGGGCCGTCGATCCGCGGATCCTGGTGGCGGAGACGCCCCGGGCCTCGAAGATCGCCGGCCTCAACGCGGCCGACGAGCTCGCCACGGTCCTCCCGAGGATCTACGTGGACGCGGACGTCTCGGTCTCGGCCGAGACGCTCCTGGCGCTCGGCGACGAGCTGGCCCGCCCCGGCGGACCGCTCGCCGCGGCGCCGGAGTTCCGCGTCGACACCCGCGGGGCCTCCTGGCCGGTCCGGGCGCACTACTTGATCTGGGAGCTCTCCGACTACCGGGCCCCGGGCCTGGTCGGCTCCGGGATCTACGGCCTGTCGGCCGAGGGACGGAGCCGGTTCGGCGCCTTCCCCGAGATCATCGCGGACGACCGCTTCGTCCAGCAGCTCTTCACCCCCGAGGAGCGGCTGACGCTCCCCGGCCGGTCCTTCTCCGTGAAGGCGCCGCGCCGGATGCGCAACCAGATCAAGCGCACCGTCCGCATCGCGATCGGCAACGCCCAGCTGGCGGCCTCCGGGCTCGTGCCCGAGCAGACCGGCGCCGGCGGCGGCGGCCCGGTCGCGCTGCTGAAGCGCGTCCTGCGCCGGCCCGCCCTGTGGCCGGCCTTCCCGATCTACTGCTACGGCTATCTGCGACCCCGCCTCGAGGCGCGGTCGATCATCGCTCGAGGAGGCGTACCCGAATGGAACCGCGACGAGACGACGCGCGCGTGACGGGGTCGACCCCCGCGGGCGGCTCCTCCACCCGCCACGGCACCACGGCGAGCGACGCCCAGATTGAGGCGGCGATCGACGACACCGCGCACACCACCGAGACGCTGGCGACCGACGCGATCGCGCAGTCGCCGACCGTGGGGGACGGGCCGAACCTGCCGCCGACGCGTCCCGGGTCCGATCTCGGGCACAAAGCCAGTCGCGGTGTCATCCAGACCCTGGGTGGGCTGTGGGGCAAGACCGGCATCCAGCTCATCTCCACGGTGGTGCTCGCACGACTGCTGTCGCCCAGCGACTTCGGTCTGCTCGCGGCCGTCACGGCCATCGTCGGCGTGGCCGACCTGGTCCGCGACTTCGGCCTCACCGGCGCGATCATCCAGTCGAAGAAGCTGAGCGAGACCGTCTGGCGGTCGGTGCTCTGGCTGTCGGTCGCCCTCGGCGTCGTCGGCACGATCGTCATCGCCGCCTCGGCCTGGCTCATCGCCGGGATCTACCAGAACGACGCACTGATCGTCCTCACGATCGCCGTCGCCCCCACGCTCCTCGTCAACAGCCTCTGCATGCCGCTCCAGGCGCGCGTGCAGAAGGAGATGAAGTTCGGCCTGATGGCTCAGATCGACGTGGTCTCGATGCTCGTCGGCGTCGTCGGCTCGATCATCGCCGGCCTGCTCGGCTGGGGCGTCTGGTCGCTCGTCGTGCTTCAGGGTGGCGCGCTGATCTACCGACTGATCGCCCTCTGGGTCGCGGCGCGGCCGAAGTTCGGCCGCCCGCGGATCTCGCGCGAGGTCGTCCCGCTCGTCACGACCGGCGGCAGCATCTTCGGCGTCCAGCTGCTCAACTACCTCGCCCGCAACGTCGACAACGTGCTCGTCGGCTCGCAGCTCGGCGCGAACGCGCTCGGTCAGTACTCGAAGGCGTACTCGCTCTTCCTGCTGCCGCTCCAGCAGCTCAACGGCCCGCTCGGCCGCGTCGCGCTGCCGGTGCTCTCCTCGCTCCAGGACGACGGCGAGCGCTACCGCCGCTACGTCCGTGGGGCGCTGCTCGTGATCGGCTACCTCACGCTGCCGACCTTCGGTGTCCTCGCCGCCCTCTCCGGACCTCTGGTGGAGCTCCTGCTGGGCTCGCAGTGGACGTCGTCCGCGGTCATCCTGTCGCTGCTGTCCATCGCGGGCATCGCTCAGGGCATCGGCAACGTGCAGGGCTGGATCTACATCTCGCTCGGCCGCGTGCACCGCCAGCTGATCTACTACGTCGTCACCCGCCCGCTCGTCATCGGCTCGTTCTTCGTGGGCCTGTGGTGGAACGGCGTCGAGGGCCTCGCGCTGCTCTACGGCCTCACCACCCTGGCGCTGCTGGTGCCCGGCTTCTGGCTGGCGATCCGCGGCACCTTCGTGCGCGGCTCCGACGTGATCGTGCCCGTCCTGCGCCCCGCGCTCGTCGTGCCGTTCATGTTCGGGGCGGCCTGGGCCGTCGGCGCGTACACCGACCTGCCCGCGATCGTCCACCTGCTCGTCGGCGGACTCGCGTCGCTGGTGCCGCTGGCGCTCGCGATGGCGATCCCGGCCTACCGCCGCGACATGAACCAGATCCTCGCGTTCGTGAAGCAGGTCCGGAAGCCCAAGCCCAAGGGCCCGGCGACCCCCGCCGCGCCCGCGTCGCAGACCACCCCGGCCGAGGGAGGCACCGCATGACCCGCACCACCCGCTCCCGTCGCGCCGGCGTCCTCGCCGTCGTGGCCGTCGCCGCCGCGCTGCTGGCCGGCTGCACCTCCGCCCCGGCTCCCGCCGAGACGACCGAGCCCGCCGCCTCGGGCGAGCTGCCCTTCGCGGCCGGCTCGATCGCCGCGATGGGCGACTCGATCTCGGTCGGCGTGGCCGCCTGCGGGCAGAACAAGCCCTGCCCCAGCGCGTCGTGGACCACCGGCGAGGACGAGACGGTCGACTCGGTCGCCCGCCGCGCCGGCGAGTCGGTCGGCGCCGTGCCCGAGATCGAGAACGTCGCCTCCAAGGGCGCGACCTCGGCCGAGCTGCCGCGCCAGGCCGAGAAGGCGGTCGCCGCCGCGCCCGACCTGGTCACGATCCTGATCGGCGCGAACGACGTCTGCCGCAAGAACAGCGCCGACATCACCACGCCGGACGCCTTCCGCGCCAACGTCACGACCGCGCTGACGACGCTCTCCACCGGCGCTCCCGAGGCGACGATCTTCGTCTCCTCCGTGCCGAACCTGCTCGACTTCTTCGAGACCGAGCGCGGCGACGCCGAGGCCGTCTCGCGCTGGGCCGGCAGCTCCAACTGCAACTCGCTGCTCTACCAGCCCACCTCGGACGACGCGGACGCGCAGGCCCGCCGCGACAACGTCTCGACGACGATCGACGCCTACAACGACGTCCTCGCCGACGTCTGCGGCGCTACCGCGAACTGCGTCTACGACCAGGGCGCCCTGCACGACTTCGACGTCACCTCGGACGACATCTCCGACGTCGACCACTTCCACCCGTCGCTGGCGGGTCAGGCGAAGCTCGCAGACATCGCCTGGACGGCGCTGCTCGCGAACGCCTCCTGAGGCGCTGAGAGCGCCGCCTGCGCCCGCTGAGGGGGCAGGACGAGGGCGGGAGAGCTGCGGCTCCTCCGCCCTTCTGCGTGCGCGGGCGGTTTCTGGTGTGCGCCGGTGGCGGTGGTGGTGACGGCGCGCTCGTCCGGCTCGCGATTCCTCCTCCGGCTCGCCGGAACCCGTGGATCCGGCGTGCCGGGCCGGTTCCCGCGTGCCGGAGGTCTCGACGGAGCCGGTTCGGCTCGCGATCCGGTGCCCGGCTCGCTGGACCGGGTGCTTCTGACGTGCCGGGGGTCTTCCCGCGTGCCGGAGGTGCCGGGGGTGAGGTCCGGCACGTGATTCCGGCTCGGGCTCGCGGGGTCCGGCGATTCCGGCGTGCCGGGCCGGCTTCCGCGGGCCGGAGGTCCCGGCGGCTCCGGTCCGGCTCGCGATCTCGCGCCCGGCTCGCGCGAGCCGGTGCTTCTGACGTGCCGGGGGTCGTCCCGCGTGCCGGAGGTCTCCGAGGCGGCGCTCGGCACGTGGAGACAGCTCCGGCTCGCGGAATCGTGGGGATTCGGCGAGCCGGAGGTGGTGCGGCGTGCCGGAGGTGCTCCGGCGCGCGGAGGGCGCAGCGGCCCCCGCGTCAGGCGGTCTCGAAGCGGGTGTCGCCGCGCTCGGGGCGCCAGGAGGGGACGCTCGCGGAGGCGCGGCGGCGCGAGCGCGCGCGGGACGGGCTGAAGCGGAACGGCGGCACGGTGGGGGCCAGCGCGGCGGTGCGGCTCGCGGCGCGCAGCAGCAGCTCCTCCGTCAGCTCCTCCGGCGCGGCCGCGATGGCCAGGCCGCGCTGGTCGAGCTCGCGGGCGATCTGGATCTGGTGGTCGTCGATGTGCTCGCCGCGGGCGACGAGACGCGGGACCAGGATCGGGACCTTGCCGTTCTCGATGGCCGTGATGGCGGCGCCGGTGCCCGCGTGGGCGATGACGACGTCCGCCTCCTTCACGGCCTCCTGCAGCTCGTGGTGCGGCACGCTCGCGCGGCCCTCGATGCCGTAGGGGGAGACGTCGGCGAGGCCGGTCTGCCAGAGCACCTCGGCGTCCTTCAGCAGCGGCACCGACGCGGCGATCAGCCGGTCGAAGGGGTAGAGGTCCTGGGTGCCCACGGAGATCACCGCGCGGCGGATCGCGGAGACCGGCTCGTCGGGACCGGTCGTGTACGCGTCGAAGATCGAGCCGCCGAAGAGCCAGCGCTCGTCCGCCCACACCGGGTACTGCGTGTAGGTGTTCACGCCCGGCAGACGGGCCATGATCTTGCCGGTGATCGAGGGGCCGTCGGCGCGCGCGGCGCTCTCGATGTAGTGGCACTCGATGCCGCGCAGCGAGGCCTCGGGCATGAACGACACGGCGGGGCTCGAGCCGGTGCTGAAGACGGCGGAGTAGTCGCCCTTGGCCAGGATCCGGTGCGCGATCAGCGCGTTCTCGGCGATCGGGCGGGCGTCGCGCGGAGCGGCGAAGCGGCTGTAGGTCACGCGGCGGCCCTCGAGGAGGGAGCGGCTGAGGCCGTTGTCGAAGGTCACCCAGTGCTGGTCGGCGGGGTCGATCCCGAAGCGGGAGGACAGGGTGAAGAGCTGTTTGAGATGCCCTCCACCGGAGCAGACGAACAGGAACTGTGACATGGCGACCCTTCTTGCGTCCGGGGGAGCTCTCGGGCTCTCCTCCGGCGGAAGCTGACTGAGGCGGTAGTGCAGGGCTGGGTGTTGTGGGGGGTGGGTGGTGCTGGTGGTGCTGGTGGTGCTGGTGGTGCTGGGGCGGCGCGGAGCCGGGCGGGCGCCCCGCTCTGCACTGGAGCGGCCCGGTGGGAGGGAGATCCGGCGGCGTCGTGACCGCGCTCTCCCCGGAGTGCGTCAGGACGTGGGGGCGTCCCGGGCATCGGCGGGTCGACGACCAGGGGGACGCGCGCGGGGTGGGGCGGGGAGCCTGCGCTGCATCGTGGTCCTGGTCGGTCGGGTGGTTCTCGGGCGGGTGAGGATCGTGACGTCGGGTGCGACGCGGTGCCGGCGCGGCGTGATCCGCTCCTGCGCCTGGGCGAGTGCTCGCCGTCCGAGGACGAGGGCACAGCGGAACGGGCCGCGGTGCCACCCCCACGATAGTGAGGCGCCCGTTCCCTGGCTACTTCGGAGTCGGACCCCTGGGTGGATTGACCTAGCCCGCCTGCAGCGCCGACGCGGCGGGTCCGCCCGCGCGGGCGCGGCCGTCGTTCCGGTCGAGCAGGATGTCGAGCACCGTCTCGTGCCGGGCGGCCCAGGAGTTCGCGTGGATCCAGCCGAGGCGCTCGTCCTCGGTGGCCGGGCCGTCGGCGAGCGCGTCGTCGACGACCGCGGCGAACTCCGCCATGGTCGGCACGATGCGGATCCGGTCGCTGATGCCGTGGATCGGCGGCAGATCGACGGAGATCACCGGGCAGCCGCTCGCCACGTACTCGTAGAGCTTGAGCGGGCTCATCGCCTCGGTCAGCGGGGTGCGACGGTGCGCGAGGAGGCAGAGCTCGACGTTGCGCATCGTCGCCACCAGCTCGCGGCGGCCGACGGAGTGGTGCAGGTGCACGTTCGCGAACGGGGCGAGCGGGGCGAGGTAGCCGGGGTCGGGCTGCGGGCCCATCAGCACGATCTGCAGCTCGGGGTGCGCGGTGGCGACCGCGACGATCCCCTCGACGTCGAGCCGGTCGTCGAGCGTGCCGACGTGCAGGGCGCGCGGGCCGGGGATGCGGCTGAGCCACTCGGGGGCGTCGGGCACGGGGCCGGCCCACTCCTCCGGGCTGACGCCGTTGGGGACGACGGCGTGCGGGCCGGTCGGCGCGATGCGGTCGATGATCTCCTGCGAGACGGCGGTGACGGAGCGGCCGCTGGTCGCGACGCGGCGGTAGGCCTCCTGGAAGGCGGGCCAGTGGCCCTTCCAGCGGGTCGAGGTCGTCCAGTCGTCGCGGGCGAAGAACATCACGTGCTCGGCCCACTCGAACGGCGAGAAGCCGGCCACGACGGGACTGGTCGTGACGACGACGGGGCGCACGAGCTCCATCTCGTCGGCGAGCTTCGCGATCCCCTGGTCGTAGGCGCGGTACTCCTTCTCCAGGCCGGCGATGTCGGTCGGGTCGGAGCGGCGCAGGCGCAGCGGGGTGTGCAGGACGCGCTGCGGTGTCGACGGGAACTCGACCTCGCGGCCCAGGGCCCCGCGCACGAGCGTCGTCGGCAGGAAGCGGAAGGGGTTCGCCACGATCAGGCGCCCGACCTGCGGGCTCTCCATCAGCGAGTGCAGGATCCGGTCCGGCGGGCGCATCATCCCGCGGCGGGCCGCGTCCGTGTAGGTCTCGTAGGAGAAGGTGAAGACGACGTCGCGGACGACGCCGTCCGCGGTCGGCTCGGGCGCCGTCCGGTCGGGCGCCGTCCGGTCGGGAACGGTCTGGTCGGGCACGGTCTGGTCGGGCACGGCGCTCCTCACGCGAAGGTCCGGATGACGCGCGCGGGCACGCCGACGGCGACGGAGTAGTCCGGCACGTCCTCGCGGACGACGGCGTTCGCGCCGATCACCGCGCCGCGGCCGACCGTCACACCGGGCATGATGACGGCGTTCTCGCCGAGCCACGCTCCGCGGCCGATGCGGACCGGGGCGATCCGGTCGACGCCCTGGTCGCGGATGAAGCGCGTCGGGTCCTTGAAGCCGTGCGAGTGGTCCGAGATGTAGACGCCGCGGGCGATGCCGACGCCCTCCTCGATGACCACGCTCTGCACAGCGCTGATCGCGGTCATGTTCATCCGCACGCGGTCGCCGATGATCAGGGCGGGCGTGGGCGCGTCGTCGGTCGGGACCATCAGCATGCAGTTCGCGCTGATCAGCACGTTCTCGCCGATGGAGATCCGCTTGCCCTGCCCGGGTCCGATCCGGAAGGGCAGGCAGATGCGGGAACCCTTGCCGAAGCGGTGGAAACCGCCGGCGACCAGCTTGCTGAAGGCCAGATCGCGTGCTCGCTGCGCGAGGATCGCGAGATCCAGTCCGTTCAAGGCATCAACTCCAGGGGATAGCGGCGGGCCGGACGGCGGGGGTGGTCGTCCTGGGCCTGGGGGGGTGTGGTGATCGCGCCCGGGGTGAGGCGCGCGGGTCTGACCCACGATAGCGAGCGCCTCCTGTGCGCCACGAGTCCGTGCGGATCGGACCCCGGGTGTTTACGACTCGGAAACACGCTGTGCTCTCCGTGGCGCGCGCGGTGCGTGCTCAGAACGGGGGTGCTCACCTGCACGGTGGCCGAGCATCCCGGCGCTCGGGAGGCTCCCGGCGCCGGGAGCGCCCCGGGGAGCGTAAAATCGCAGGGTCCGCGGAGGCGGCCGCCCGCTCCCGGGCCGGCGCGTCCTCCGGATCGTGCGGGACACCGCACCGACGGACCCGGCGACGCCGCTCGGTCCCCGCCCTCGCGCGACCCCGACCCGCCCGCACCACCAGAGAGGCTCGACCGTGGCCGAAGCCGACACCGCCAGCCGACTGTGGACCCTCCACCTCGCGCGAGCCGCCGTCGCGGCCGTCGCCGGTGTGGTGATCACCTTCTCGCCCGACCACGGCCCCGCCTTCGGCTTCGCCGTCTTCGCCGGCTTCGCGCTCCTCAGCGGCGCCGTCGCCCTCGTGATCGGCCTGCGCGCCCTCGCCGGTCGCGGCCGCACGCTCGCCCTCGCCTCCGCCGGGGTCACCCTCGCCGCCGGCGTGCTCGCGCTGGTCGCGCTGCCGGTCGCGGCCCTCCTGCCCTTCATCGCGCTGATCGCCGGCTGGGCGCTCGTCTCCGGCTCCCTCGAGTTCTCCAGCGGCCGCCGCGGCACCGGCCTCGCCGCCCGCGACGCGGTGATCGTCGGCCTCGGCACGGCCCTGCTCGGAGCGGTCTTCGCCCTCCTCCCGCCGCACCCCGTCGTCTCGGTCGGACTCCTCGGCGCGTACGCCGTGATGCTCGCCGTGTTCCTCGCGATCGCCGCGTTCTCGCTCAAGTGGGCCGCCGGCGCCGATGCCGCCGCACCCTCCACCCCCACCACCGGAGGAGACCGATGACCGCCCCCGACCCCGCCTCCTCCGAGCCGTCGCCCTCCGACGACGACTTCGCGCCGCGCACCTTCCGCCCCACCCGCAAGGACCGCCTGCGTCCGCTCGAGCTCGTCGGCCTCTCCGCCGTGATGGCGGCCTTCGTCGGCGTCGTCGTGCTGATGTCGACCCGCGAGTTCGTCGTCGCCCTGATCGGCTTCGGCGTCGCCTTCATCGTCGTCCTCGTCGCCATCGCGATGTTCTCGCTGACCTTCAAGCCCGACGAGGCCGAGATCGCCGACCTCGACGAGCAGGACGGTGCTCATTAGGTCGGTGCGACTGCGTCGCTCCTCCCCGCGGTCGGCTTCCTGAGGCGGCCTGGTCCCGCAGAGCGTGTCGCGTCCGCTGCGCGTAATCGCTTGGCACGCGATTCCGCGGTGCGCTCGCACCTGCGGTGGAGCACTGCGGACGCGTCCGCGCCCATGCTGGTCGAGTAGCCCCGCAGGGGCGTATCGAGACCCGCCCTCGCCGGCAGTGCGGTTGCATGCCTCGGCCGCGAGGGGGAGGCAGGTGCATTGCACCGCCCCCGCCTCATGCTGGTCGAGTAGCCCCGGAAGGGCGTATCGAGACCCGCCGTCGCCGGCAGTGCGGTTGCATGCCTCGGTTGCGACGGGGAGGCAGGTGCATTGCACCGCCCTCGTTCATGCTGGTCGAGTAGCCCCGGAGGGGCGTATCGAGAC
This sequence comes from Rathayibacter sp. PhB179, assembly GCF_004345345.1. Lineage (NCBI taxonomy): Bacteria > Bacillati > Actinomycetota > Actinomycetes > Micrococcales > Microbacteriaceae > Rathayibacter > Rathayibacter sp. PhB179. Next base: position 357,643 of record NZ_SLVD01000001.1, on the reverse strand, counting down.
CCGCCGTCGTCAGCGGCGCGGCAGCACGCTCGCCTCGTCACCAGGCCGGTCTACGAGGAGACGTCGTCGCGGGCGGTCTCGCCGAGCGCGTACGCCAGGCTGCGGGCGTAGATCTCCTCGAGGCGGGACGCGACGATGCGGTACTGGACCGAGCGGCCGCGGCGCTGCTCGCGCGGGAGGTTGCCGAGGACCACTCCGGCGTCCTCCAGCTCGATGAGGTGCCGGTAGAGGCTCGTCGTCGTGGCGCGGCCGGTCGGCAGCTCCGGGCCGATCGCCTCCACGAGCTCGCCGAAGAGCAGGCCCTGCTCGGGACGCTCCGCCCGGGACAGCGATCGCAGGATCCCCCTGTTGATCTCGCTGCCGACCACCCGGACGGCCAGGTCGGCCTCCTCCGGGGTCGCTCGGCTCCTCGTGGACGACGCTGACGAAGGCATGACGCCCATCCTCCCGCACGGGGCCCTCTCGGGATCCCACAGGCGCGTATTGCCACACCGTCTGGGTACCGGATGATTCGCGCCAGCGGAATCATGATCCCATGGAACGGTTACCTTGGTGTCCGTCGGCACGCCTCTCGTGTGCCGGTACGCGACCGCATCCGGCGCTCGCGTGAGGCGCGAGCCTCGACGTACGCAGGGGAGAGAGCGGCATGGATCGACGACGACGGGCGGGGGAGCCCGCGAGACGCACGGTGGGCGCGCAGCGTGACCGGAACCGAGCGGTGGTGTGGCCGAGCGGCGCCCACCGCGGCCGGATGCGGGTGGGGCGCCGACTGGCCGCAGGCCTCCTGGCGGCGGGACTGGTCGGCGGGGCGGGCACGTCACTGGCGGTGACCTCGTCGTTCCTCGCGCCGCTGTCGGCATCGGCGGCCACGCACGGCGCGGGCTACGACCTGGGGAGCGGGTTCCTCGGCGCGTACCGTCACCCGGACGGCACGCTGGCGTACTGCCTGCAGATCAGGGCGTCGATCCCCTACAGCCAGACGGCCGGTCCGTCGCTGAACAGCGACTGGAACTCCCTGTCGCCGGATCAGCTCGCACGGCTGAGCTACGTCATGGACGTCCACGGGAACACGGAGGATGCGAACACCGCGGCCGCCGTCGCGCTGTACGTGTGGGACGTGGCGGACAACGCGGCGTACAACGGCAACGGCATGCCGGGCGACCTCTACTACAGCGCCCGCGCCGGCGGGAATCGCGATGCCGTGCTCGGGCTGCTGAGGCAGTACCGGGCGGAGGCCGCCGGCGTGACGGCGGTGCGGCCGGGACGGACGTCCGGCTCGGCGTCGCTGAGTCTCGACATGCAGTCGAGCGCGGGCACCGGCCGGGTCACGGCTCGGACCGATCCGCCCGGGCAGACGGGGACGGTGCATCTGACGAACGCGGTGTTCGACGACACCGGATCCGGGCAGTCGACGATGAAGGACGGGGAGTCGCGGACGCTCCGCGTCGTCCCGAGCGCCGGCCCCTCCTTCGCCGTCGAGGCGCGGTCCGACGAGATCCGGGTGGCGGGTGCCTCCGGCTACCTGGGGAACATCATGACCTGGGCTCCGGGGGTGACCTCCGAGCAGTGGACCGCGTCGAAGGGGCAGAAGATCGACGGCTCGTTCACGATCGCCGCCGCCACGGCGGCCTCCGCGCCGATCCCGAACCTGTTCTCGCCGATCGGATCGACGCAGGTCTCGACACGACGCGTGGAGGCCGGGACGCAGGCGACCGACACCGTCACGGCAGGCGTCGCGCCCGGGTCGGGGGAGTGGCGGACCCTCGACGGCGCGCCCGTGCCGGTGGTCTACCGCGGCACGCTCCACGGTCCGTACGCCGAGCAGCCGGTGCAGTCCGACGCGGTGCCGCCGGGCGCGCCCGTCGCCGGAAGCGTCGAGCTGACCGCGACCGGCCCGGGAACCTACACGTCCCCGGGAGTGACGGTCCCCTCGGCCGGGTTCTACACCTGGGTCTGGCGCGTCGAGGAGGCGTCGCAGCCGGACCGGGTGAAGCCGTTCCTCCCCGACGGCTACACCTGGTCGGACGGGTTCGGGCTGGTCGCGGAGACGCACCTCTCGCCGACGACGGTCGCGGCGGAGACGCAGGTCACCGACGAGGAGATCCCCGTCTCCGCGACCTCCACGGACACCCTCACGGTGAAGGACACCGGAGCCTGGCTGAAGAAGGACGGCAGGAGCGTCCCCGTCACTTTCACGGGAACCGCCTACTGGGTGCCCGGCACCGGAGCGGTCCCGGCGACGAGGCCGGAGAACGCCACGGTCCTGACGACGTCGAGCATCCTCGTCGAGGGTCCCGGCACCTTCACCTCGGAGGCGGTGACCGCGCCGGCGGACTCGGCCGGCCACATCGTCTGGGTCTGGTCCGCCTCCGAGACGCTCTTCAGCACGGGCTGGGCGGACGGGTGGAACACGAAGGGTGAGGTCGTGCGCGTGACGACCCCGCAGGTCCGCACGAAGGCGACGCCCTCCGTGCCGCTGTCGGACACCGCGAAGGACGAGGCGGTCGTTGACGGCGACGTGCCGGAGGGTGCCGTGATCACCTTCGAGGCGTACCGGCAGACCGGCGACCGGGCCTCCTGCACGGTCGAGTCCCGGGTCTACGACGGCTCGACGTCGCCCGTCGCGGTCGCCGCGGGGCGGAACGAGAAGAGGTCGTACTGGTCGAGTGAGGTCCGCTTCACGGAGCCCGGCGTTCATCACTGGGTGGAGACGCTGCGGACGAAGGACGGCCGCGTCCTGCACCGCGGTGAGTGCGGAGTGCCGGGGGAGACCACGAAGGTGACCGTGCCCGATGTGACGTCGAAGGCGCAGGCCGACAGCGCGGTGCACGACGGTGCGACCGACGATGCGATCGTCACCGGGGAGACGCCGAAGGGCGCCTACCTGGTGTGGAAGGCCTACCGGGCGGCGGCCGGCACGAGGTCCGCCGCTGACAGCGTGCCGCCGGTCTGCGACGCGTCCACGCTGGTGGCGGACACGACCGGCACCCCGGTCGTCGTCGAGAAGGCAGGCACCTACACCTCGCCCCCGGTCGTCTTCACCACCGCGGGCGCCGTGCACTGGGTGGAGGAGCTGCACTCCTACGACGGGAGGATCCTCGCCCAGGGTGCGTGCGGAGCGCCCGGCGAGACGACCACGGTGCACACCCCTGACGTCCACACCCGGGCCACCCCGGCAGTGCAGGTGGGCGACCCGGTGCGGGACGAGGCCGTCGTGAACGGCTGGGTCCCGGCCGACGCGGTGATCACGTTCGAGGCGTTCAGGAGGAGCGGCGACCAGGACACGTGCACGCCGGCGAACCGCGTCTTCGACGGGTCGGGCAGCCCCGTCGCCACGACGCCCGGCCTGAACGAGGACGTCTCCTACTGGTCCGGTGAGACCCGGTTCACCGAGCCCGGCGACTACTACTGGGTTGAGACGCTCGCCACGAAGGACGGAACGGTCGTCCATCGCGGGGAGTGCGGAGCACCGGGCGAGACGACCGTCGTCTCGCCCGCGCCGGTCGTTCCGACGCTGGCCGACACCGGAGGTGACCCCGGCCCGTGGCTCGGCGGCGGCCTGGCCGCCCTCGTCCTCGGTCTCGCCGCCGCCCTCCTCGCCCGCCGACGCCGCCCTTCGCTCGACGAGTAGCCCCGCGTGCCGTCGCCCGCCCCGGCCTGCTGGTGGGCGGCTCCAACTCTTGCTGGTCGAGTAGCCCCGTAGGGGCCTGCATGCTGGTCGAGTAGCCCCGCAGGGGCGTATCGAGACCCGCCGTCCTCAGCACGGCGGGCTGCAGACTCCCCTTCTCCCGCCGATCCCCTTCGAGACGCCCGCTCCGCGGGCTCCTCGATCAGCATGCACGCCGCGGCGTCGGTGGTCCGGGTTAGCGTGCGGGGGTGGCGGAGGCGATCGGGCGGTGGTGGGAGCGGCGGCGGTTCTCGCGGGGGCTCGACGTCCCGTACCCGGTGGGCACCTACCGGGAGGCGTGGGCGTCGTTCCCGGTGCTCGTGCTCCAGTACCGGCCCGAGTACAACGGGGGGATCGTCCTCAGCCAGATCCCGCCGGCGGCCGACGTCTATCTGTGCTGGCTGTGCGACGCGGGACACGTGTTCGTCGCGACTCCCGAGGAGCAGCGGCACCGTCCGGGCCGGGAGCGGCGGCGCTCGTCCTGGTGTCCCGACTGCGCGGCGCTCGCGAAGCCCCGGACGCCGCGGCCCGCGGCGGAGCCGGTGATCGAGCGCCCGTCGGCCCCGGTCTCCGAGTCTGCTGCTGCTCGGTCGCCCCGTCCCGCCCGCACTCCGACGAGGTCGCGCCCGCCGCGGATCTGCTCGAAGACCCCGCAGCTCCCACCGGGAGAGCCCTTCGTCAGCGCCTGCGCGCCTCCGCCCGCGTCGGCGGTCGAGGCGCGGCTCCGCGCGCTGCTCGCCGAGCGGCTCGAGTTCGAGCCGGGTTTCACGGCGGTGCGTCTGGGCCGGCCGTTCTTCGAGCACCTGGAGGCGTGGCCGGACATCGTGCTGAGCGAGCTGCGGGTGGCGATCGAGTACGACTCCACGGGGCGGCACGGGCTCGAGCACGTGGGGCATCGCGAGGAGGCGGACCGGCGGAAGGACCGCGCGCTGCGGGCCGTCGGCTGGGAGGTGGTGCGGGTGCGGACCGGGCGCCTGCCTCCGCTCGGGCCGCACGACGTCCTCGCGTCGGGCGTCTCGGCGGGGCTCGTCGACCGGCTGCTCGACGAGCTGCGCGAGATCCGCGGGTCGCTGCTCGTCGACGCCTGGACGCGCTGACCGGGCGCCTGGACCCGCTGCCCGGTCGGAGGGGCGTGCCGGCCGGCCGCGCGACCCCGCGGCGGGTCAGGTCCGCAGCGCGAGCGCCTCGCTGCACCAGCGTCGGTACAGGGCCCACGGGTCGGGCTCGCCCGCCCGCACCGCCTCGACGTGCCGGTCGAGCGCGGCGCTGCGGGTGAACCACTCCGTCCGCTCCAGCCGCTCGACGGCGAACTGCGCGTGGCGGTGCTGCTCCAGTGCCCGCCCGCCGCGTTCGAAGGCGAGCAGTTCCTCGTGCCGCAGGCGGTGCAGGCGCTGCCGGGGGTTCCCGCTGGTGCCGATCTTGATCCGCCCGGCGAAGCGGATGTAGTAGACGACCTCGACCCGCGGTGGCGGCAGCTCGCCGTCGGGCGCGTCGCCGAGCCGCCACTCGCAGGCCGCGCAGAGCCAGCCCGACGGGTGCCGGACGCCCAGTCGCGAGCCGCAGACGAGGCACGGCGAGGGGAGGGCGTCGACGACGCCGTCCTCGCGCGCCACCCAGTCGTGCGCCAGCCCGAGGTGCGCGCTGCAGAGCGCCACCGGCGCGCCTGACTCGGCGGCCGTGCGGCAGCCGTCGAGGGCGCAGTCCGGGGGGACCGCATCGGGGGACATGCTCCGACCCTAGGCACGACCCCCGACATCCGCGCCGGGGGCCGTCTCCATCGAGCTCCCCCGCAGGCGAGCTCGACGGCGTCTCAGCTCAGGCGGTCGACCAGCTCCGAGGCCAGCCCGGTGTAGCCGGCGGGCGTCAGCGCGAGCAGACGGGCCTTCGCGGCAGCGCCGATGTCGAGGCCGTCGACGAAGACCGCGAGGTCCTCGGCGCCGAGGCGCTTGCCGCGGGTGAGGTCCTTGAGCATCGCGTACGGGTCCGTGATCGAGGAGCGTCCCGCGACGACCTCGGCGCGGATGACGGTCTGGATCGCCTCCGCGAGCACCTCCCAGTTGGTGTCGAGGTCGGCGGCGAGGGCGCGCGGGTCGAGGTCGATCTCGAGCAGGCCGCGGGCGATGTTGTCGAGCGCGAGGAGGGAGTGGCCGAACGCGACGCCGATGTTGCGCTGGGTCGTCGAGTCGGTGAGGTCGCGCTGCAGCCGCGAGGTGACCAGGGTCTGCGCGAGCGAGTCGAGCAGCGCGCTGGAGAGCTCGAGGTTCGCCTCGGCGTTCTCGAACCGGATCGGGTTGATCTTGTGCGGCATCGTCGACGAACCGGTCGCGCCGGCCTGCGGGATCTGCCGGAAGTAGCCGAGCGAGATGTAGGTCCAGACGTCGGTGCAGATGTTGTGCAGGATCCGGTTCGCGTGCGCGGCCTTGCCGTAGAGCTCGGCCTGCCAGTCGTGCGACTCGATCTGGGTGGTCAGCGGGTTGAAGACGAGGCCGAGGGAGCCGACGAACTCCGCCGCGAGGGCCGCCCAGTCGGTGTCCGGATCCGCGGCGAGGTGCGCCGCGAAGGTGCCCGTCGCTCCGCTGAACTTGCCGAGGTACTCCGTGGCCTCGAGCTGCACGACGACCCGCTCGAGGCGGAAGGCGTAGACGGCGAACTCCTTGCCCATCGTCGTCGGCGTCGCGGGCTGGCCGTGGGTGCGGCTGAGCATCGACTCGTCGCGGTAGCGGACGGCGAGCTCGCGCAGGGAGGCGACGACCGTGCGCAGCTTCGGCAGCCAGACGTCCTCGATGGCCCGGCGGACGACGAGCGCGTAGGAGAGGTTGTTGATGTCCTCGCTGGTCGCGGCGAAGTGGGTGAGCTCGGCGATGCGGTCCAGGCCCAGCTCGGCCAGCCACTGGCGCACCAGGTACTCGACCGCCTTCACGTCGTGGCGGGTGACGGCCTCGAGCTCGGCCAGGCGGTCGATCTCGGGCTGGCCGAAGTCGCGGGCGCGGCGGCGGAGCTCCTCGGCGGCGGCGGCCTCGACCGGTTCGGAGCCGAAGAGGCGGCGGTCGGTGAGGGCGACCAGCCACTCCACCTCCACGTGCACGCGGGCGCGATTCAGCCCGGCCTCCGACAGGTGCTCGCCGAGGGCGGAGACGGCGGCGCTGTAGCGGCCGTCGAGCGGGCTGAGCGGCTGGGGAGGGAGCGAGGTCATGCGGTGGTGCCTTCCGGTTCTCGGGGGTCCCGCGCGGTCTGGAGGCTCGATCGCGGGTCGGTGCGGACCGTGCGGTTGCCGCGCAGTCCCGGTTCGATCTGGGCGAAGAGCGCCCGGCACGCGCGCTCGATCAGCGCGAGCACCGAGTCGAACGCCGCCGCATCGGAATAGTAGGGGTCGGGGACGTCGCCCTGCGCCGAGAGGCCCGGCTCGAAGGCGAGCAGGCGCCGGATCTTCTGCCGGTCGACGTCGGTGCGCGCCCAGGAGCGCAGTGCCCGCTCATGGCCGTGATCGAGGGCGACGACGAGGTCGAACTCCTCGAAGAGCGCGGGGTCGAAGAGCCGCGCGCGGTGCGGGGCGCCGTCGAGCCCGCGGCGATCGAGCGCCTCGAGGGCACGGTGGTCGGCGTGCTCGCCGAGGTGCCACTCGCCGGTGCCGGCGGAGGTGATCGTGATGACCGAGCCGAGCCCGGCCTGCTCGGCGAGGGAGCGCAGCACCACCTCCGCCATCGGCGACCGGCAGATGTTGCCGGTGCAGACGAAGCACACGGCGAACGCCGACGGCGCGGAAGAGGGGGTCACCCGCCCATCATGGCGCACCGGCGGTCCTCCACAGCGGGCGGATTCTCAACCTCTCCACCGTTCCGGGGAGCGCCCGCCCGCGGCCGACCGCGGTGCCCGAGGCTGGCCGCGGGCATCGAGAGAAGGGAGGTGGCGGATGGGCGTCGAGGCGGCTGCAGGGGGAGGGACGGGCGCGGCGGCGCCGTGGCCGAGCACGGCGGTGGCGGCGCTCGCCGAGCGGATCGGGGTGCTCCGCGGGGAGGCGGGCGGACTCCTGCCCGACGCCGACTGGGAGGGGGCGGCGGCGCGGGAGTACGCCGAGCGGGCGGCCGAGCTGCTGGCCGGGCTCGCGACGGCGGAGGCGGCGGCGCGCGGGCTGGCTGTGGGGGCGGGCGGATGAGGGCGCCGTCCCCGGTGCGGGTGGAGACGGCCGAGCTCGACGAGCGCCGGCGGACGCTCGAGGGGCTCGCGGCGGGGCTGGCCGAGTGCGCGGTGCTCGGCGACGGGCTCGTCCCCGCGGTGATGCTCGCGGCGCCGGCCCGGGCGGGTGAGCCGGCGGCGCTCGGCGATCGGCTCCGCCTGCTCGAGGCCGACGCGGTGGCGCTCCGGGAGGCGCTCGCCGCGGCGGCGGCGGAGTACGAGCGGGCGGAGGAGGACGCGGTGCCGGGGATGCCGGGGATCCTCGGACCGCGGACCGCCGTCGCGCTCTTCGAGCGGCGTGCGGGCGAGTCCCTCGCGCGGCGGCTTCCCGGCGCCGTCGAGGACGCCGCGGTGCTGGTCAGGGCGGTCACCGACGCCGCGTTCGGGTCGGTCTCGGCGGCGGCGCGAGCCCTCGCGGGGGACGAGGGTGCCGAGGCCGACCTGAAGGAGGAGGGAGAGGACCTCGTCCGGGCACTGCTGGGCGACCCTCTCCTGATCGAGGGCCTGCGCGGGGTGATCTCCTCGATCGGCCTCGGCACCGAGATCGGGGTGCTGCTGCTCCCGCCGCCGCTGGCCGACGCGGTGGGGCGACCGACGTCCGAGCAGGTGATCGGGAACGGGGTGCAGTCGGCCGCGGGGGCGCTCGTCATCCTGGGGACGGTGTTCGGCGTGCTGCCGGCGCCGGGTGAGCGGGAGCTGCGGGTGGAGCGGGTGCCGCCGCCGGTGGACCCGCTCGCCGCGCCGACGGGCTGGGGGGAGCTCGCGGCGCGGATCCCGCCGAGCGATCCCGACGGTCCGCAGGTGGTGATCGAGCGCTACGGAGGGGAGTGGCTCGTCACGCTCTCCGGCACCACCGACTGGAGCGCCGACCCGGAGCAGGCCTTCGGGGCTCCGTCGAACCTGCAGGCGATGGCGGGCGGGCGCGCCGCCTCCGTCGAGGGAGCGCTCGCGGCGATGGCGGCGGCCGGGATCCCCGCCGGGGCCCCCGTCACGATCGCCGCGCACTCGCAGGGCGGTCTGGTCGCCCTCCGGGTGGCGCAGTCGGGGCGCTACGACGTGCACGACGTCGTCACCTTCGGCAGTCCGGTGCGCGGGCTGGACCTGCCGGAGGGGACGCGCTCGCTCTCGATCGAGCACTCCGACGACCTGGTGCCGGCGCTCAGCGGCTTCAGCCGGACGGCGGCGGAGGAGCCGGGGGTCGTGCTGGTCGAGCGCGACTCCCCGGCGGGGATCGTGCGCGACACTCCGGTGCCCGCGCACGCCCTCGACGCCTACGTCGCGACCGGGCACGCCCTCGATGCGGCGGCCGACCCCCGGCTCGCGGCGACAGGGGCCGCCCTGTTCCCGCTCTGGCGGGGAGCGCCGGACTCGCGCGTCGCCGCCCGGCTGACGACCGTGCCGGTCAGTCCCGGCGGCGGTCGCGAGCGAAGGGGCGCAGGAGCAGCCCGATGAACCAGTTGACGATCGCGAGCACCAGGGCGCCGAGGACGCCCCACCAGAAGCCGTCCACGACCAGGCCGAAGCCGAAGAGGCCGCTGATCCAGGCCGTCAGCAGCAGGAGCAGGCCGTTCACCAGGAAGGAGACGAGACCGAGCGTCAGCACGTACAGCGGGAAGGCCACGACGCGGACCACCCCGCCGACCACGGAGTTGACGACGCCGAAGATCACTGCGACGAGGAGGTACGTGAGCACCGCGGCGGTCGGCCCCTGCTCGTACGGATCGACGCGGACGCCCGCGACGACGAGCGTGGTCAGCCAGAGGGCGACGGCGTTGGTGGCGAGGCCGAGGAGGAGTCTGCGCATGCCTCCACTCTGGCGCAGCCCGCCTCCACCCGGGCGCACCTGCGGCGGGGAAGGGTGCCTCGCGCGGCTCGCCCGGCCGCCGCCCGAATAGCATGGTCCGGGTGACCGATCAGCAGGAGCCACCCGTCCGCCTCCGCCCCGAGATCCTCGCTCTGCCGGCCTACCGCCAGGGCCGCGCCGCCTCCGCGGACGCGTTCAAGCTCTCCTCCAACGAGAACCCGTTCGATCCGCTGCCCTCGGTGCTCGAGCGGGTGCAGGCGATCACCGACTTCAACCGCTACCCGGACGCCGCGGCCACGGCGCTCCGGACGGCGCTCGCCGAGAGCTACGGCGTCGGGATCGAGGAGGTGATCGTCGGAGCGGGCTCCGTCGCCGTCATCGCCCAGCTGATCACCGCCGCCGCAGGGCCGGGCGACGAGGTCGTGCACGCCTGGCGCTCCTTCGAGGCCTACCCCTCCCTCATCACCACCGCCGGCGCCACCGGCGTGCGCATCCCCCTGCGCGCCGACGACACGCACGACCTCGACGCGATGGCGCAGGCGATCACCGAGCGCACCCGTCTGGTGATCGTCTGCAGCCCCAACAACCCCACCGGGACCGTCGCCACCGCGGATGACGTGGCGGCCTTCCTCGAGAAGGTGCCGGCCGACGTCCTCGTCCTGCTCGACGAGGCCTACGCCGAGTTCGTCGGGGACGAGCGCGCGGTGGACGGCGCGACCCTCCTCGGCCGCCACCCCAACCTCGTCGTCGCCCGCACCTTCTCCAAGGCCTACGGACTGGCGGGGCTGCGCGTCGGCTACGCGATCGGGCACCCGCGGATCCTCGACGCCGCCCGCTCGACCGCCATCCCCCTCTCGGTCACCCGCTTCGCGGAGACCGCGGCGGTCGCCTCGCTCGAGCACCGCGAGGAGCTGCTCGAGCGCGTCGGCCGCATCGCCCAGCTGCGCGACCACCTCTGGGAGGCGCTGCTCGACCAGGGCTGGACCATCCCGAAGTCGGAGGCCAACTTCCTCTGGTTCGACACCCGCGAGCAGACGGAGGCGGCCGCGGCGGTCTTCGAGCGGGCCGGCGTGGTCGTCCGCGCCTTCCCGCCCGAGGGCATCCGGGTGTCGGTCGGCGAGGCGAGTTCTGTCGACAAGCTCCTCACGGCGGCGGCGGAGATTGTCGGGACCCTCCCGAAGGGGCATCCCGCGAGGCGGATAGGTTAGTCGGGTGGCAGCCACCAGCGAGACGCCGACGGTCCAGTTCCTCACCGCGGACGGCCGGTTCGCGCCGACCCCCGCGGCCGAGCAGTACGCCCCCCTCCTCGACGGGATCGACGAGGCGCAGCACCGCTCCTTCTACCGCGAGATGGCGGTCGTCCGCCGGTTCGACATCGAGGCGGCGAACCTGCAGCGTCAGGGGCAGCTCGGACTCTGGGTGCCGAGCCACGGGCAGGAGGCGGCGCAGGTCGGCTCCGCGTTCGCGCTGCGCCCGCAGGACCACGTCTTCCCCTCCTACCGCGAGCACGTCGTCGCCAAGGTCCGCGGCGTCGACCTGCTCCGAGTCCTCGCGCTGCTGCGCGGCGTGACGCACGGCGGCTGGGACCCGGCCGACCCCGCGCACGGCAACTTCCACCTCTACACGCTGGTCCTCGGCTCGCAGGCGCTGCACGCGACCGGCTACGCGATGGGCCTCACCTTCGACGGCGCGACCGGCACGAGCGACCCCGAGAAGGACGCGGCGGTCATCGTCTACTTCGGCGACGGAGCCTCCAGCCAGGGCGACGTGAGCGAGGCCATGGTCTTCGCCGCGAGCTACCAGACGCCCGAGGTGTTCTTCCTGCAGAACAACCACTACGCGATCTCGGTGCCCGTCGCCACGCAGTCGCGCAGCCCGCTCTACCTCCGCTCCTCCGGCTTCGGCATCCCGGGCGTGCAGATCGACGGCAACGACGTGCTCGCCAGCTACGCCGTCACTGCGAAGCACCTCGCCGACGCCCGCTCCGGCGGCGGCCCCCAGTTCATCGAGGCGCTCACCTACCGCATCGGCGCACACACCTCGAGCGACGACCCCACGAAGTACCGGACCGACGACGAGCTCGCCTCGTGGGTCGCGAAGGACCCGATCACCCGCTTTGCCGCGTACCTGCGCGGTCTCGGCGCCCCGCAGTCGTTCTTCGACGAGGTGGACGAGGAGGCGAAGGACTTCGCCGCGGACATCCGGCAGCGCCTGCTCGCGCTCGAGGCGCCGCCCGTCGACGTGATGTTCGACCACGTGTACTCGGAGCCGCACCAGCAGGTGGCGGAGCAGAAGGCGTGGCTTCAGGGCTACGAGGACGCGCTGGGAGGCGACCCGCGATGACGATCGACACGAGCACCACCGTCCAGCCGCCGCTGAGCGACACGCAGCTGGAGTCCATGTCGATGGCGAAGGCGCTGAACGCCGGGCTCCGCCGCGCCATGACCGAGAACGACCGCGTCCTGCTGATGGGCGAGGACATCGGACCGCTCGGCGGCGTCTTCCGCATCACCGAGGGCCTGCACGCCGAGTTCGGGCCGCAGCGCGTGCTCGACACCCCGCTCGCCGAGTCCGGCATCGTCGGCACCGCGATCGGCCTCGCGATGCGCGGCTTCCGCCCGGTCTGCGAGATCCAGTTCGACGGCTTCATCTACCCGGCCTTCGACCAGATCACCTCGCAGCTCGCGAAGATGACCAACCGGCACGAGGGCTCGCTCACGATGCCCGTCGTCATCCGCGTGCCCTACGGCGGGCACATCGGAGCGGTGGAGCACCACCAGGAGAGCAACGAGGCCTACTTCGCGCACACCGCGGGCCTCCGCGCGGTCAGCCCGTCGACCCCGAACGACGCCTACTGGATGATCCAGGAGGCCATCGCCTCGGACGACCCGGTGATGTTCTTCGAGCCCAAGAGCCGCTACTGGCCCAAGGGCGACGTCGACCTCCGCGCGTCCGCCGCCCCGCTGCACGCGACCCGCGTCGTGCGCCAGGGCGACGAGGTCACGGTCGTGGGCTGGGGGCCGATGGTCTCCGTGCTGCTCCAGGCCGCCGAGCTCGCCGGCGAGGAGGGGACCAGCGTCGAGGTCGTCGACCTGCGCTCGCTCTCGCCGATCGACTGGGAGCCGCTGCTCGCCTCGGTCCGCAGGACCGGCCGGCTCGTGGTCGCCCAGGAGGCGTCCGCGAACGTGAGCCTCGGCTCCGAGATCGCCGCGACCGTCACCGAGAAGGCGTTCTACTCGCTCGAGGCGCCGGTGCTCCGCGTCGCGGGCTTCGACACGCCCTTCCCGCCCGCCAAGGTCGAGAAGCTCTTCCTCCCCGACGTCGACCGCGTGCTCGAGGCCGTCGACCGCTCGCTCGCGTACTGACGCACCGGCCGACGCCCCGGCGTCCCCACGCGCCCCCTTCCCTCATGCAGAACCGGCACAGCCAGGAGTCCCGACGATGACAGAGCACTTCCTCCTCCCCGACGTCGGCGAGGGCCTCACCGAGGCCGAGATCGTCTCCTGGCGGGTCAAGGTCGGCGACGAGGTGAGCGTCAACCAGGTCCTCGTCGAGATCGAGACCGCCAAGTCGCTCGTCGAGCTGCCCTCGCCGTTCAGCGGCACCGTCGTCGACGTGCTCGTCGACGAGGGCCAGACGGTCGACGTCGGCACGCCGATCATCACCGTGCAGGGCGCGGGCTCGGCCGGCTCCGAGATCCCGGCGATGCCCGCGCAGGCCGCGCCGCCCGCCGCCCCGCCCGCACCCTCGACCACCGAGCCAGGGGAGGGCTCCGGCGCCGCACTCGTCGGCTATGGCACCGCCGGCGGCCACGTCGCCACCCGCCGTCGCCGTCCGGCCGCGGGCGCCGCTCCGGAGAAGCCGGCCCGCCCGGCGTCGCCGCCGCGACCGACCTCGGTGCCCGCCTCGTCGGCGCTGCCCGTCATCGCGAAGCCGCCGATCCGCAAGCTCGCCAAGGACCTCGACGTCGACCTGCTCGAGGTGCAGGCCACCGGCCTCGCCGGCGAGGTCACCCGCGACGACGTCATCCGCCACGCCTCCCAGGCCAGTGTCTTCCGCAACATCCAGACCCCCGCCTGGGGCGACTCCCGCGAGGACCGCATCCCCGTCCGCGGCGTCCGCAAGGCCATCGCCTCGGCGATGTCGCGCAGCGCCTTCACCGCGCCGCACGTCAGCGTCTTCGTGGACGTCGACGCGACCCGCACGATGGAGTTCGTCAAGCGCCTGAAGAACTCGCCCGACTTCGCCGGCGTCAAGGTCTCGCCGCTGCTGATCATGGCCAAGGCCATCATCTGGGCGGTGAGGCGGAACCCGACGGTCAACTCCGCCTGGACCGACACGGACATCCTCGTCCGCCACTACGTCAACCTCGGCATCGCCGCGGCGACCCCGCGCGGCCTGCTCGTGCCCAACGTCAAGGACGCCCAGTCGATGAGCCTCCTCGAGCTCGCCCAGGCCCTCGAGAAGCTCACCCTCGACGCCCGCGACGGCAAGACCTCCGCCGCCGACATGCAGAACGGCACCATCACCATCACCAACATCGGCGTGTTCGGCATGGACACCGGCACCCCGATCCTCAACCCCGGCGAGGTCGCGATCATCGCCCTCGGCACCATCAAGCAGAAGCCCTGGGTCGTCGACGGCGAGGTCCGCCCCCGCTTCGTCACCACCGTCGGCGGCTCCTTCGACCACCGCGTCGTCGACGGCGACGTCGTCAGCCGCTTCGTCGCCGACGTCGCGAGCGTGCTGGAGGAGCCTGCGCTGTTGCTCGATTGAGCGGGCGGTGCTTGAACGAGCACGTTCCTCCTTCGTCGTCACGCGCTCCGCAGTCGGCTGGGGTGCGTGGCCGGGTACCGCAGAGCGTCTCGCCTACCGCTACGACGAATCGCTAGCACGCGATTCGCCGGTGACCTCGGCCTTTCGCGGGCAGTGGCGGGCTCGTGTTGTGGGCTCCGCTTCGCGGTCGCGGCTCTCGCGGAGCGGCCCACCCATGCTGGTCGAGTAGCCGCGGAGCGGCGTATCGAGACCCACGTGCTCCATGCGGGCGGATCTCGATACGCGCCCTGCGGGCGCTACTCGATCAGCAGGCAGGGCGTGCTTGTTCGGAGGGGCTCCGCTTCGCGGTCGCGGGTCTCGCGCGGCGGCCCCTCCACGCTGGTCAGGTAGCCGCAGAGCGGCCCCTCCTTGCTGGTCGAGTAGCCGCGGAGCGGTCCACCCCGCTGGTCGAGCAGCCGCGGAGCGGTCCACCCCGCTGGTCGAGTAGCCGCGGAGCGGCCCACCCATGCTGGTCGAGCAGCCGCGGAGCGGCGTATCGAGACCCACGTGTTCAGTGCGGGCGGATCTCGATACGCGCCCTGCGGGCGCTACTCGATCAGCATCAGCATCAGCGGGGGGTCGGGTCGAAGGAGTGCAGGGCGAGCTCGGCCGACAGGAGGGTGCTCGCGGCGGCGCCGCGGACGCTGGTGCCCTGGGAGTCGAGGGGCGGGCTGACGACGGCGGCACCGAGGCGGCCGGGGGCGGAGAGGACGATCGCGCCGGAGACGCTCGACTTGGCGGGGACGCCGACGGCGCGCATCCAGCGGCCGGAGCCGTCGTAGACGCCGCAGGTGGCCATCACGGAGACGACGTCGCGGGCGACGCGGGCCGGCACGACGCGCTCGCCGGTCGCGGGATTCACGCCGCCGAGCGCGAGGGTCGCGCCCATCACCGCGAGGGCCTCCGCGTCGACGAGCACGGCGCAGGCGCGGGCGTAGGCGGCGACCGCGTCGTCGGCGCCGAGCTGCAGCGTCCCCTCCGCGCGCATGAGGTGCGCGAGGGCGTGGTTGCGGTCGCCGAGCAGGTGCTCGTTCGAGGCGACGCTCTCGTCGACCTCCAGCGAGCGGCCGGCGAAGGCGGAGAGACCGCGGAGGATGCGCTCGCCGCGGCCCTCCGCGTCGCCGCCGTCGACGAGTGCAGCGGTCAGCAGGGCGCCCGCGTTGACCATCGGGTTCGGCGGGCGGCCGGTGCCGCTCTCGAGCTTGAGGGCGTCGAACGCCTCGCCGGTCGGCTCGATGCCGACGCGGTCGAGCGCGTCGCCGTCGGTGTCGAGCAGCGCGAGCGCGAAGAGGAACGGCTTGACCGCCGACTGGATGCTGAACGGCACGTCCGCCTGCGCGCTCGAGCGCACGGTGCCGTCCGGCAGCGCGAGCGCGATCCCGCACAGCTCCGGGTCGGCCGCCGCGAGCTCCGGGATGCTGTCGTCCACCTCCCCGCCGCGTTCCTCCAGCACGCGCCCCCGCAGCTCGTCGAGGTCGAAGTCCTGGGGAGAAGCCATCCCTCCACCCTGCCACCCCCGCCTGACCCCTCCGCGAGATGCCACTTGTGCACGCGACACGCCGTGAGAAGCGTGCACAAGTGGCATCTCGCGGAGGGGGAGGGGAGGGACGGGTCAGCCGAGGATGCGGCGGACGGCCTCGCGGACGACGGCGTCGTCGGCGGGCTCCTCGTCGAGGGCGCGGTGGATGGTCAGGCCCTCCATCAGGGCGTCGAGCATGCGGGCGGTCATCGGGTCGACGTGGCGCTCGAGGGCGGCGCGGGAGCGGGCCATCCAGGTGTGCGTGATGCTGCGGTACTCCGGACGTCGGGCGGCGAGGGTGTAGAGCTCGTGGGTGATCACGAGCTCGCGGCGGCTGCCGAAGATGTCGTGCAGGACGACGTCGACGACGGCCTCGCGCGCCTCGTCGGGGGTGCGGGCGTCGGTCATCCGCCGCAGGGTCTGCTCGGCGACGGAGTCGGCGAAGCGGGTGAACGCCTCGTGCAGCAGCTCGTCCATCCCGGCGAAGTGGTAGCTCATCGAGCCGAGCGGCACGTCGGCGGCGGCGGCCACGCGGCGGTGCGAGGTGCCGGCGACCCCCTCCTCCGCGATGACGTCGAGGCAGGCGTCGATGATGCGGTCGCGCCGGTGCGGGTCGGTGCGGCGTGGTGCGCGCGGGACGGGCGCGCTCTCAGCGGTCTCGGTCACTCGGTGACGCTCCGGATCACGCGTGCCGGAGTGCCGACGGCGACGACGCCGGCCGGGATGTCGCGGGTGACGACGGCACCCGCTCCGATCACGCTGTCGTCGCCGATGCTCACCCCGGGACAGACGATCACGCCGCCGCCGAGCCAGACGTTGTCGCCGATCGTGATCGGCCGCGCGGCCTCGAGCTTGTCGCGGCGCGGACCGGGCTCCACCGGGTGCGTCGGCGTGAGCAGCTGGACGTTCGGGCCGATCTGGCAGTCGGCGCCGATGGTGATCGCCGCGACGTCGAGCGCGGTCAGGTGGTAGTTGACGAAGGTGCGCGGGCCGATCGTGATGTTCTCGCCGTAGTCGACGAACAGCGGCGGCTTCACGAACGCGCCCTCGCCGAGGGAGCCGAGCAGCTCCTCGAGCAGCGGGCGGGCGGCCGCCTCGTCGGCGAGAGCGGCGCGGTGGTAGGCGTCGGCGAGTCGCGCGGCGCGCTGCGCGAGGCGCGTGCTCTCCGGGTCGTCGGCGATGTAGAGGTCGCCGGCGAGCATCCGCTCGCGGTTGCTGCGCTCGTCGCCGGCGAAGTGGTCGGCGGCGAAATGCTCGTCGGCGACATGCTCGGCGGCGACGTGGTCGGTGCTGTCCATGTGCACGATCGTACACACTGCGTGTACGGTCGTACGCATGTCCACCGCCCTCGCGCCGCCGTCCACCGAGTCGCGCCGCGCCCGCACCGCCGTCGCCGCGCTCTTCCTCACCAACGGCGCGCTCTTCGCCAACCTCGTCCCGCGCTTCCCCGAGATCAAGGCCGACCTGGCGCTCGACAACGCGGCCTACGGGGTCGCGATCGCCGCGTTCCCGGCCGGCGCGGTCGTCGCCGGGCTCGCCGCGGCCGTCGTGATCCGGCGGCTCGGCAGCGGCCGCGCCGCGGTGCTCGGCACGATCCTCACCGCGATCGGGACGGTGCTGGCCGGCTTCTCGCCGTCGCTGCTGGTCTTCGCCGGGGCTCTCGCCTTCGCCGGCGCGACCGATGCGATCACCGACGTCGCGCAGAACAGCCACGGTCTGCGGGTACAGCGCCGCTACGGGCGCTCGATCATCAACTCCTTCCACGCGATCTGGTCGATCGGCGCGGTCCTCGGCGGCTCGATGGCGGCCGGGGCGATCGCGCTCGGCCTGCCCCGCGCCGTGCACCTGAGCATCTCGGGGGTGCTCTTCGCGGTGGTCGCGCTGACCGCGCTGCGCTTCCTCCTGCGGGGTCGCGACGACGAGACCGCGGCCGAGCCGGGGGCCGCGCGGGTCGTGCGGGCTCGCGTCCGCCCGCGGGTGGTGCTGCTGCTCGCGGCCATGGTCGCGGTGGCGATCGCGGGCACCCTCGTCGAGGACGCGGCGTCGACCTGGGCCGCCGTCTACCTGGGCGGCTCGCTCGGGGCGACCGCGGCGGTGGCGGCGTACGGCTTCGTCGCGCTGGTCGGCGCGCAGTTCGTCGGGCGCATCCTCGGCGACCGGCTGGTCGACCGCTTCGGCCAGCGCACCGTGCTGCGGATCGGCGGGGCGATCGCGGCGCTCGGGATGGGGGCGGCGCTGGCGTTCCCGTCCGTTCCGGGCACGATCGCCGGATTCGCGGCCGCCGGCTTCGGGCTCGCGACGACGGTCCCCGCGGCGATGCACGAGGCCGACGAGATCCGGGGGCTGCGCGCGGGCACCGGAGTCACGATCGTCTCGTGGCTGATGCGGCTCGGCTTCCTGCTCTCGCCGCCGATCGTCGGGCTGGTCGCCGACGGCGCGGGGCTGCGGGTGGGGCTCCTGGTGGTGCCGATCGCGGGGGTCGTGGCGGTGCTGCTCGCCGGGGTCCTCGGTCGGAGCCGCACGGCGGGGGCCGCGTCGTGACCGGGCTCGAGGCAGTGCCCGGCCCGGAGGGTGCGACCGGCCTGGAGGCGGTGCTCTGGGACATGGACGGCACGATCGTCGACTCGGAGCCCGCGTGGGTGCGGGCGCAGGAGGTGCTCGCCGGGCGCTTCGGCCGCGAGTGGACGCGTGCCGACGCGCTCGCGCTGATCGGCAGCACGATGGAGCAGACGGTGCGGGCGCTGCAGGCCGCCGGGGTCGAGCTGCCGGACGCCGAGGTGGAGGCGGCGCTCGAGCGCGACGTGCTCGCGGAGATGCACCGCGGGCTGGTGTGGCGGCCGGGGGCGCGCGAGCTGCTGCGCGACGTGCACCGGGCGGGGGTGCGGCAGGCGATCGTGACCACGTCGTCACGCGTGATGGCGCAGGTCGTCGTCGATGCGCTGGCGGCGGAGGTGCCGCTCGCCGCGCTCGTCACCGGCGACGACGTGTCGCGCGGCAAGCCGGATCCGGAGCCGTACCTGCTGGCGGCCGCGACGCTCGGCGTCGACATCGCGCACTGTGTCGCGATCGAGGACTCGCCGACGGGACTCGCGGCGGCCGTGGCGTCCGGGGCGTGCGCGGTCGGGGTGCCGCACGATGCGGAGCTCGCGCCGGGCGCGGACCGCACGCTCTGGCCGACGCTCGCCGGGCGCGGTGTCGCGGACCTCGAGGCGCTGCTGCGCTGAGGGCGTCGGCGGTGGGGGATCTCGATACGCCCGCGGTGCGGGCTACTCGATCAGCAGGGAGGGCCTGCGCCACGCCCGCGGAGTGCAGGGAGCGCAGCTCTCCCCATCATGCTGGTCGAGTAGCTGCGGAGCGGCGTATCGAGACCCGCCGTGCTCAGCAGTCCCGGTCTGCAGGCCTCCGTGCTGACGTGGGTGGATCTCGATACGCCCGCTGCGCGGGCTACTCGATCAGCATGGAGCGCCCGCGCCCTTGGAGAACAGGGAGCGCCCGCGCCCGTGGAGAACAGGGAGCGCAGCTCGCCTTCCATGCTGGTCGAGTAGCGGGTCGAAGGCCCGCGTATCGAGACCCACCCGGTCCGGGCGCTACGCCGTCAGGGCGACGGCCGTCCAGGAGACCGGGGGCAGCGTCAGCGTCAGCACGCCGTCCGCCAGGTCGGCGTCGACGGGCTTGAGGCCGACGCGGTTCTGGTCGTCCTTGGTGTTCTTCGCGTAGACGTCCTCGTCGAAGAGGGCGACCGCCTCGGCGACGGTGGAGACGCCGAGGCCGTTCACGTCGACCGTGACCTCTAGGGCGTCGGTCGTCGAGCGGTTCACCAGGAACACGGCCGCGCGGCCGTCGTCGAGCGTCGCGACGGAATCGACCAGCGGCGCGTCGCCGTGCCGCGCGGTGGAGTAGGACCCGACCTCGATCCGCGGCTTCAGGACCGAGCCCGACGCGAGGCGCGCGGTGGTGGAGAACGGGAAGAACGTGGTCTGCCGCCAGGCGGCTCCGCCCGGCTCGGTCATGATCGGCGCGATGACGTTGACGAGCTGCGCGAGCGACGCCGAGGTGACCCGGTCGGAGTTCTTCAGCAGCGTGATCATCAGGTTGCCGAGCACGACGGCGTCGGCGACGGAGTAGACGTCCTCGAGCAGGCGCGGCGCGTAGGCCCACTCGCGGGTGCTCTGGTCGCCCTCGGCGTCCGCCTTCTCCTTCTCGGTCCACTCCTGGAGGTACCAGACGTTCCACTCGTCGAAGGAGAGCTTGATGTCCTTGGTCTTGCGGAGCTTGTGCTTGACGTGGTCGACGGTGGCCGCGACGGTCGCGATGAAGTACTCCATCTCGACGGAGGACGCGAGGAAGGAGCCGAGGTCGCCGTCGTACTCCTGGTAGTAGGCGTGGCAGGAGACGTACTCGACGTCGTCGTAGGCGTGCTCGAGGACGACGCGCTCCCATTCGCCGAAGGTCGGCATCGAGGATCCGGACGAGCCGCAGATCACGAGCTCGAGGGACGGGTCGGCGATCTTCAGGGCCTTGGCGGTGCGGGAGGCGAGCTTGCCGTAGTCGTCGGCGTTCATGTGGCCGACCTGCCAGGGGCCGTCCATCTCGTTGCCCAGGCACCACATGCGGATGTCGTGCGGCTCCGGCGACCCGTTCGCGATCCGCTGGTCGGCGAGGAACGTGCCGGCCTTGCCGTTGGCGTACTCGAGGACGTCGAGGGCCTCGAGGACGCCGCGGGTGCCGAGGTTCACGGCGTACATGATCTCGCTGCCGGTCAGCTTCGCCCACTTCGCGAAATCATCCAGGCCCACCTCGTTGGTCTCGAGGGAGTGCCAGGCCAGGTCGCGGCGGCGCGGGCGGTCCTCGCGCGGTCCGACGCCGTCCTCCCAGCGGTAGCCGGAGACGAAGTTCCCGCCGGGGTAGCGGACGGTGGTCGAACCGAGCTCCTTGACCAGCTCGACGACGTCCAGGCGGAAGCCGTCCTCGTTCGCGGTCGGGTGCCCGGGCTCGTAGATCCCGTCGTACACGCAGCGGCCCAGGTGCTCGACGAACGAGCCGAACAGCCGCGGATTCACGGGAGCGACCACCGCGGCCGGATCGAGGAAGACGCGCGCGGCGGCGGCGGCGGCGGGGGAGGAGGTGGCGGAGGAGTCGGTCATTCGGGGCCCTTCCGAGGCGTCGGCGGGCTCCGGCCGGGCCGGACGGGGTGATCGTCGGCGATCGCCGCCCGCTGTTTCTAACGTTGTACCGTCGATGGTGCTGGCGCGAGCCGCGGGTGTCAAGGCCGCTGCTCTCCGCCGCCGCCCAGTCGTCCTGTGCTCCACTGGGCGGGTGCCCGCCTCCGACGACGCCTGCTCCGCCCTCGCCGACCGCGTCGACGCCCTCGCCGCCACCTCGCCCCGCCCCCGCGTCCTGATCGCCGCGGTCGCGCGCGAGGTCGCCGGGATCCGTCCCTGGCCGCTCGGGCTGATCGACCTCGCCTCCGGCGGCAGCAACCGGATCCGCGGCCGCGGCTTCGCCCAGCCCTACGACGACGACACCCGCGGCCAGGCCCGGCACTTCGCCGGGGTGGCCGGCGCGACGCTGCGCCTCGGCGGCCCGATCGCGCACCTCCTGATGCGCACGGCCGGCGGCGATCACCGCGGCACCGCGGACGACCGCCTCACCGGGCGCGCGGTCGAGTGGAGCCGGCTGCTGCGGCGCGGCGAGCTGCCGGTCGCCGAGGCCGGCGACTGGATCCGCCGGGAGATCTGCGCCTGCTGACGCGGCGCGGGCGACCTCGCGCCTCGTGAGCGCCCCCGTTCCTCCCTGCATGCCCCGTCCCTCCTCCCATCGCCGCGCACCCGGGGCCGTCGGCGCCCCGTGCCAGGCTGGTGACGACGAGAGGGGACGCGATGGACGCGCGCGAGCACGAGGTCCGCCGGCGGATGGACGCCCACGAGCTGTACGTCGACGCCGGCGAGGGCCTCGAGGCGCTCGAGGAGGAGCGGATCCGCGGCAAGGAGCTCGCCCACGCCTACAACGCGACCGGCCCCCGCGAGGTCGACGAGCGCCGGCGCCTGCTGCACGAGCTGTTCGAGGCGGTCGGCGAGGGCGCCTGGGTCGAGCCGCCGCTGCACGTCGCCTACGGCAACCGGGTCCGCCTGGGCGCGGACGTCTACGTGAACTTCGGGCTGACGCTGGTCGACGACGTCGAGGTCGTCATCGGCGACCGGGTGATGATCGCGCCGAACGTCACGATCAGCACCACCGGGCACCCCGTGCATCCGGAGCTGCGCCGCGACGGCACGCAGTTCTCGGCGCCCGTCGTGATCGAGGACGACGTCTGGATCGGCGCGGGCGCGATCCTGCTGCCCGGCGTGGTGATCGGCGCGGGCTCCGTGGTGGCGGCGGGCGCGGTCGTCACGGCGAGCGTGCCGCCGATGGTGGTCGCGGGCGGCGTGCCGGCGCGGGTGCTGCGGCCGATCGGCGACGAGGACCGCTCCTGGGAGTGGCGGGCGCCGCGCACGCTCGGCTGATCCCGGGACGCGGGCCGGCCGGCGAGGGCGTCGGACCCGGCCGGTAGGCTCCGCGGGTGACACGCACCCGACTGGTCCTGCTCGACGTCGACGGCACGCTCCTGGACGAGGGGGTCGTCGCGCCGTCGGTGCGCGAGGCGATCACCGGCGCCCGGAGCAACGGCCACCTCGTCCTCGTCGCGACCGGCCGCTCGCGTCCCGAGATCCCGCAGCAGGTCCTCGACCTCGGCTTCGACGGGGTCGTCTCGGCGGCCGGCGGCTTCGTCGAGCTCGACGGCGTCCTGCTCGAGTCGCGGACGATGGCGCCCGAGGACGTCGAGGCGATCGCCGGCTTCTTCGAGGCGCACCGGATCGCTTACTCGCTGCAGTCCTACGACGACGTCTTCACGAGCGGCGGGGTGGGCGGCGGCTACGGCACCGTCCCGACGGAGGGCATCGCCAAGGCGACCTTCTTCGGCGAGGACGGCACCGCCTTCGCCCTCGTCCGCGACGGCCTCGGCGACCGCTTCCACGTGATCACCGGCACGATCCCGTCCCTCGGCGACGCCGGCGGCGAGGTCAGCGTCCGCGGCGTCGACAAGGGCAGTGCGCTGGTGCGCCTGGCCGAGCGCCTCGGCCACCCGCTGGCGGACACGATGGCGATCGGCGACAGCTCGAACGACGTCGAGATGCTGGCCGCGGCGGGCCTGGGCATCGCGATGGGGAACGCCTCCGCCGGGGCCCTCGCCGCCGCCGACGAGGTCACCGCCTCCGTGCGTGAGGACGGCGTCCTGGCGGCGTTCCGACGGCACGGCCTGCTCTGACGCCGTCCGCGCCGCCGCCGCGGATCAGGTGTACCAGCTCGGCTCCGGCACCTCGTTGAGCAGCGTGTAGACGCCGACCTCGCGGCGCTTGTAGGGCAGCGGGTCGTGCAGCGAGTGGGTCCGCAGGTTGCGCCAGTAGAGGTCGAGGCCGACCGAGCTCGAGGAGGCCCGGGCGCCGGTCAGCTCGAAGACGCGGGTGGCGGCGGCCAGGCCGTCCTCGACGATGCGCGCCTTCGCGGCCGCGATCCGCACGGCGATCTCGCCGCGGCGGCGCGGGGTCAGCTCCTCGCGCGGCGCGTGCAGCGCGGCCGAGAGGGCGGCGCCAGTCGCGTCGATCAGCGCCTCGTCGGCCCAGAGGCGCGACTGCAGGTCGCCGTAGCCCTCGAGGATGTACCACTCCTCGCTCGCGCGGGCCTTGTCGTCGCCGCCGTACGGCCACGCCCGCGTCGACTCGCGGGTGTACTGCGCCGCCCGCTCGAGTGCGCCCTGCGCGATGCCGAGGTAGAACTCGGCGAACACCTGCTGGATCGTCGGCACGTTGAGGGTGTTGTAGACCAGCGGCTGGAACACCCGGTCGACGAAGCCCGCCGCCGCGGCCCACGGCACCCGCACGCCGCGGATCTCGACCGAGCCCGACTCGGTGAGGCGCTGCCCGAGGCTGTTCCAGTCGCGGCCGAAGACGATGCCGTCCTGCGCGGTCGGCACGATCGCGAAGACGTGGGTGTCCGTCCCCTCGAGGACGCCCTCGAGCACGGTCAGGTCGCTGACGACTCCGCCGGTCGAGAACGACTTCCGGCCGGTGAAGACCAGCTCGTCGCCCTCCTCGCGGACCGTGAGATCGGAGTCGCGCGGGTTCACCGCGCCGCCGTAGAGCAGGTTCCCCTCGGTCGCCTGCTGCTCGACGGCTGCGATCTGCTCGGGCGTGCCGACCAGCCGGGCCGCCCAGGCCCAGAGGTAGTGGTAGCCGAGCAGCTGGCCGATCGAGCCGTCGGCGCGAGCGATCGTGCGGATCACGCGGAGGGCGACGCTCCACTCCTGGCCGCCGCCGCCGTGCTCGAGCGGGCCGAGCAGGGTGACCAGGCCCGCGCTCTTCAGCAGGGCGACCTCGGCGACAGGCGCGGCGCCGGCGCGGTCGCGCTCGAGCGCGTCGACGGCGAGGACCGCGGCGGTCTCCTCGGCGCGGGCGAGCCACTCACCAGGAGTGGCGGGGCGCGAGGAGCGGGCCCAGCGATCGGTCGGGGGCGGGCTGTCGAGCGGGAGTCGGCTGTCGAGCTTCGGGGTCGAGACGGTGCTGCTCACGGTGGTTCCTTCCGGTGCGGGCGATCGCCGCGGAGGCGGCGATCGCGGGGTGCTGCGGCGACTGTGGCAGCCGCGGCGGGTGCCCTCCCGGATTGCGACGACCCGTGACCGCGTGTGACTCCGCGCGACGCGACCCGGGCGACTCCTCGCGACGCAGGTACTCCGCAGTGACTTTGACAATCGTTATCAATAGTCGCTACCGTGTCAGCATCCCGACCGCCCCGCTCCAGACCCAGATCGGCTCACCCGTGAAGACCCGCTCCCTCGCCCTCGTCGCGCTGCTCGGCAGCACCGCGCTCGCCCTCTCGGCCTGCTCCGGCACGGCCTCCTCGACCGGCGCCTCCGCCGACAGGGGGAGGGTCGCCGTCGTCGCGTCGACCGACGTCTACGGCGACCTGGTCCGCAGCATCGGCGGCGATCTGGTCGACGTCACGAGCATCATCGACAGCCCGGACAAGGACCCGCACGAGTACGAGGCGACGGCCCGCGACCAGCTCGCCCTCTCGAACGCGGCGCTCGTGATCGAGAACGGCGGCGGCTACGACTCCTTCGTCGACACCATGATCGACGCCTCCGGCTCGACCGCCCCCGTGATCACCGCCACCGTCGTCGCCGGGCTCGAGGAGGAGCACGACCACGAGGACGAGGGCGCCGACGCCGATCACGACGAGGCCGGCCACGAGCACGCCGAGTACAACGAGCACGTCTGGTACGACCTGTCCGCCGTCCGGGAGACGGTCGCGTCGATCGCCGACGAGCTGTCCACGATCGACGCGGACAACGCCGCGACCTACGCCGCGAACGCCGAGACCCTCGGCGGCTCCCTCGACGCCCTGATCGACCGCGAGGCGGAGCTGAAGGGCACGCTCGGCGGCCGCTCGATCGCCATCACCGAGCCCGTCCCGCTCTACCTGACCGATGCGCTCGGGCTCGTCAACGCGACTCCGGAGGCGTTCAGCGAGGCGGTCGAGGAGGGCACCGACGTCCCCGCGACCACTCTGCAGGAGACGCTCGCCCTCTTCTCCGACGGCACCGTCGACGCGCTCGTCTTCAACGAGCAGACCGAGAGCTCGCAGACCCAGGCCGTGCTCGACGCGGCGGAGTCGGCCGGCGTCCCGACCGTCGGCGTCACCGAGACGCTGCCCGAGGGCGACGATTACGTCGGCTGGATGACCGCCAACCTCGACGCCCTCGAGGGAGCCCTCTCGTCGTGACACCACCCTCCTCGACCCCGTCCGGTCCGTCGTCAGCGCCCGCCTCCTCGGAGGCGGGCCTTTCGGCGTCCGTGCTGCAGCTGCGCGGCGCCGGTCTGCGCTTCGGCGACCGCGAGCTCTGGGGCGGCGTCGACCTCGACGTGCGGGCCGGCGAGTTCGTCGCGGTGCTCGGCGCCAACGGCTCCGGCAAGACCAGCCTCCTCCGCGCGGTCCTCGGCCAGCAGCCGCTCAGCAGCGGCGAGCTGCGCGTCCTCGGCGAGCCGGTGCACCGCGGCAACCGCCGCATCGGCTACATCCCGCAGCAGAAGCTCGCCGACGAGGGGACCCCGCTGCGCGCCCGCGACCTGATCGGCCTCGGCATCGACGGCCACCGCTTCGGCCTGCCGCTGCCCTCGCGCTCGCGTCGCGCGCAGGTCGACGCCCTGCTCGCCGCCGTCGGCGCCACCGACTACGCCGATGCGCCGATCGGCAGCCTCTCCGGCGGCGAGCAGCAGCGCGTCCGGGTCGGCCAGGCCCTCGCCGGCGACCCGGCCCTGCTGCTCTGCGACGAGCCGCTGATCGCCCTCGACCTCGCGCACCAGCGCGCGGTCAGCGAGCTGATCGATCGGCACCGGCGCGAGCGGAACCTCGGCGTCCTCTTCGTCACCCACGACGTGAATCCCGTGCTCGGGATGGTCGACCGGGTGCTCTACCTGGCCGGCGGCCGCTTCCGGATCGGCACCCCCGACGAGGTGCTGCGCTCCGAGGTGCTCAGCGAGCTCTACGACGCGCCGGTCGACGTGATCCGCGCGCGCGGCCGCGTCATCGTGGTCGGCGCCCCCGACCACTCGCACGTGCACGAGCACGAGGAGGAGCGCGCATGACCGACGACGTCTGGTCGCAGATCTTCGACTTCTCCGACTACGGCGCGCTGCTCGCGCTGCTGCTGAACTCCGTGATCGCGGGCGCCGTCCTCGGCGTCGTCGGCGGGCTGATCGGCGTCTTCGTGATGTCGCGGGACATGGCCTTCGCCGTGCACGGGATCAGCGAGCTGTCCTTCGCAGGCGCCTCGGCCGGGCTGCTGCTCGGCGTCGGCGTGGTGCAGGGCTCGATCGTCGGCTCGCTGGTCGCGGCGCTGCTGATCGGGCTGCTCGGCTCGCGAGCGCGCGACCGCAACTCGATCATCGCCGTGCTGATGCCGTTCGGCCTCGGCCTCGGGATCCTCTGCCTCGCGCTGTACCCGGGGCGGAGCGCGAACAAGTTCGGCCTGCTCACCGGGCAGATCGTCGCGGTCGACGACCCGCAGCTGGGCTGGCTGATCGCCATCTCGATCGTCGTCGTGATCGGGCTCGCGCTGATCTGGCGCCCGCTGACCTTCGCGAGCGTCGACGCCGACGTGGCGGCCGCGCGCGGCATCCCGACCCGGGCGCTCTCGATCGTGTTCATGCTGCTGCTCGGCCTCGCCGTGGCGGTGTCGGTGCAGATCGTCGGCTCGCTGCTGGTGCTCGCGATCCTGGTCACCCCCGCGGCCGCGGCGCTGCGGATCTCCGCGTCGCCGGTGCTCGTGCCGCTGCTCAGCGTGCTCTTCGCCGTCGGCGCGCTGGTCGGCGGCATCCTGCTCGCGCTCGGCGGCTCCGTCCCGATCAGCCCCTACGTGACCACGATCTCGTTCACGATCTACGTCGTCTGCCGGATCATCGGCCGCAAGGGCGTGCGGCGGCCCTCGCGCCGGCGCTCGCCGGCCGCGGTCGGGGCGGGGGTATAGCGTGGCGCGGGTCGTGAAACGGGAAGGCGGACCGGTGGTCAAGCGGAACACGTGGCAGCGCGAGGCCGTGCGCGAGGCGCTCACTCAGCGCGAGGACTTCGTCAGCGCCCAGGGGCTGCACAGCGCGCTGCACGCCTCCGGCTCGCCGATCGGCCTGGCGACGGTCTACCGCGCCCTGTCCGACCTCGCGGTCGAGGGTGAGGCCGACTCGCTGCAGTCGCCGGACGGCGAGAGCCTCTACCGCGCCTGCACCCCGGGCACCCACCACCACCACCTCATCTGCCGGCGCTGCGGGCTGACCGTCGAGATCGCCGCGGACGCGGTAGAGACCTGGGCGCACAGCGTCGCGGCGCAGAACGGCTTCACCGACGCGCACCACGTCGTGGACGTCTTCGGGCTGTGCGCGGAATGCACGCGGGCGGTCGCGGCGGCGGAGTGACGGCGCGGCGTCGCGGTTCGCGGGCTCGGGCTCCCGGTCTCCGGTCGCCAGGGCTCGGGCCGGCGCGGCTCAGGCCGGCAGGAAGATCCCGGCCGCCCGGTCCTTGACGACGGCGCCGGCCGGCAGCACCCGTCCGCTCATCGCGAGGTAGACGCCCGGCGGCAGCAGCTGCACCGCCGCGACGGCCGCGCCGAGGTTGAAGGCGGCGTCGCTGTCGCGCATCCGAGCGGGCTGCATCGCGCCGGTCAGCACGACGACCCGGTCGCGGACGGCGCCGAGCGCCTCGGCCGTCAGGGTCATCGTGTCGGTGCCGTGGGTGAGGACGATCCGGTCCTCCTCCGCCGAGAGCACCCGCTCCCGGATCAGCGCGCGGTCGGCGTCGTCGAGGTCGAGGCTGTCCTTCCGCAGGACCTCCTCGACGCGGAACTCGAGCGTCGACAGCACGGGCTCGAGCAGGCGCGGGATCGTCGGCGCCCCGATCTCGAGCTCGCCCGCGAGCGAGTACTCCTTGTCGATGGTTCCGCCGGTGGTGAGGACGAGGATGCGGTCTGACACCCGATCAGACTAGGCCGGGCCTCCGACACGGCACATCCGTGCGGTTCGGGCGCTGCCGGGCACTCCGGCCCGCTCGATCGGGAACGATGGGGGGATGGCCTCCTCCACTCCGTCCCTGATCCGCACCGGCGCCAAGGTCCTCCTCGGCTCCGCCCTCGTCTTCGCCGGCGTCAGCCACCTGACCCGCGCGCGCGAGGAGTTCCAGGCGCAGGTGCCGGAGTGGGTGCCGCTGGACAAGGACACGGTCGTGCTCGCGTCCGGCGTCGTCGAGATCGGCCTCGGCGCCTCGCTGGTGCTCGCGCGCCGCCGGGCGCCGCTGGTGGGCGCGGCCGCCGCCGCGTTCTTCACCGCGATCTTCCCTGGCAACGTCTCGCAGTACGTCACGAAGACCAGCGCGTTCGGCCTCGACACCGACCGCAAGCGCGCGGTCCGGCTGGTCTTCCAGCCGCTGCTGGTGGCCTGGGCGCTCTGGTCGACGCGCCGTCCGCAGCGCTGAACGGCGCTGATCCCGCAGAACATCGGCTGAGAGCACGTCTCATCGCCGATCGCCGATGACGCGGCCTCTCAGCTGATGTTCTGCTCGCCGTCCGGCTCCAGCAGCGGCGCCAGCAGCTCCTCGATCGCTCGCCGGGCCCCGTCCGCGTCGCCCGCGGCGATCGACTCGACCAGCAGCGCGTGCTCGCGGGCGTGCCGGTCCTCCTCGCCCACGACGTCGTCCTGCAGCACCGTCTCGAAGAGGCCCGTCAGCCCGTCGTAGAGCTCGAGGAAGAGTGCGTTGTGGGTGGAGGCGACGACGGCGCGGTGCAGCGCGGTGTCGGTCGCAGTCCGCTCGGCGAGGTCGTGTCCCTCCCAGGAGCGGGTGCGCGCCGCCAGCAGCGCCCGAAGCGTCTCGACGTCCTCGGCCGTCCGCCGCTCGGCGGCGAGGGCCGCGGTCGCCCCGTCGATCGCGAAGCGCAGCTCCAGGCCGTCGCGCCGCTCGGCGCTGGGCAGCCGTCTCCGGAGCGACGTGGTGAGCTGCGAGCGCGCGATCACGAAGGTGCCGCGCCCCTGCTCCCGCCGCACCAGCCCCGACTGCACGAGCGTCTGCACCGCCTCGCGCACGGAGTTCCGCCCGGCGCCGCTCCAGCGCACCAGCTCCGGCTCCGTCGGGATCCGCGTGCCGACGGCCCACCGGCCGGAGCGGATCTCCTCGTGGAAGAGCGCCGTGACGTGATCGATGACGCTCTCGCGGCGGAACGGCTCCGGTTCGCGGAGGTCGACCGATCGAGGCTCCGGCGCGCTAGGCTCGGCTGAATTCATCCCATCATCCTACCCAGGGCAGGCCGCCATGACGTCCACCGTCGTCACCCCGCAGAGGACCGCGCTCCTCGCACTCGCCGCGATCGTGATGACGGCGCTCAACCTCCGGACGGCCGTCACCGGCTTCA
Source organism: Rathayibacter sp. PhB179 (assembly GCF_004345345.1). Classification (NCBI taxonomy): domain Bacteria; kingdom Bacillati; phylum Actinomycetota; class Actinomycetes; order Micrococcales; family Microbacteriaceae; genus Rathayibacter; species Rathayibacter sp. PhB179. Next base: position 327,681 of record NZ_SLVD01000001.1, on the reverse strand, counting down.
GCCCGCTGCTCGAGACGATCGGCGCCGACCTCGGCTTCGGCCCCTCGCTCTACGGCGCGTTCGGCACGATCGTCACCGCCTCCTTCGCCGTCTTCGGCGTGGTCGCCGCCGCGGCCGCCCGCCGCTTCGGCCTCGAGCGCACCCTCGCCGTCGCGACGCTGGTGACCACCGCGGGCCTGCTGCTCCGTGCGCTGAGCCCGAGCCCGCTCGCGCTGGTGCTCTCCTCTGTCGTCGCCTTCGCCGGAGTGGGAACCTCGAACGTCCTGATCGTGCCGATCGTGAAGCGCTACTTCGCCGACCGGCTGAAGACGATCAGCTCGCTCTACCTCGCGCTGCTGCAGACCGGCCAGTTCGTCGCCCCGCTGGTCGCCGTCCCGCTCGCCTCGGCCCTCGACTGGCGCTTCGCCGTCGGCGTCTGGGCGGCGCTGACCGCCGTCGCCTGCCTGCTCTGGGCGGCGCTCGCCCGGCGCGGGGAGGCCGGCGCTGCCGCGGCCGCCGCGCCCACCCGCCTCGCCGGAGCCTGGCGCACCCGCCTGCTCTGGGCGATGGTGCTGATGCTCGGGATGACCGCGCTGAACACCTACGCGATCATCACCTGGCTGCCGACGATCCTCGTCGACGCGGGCGCGGACCCGGCCCAGGGCGGGGCGCTGCTCGCCCTCTTCTCGATCTTCGGCCTCGGAGCGGCCTTCGTCGTCCCGCCGCTGACCCTCGGGATGCGGAACCCCTCGATCGTGGTCGTCGTCTGCGTCGCGCTGCTCGCCGTCGGCTACGTCGGCCTGCTGGTCGCGCCGCTGGCCGGCGCCGTGGCCTGGGTGGTCTGCCTCGGCCTGGGTGTCAGCACCTTCCCGATGACGCTGACCCTCGTCAACGCCAGGACCCGCAGCACGGCCGGCTCCTCGGTGCTCTCCGGGGCGACGCAGGGCCTCGGCTACGCGCTCGCCTGCGCCGGGCCGTTGCTGATCGGCCTGCTCTACGAGGCGCAGGGGAGCTGGACCGGCTCGTACGTCCTGCTGCTGGCGAGCCTCGTGGTGCTGCTGCTCAGCGGACTCGCTGCGAGCCGGCCGCGCTTCCTCGAGGACGAGGCCGCGGCGCGCTGACCTCCGCCGGCTCCACCTCCGCCGGCTCCACCTCCACCAGCGCCAGCGCCGCGATCACCCGGCTCAGCCCGAAGCGCCAGGCGCTCTCGACGTCGCCGCCGAGGGTGAACGCCCCGTTGATCTCCATCCCGATGAAGCCGGTGCTCCAGGCGGTGAGGGTGCGCGCGGCCTCGAGCGCGTGCTCCTGGCCCGCGAGCCCGGCGGCGACGCGGAGGACGGAGGCGCTCGCCGCGTCGCGGAACTCCTGCCGGGCCACCGGCGTCCCGGGTGCCGGCGCCATCACCAGGAGGAAGGCGGCGGGCCGCTCGCGGCCGAACGCGCGGAAGGCGCCGGCGAGCTCGGCGGCGTCCTCGATCGGCTCGACGCGCGCGGCGAGCTCGCCCAGCGTCGCCTCGGCGACCAGGCGCAGCAGGGGGTCGCGGCCCTCGACCCGCTTGTAGAGGGAGGGGGCGCGCACGCCGACGCGCTGCGCGACGGCCTGCATCGTCACGCCGGCGAGCCCCTCCTCCTCCAGGATCTCGGCGGCGGCGCGGACGATCGCGTCGAGGGAGGTGCGCTCGGGGGTGGGCATGCCTCCACTATAGCTATTGACAGTAGCCATGATGGCTAGCTACCGTAGCCATCATGGAACTCGCCCCCCACCTCCGCCGCATCGGCTCGGACATCGTCGCCGCCTACCTCGTCCACACGCCCGAGGGCGTGACCCTCATCGACGCCGGCCTGCCCCGGCTCTGGCCCGAGCTGCTCGCGGAGCTGAAGGCGATCGGCCGCTCCGTCGACGACATCAAGGGGGTCGTGCTCACCCACGGCGACTCCGACCACATCGGCTTCGCCGAGCGGCTCCGGCGCGAGCACGGCGTGCCCGTCTTCGTGCACGAGGCCGACGCCGAGCGCGCGAAGGGCGGGAAGAAGCCCGCGAACGGGAAGCAGTCGATGAAGATCGGCGCTCTCGTCGGCTTCCTCGGCTACTTCCTGCGGAAGGGCGGCGCGCGCGTGCCCCCGCTGACCGAGGTCGTGACGGTGCGGGACGGCGAGACGCTCGACCTCCCGGGTGCTCCGCGGATCATCGGGCTGCCCGGCCACTCCGCCGGCAGCATCGCGGTGCACGTGCCGATCGCCGACGCCGTGTTCGTCGGCGACGGCCTCACGACGCGCCACGTGCTGACCGGTGCGACCGGCCCGGCTCCTGCGCCCTTCACCGACGAGCCGGAGCAGGCGCTCGCCTCGCTGCAGCGCCTGCTGCCCACCGGCGCCACCTGGGTGCTGCCCGGCCACGGCGCGCCGTGGGGCGGGGGAGTGGCGGCCGCGGTCGCGGCGGCGACCCGCGCCTAGGCGGAGCGCGCGGGGGAGTCCTGCGCCTCCTGCGGCTCCTGCGCCTCGCGGTCGAAGCGGCTCCGGCTGAAGACCTGGTCCGCGGTGGTGAGCGCGAGGCCGATGACGCCGGCGAGCTCGCCGAGGTCGGAGGTGTGGATGGTGAGGGAGCGCGTCGCCAGCGGGTGCGTGCGCAGGTAGACGCGCTCGCGCAGGCCCGACATCAGCACCTCGCCGCAGTCGCCGAGCTGGCCGGACACGACGATGGTGCGCGGGTTGAGGATGTTGACGAGGTCGGCGACCGCCTCGCCGAGGACCCGTCCGGCCCGGTGCACCGCCTGGGTCGCCCGCATGTCGCCGCGGAGGACGCGCGCGGTCACGTCGGCGACGTGGGTGATCGACGGGTCGTGCACCGAGAGGTCGCGCACGAGCGCCCAGCCGCTCGCGTAGGCCTCCACGCAGCCGGAGTTGCCGCACCGGCAGGGCAGCGGGTCGTCGTCGACGGTGTCGGCGACCGCGCGGGTGTGGCCGATGTCCCCGGCCGCGCCGACGGCGCCGCGGATCGTCGCGCCGTTGAAGACGAGACCCGCCCCGATGCCGGTGCCGAGCTTGAGGCTGATCAGATTGTCGGAGCCGTGGTGCCGGGACTCGGCCAGCGCACGCGCGTTCGCGTCGTTCTCGATGACGACCTGGACCCCGCCGTAGGGCTGGGCGAAGAAGCCGGCGATGTCGAAGTCGTCCCAGCCGGTCATGATCGGCGGGTTGCGCACCCGCCCGGCGGCGAACTCCACCGGCCCGGGGACCCCGATGCCGATGCCGGCGACCGCGTCGCCGAGGCGGAGGCGCTCGAAGGCCTCGAGGACCTGCGCGAGGACCTTCTCGGGCCCCTCCCACACGTCGATGACCGCGCTCTCGTGCCGCAGCGGCGTCCCGCGCAGGTCGCACGCGGCGACGACGAAGCCGCTCGCGCCGATGTCGGCGGTGAGGAGGACGGTGCCGCGCAGATTCACCGCGAACATGCTCGAGGGCCGACCGCCCGTCGACTCCCCGCCCGAGGTCGGGACGATCAGGCCGAGCTCGACGAGGGTGGCGAGACGCTGGTTGACGGTCGACCGAGAGAGGCCGGTCTGCTCCATCACCGCGTTGCGCGAGATCTCGCCCTGCTCGCGGAACAGGGCGAGGACGTCCGCCACGTGCGATCCCGTCTCACCGGTCGGATATGCCGTCATCCCGCCCCCATCGTCAGGGTCAGCGTACATCGCCGTCGATGGAAAGCAGGAAGTCGGCCGACTTTCGTGTTGCGGTCAAGCGAAAGGGGCGCTAGTTTTCACACATCGGCACGCAGTGGTGCCCTGATCTTCAAGGATGACGATGTCTTCAAAGATGAACCGCTCGACGGCCGCCCGCCGACTCCTCCCCGTCCTCGCACCGGTCGGCGCCCTCGCTCTCCTGCTCACCGGCTGCGCCTCCTCCGGCACCGGGGACGCCGCCTCCGGCGGCGGCTCGGCCAAGGTCGCCGCAGTGATCAAGGGCCTCGACAACCCCTTCTTCCAGGCGATGGAGAACGGGATCGAGGCCACCGCGAAGGACGACGGCGTGGACGTCTCGGTCCAGGCCGCCGCCGACATCGGCGACACCACCGGTCAGGCGGACAAGCTGACCACGGTGGCCGGCCAGGACTTCGGCTGCATCATCGTCAACCCGATCAGCGGCACCAACCTCGTGCAGGCCCTCGCCTCGGCGACCGGCAAGACGATCGTCAACATCGACAGCCCGCTCGACCCGGACGCCGTGAAGGCGGCGAACCTCGACGTCACCACCTACATCGGCACCGACAACGAGGCCGCGGGCGGCAAGGCCGGCGACCTCCTCGTCGACCAGCTGCCGGCCGGCTCGAAGGTCGCCGTCATCGGCGGCATCTCCGGCGACGTCACCAGCGCCGCCCGCGTCGACGGCTTCACCGCCGCCATCGGCTCGGACCTCACCGTCGTGCAGGAGGCCGCCGCCGACTGGAAGCGCGAGATCGCGCTGACCAAGGCGACCGACATCCTCGCCGCGAACCCCGACGTCACGGCGTTCTTCGCCGCGAACGACGACATGGGCCTCGGCATCGTCAAGGCCGTGGAGAACGCGGGCCTCACCGGCACCGTGAAGGTCGTCAGCGTCGACGGGAACGAGGACGCCCTGCAGTCCGTGAAGGACGGCGGGCTGACCGCGACCGTGGCGCAGTACCCCTACGCGATCGGCCAGCTCGGCGTGCAGGCGTGCGAGGCGGTGCAGGGCGGCGAGAGCATCCCCGCCGAGATCGAGTCGCCCACCGCGCTCGTCACCTCCGACACCGCCGACCAGGCGCTCGCGGCCTTCCCCGCCCCGTTCGAGGAGTTCGACAACCCGCTGGCCGACCTCGTCCCCAGCGACTAGCCCGACGCCACCCAGCCCGACGCCACCCAGCCCGACGCCACCCGGCCCGACGCGCCCTCCGCGACCCAGGAAGCGACCATGACCACAGTCCCCGCCCGTTCCCCCAGCCCGATCAGCGCCGCGCCGCTGCTCGCGAACCTCCGCCAGCTCAGCTTCTGGGCCGAGAACGCCGCTCCCATCGGGCTCGTCGCCCTGGTGATCGTGTTCTCGATCGCGACGCCGACCTTCCTCAGCCTCGGCAACATCAAGGCGATGCTCGTCGCGGCGGCGATCCTGGTGATCCTGTCGATCGGCCAGTCGTTCGTCATCACGACAGGCGGCATCGACCTGTCGATCTCGGCGACGATGACGGTCGGCGCGGTCGGCTTCGGCCTCGCCTGGAGCGGGGGCTGGGGCTTCTGGCTCTCGGCGCTGGCGGCCCTGCTCTTCGCCGGCGTGATCGGCGTGATCAACGGCCTCCTCATCGCCCGTGGCAAGGTCACCGACTTCATCGCGACCCTCGGCACGCTGTCGGTGGCGACGGGACTCGCGCTCATCGCCTCCGACGGCAAGCCGATCACCGTCGGCAGCCCCGAGCTGCTGACGCTGACCACCGGCTCGATCGGGATCATCGGCTACCCGATCATCCTCGCCGCGGTCATCGGAGTCGTGGCCTGGGTGGTCATGTTCCGCACCCGCTTCGGCCTGCACGTGCAGGCGGTCGGCGGCAACGAGGAGAGCGCTGTCGCGAACGGCATCAAGGCCGGCCGGGTGCGCATCGCGGTGTACATCATCGCGGCGGTCCTCGCCGGCATCGGCTCGCTGCTCCTGGTCGCCCGCGTCGGCGCCGCGGAGCCCGCGATCAACACGCAGTACCTGCTCAACTCGATCGCGGCCGTCGTGCTCGGCGGCGTGAGCCTCACCGGAGGCAAGGCCAAGATCGTCGGCCCGATCATCGGTGCGTTCCTGCTCACCGCGCTGACGAACGGCCTGACCCTGCTCGGCGTCTCGCAGTTCTACCAGCCCCTCGCCGTCGGCCTGGTCGTCGTGCTCGCCGCCCTCATCACCCGCTACCAGAAGAAGTGAGCCCCGCCATGACCAGCGACCTCCTGCTCGAGGCGACCGACATCAAGAAGTCCTTCGGCGGCGTCCACGCGCTCAAGGGCGCGTCGATCTCGATGCGCCGCGGCGAGATCACCGCCCTGATCGGCGACAACGGCGCCGGCAAGTCGACGCTCGTCCGCTGCCTCTCCGGCGTGCACCCCGCCGACTCCGGCACCATCGTGCTCGACGGCGACGTCGTCCACTTCACCTCGCCGCTCGGCGCTCGCGACGGCGGAATCGAGACGGTGCACCAGACCCTCGCGCTCGTGGAGGACCTGGCCGTCTGGCAGAACTTCTTCCTCGGCCGCGAGCTCACCAAGGGCGTGCCCGGCCTGCGGTTCCTCGATCGGGCGCAGATGAAGCGGACCGCGCAGGAGCTGCTCGGCGATCTGGCCGTCAACGTCCCGCCGGTGACCAGCAAGGTCCGCCGCCTCTCCGGCGGCCAGCGCCAGGCCGTCGCCATCGCCCGCGCCGCCGGGTGGGGCAGCAAGATCGTGATCATGGACGAGCCGACCGCGGCGCTCGGCGTGCAGGAGACGGCCCGGGTCGAGAAGATCATCCTCAAGCTCCGCGACGCCGGCGTCGCCGTGCTGCTCATCAGCCACAACTTCGACCAGGTCATGCGGCTCAGCGACCAGGTCTGGGTGATGCGCGCGGGTCTGGCGGTCGCCGGGCGCCGCACCGCCGAGACCAGCGGCGACGAGCTCGTCTCGCTGATCACCGGCGCGAAGGCCGCCTGATGCGGCCCTCGCTCGTGCACCGCGGGAGCCCTGCGCGCTCCTCGCCGCTGGGCGTGCACGCCGGCCTGCTGACCGGCGACTGGACCAGGGAGTCGGGCCGGCGCGCGATCGCCGCGGCCGCCGCGATCGGCTTCGACCTGATCGAGATCCCCGCGCCCGGCGACCCCGCCGCCGCCGCGTGGACCGAGGCTCTGCTCGACGAGCACGGGATCGACGCCGTCGTCTCGCTGGCGCTCGATGCCGACTCCGACATCACCGCCGCCGACGCGGCGGTCTCGGCCCGTGGCGAGGAGCGCCTCCTCGACGCCGTGCGCTTCGCGGAGGCGATCGGCGCCCGGTACGTCGGCGGCGTCACGTACTCGGCCATGCGCAAGTACGAGCACGCGGCCGACGCCGCGGCGCGGGAGCGCTCGCTCGCGGTGCTGCGGAGGGTCGCCGCGGCGGCCGCGCCGTCGGGCATCGCGCTCGGAGCGGAGTACGTGAACCGCTACGAGAGCAATCTGCTGAACACGGCGGCGCAGACGGTCGCCTTCCTCGACGAGCTCGGCGCTCCGAACGTGCTGCTGCACCTCGACACCTTCCACGCGCACGTCGAGGAGGTCGACCTGGCGAGCGCGGTCCGGGACGCGGGCGGTGCCCTCGGCTACCTGCACGCCTCCGAGAACCACCGCGGCGAGCTGGGCACCGGCAGCACCGACTGGACCGGACTCGTCGCCGCGCTCACCGCCTCCGGCTACCGCGGCCCGCTCACGCTCGAGAGCTTCTCGCCGCGGATCCAGCCGACCGCGTCCGCCGAGGCGATGGGCCTCTGGCGCGAGCTCTGGCACGACCCGGTCGCCCTCGCGACCTCGGGCCACGCGTTCCTCGCGGGCCTGCTCGACACCTCGCGGTCCGCCGCGGCCTGACGCCGCGACCCGACCCCCCGACCTCTCGATCCCGACCTCTCGATCCCGACCTCTCGATCTCGACCTCTCGACCTCGACCCTTCGACCGAACCAGGAGTACCACCATGCCCACGAACCCCCTCGGAGTGCACGCCCTCGTCTTCGCCGGCGGCACCACGCCCGCCGAAGTGACGAGCACGATCGAGCAGACGAAGGCCGCCGGATTCGACCTGCTGGAGCTCTCGCTGCACGACGTCGAGAACCTCGACACCGCCTCCGCCCGCGCCGCCCTCGAGGCGAACGACCTCGGCATCGTCTGCTCGCGCGGCCTCGCGTTCTCGGCCGACGTCTCCAGCGACGACCCGGAGGTGGTCGCCCGCGGCGCGAAGCTGCTCGCCGACTCTCTCGAGACCACCCACGCGCTCGGGGGCACGCACTTCACCGGTGCGCTCTACAGTGCGCTCGGCAAGTACAGCGCGCCGCTGTCGACCGCGGGCCGCGCCAATGTGGTCTCGGTGCTGACGGACCTCGCCGCGGAGGCCGCCGGCAAGGGCATGACCCTCGGTCTCGAGATCTGCAACCGCTACGAGACCAACGTCATCAACACCGCCGCCGAGGCGCTGCGGCTCGCCGACGACATCGGCGCAGACAACGTCCTGATCCACCTCGACACGTACCACATGAACATCGAGGAGGACGACTTCTTCCGCCCGGTGCTGCTCGTCGGCGACCGCCTCGGCTACGTGCACATCGGCGAGAACCACCGCGGCTACCTCGGCAGCGGGCACCTCGACTTCACCAGCTTCTTCCACGCCCTGGCGGCCATCGACTACCGCGGGCCGATCACCTTCGAGTCCTTCTCCTCGGCCGTCGTCTCGCCGACGCTCTCGAACGACCTCGCCGTCTGGCGGAACCTCTGGAACGACGGCCCCGCCCTCGCCCGGCACGCGCACGCGTTCCTCGTCAACGCGCTCGAGGGCACCCGTGGCGACGCCTGACCTCGACGAGCTGGCCCGCCGGGCGCTCGCGCTCCGCAGGTCCGGCCGGCGAGCGGTCCTCGCCCTCGCGGGCAGCCCTGGCGCGGGCAAGACCACTCTCGCCCGGGCCGTGGTCGCCCGCGCGAACGAGCTGGCGGGGGAGGGGACCGCGGCCTTCGTGCCGATGGACGGCTTCCACCTGGCGAACGCGATGCTCGACCAGCTGGGCCGGCACGGGCGCAAGGGTGCCGTCGACACCTTCGACGGCTGGGGCTTCCTCGCCCTGGTGCGGCGGCTGCGCGCCGAGACCGACCACGTGGTCTACGCGCCGGCGTTCGAGCGCACGGTCGACGAGGGCGTGGCGGGCTCGCTCGCCGTCCGGCCCGAGGCGACGCTGGTGGTGGTCGAGGGCAACTACCTGCTGGTGGACGACGGGCCCTGGGCGCTGCTGCGCGCGGAGTTCGACGAGGCCTGGTTCTGCGCGACCCCCGAGTCGGAGCGCTTCGAGCGGCTGGTCGACCGGCACGTGTCCTTCGGCCGCGCTCCGGAGGCGGCGTCGGCCTGGGCGGCGGACGTCGACGGCGCGAACGCCGTCCTGATCGAGGCGACCCGCGATCGGGCGGATCTCGTCGTCTCGGGCACGGCGGCGGGGGTGCTGCCGGCGGTCCCGAGCGCCTAGGACGCCGGGACCAGGTTCCAGCGCGCCGTCAGCAGCTCGACGCCCTTGTCGAACGTCGTCGACCACGCCGTCGCGTCGTGCGCGCTGTCCGGCACCTCGAGGTAGGTGGTGTCCATCCCGGCGGCCTGCGCGGCGGCGTGCAGGGTCTGCACTCCGGCGAGGAACGAGGTGTCGTTCGCGCCGACGCCGAAGACCGCGAACGAGTCCTTGTAGGGCGCGTTCTTCGCGAGGATCGCCGCGGGCTTGGCCGCCTCGTACGCCGCCGCGTCACCGCCGAAGCCCTGCTGGATGGTGGTCGCGTCGTCGCCGAGCGTCGGGGCGAGCTCGCCGGACGCGTCGACGATGTTGCCGAAGAGCTGCGGGTAGCCGGCGCCGAGCTGGATCGCGCAGGTGCCGCCCTGCGAGAGGCCGCCGATCGCCCAGTCGTGCGCGTCGCCGAGGACCGGCAGGTTGGCGCGGATCCAGTTCGGCACGTCGACGGTGAGGTAGGTCGCGGACTTCCCGAGCGGCGAGTCGACGCACATCGGGTTCGCCGTCGGATCGCCGAGCTGGTCGGGCGAGACCACGATCGGGGCGAGCCCGGCGTGCGCGGCCGCGTAGGTGTCCAGGGTCTGCTGCAGGTGCTCGACCGCGAGCGGGTCGGACGGCGAGCCCGGCTGGCCGGAGAGCATCACCATCACGGGCAGCAGCGGCGGGTTCTCGGTCAGCGCGGCCGGCGGGAGGTAGACGACGGCGTCGCGAGCGGGGAAGCCGGACTGCGTCGCGGGGATCGCCACGTTCGTGACGCTGCCCGCGGTCGGCATGCCCGCCGGGGCGGTCCAGGTGTCGAGCGAGGCGTGGTCGCCGGCGGGTGTCGCGATCGGCTCGGCCACCGTCGGGTAGGCGCTGATGCCGAGGAGGCTGCGGACGGTGGGGTACTGGCCGAAGTCGATGTTGACGGTCATCGCCGCGGTCGCCACGACGAGGACCCCGACGAGCGCCGAGGCCAGCACCCGCCGTCTGCGCCGGTGCGCGAGGGCGTGGCCGAGGGCGAGCAGCGCCACGGCGAGTCCGCCCAGGCCGAGCCCGATCCAGACGCGGGTGACGGGCGTGAAGTCGACGCCGAAGGGGCCGCCGGTGCCGCCGAGCAGACCGCCGAGCGCCCAGCCGACCAGCAGGCCGAGGAGCAGGACGGCCGCTGCGAGCGCCAGGCGGCGGCGGCGGCCGCGGCGGGCCGAGCGCGCGAAGGCGAGGACCAGCAGGAGCAGCGCGAGACCCGAGACCGCGTAGACGGTGATCACCACCGGACCGGAGACGAGGCTGAGCCCGAGGAGTGTGTTCATGGGTCGATCCGGTCGTCGAGGGGCGGGGTCGCGCGGGGCGCGGCGGCGGTCAGTCTGGCGCCGACGTCTGGGTGCGGTCTGGATGATCGCTGGACGGATCGAGAGGCGGGCGGGGCTCCTCCCCAGGCGCTCGTTCTGCGATGCTCCCACCGACCGGGCGCAACCCCGCGCGGCGCGCCTCCGCTGCCGCCTACCGTGGAGATGCAGCAAGCCGCCTCCGGCGCCCTCACGAAGGAGCTCGACCATGACGCAGAACCCCCGCACCCCCGCCTCCGGAGCCCGCGCATGAGCCGCGGCGTCGCCGTCGTCACCGGTGGCACCGCCGGTCTCGGCCGCGCCACCGTCCGCGAGCTGGCCTCGCGCGGCTGGGACGTCGCCGTGCTCGCCCGTGGTGAGGACGGACTCGCGGCCACGCTGGCCGAGATCGAGCAGGCCGGCCGCCGCGGTCTGACCATCCCGACCGACGTCGCCGACCGCGAGGCGGTCGAGTCGGCGGCCGACCGCATCGAGGCCGAGCTCGGGCCGATCGAGCTCTGGGTCAACGACGCGATGGTCGGCGTCTTCGGCGAGTTCCTCTCGACCGACCCGGCCGACTTCGAGCGCGCCGTCGCGGTGAACTTCTTCGGCTTCGTCAACGGCACCCGCGCGGCGCTCTCGCGGATGACCCCGCGCGGCCGCGGCCACGTCATCCAGGTCGGCTCGGCGCTCGCGCACCGCGGCATTCCGCTCCAGGCCGCGTACTGCGCCTCGAAGTTCGGCGCCCGCGGCTTCACCGAGGCGGTCACCGCCGAGCTCCTGCACTCCAAGAGCAGGATCAAGCTGTCCGAGGTCGACATGCCCGCGCTCAACACCATCCAGTTCAACTGGGTGAAGTCGCAGCTGCCGCACCACCCGCAGCCGGTGCCGCCGATCTACGAGCCCGAGGTCGGCGCGATCGCGATCGCCGACGTCGCCGACAAGCCGCGCCGCCGCACCTGGGTCGGCGAGCCGACGGCCGGCACCATCCTCGGCGACCGCTTCGCCGGCGCCTTCATGGACTGGTACCTGGCCCGCAGCGCCTTCGACGGACAGCAGGCGCCGGACAAGAAGGAGCCGATGCTGCCGAACAACGTCTACGAGCCGGTCCCCGGCGACCACGGCGCCCGCGGCCTCTTCAGCGACCGCGCGCACACGATGACGCCGCAGATCTGGATGATCCGCCACCGCGCCGCGAGCTACGCCGGTGCGGCCGTGCTCGGCGCGGCCGGCCTGGTCGGCGCGGTCGCGGCCCTGCGGAGGAAGTGACGTGGTCGACGCCGTCGTCGTCGGCTCCGGCCCCAACGGGCTCTCCGCCGCGGTCACCCTCGCCCGCGCCGGGCTCTCGGTCGCGGTCTACGAGCGCAACGAGACCCTGGGCGGCGGCGCCCGGACCGCCGAGCTGACGCTGCCCGGCTTCCACCACGACATCGGCTCGGCCGTGCACCCGATGGCGCTCGCCTCCGGGTTCTTCCGCCGGTTCCAGCTCGACCGTCGGATCGACCTGCGGCTGCCCGAGATCTCCTACGCGCACCCGCTCGACGGCGGCCGCTCGGGCATCGCCTACCGCGACCTCGAGCGGACCGCCGCGGCGCTGGGGCGCGACGGTGCGGCGTGGCGCTCCCTGATGGGTCCGCTCGCGGAGCGCGCCGACCGCGTCGCGGGCTTCACGAACGACGCCCTGCTGAAGATCCCGACCGACCCCTCGGTGCTGCTCCGCTTCGGCCTGCGCGTGCTCGAGCAGGGCTCGCCGCTCTGGAACGCGCGGTTCCGCGACGAGGTCGCGCCCGCCATGTTCGCGGGGGTCGCCGCGCACGCGATCCGGCCGATGCCGAGCCTGTCCACGGCCGCCGCGGCGCTCGCGCTCGGCTCCTACGCACACGCGCGCGGCTGGCCGGTGCCGGTCGGCGGCAGCCAGGCGATCGTCGACGCGATGGCGGACGACCTCCGCGCTCACGGCGGCACCATCGAGACCGGAGTGGAGATCACCTCGCTCTCCCAGCTGCCGAGCGCGCGCGCCGTGCTGCTCGATCTCACGCCGAGGGCGCTCCTCGCGCTCGCCGGCGACCGCCTGCCCGGCCCGTACGCGTCGGCGCTGGCGATGTTCCGCTACGGCAACGGCGTCGCCAAGGTCGACTTCGCGCTCGACGGACCCGTCCCCTGGACGGACCCGGAGCTCGCCGGGGCCGGCACCCTGCACGTCGGCGGCACCCGCGCCGAGATCGCCGCGGCCGAGCGCGACGTCGTCCAGGGCCGGCACAGCGAGAACCCGTACGTGCTCGTGGCGCAGCCTTCGGTGCTGGACCCGACCCGCGCGCCGGAGGGCAAGCAGGTCCTCTGGGCGTACACGCACGTGCCGCGCGACTCGCCGGCGCACCAGCGCGAGGCGATCACCGCGCAGATCGAGCGCTTCGCCCCGGGCTTCCGCGACCGCGTCCTCGCCGTGTCCTCGATGACGGCCCGCGACATGCAGGCCTGGAATCCCAACTACATCGGCGGCGACATCGCGGCCGGAGCGGCGAGCGTCGCGCAGCTGCTCTCGCGGCCGATCCCCTCCTCCGACCCGTGGCGCACGCCCGCGAAGGGGCTCTACCTCTGCTCGTCCTCGACGCCGCCCGGCCCGGGCGTGCACGGGATGGCCGGCTGGCACGCCGCCCGCAGCGCGCTCCGGCACGAGTTCGGGATCCGGCGGGCGCCCGATCTGTCGCCCTCGCCCGATCGGACCCGCTCGTCCGATCTGGCACCCTGAGGGTCGGGCGGCACGACCCGCCCGACCCCGCCCTCACGACTAGGAGCCCGCGATGTCCCGCAACACCCGCGTCTTCCACTGCCCGCCCGAGTCCGTCTTCGCCGTCTTCGCGTCCGGCTGGCTCTTCCCCTCCTGGGTCGTCGGCTCGTCCCGGATGCGCCGGGTCGGCCGAGACTGGCCGCACGTCGGCTCGAAGCTGCACCACTCCTTCGGCGTCTGGCCGCTGGTGATCGACGACGAGACGACGGTCCTGGAGTGGGACCCGTCGAGCCGCTTCATCATCCAGGCGGCCGGCTGGCCGATGGGCGAGGCGCGCGTCCGCCTCGAGGTGGAGCTGCACCGCGACGGCTGCAGGGTCCGCATCCACGAGACGGCGGTGAAGGGCCCGGGCACGCTCATCCCGAAGCCGCTGCTGCACTCGTTCCTCTGGGTGCGCAACATCGAGACCCTGCGCCGGCTCGCGCACATGGCGGAGGCGGGCGCCAACGGCCGCACCCTGCCGCCGGCGGCGCTGGCCTCGCCGAAGGACCGCGCGGGGCTCGACTCGCCGAAGCACGTCCTGCCGCGGCTGCTCGGAACCGTCGCCTCGATCGCCGTCGGCTCGCTGGCGCTCCGGGCCGTCCTGGCCGTCGCGCGCCGCGCCCGGAGCTAGCGAGAGGCGCCGGCATCGTGATTCTCCGACCTTCGCGGAGTGCCGCTCCACCGCTGGACCTCCGAGCCGCTCAGCCGCGCTCACCGTGTCGAAGGCTCACTGCGCACGGTGGTATTCCGGTGCTTTTCAGGGGGCCTCATGAGTAGGCTTGCCTGCATGGAGATCCTCACCCCCGCTGCTCAGCACGGTCGCACCCTGCGCATGGACATCCATGACATCGCACGCGAGCTCACTGCGGCCCTGGGCCCGACGCTCGTGGCAGGCCTGGCGGGAACGAAGGACCGCAAGCTGCCCCTCCGCTGGGCCAAGGCCGACGGACCGGAGCCGCGCTCGGAGGCCGCCAACCGGCTGATCTTCGCGCATCGTCAGTGGACGCTTCTCTCCGCTGCCGACGGCGACCACGTCGCACGGCAGTGGTTCATCGGAGGGAACCCGCACCTCGGTGAGAGCACGCCGATCACCGCGATCCGCGAGGGGCGCCACAGCGATGTCGCCGCGGCCGTCGAGTCCTTCATCGCCGGAACCGCCGACGCGTGACGGTCGCTCGTACCTGCTCGGTCACCGGACTCCGACTCGTCTCGGACCCGGGAGCGCAGGGGTACCACGTCGGCAAGAGGGTCCACCCGCCGCTGTCGGGGGCTCCTCGTGACGCCGCGGCACGGTCCCGTCACGAGTGGGGGCGCTACGACGTCTTCGGCCAGACGTTCTACCTCGCCGAGACTCGGACGGCGGCGTACGCCGAGGTGCTCTCCGGTTTCAAGCGGGCCAACGGCATCGACGATGCACTCGCTCGAGACGCCGACTACGCCGGGGTCACGCTCGAGGAGTACGTCGAGGAGATCGCGCGCGAGTGGTCCGAGCGAGACTTCATGGGCCTCGGAGCGGTTCCCGCGGGTTGGCGCTACGACCGGGCGATGATCCTCGCCGCGCTCCCGGACTCGGGATGGCTCGTCGACGTCGAGCACCCCGACTCGCTCGCGTCGATCGAGCGCGCGATCGGCACACTCCTCGCCGAACTCCAGGTCCCGCATCTCACCACCGGCACACTGCGCTGCGAGGATCGCGCCGTCACGACCCGGATCGCCGAGCATCTGCATGGACTGACACTCGACACCGGCGGGACACCGCTCGGCGTCCACTTCGGCAGCAAGCACGGCGCCGCGTGGTGCAGAGCGCTCTGGCTCGACCACCCCCACGCGCACCGTGTGCTCGTGCGTGCCGTCGAGCCCGTCCTCGTCACCGATGACGACCTCAGGACAGTCGCGGATCGCTTCCGCATCCGGATCTTCTGACGAGGAGCCGCCCCGCCCCGCTCAGACGATGCGCTCGACGAGCCGCACGTGGTGGACGGCCACGCGCGTCGGCTCGCCGGCGAAGGCGGCCTCGCGCTCGGGGGAGGCGAGGTAGGCCTTCTCGATCTCGGCGAACGCCTCCGCGTCGCCCGGGGTGCTGACGGCCCAGACGAACTCGTTCACCTCGCGGTCGGCGTAGGCGAACTCGATCGTGAAGCCGTGCGCGGCGCGGGCGGGGATGATCTTCGCGCGGTACCAGGCCAGGAAGTCGTCCATCACCCCGTCGACGAGCTCGTAGCGGCGGAGCTGGACGGTGCGGTTCTCGGAGTCGCTCATGCCCTCGACGGTACCGGGCCCGGATGCGGTGGAGGCGGAGTCGCTGCCGGGCCGCGCGCTACGCTCGCCCTTGTCGTCCCGGCGCCCGCCCCGCCGCACCCGTCCCCGCAGGAGGCCGCCCTGGATCCCCGCCGTCAGCGCGCGATCGCCCTCCTCGTCGCGGGCTGCTTCTTCATGGAGAACCTGGACGCGACGATCGTCACCACCGCCGCGCCCGCGATCGGCGCCGACCTGGGCGTCGACTCCGCCGCCGTCGCGATCACCGTCACCGCGTTCCTGCTCACCGTCGCGGTGCTGATCCCCGCCTCCGGCTGGCTGAGCGAGCGCTTCGGCGTGCGCCGGGTCTTCACGACCGCGATCGCGGTGTTCACGCTCGCGTCGCTGCTCTGCGCGCTCAGCCCGACCCTGCCGCTGCTCGTGGCGGCCCGCGTGCTGCAGGGCGTCGGCGGCGCGCTGATGGTGCCGGTCGGCCGGCTCGCGGTGCTGCGGGTCACGCCGCGGGAGGGGATCATCCGCGCCATCGCGATCCTGGTCTGGCCGGGGCTGGTCGCGCCCATCCTCGCCCCGTTCCTCGGCGGGCTGCTGACGACCTACGCCTCCTGGCACTGGATCTTCCTGATCAACCTGCCGCTGGGCGTCGTCGCCTTCGTGATCGCGCGGCGGATCATCCCGGCCGGCGTCGAGGCCTCACCGCCTCCGCTGGACGTCGTCGGCCTGCTCCTGGTCGCGGTCGGACTCGGCGCGCTGG
This sequence comes from Rathayibacter sp. PhB179, assembly GCF_004345345.1. Classification (NCBI taxonomy): domain Bacteria; kingdom Bacillati; phylum Actinomycetota; class Actinomycetes; order Micrococcales; family Microbacteriaceae; genus Rathayibacter; species Rathayibacter sp. PhB179. The sequence continues at coordinate 311,372 of NZ_SLVD01000001.1, read as the reverse complement.
TCGGCGCGACCGGCTTCGTGACCGGCAGCGGCTCGAACACCGTCGCGCTCGGCCTGGCCGTGACCGGCGCCCTCGTCACCGCCGTCGCGGTCCGGCACCTGCGCCGCACGCCGCACCCGCTCGTGCCGCTGGACGCCTTCCGCTTCTCGACGTTCCGGGTCGCGAACGCGAGCGGCTCGCTCTACCGGGCGACGATCAACGCGGTGCCGTTCCTGCTGCCGCTGCTCTTCCAGGACGCCTTCGGCTGGAACGCGGTGCAGGCCGGCTCGATCGTGCTCGCGCTCTTCGTCGGCAATCTGGCGATCAAGCCGGCGACGACCTGGCTCCTGCACACGGTCGGCTTCCGCGGGGTGCTCGTCGCGGCGAACGTCGTCGGCATCGCCTGCATGGTCGCGATGGCGTTCCTCGATCCTGGTGTGCCCGTCCCGCTGATCGTGGCGCTGCTGGTGCTCAGCGGTGTCGCGCGCTCGGCCGGCTTCACCGCCTACAACACGGTCACCTTCGCCGAGGTGGCGCCCGAGGGGATGTCGGGCGCGAACACCCTCAGCGCGACGACCCAGCAGATCGCCGCGGGCTTCGGCGTCGCCGCCGGCGGCATCGCGCTGGCCGCGGGTGCCGCGTTCGGCCCCGGCCTCGTCCCCTACCGCTTCGCCTTCCTGACGCTCGCCGTCCTGACCCTCGTCCCCCTGATCGCCGCCGCCCGCCTCCCCCACGACTCCGGCAGCACCCTCACGCGCTGACCCCTCCCGCGAGATGCCACTTATGTGCTCGTTCTGCGGCGTGTCGCGCTCATAAGTGGCATCTCGCGGAGGGGATCAGAGGTGCAGGGGGGTCAGAGGTGCAGGGCCAGGCCGTCGAGGATGTCGTGGGCCGTCGTCGTGACCGACGTCACGGCGGGGGAGGCCTCCTGGACGGCGCGGAGGACCTCGGACCAGATCGCGGCGCCGGCGCCGAGGACGTCCTCGCGGCCGGCGCGGACGTAGGGGAGCGCGGCGGTCGCGGCAGGGGAGAGCGCGGCGAGCTCGTCGCAGGCGGCCAGGACGTCGCGGATCGGCAGGGTCGCCTCGAGCGCGTCGCGGTCGTAGGCCTCGAGGCGGAGGACGTGCGCGGTCACCGTCAGGACCGTCGCCGCGACGCCGACGACACTGCGCGTGGCCGAGAGGTCGACGGGGGAGGCGGCCAGCGCCCGGCGGACGTCGGCGCGGATCGCGCTTCGCTGCTCCGCGGTCGGCGCACCCCCGCCGGCGCGGTGGCGCTCGGTGAGCCGGACGCTGCCGACGTCCATCGAGTGCGCCTGCTCCGGAACCGTGCTCCCGACGACCAGCTCCGTCGAGCCGCCGCCGAGGTCCACGACGAGGACGGGCCGGGGCGCGTCGACGGCCGAGAGCGCGCCGCGGAAGGAGAGGGCCGCCTCCTCCTCGCCGCTGATCGTCTCGGGGCGGACGCCGATGATCCGCTCGACCGCGCCGAGGAAGTCCTCGCGGTCCGCCGCGTCGCGGGTCGCGGAGGTGGCGACGAAGCGCACGCGCTCGGCCCCGGCCTCGCGGACCAGCTCGGCGTACTCGCGGGTCACGGCGAGGGTCCGCTCGAGCGCCTCCGGGTCGAAGCGGCCGGTGCGGTCCACGCCGTGGCCGAGCCGGACGAGCTCGGTGCGGCGGAGGACGTCGAGGAGGCGGCCGTCCTCGACGTCCGCGATCAGGAGCCGGAGGGAGTTGGTGCCGCAGTCGAACGCGGCCACGCGGGTGGCGGTCATGCCGACAGTCTGCCCGGCGGCCCCGCCGCTAGATTGGCAGGGACGAGCCGAAGGAGCCCCCGTGCACGAACACCACGTCCGCGTCCACCGCAGCGACGAGGACCTCCCGCGCCACGGGCAGCTCGCCCACGCCCTGGCCGAGGTCGCCGCCGATCCCGTCGAGGTCGAGGCCGAGGTCGCCGAGATGGTCGTCAACCGCGTCATCGACAACGCCGCCGTCGCCGCCGCGTCGCTGGTGCGCCGCCCCGTCGTCGCCGCGCGCTCGCAGGCGCTCGCCCACCCCGCCTCCATCGGCGGCGAGGGCGCGACGGTGTTCGGCGTCGACCCGGGCCGCCGCGTCTCGCCCGAGTGGGCCGCGTGGGCGAACGGCGTCGCCGTCCGCGAGCTCGACTACCACGACACCTTCCTCGCGGCCGAGTACTCGCACCCCGGCGACAACATCCCGCCGCTGGTCGCCGTCGCCCAGCACGCGGGCATCGACGGCGCCCGGCTGGTCCGCGGCATCGTCACCGGCTACGAGGTCCAGGTCGACCTCGTCCGCGCGATCAGCCTGCACCGGCACAAGATCGACCACGTCGCGCACCTCGGCCCCTCGGCCGCGGCCGGACTCGGCACGATGCTCGGCCTCGACGTCGCCGTCATCGAGCAGGCGATCGCCCAGGCGCTGCACACCACCACTGCCACTCGCCAGTCGCGCAAGGGCGAGATCTCGAGCTGGAAGGCGTACGCCCCCGCCTTCGCCAGCAAGGCCGCCATCGAGGCCGTCGACCGGGCGATGCGCGGCGAGACCAGCCCGTCGCCGATCTACGAGGGCGAGGACGGCGTGATCGCCTGGCTGCTCGACGGCCCCGACGCCTCCTACGACGTGCCGCTGCCCGACGCCGGCGAGACCAAGCGCGCGATCCTCGACACCTACACGAAGGAGCACTCGGCCGAGTACCAGGCGCAGGCGCTGATCGACCTGGCGCGCCGCCTGCACCACGCGCACCCCGAGGCCGCCGACCCCGAGCGCGTCGAGCGGATCGTCCTGCACACCTCGCACCACACCCACTACGTGATCGGCTCGGGCGCGAACGACCCGCAGAAGTACGACCCGACCGCCTCGCGCGAGACGCTCGACCACTCCGTGCCGTACATCTTCGCGGTCGCGCTGCAGGACGGCGCCTGGCACCACGAGCGCAGCTACGCCCCCGAGCGCGCCGCCCGCCCCGACACCGTCGCACTCTGGCAGCGCACGACGACGGAGGAGGACGCGGAGTGGACCAGCCGCTACCACTCGACGGACCCGGCGGAGAAGGCGTTCGGCGCGCGCGTCGAGATCCTGCTCACCGACGGCAGCACGATCGTGGACGAGATCGCGGTGGCGGACGCGCACCCGCTCGGTGCGCACCCGTTCACGCGCGAGCAGTACGTCGCGAAGTTCCGCACCCTCGCCGCCGACGTCCTCGAGGAGCCCGAGATCGAGCGCTTCCTCGACCTCGCGCAGCGCCTGCCCGAGCTGACGGCGGACGAGGTCGCCCGCCTCACGATCGTCGCGGCCCCCGGCGTCCTCGCCTCCATCGAGTCCCCCCGCGGCCTCTTCTGACCCACGTCCCCCTCCCCTCCCGCGAGATGCCACTTGTGCACGCGACACGCCGTGAAAAGCGTCCACAAGTGGCATCTCGCGGAAGGGGTCAGAGCAGGGCGTCCGTCAGGTGGTCCGGGGTGCCGAAGCGGTGGGCGGTGATCGAGACGGCCTGCTCGCGGAGGAACGGGAGCAGCTCCAGGCGGCCGGACTCGGTGACCTCGTTCGCGTAGACCGCGAGGTCGGGGCGGCCGCCCGTGACCGCGGTCACGGAGGAGGCGTCGGCGCCCAGCAGGCGCACGCGGCCGGCGCCGTGCTCGCGGACCCGCGCCGCGAAGGCGGCCTCGTCCTCGACGGCGACCGCCGAGGCTCCCGACGCGATGGCCGAGACGAGCTGCGGCGGCAGCTCGGTCGCGCTCGAGACCGCCACCCGGGTCCCCGCGGTCGCCGCGGCGACGACGACCTGCGCGAGCGAGCCCACCGGCTCGCCGCCCGCGAGGCGGATCAGCACCGGGGCGTCGTACGGCAGGTGCCGGAACACGTTGCGCTCGGCGGCCAGCCCGGTGACGTCGCGGGCGGCACCCGCTGCCAGAGCCTGCGCCGCGCTGCGGGCCGTCCGCTCGACGGCGTCCGCCTCCGCGGGCGACAGCTCCGCGCGGGCGGCGGCCACGAGCCGGCCGACGCGCGGGTCCTCGACCGCGGCGGTGGCCGTCGACGGTGCCGAGGTCCACGACCCCAGCCCGAGCAGGTAGTCCGGTCCGCCGGCCTTGGTGCCCGGTCCGACCGCCGACTTCTTCCAGCCGCCGAACGGCTGGCGCTCGACGATCGCGCCGGTGATGCCGCGGTTGACGTAGAGGTTGCCGGCCTGGATCCCGCCGAGCCAGGTGCCGATCTCGGCGGGGTCGAGCGCGTGCAGCCCCGAGGTGAGGCCGTAGTCCACCTCGTTGACGAGCGCGATCGCGTCCTCGAGCGTCGCCGCCGTCATGATCCCGAGGATCGGGCCGAAGTACTCGGTGCGGTGGTACTCGGAGCCGCGGCGCACGCCGTCGCGGACGCCCGGGCTCCACAGCATCCCGGTGTCGTCGAGCGCGCGCGGCTGCAGCAGCCAGCGCTCGCCCTCGCCGAGCGTCGTCAGGCCGCGCAGCAGCTTGCCCGCGGCGGGCTCGATCACCGGCCCCATCCGGGTCGCGGGATCGGTCGGCAGGCCGACGGTGAGCGAGTCGACCGCGTCGAGCAGCTGCGCGCGGAAGCGCTTGGAGCGCGCGACCGAGCCGACCAGCACGACGAGCGACGCGGCCGAGCACTTCTGGCCGGCGTGGCCGAAGGCGCTCGCGACGACGTCCTTCACGGCGAGATCGAGGTCGGCGGAGGGCGTGACGATGATCGCGTTCTTGCCACTGGTCTCGGCGAGCAGCGGCAGGTCGTGCCGGAACGAGCGGAACAGCTCGGCCGTCTCGTAGGCCCCGGTGAGGATCACCCGGTCCACCGAGGGGTGCGCGACGAGGTCGGCGCCGAGCTCCTCCTCGGGCAGTCGGAGCAGCAGCAGCGCCTCGCGGGGCACGCCGGCGGCCCAGAGCGCCTCGGCCAGCACGGCGCCGCAGCGCGCGGTCGGCCCGGCGGGCTTCAGCACCGCGGCCGAGCCGGCGGCCAGCGCGGCGAGCGCACCGCCCGCGGGGATCGCGACCGGGAAGTTCCACGGCGGAGCGACGAGCGTCAGCTGCGCGGGGTGGAAGACCGCGCCGTCCACCGAGTCGAGCTCACGGGCCTGCTCGGCGTAGTAGTGCGCGAAGTCGATCGCCTCGGACACCTCCGGATCGCCCTGGTCGATCGTCTTGCCGGCCTCGGCGGCCATCACCTCGAGCAGCTCGCCGCGGCGCGCCTCGAGCTCGTCGCCGGCGCGGTGCAGGATGCGCGCCCGCTCGTCGGCGGGCAGGGCCCCCCACGCGGAGCCGGCGGCGCGGGTCGCGGCGAGGGCCGCCTCCAGCTCCTCGCGGGTGGCGATCGTCGCGGCCTCGATCGCGTCGACACCGGCGCGGGAGGAGGGCACGCGGGCGAGGATCTCCTCGGCCCAGGCGCGGTTCGCCGCGACGGACGGGTCGGTGTCCGGGGTGCTGCGGAAGTCGCCGAAGCCGGGGCGGCCGGTCGCGGCGAAGCGGTCGGCGACCCGGTGCGCGGGCGGCACCGCTCCGTCGAGCGCGCTGACGGAGGCGCGGAAGCGGGCCTCCTCACGGGCGAACAGCGCGGGCTGCGCCTCGAGCTCGAAGACGGCCGACATGAAGTTGTCGCTCGACGCGCCCTCCTCGAGCCGGCGGATCAGGTAGGCGATCGCGACGTCGAACTCGGCGGGCGAGACGACCGGCGTGTAGAGCAGCAGCGAGCCGACCGCGCGGCGCACCGCCTCCGCCTGGCCCTGCGCCATGCCGAGCAGCATCTCGTACTCGATCCCCTCGCGGACGCCGCGCTCGCCGGCCAGCAGCCAGGAGTACGCGACGTCGAAGAGGTTGTGGCCGGCGACGCCGACCCGCACGTTCCGGATCCGGTCCGGGTGCAGCGCGTAGTCGATGACGCGCTTGTAGTTGGTGTCGGAGTCCTGCTTCGTCGACCAGGTCGCGAGCGGCCAGCCGTGCACGGACGCCTCGACCTGCTCCATCGGAAGGTTCGCGCCCTTGACCAGGCGCACCTTGATGCCGGCGCCGCCGCGGGCCCGGCGCGCGGCGCTCCACTCCTGCAGTCGGATCATCGCGGAGAGCGCATCGGGCAGGTAGGCCTGCAGCACGATGCCCGCCTCGAGGCCGAGGAACTCGGGCCGGTCGAGCAGGCGGGTGAAGACCGCGATGGTGAGATCGAGGTCCTTGTACTCCTCCATGTCGAGGTTGACGAACTTCTGCGGCGTCGCGGCGGCCGCGCGCGTGAAGAGGGGAGCGAGCTCCTCGACGATGTCGTCGACCGCGGCGTCGAACGCCCACGGGTTGTGCGGGGCGACGGTGGAGGAGACCTTGATCGAGACGTAGTCGACGTCGTCCCGCGCGAGCAGGCGGTGGGTGCCCTCGAGGCGGCGCTGCGCCTCCTTGCGGCCGAGGACCGCCTCGCCGAGCAGGTTCATGTTCAGCCGGACGCCGTCGCGGCGGATCTTCGCGATCGCCGGGCCGAGGCGCGAGTCGGTCGCGTCGATGATGAGGTGGCCGACCATCTGCCGCAGCACCCGGCGCGCGATCGGCACGACGATGTCGGGGAGCAGCGGGGCCACCGCGCCGCCGAGGGCGACCGCGCCGCGCATCGGGGCGGGGAGGAAGCGCGGGACGCCGCCGGCGATCGAGCGCAGCGCCGCGGCGGCGACCTTCGTGTCCTCGGGGCGGACGACGCCGTCGACGAAGCCGACCGTGAAGTCGAGGCCGGTCGGGTCCTTCAGCACGCCGGCGAGCTGGGCGCCGGAGGCGTCGACCGGGACGTCGGCGGCGTCGCGCAGCCACTGGCGCACCAGCGCGACGCTCGCGTCGACGAGGCCGGGGTCGACGCTGTCGGGGGCGGGGCCGGAGTGACCGGCGGGACCGGCGTGACCGGCGGCGTCGTCGGAGGAGGGACCGGTGGAGCGGGCAGGCGCGGCGAGATCCGTCATGACGTCAGTATCCGACCGGGGTACCGTTGAGCAGAAGCGACCGTTCCTTACCGGTACCGGTCACTCCTCCTTACTGATCAGCTCTGCCGAATCGAGGTCGCCCGTGCTCGACGTCCGCCGCCTGGTGCTGCTGCGCGAGGTCGCCATCCGGGGCACGCTCGCCGCCGCCGCGGAGGCCCTCGCCTACAGTCCCTCCGCCGTCTCGCAGCAGCTCACCGTGCTCGAGCGCGAGACCGGTGTCGAGCTGCTGCGCAAGGTCGGGCGGCGGGTGCAGCTCACCCCGCAGGCCGAGATCCTGGTCGCGGCGGCCGGCGAGGTGCTGGCGCTGCTCGAGCGGGCGGAGGCGGCGCTCGCCGCGTCGGGGGAGTCGGTCACCGGTCGGGTGCGGGTCGCGGTGTTCCAGTCCGCGGCCCTGGCGCTGATGCCGGGCGCGCTGCACTCGATCGCCGAGCGGGCGCCCGAGGTGCGGGTCGAGATGGTGCAGCGCGAGCCGGAGGGGGCGCTGCACGAGACCTCCTGGGCGCGCGAGTTCGACCTCGTCGTCGCCGAGCAGTACCCGGGCCACTCGGTGTCCTGGCTGCCGGGCCTGGTGCGCAGCGACCTCACGACCGATGCGATCCGGCTCGCGGTCCGCCACGACTCCGCGGTTCGCGACCTGCAGAGCGCGCGCGACGCCGCCTGGGTGATGGAGCCGCGCGGCACCGCGAGCCGGCACTTCGCCGAGCAGACCTGCCGGGTCGCCGGCTTCGAGCCCGACGTGCGCTTCGAGACCGCGGACCTCCAGGCGCAGATCCGCCTCGCCGCCTCGGGCAACGCGGTCGCGTTGATGCCCGACCTGGTCTGGGCCGGCGGCGAGCCCGACTGCCGCCTGCTCGAGCTGCCCGGCCGCCCCCGCCGCACCATCTTCACGGCCCAGCGCGAGGCGCAGCTCGCCTCGCCCGCCGTCCGCGTCTTCCGCGAGTGCCTCGCCGAGGTCGCCGCCCACTACGCCTGACCCGCGCGTCCCCCTTCCCTCCCGCGAGATGCCACTTGTGCACGCTCTCCTCGGCGTGTCGCGTGCACAAGTGGCATCTCGCGGGAGGTGCTCACCGGGGGGGTGTGGCACGGACGGGGGACTGCTCGTGGCGGAGGGGGTGCGCTTGGCTGGCCGCACAGCGCCATGACAGCGCTACCACTCCGCCGGATCGAGGCGCACTCCGCCTCCTGATCGAAAGGACCGCCGTGTCCTCGTCCTCCACCCCCACGCCCGGACCGTCCCGCCGAACCGTGAGCGCAGCGGCGGTGTGGAGCGCTCCGGTCGCCGCCGCGGTGATCGCGGCGCCTCTCGCTGCCGCTTCCACCGCCGCCCTCTGCGACAGCGCGGTCGCCTTCAGGCGGACCAGCAACGCCGGCGGCGACACCGCGGTGCTCCTGGCGCCCAGCTCCTCCGGCGCGGTGTCCACCGTGCGGATCACCTCGGTGCTCGCTCCCGGCACCACGACGACGACGCAGGGTCAGAGCTTCAATCTGACTCAGAGCGGACTCGGATGGGGCGCGGTGACCGGGGAGACCGACCTCGAGAGCACCGAGGTGCAGTACTCGGGCACCGCGCCGAGAAGCGCGCTGGTCCTGAATCAGCGGCGCGAGGGCCCGGCCACGACCCTTCCCAGTCCGGGATCCGACTCGCAGACCCTGACCTTCCAGTTCTTCGATCCGCAGGGGCGGCTGTTCGATCCGGTCCATCTCCAGTTCGAGTTCTACGACTTCACCTCGCAGGACCGGCAGGCCTGGCAGCCGGATCACTGGGACGCGATGGGCTTCAGTGTCGCGCCGACGACGATCGTCCAGGACGGCCTCTTCGCGGGGACCGGTGCCGGCACGCTCGCCGACCCGTACCGTCGCGTCGAGGGAGACGTCTCGACCATCGCGTACTTCAAGAACGACGTCTTCGTCTTCGACGTCTTCCCCTCCGGGAGCACGCTCACCTACACCCAGCACGAGGGCAGACAGGGCTGGCACGGGGTCTTCCTCACCGACCTCCGGTTCCGCTCCGCCGTCTGCTGACCCTCCGCGAGATGCCACTTGTGCACGCTTTTCTCGGCGTGTCGCGTGCACAAGTGGCATCTCGCGGGGAGCGATGGGAGCGTGCGAGGGTGGGGGGCGTGAGTGCGGACGAGGCGCGGATGGTCGAGACGACGGCCGGCGATGCGGTGGCGGGGCGGCTGTTCGCCGTGCAGGAGGCCGAGATCATGAGGCGCTACGGCGGCGACGACCCCGGGCCGCGGCCGCCCGTGGACGCGCCGACGCTGCTGCTGCAGGTCGGGCCCGAGGTCGTCGGCTGCGTCGCGCTCGCCGCCGACGGGGAGATCGGCGAGATCAAGCGGATGTTCGTGGCCGAGTCGGCGCGCGGCCGCGGCTACAGCCGCCTCCTCCTCGCGGGAGTCGAGGAGCTGGCCGTCCGCCACGGCGTGACGCTGCTCCGCCTGGTCACCGGCATCGAGCAGCCCGAGGCGATGGCGCTCTACAGCAGCTCGGGCTACGACCCGATCCCCGGCTTCGGCTACTGGGGCGACGAGCCGGCGACCCGCTGCTACGCGAAGCGGCTCGATCCCGCCGCGGTCATGGGCTGAGCCCGGGCCCTCAGAGCTTGGCGAGCTTCGCGCGGGCGATCAGGAAGCCGCCGTACATCACGAGGCCGGCGCCGATCGCGGTCAGCGCGATGGTCCCGTAGGGCGGGACGTCGAGGAAGCGCAGGGCGCCGTCGAGCCCGGTCGCCCGCCGGGCGTCGCCGGTGATCGCCGCGACGACGAAGAGACCGCCGGCGATGCCGAGGGCGATCCCCTTCGAGACGTAGCCGGCGGCGCCCAGGATCAGCACGGCCAGGCCGCGGCGCCCCGCCGGGATGCGCACGAGCTTGCGGAAGCCGCGCCGCACGCCGATGGCGAGGAAGCCGATCCCGCTGCCGAGGACGATCCCGCCGACGATCGTCAGCACGATCGACCCGGCCGGGCGGGCCAGCAGGTCGGTGCTGATCGCGCGGATGGTCGCGGAGGAGCTCGTCGACCCGCCGAGCGCGAACACCAGCGTCGTCCCGGCCAGCGCGAGCGAGGCGAAGCCCTTGCCCGACTCGACGATCCGCCGCCCCCAGCGCTTCGCGCGGCTCGGATCGCTCGAGCGGCTCTGGAAGGTGAACTGCCACAGCCCGAGGGCGACGAGCGCGACCAGTGCCGCCCAGACGACGACGAGGCCGGCCGGCGACTCGGCCAGGCGCGCGATCGCACCCGACGGATCCGCCTCCTGCGTCGTCTCGTCGCCGAACGCCACCCGCAGCGAGAGGCCGCCGATCAGCAGGTGCACGACGCCGTTGACGGCGAAGCCGAGGCGCGCGAGGCGCCGGAATCGCCGCGTCCGCACCCCCGAGCGCGGCGTCGGCACGCTCACTGTGGACACCGGACCACCCTCCCACGCGTCCAGCCGTGATCCGCGTCCACCCCTGTCCCGGGGAGCCCGGGCGGCGGTGGAATGGAGTCCGGCCCGCGCCGTCCGCGGGCACCTCGAGGAAGAAGGACCGCCATGACCACCTGGCTCATCACCGGCTGCTCCACCGGACTCGGCCGCGCGCTCGCGACCGCCGTCCTCGCCCACGGCGACCGCGTCGTCGTCACCGCGCGCGACGTCGACTCCGTCCGCGACCTCGCCGAGGCGCACCCCGACTCCGCGCTCGCCCTCGCGCTCGACGTCACCGACGACGCCCAGGTCGCCGCCGCGGTCGACGCCGCCGAGGAGCGCTTCGGCGGAATCGACGTGCTCGTCAACAACGCGGGCTACGGCTACCGCGCGGCCGTCGAGGAGGGCGAGGAGGCGGCGGTGCAGCAGCTCTTCGACACCCACCTCTTCGGCACCGTCCGCACGATCAAGGCGGTCCTGCCCGGGATGCGCGAGCGCCGCTCCGGAGTGATCGTCAACCTGTCCTCGATCGGCGCCCGCATCTCGCCGGAGGGCTCCGGCTACTACGCGGCGGTCAAGGCCGCGATCGAGGCGCTCACCGAGTCGCTGCGCAAGGAGGTCGCGCCGCTGGGCATCCGCGCGTTCTCGGTCGAGCCGGGCGGCTTCCGCACCGACTTCGCCGGCCGCTCGCTCACCCAGTCGTCCCAGCCGATCGCCGACTACGCCGAGACGGCGGGCAAGCGCCGCAAGGAGCACGACACCGTGCACGGCACCCAGAAGGGCGACCCGGCGAAGGCGGCGACCGCCCTGATCGAGGCCGTGGAGTCGGACGCGCCGCCGTCGATCCTGCTGCTGGGCAACGACGCCTCGGACGCCTTCCGCGCGGCGCTCGACGCCCTCCGCTCCGACGTGGACGCGTGGGAGCCGCTCAGCCGCAGCACGGACTTCGCCGACGGGGAGTGAGGGGCGGGGTGGCGAGGCCGGCTCCCTACCCCTGACTCCGGGCCTGCCGTGAGGAGACGCCCGCAGGCATCCGGCTGGTCGGCAAGCGTCCCCTTCCCGGTGATCGGGCGGTCTGCGGAGCGGGCGCATCGAGATCCACGTGATCGAGAGCTCGGTCTGCCGTCACGCCGTTCCCGCGAGACGGGTCTCGATGCGCCCCTTCCGGGCTGCTCGTTCGGCGAAGAGCAAGGGGCGCCTCTTCCCCGTGCACCCACGGGGGTCGGCACGCGAGGCGGCCGCTCAGAGCGCCGCTGCGACCGCCGCGCCGGCCGCCACCACGGCGGTGTGCCGGCCTGGCCCGAGGGCGCGCGGCTCCGCGCCCTCGAGGTCGAGCACCGCGGTGGCCCCCACGGGCACCTCGACCTCGACGCGCAGCTCGCCGTCGGCGAGGGTCCAGGCGATGGAGGCGCGGCCGTACGGGGTCAGGTGGGCGGCGCTCGCCGAGCTGAGCCCGCCGCCCGGGCGCGGCCGGAACAGGATCGAGCGGTAGCCCGGCTCCGCCGGCGCGAGACCCGCGACCACCCGGTGCAGCCAGTCGGCGACCGCGCCGAGCGCGTAGTGGTTGAACGAGGTCATCGTGCCGGGGTTCACGGTGCCGTCGGGGAGCTGGCTGTCCCAGCGCTCCCAGATCGTCGTCGCGCCCTGGGTCACCGGGTACAGCCAGGACGGGCACTCGCGCTCGAGCAGCAGTGCGTAGGCGCGGTCGATCCCGCCGGTGCCCGAGAGCGCGTCCGAGACGATCGGCGTGCCGACGAAGCCGGTCGAGATGCGGTTCCCGGCGGACGCGACCAGCTCGGCCAGGCGAGCCCCCGCGGCGGCGCGCAGCGACTCCGGCAGCAGCTCGAACTCGAGGGCGAGCGCGTACGCGGTCTGCGCGTCGCTGGCCATCCGGCCGTCCGGCTCGACGTAGCGCCCGACGAAGGCGGCCCGGATCTCGGCGGCCAGTGCGAGGAAGCGGTCGGCGTCCTGCTCGCGGCCGAGCACGCGGGCGGTCTGCCCGAGCCGCCGGGCGGACTGCGCGAAGTAGGCCGTGGCGACCAGGTAGCGGTCGGTCTTCGCGTCCGCCGGGTCCTGGGGAGGAGCGTCCGGATCGAGCCAGTCGCCCAGCTGGAAGCCCTCGTCCCAGAGCCGCGACGGCCCGGCGAGCCGCTCGACGAGCTCGACCCAGGCCTTCGCACTGTCGTACTGCACCGCCAGCACCCCGGCGTCGCCGAAGCGCTCGTACAGCGTCCACGGCACGAGGACCGCGGCGTCGCCCCAGGCCGCGCCCGGGCGGATCGGCGTCCACATCGCGTGCGCGGGGATCACCGGGACGTACCAGGGCACCGTGCCGTCGGGCAGCTGCTCGGCCGCCACGTCGCGGAGCCAGGACGAGAGCATCCCGGAGACGTCGAAGAGGAACGACGCGGTCGGCGCGAAGACCTGGATGTCCCCGGTCCAGCCGACCCGCTCGTCGCGCTGCGGGCAGTCGGTGGGGATGTCCACCATGTTGCCGCGCATGCTCCACAGCACGTTCTCGTGCAGCCGCTCGACCAGCGGGTCGGAGCAGGCGAACCAGCCGGTGCGCTCGAAATCGGTGTGCAGGACGCGCGCGACGACGTCCCCCGCGGCCACCGCCGCCTCGAGGTCTCCCGGCCAGCCCTCGACCTCGACGAAGCGGAATCCGTGGAAGGTGAAGCGCGGCTCCCACTCCTCCCGGGCGCGCCCTGCCAGCGTGTAGACGTCGGTGGAGCGGGCGTCGCGCAGCGGCCGGGTGTAGAGCTCGCCCTCCTGCATGATCTCGGCGGTGCGGAGGGTGACGGTCGCCCCGCGCGGCCCGCTCAGCCGGATCCGCATCCGGCCGACGAGGTTCTGCCCGAGGTCGAGCACGCTCCGGCCGCTCGGGGTGCGCAGCACGGCGACGGGGCGCACCTCCTCGGTGCAGCGGACCGGCGGGCCCTGCGGCGCGACGAGGGTCGCCGGATCGCGCTCCGCCACCGCGACCGGCGTCCAGCCGGCGTCGTCGAAGCCGGGGGAGGACCAGCCGTCCCGCTCCTCGCGCGCGTCGTGCACCTCGCCGTCGTAGTTGCCGGAGAAGAGGATCGGGCCGGGCGCGGCGCGCCAGGACGGGTCGGTCGCGACGGTCTCGCGCCGGCCGTCGGCGTAGACGATCTCGAGCTGGGCGATCAGCGAGAGGTCGGTGCCGTAGAGGTTCCGGAAGCCGCCGCGCCAGCCCAGCCGGCCGCGGTACCAGCCGTCGCCGAGCCAGGAGCCGAGCGCGTTCTCGCCGGGGACGAGGGCGTCGGTGACGTCGTGGGTGGCGTAGCGGAGGCGGTCGGCGTAGGCCGTCCAGCCGGGCGCGAGGGTGTCGTCGCCGACGCGGGCGCCGTTGAGCTCGACCTCGTACAGGCCGTGCGCGCTGAGGTAGAGGCGCGCGGAGGCGACCTCGCCGTCGACCGTGAAGGAGCGGCGCACCAGCGGAGGCCGCCGGTCGGACTCCGGGTCCTCCGGCCAGGCGGCGCCGACGGGCACCGCGCTCCAGTCCTGCGGCTCGAGCAGGCCGGCCTCGACGGCCGTCGGACGGCTCCAGGGGGCGTCGTCCTCGCCGCGGCCGAAGACGCGCACCCGGACCTCGACCCGCTCCCGGCTCGTCAGCGGAGCGAACGGCCACGGCACGAGGACCGACTCGGCGGAGCCGACGCGTCGGCGCTGCACGTCGCCGGCGGCGTCGACGCGCTCGAGCTCGTACGACTCCTGGCGCCAGTCGTCGCCGGCGAGGCTCGTCCAGGAGAGGCGGGGTCGGCGCTCGCCGATGCCGAGCGCTGCACGGTGGTGCTCGATGCGGGGGGAGGAGGGGATGGCCACCGGGGTGCCTCGTTCCTGCTGGGCGAGCACTCCTCTGCGTGAGCGTCTCGACTCTGACACGTTTCAATCGAGCGCCAGCATAGCCGCGGAACTGCTGTTTGACACGTTTCAAAATGCGAGTCATCATGGGGGCAGCTGCTGGGCGGGCCCGGCGCACCACGACGACGTGGACCGGAGCGATCCGGCCAGGAGGAGGAGAGCCGCGATGACGCCAGCACCCCCAGGACCGGCACCCCGGACACCGGCACCCCGGGTGGCCCTCGTGGGCACCCTCGACACCAAGGGCGCCGAGTACGCCTGGACGGCCGCCCGTCTGCGCGACCTCGGCGTCGACGTGCTGCTCGTCGACGTGGGCGTCGGCGCGCACTCCGGAGCGGCCGCCGCTCCCGACGTCACCGCCGCCGAGACGGCCCGCGCCGCGGGCGCCGAGCTCGAGGAGCTGCGCTCGCGCGGCGATCGCGGAGCCGCGATGACCGCGATGGGAGAGGGCGCCGCCGTCGTCCTCGAGCGCCTCCGGAGCGACGGCGGTCTCGACGGCGTCCTGGCCCTCGCCGGCAGCGGCGGCTCGTCCATCGCCGCCCGGGCCGTTCGCGACCTGCCCGTCGGGCTGCCGAAGATGCTCGTCTCGACGATGGCGTCGGGCGACGTCGCCCCTTACGTCGGCGCGAGCGACGTGACGATGACCTACAGCGTCGTCGACATCGCCGGCATCAACAGCCTCTCCCGCGAGGTCCTCGACAACGCCGCCGGCGGCATCGCGGGGATGGCCGCGGCGCACGCCGCCCGGCGCGAGCAGCCCGCGGAGGAGTCCGGCCGTCCGCTCCTCGCGGCCACCATGTTCGGAGTGACGACCGCCGCCGTCGACGTCGCCCGCGCCCGCCTCGACGAGCTCGGCTACGAGGTCCTCGTCTTCCACGCCACCGGCTCCGGCGGCCGGGCCGTCGAGGCCCTGGCCCGTTCTGGGCACCTCGCGGGGGTGCTCGACCTCACCACCACCGAGCTCGCGGACGAGCTGGTCGGCGGCGTGCTCACGGCCGGCCCCGACCGGCTCGAGGCGGCCGGGCGCGCAGGCGTCCCGCAGGTCGTCAGCCTCGGAGCGCTGGACATGGTCAACTTCGGCCCGCGGGACGGTGTCCCGGAGCGCTTCGCGCAGCGGCGGTTCTTCGTGCACAACCCGACGGTGACGCTGATGCGCACCACCGCCGACGAGAGCACCGAGCTGGGCGGCCTGATCGGCCGGAAGCTCGCCGCGGCCGAGGGGCCGACCGTGCTGGCCGTGCCGAGGGGCGGGCTCTCGGCGATCGGGGTGCCTGGCGCCGTCTTCGCCGACGCCGAGGCCGATGCCGCGCTGGTCGACGCGGTGCTCGCCGCAGTCGCCGGCTCCGCGGTCGAGGTCCTCGACTCCCCGCTCGACGTCAACGATCCGGAGTTCGCCCGCGCCGCCGCGGATGCGCTCGACCGGCTGATCCGCCACGCCGCCGACCACTCCGCCGACCACTCCGCGGCCCACGCCGCCGACCAGGACGGGAGCTGAGATGGACCGCACGACCGCACTCGCCCGCCTCCGCCGCACCATCGCCGCGGGGCGGCCCGTCATCGGCGCGGGAGCCGGCACCGGCATCTCGGCGAAGGCCGCCGAGGCCGGCGGAGCCGACCTGCTGATCATCTACAACTCCGGCCGCTTCCGGATGGCGGGCCGCGGCTCGCTCTCGGGCCTGCTGCCCTACGGCGACGCCAACCAGATCGTCGTCGAGATGAGCCGCGAGGTGCTGCCGATCATCCGCGACACCCCGGTCCTCGCCGGGGTCTGCGGCACCGATCCCTTCCGGCGGATGGAGGTCTTCCTCGATGAGCTGGCGCGGCTCGGCTTCACGGGGGTGCAGAACTTCCCGACGGTCGGGCTCTTCGACGGCGTCTTCCGGCAGAACCTCGAGGAGACCGGCATGGGCTTCGACCTGGAGGTCGAGATGATCCGGCTCGCCGCCGAGCGCGACCTGCTCACCGCCCCCTACGTCTTCGACGTCGCGTCGACCGTGGCGATGACGGAGGCCGGCGCCGACGTCCTCGTCCCGCACATGGGCCTCACCACCAGCGGCAGCATCGGCGCGCAGACGGCGCTCTCGCTCGAGGAGTCGGCCGCGCGCGTGCAGGAGCTGCGCGACGCGGCGGTCGCCGTGAATCCGGACGTCATCGTGCTCTGCCACGGCGGGCCGATCGCCGAGCCCGCCGACGCCGCGTATGTCCTCCAGCACACGACGGGGGTCGCCGGCTTCTTCGGCGCCTCCTCCGTCGAGCGCCTGCCGACCGAGCGGGCGATCCGCCAGCAGCTCGTCGACTTCACCAGCATCCCGCTCACCTCGAAGGAGACCCCGTGACCACGACACCGCCCGCCACCCCGTCCGCGCAGGCCACTCAGTCCGCGCCGTCCGTCCCGTCCGCGCAGTCCGGCCGACGCCCCGACGACGTGCCCACCCGCGTCTTCGACTGGGGCACCATCAAGTGGCTCGTCACCCCGCACCTCGACGGACCCGTCGGCCTGACCACCGGCGAGGTGATCATCTACCCCGGTCAGGGCCACGACCCGCACAGCCACCCCGGCGAGGAGGAGGTCATCTACGTCGTCTCGGGCGAGGGCGAGCAGACCGTCGGCGACGGCCCGGCCTTCGCGATCCGCGAGGGCGACGCCCTGCACATCCCGCGCGACACGGTGCACTCCACCTACAACACCACCTGGCGGCCGCTGCGACTCCTCGTCGTCTACACGCCCGGCGGCGCCGAGACCGGCCTCGACGAGCTGCCCGGCGCGCGGATCCTCGAGCCCGGCACCGCTCCGCGCTGGGCGCAGGCCTGATGCCGGTCTACGAGCCCGGCACCTGGCTGCACCCCGGCGACCGGCCGGAGTGGTGCGCCGTCGGCACCCTCGGCCGCTTCGCCGTGCCGCTGGAGGGCGGGCGGTTCGACCGGCACCACCACGACGACCACGAGGTGTGGTTCTTCGCGGAGGGGAAGGGCCGGATCCTCGTCGACGGCGCCGAGCGCTACGTCCAGGCCGGCGACATCGTGCTCACCCGGGCAGGCGACGTGCACGACATCGTCGCGGTCTACGAGCCGCTCCGCGGGTTCTTCACCGAGACCGGCCTGCCGGCGGGCGGGCGCACCGGGCACCTGCACGCCGACGAGTCGGACGCCGCCGGGCACGAGGTCCCGGCCCTCCCGCTGCCCGCGGACTTCCCCGTACGCTGACGCCCGACCCCGCCCCACCCCGCTCGACCCCCGCACGATCCCCGCGAGAGGACCCCCATGCGCATCGCCGTCACCGGCTGCTCCGGCACGCTCGGCACCGCGACCCTGGAGCGGCTGCTCGCCGACGGCCACGAGCCGATCGGCCTCGACCTGACGCCGCCGACGGTCGCGGTGCCCTTCACCCGCGTCGACTTCACCGACTACGGCCAGGCGCTCGACGCCGTGCTCGGCATCACCGCGCGGCACAGCGGAGTCGACGCGATCGTCCACCTCGCGGCGATCCCGGTGAACGGCCTGGTCCCGGACGCGGCGACCTTCCACGCCAACATGACCGTCTCGTTCAACCTGTTCCACTCCGCGCTGCGGGCCGGAGTGACGCGGATCGTGCACGCCTCCAGCATCACCGCGATGGGCTTCCCCTTCGCCGAGCCGCCCGCCTCCCTCCCGCTCACGGAGGAGGACGGCGACCGCGCGAACAGCACCTACGGCCTGGTCAAGGTCCTCGAGGAGGCGATGGCCCGGCAGCTCGTCCGCTGGGACCGGGACTGCTCGATCACCGCGCTGCGCTTCACCAACATCACCCGGGCCGGCGAGTACTCCCGCTTCGTCGAGCGCGCGGGCGACCCGGCCTACCGCCGCGAACTGCTGTGGAGCTACGTCGACGCCCGCGACGGCGCGAGCGCGATCGCGCGTGCCCTGGAGGTCGGCGAGCCCGGCTTCGCCGTCTACGACATCGCCGCCTCCGACACCGGCCTGACGATCCCCTCGGCCGAGCTGGTCGCCGGAGCCTTCCCCGACGTACCGCTGACCCGCCCCCTCGAGGGCTTCGAGACGGTCGTCTCGATCGACCGCGCCCGCGAGGCCCTCGGCTGGGAGCCCGCGCACCTCTGGCGCGCCGAGGCGGAGCTCGAGCGCCGCCGCTGAGCGGCACCCGCCTCAGCGGACACGGCCCCGTCGGATCAGCGCGAAGCGAGCGATCGGATCCTTCGCTCGCCCGACATCAGGCGGGCGTACGACGGCGCAAGATACCCGAGAGCGCGGAGCGTCAGCCGGCGCGGAAGGTCAGCTCCAGGGACGCCTCCTCGAGTGGGACGCGGTAGCGCTCCGGGAGGGCCGGGCCGCAGGAGGCGCTGCCGACGCCCTGCTGGCGGACGTCGAGGTTGAGCACGACGTGGCCGGAGTCGCGCAGCTCGTGGGGATGCGCGGCGACGGCGAGGGCCTCGCTCGTCCAGCGGCGCGCGGTGAAGTCGAAGCCGTCACCCGTGACGACGAGCGGCGGCAGTCCCGGACCGCTGAGCGAGAGGCGGCGGGTGCCGACGTGGTTGCCGTTCTCCTGCGGCACGACGTACGGCGTCTGCAGGGCGTCGATGCTCGCGGCGAAGCGGCCGAAGCGGACGGCGTCGAGGGTGTCGGCGTAGGACTCGCCGGGGCCGCGGCCGAGCCAGTCGGCGTCCGCGTAGCCGCCCGGAAGCGTCAGGCGGACGCCGAGGCGCGGCGGGGTCACCGAGTGGTGGCCGTGCGGGGTGTCCCGCCAGGCGCCGGTGAACGCGAACTGCGCGGCGAGGTGCAGCGCGCCCTCCTCCGCCGTCCAGACCAGGCGGCTGAGCACGGCGAGCGTCTGGGTCGCCGGTCCGCTCCGGGTGGTCACGGTGACGGAGTGCTCATCGCGCTCGACCGAGACGGTGCGGTGCAGGACGCGGTCGAGGCCGACGGCCGACCAGCTCGCGGCGAGCGCGTTCAGCGTCCCCTGCCCGCGATCGTTCTCGGTCGGCGCGCGCCAGAGGTCGACGAGGGGACCGTCGACGGGCACGCCGCCGAGGGAGAGGAGCCGCCCGGTGCGCGGGTCGAGCAGGGCGTCGCCGAGGCGCAGCACGCCGTCCTCGTCGGCGACCCGTGCGGAGCGGCGGCGGACGGCGGGGGTCGGCGCGTCGATCCGCTGCCCCCACGCCACCTCGTGGCCGGCGGGCGCCCAGGGCGCCGCCTCGGCCAGCTCGGCCGAGACGGTGAGGACGCCCGCGACCGGTGCCGTGAACGGCACGACGACGCTCCCGCGGGCCGGCACGGCGGGGACGTCGAGCAGGCCCTCCGCGAGCAGCGCTCCGTCGTCCTCGACCCGCCAGCGCCAGCGCAGTGCCGCGGTGTCGACGACGTCCTGCCGGCTGCGGATCGCGATCGCCCCCTCCGCCACGTCGATCACCACCGGCGCGATCGCCCGCGCGAGCGACGCGAGGCCGGGCGAGGGCGTGCGGTCGGGGAAGAGCAGCCCGTCGATGCAGTAGCTGCCGCCGTTGGGCTGGAAGTCGATGTCGCCGCCGTGCCGGAAGTGCTCCGACCCGTCGGCGGTGGTCGCGCGGAAGCCGTGGTCGATCCACTCCCAGACGAAGCCGCCGGCCATCCGGTCGGACGACTCGAGGATCCGCTGGTACTCGTCGAGCGAGCCCGGGCCGTTGCCCATCGCGTGCCCGTACTCGCAGAGCACGAAGGGCAGGCGCCGGCGGCGCGCGTCGTCGGGCGAGCCGGCCACCACGCCCTCGGGGGTCGGCTCCCGCCGCTCGGCGATCGCCTCGAGCTCCTCCAGCGCGGGGTACATCGCCGAGGAGAAGTCGGAGTTGCGGAAGCTCGGATCGCGCTCGTAGTGGATCGGCCGGCTCGGATCGAGCCGGCGCACGACCCGCTCGAGCACGTCGAACGACTCGCCGACCATGCTCTCGTTCGCGAGCGACCAGATGACGATGCTCGGGTGGCTGCGGTCGCGCGCGACCATCCGGGTGATGCGGTCGACGAGGGCCTCGCGCCACTGCGGCTCGGTCGGCGGGTTGCCCTGCCAGCCCGCGTAGATGAAGCCGTGCGTCTCGATGTCGCACTCCTCCAGCACCCAGAGTCCGAGCTCGTCGCAGAGGCGGAGGAAGGCGGGGTGCGGCGGATAGTGCGAGGTGCGCACCGCGGTGACGTTCGCCCGCTTCATCAGCTCGATGTCCCGGCGCATGGTCGCCTCGTCGAGGGCGCGGCCGCGATCGGGGTCGTGCTCGTGCCGGTTCACGCCGCGCAGGCGGACGGGGGAGCCGTTGACGGTGAAGACGCCGTCGCGGATCCGCACCGTGCGGAAGCCGACGGCGAGCTCGATCCGCTCGCCGGCGACCTCGAGCGTGCCGCGGTACAGCCGCGGCGACTCGGCGCTCCACGGCTCGACCGGCAGCCGGACGCTCTCGCCCGCCGGGGCCTCGAGGCCGAGCTCGGGCAGCCGGACCACGCCGGGCAGCTCGCCGCCCGCCTCGTCCAGCGCGCGCACCAGCAGGGTGCCCGTGCCGTCCTCGTAATCGGCGCTGACGAGCACGTCGTCGGCCGCGCCGTCCGGGCGCCAGAGCAGCTCGACCTCGCGGAAGATCCCGGGCAGCCACCACATGTCCTGGTCCTCGAGGTAGCTCCCCGCCGACCAGCGCTGCACGCGGACAGCGAGCAGGTTCTCGCCGCGCCGCAGCGGCACCGTGACGTCGAACTCGAAGGGCAGCCGGCTGCCCGTCGACCAGCCGAGGGGCTCGCCGTTCAGCCAGGCGGCGCCGCAGGAGTCGACACCCTGGAAGCGCAGCACGGTCCGGCCGCCCTCCGGCCAGCCGGCGGGGAGCTCGAAGCGCAGGCGGTGGTCGCCGGTCGGGTTGTCCTCCGGCAGGTGCGGGGGATCGAGCGGGAAGGGGAACGCGGTGTTCGTGTAGAGCGGGTCGCCGTGGCCCTCGAGCACCCAGTGCGACGGGATGCGCAGCAGGTCCCAGTCCGCGTCGTCGAGCAGCGGATCCGCGAACCCCGGCCCGGTCCCGTGCGCGGTCGGCGCGAGCCGGAAGCGCCAGTCCCCGTCGAGCCGCAGCCGCGGGGCGTCGCTGAGCACGTCCGCCCGGGGCCGCCGCCGCCCCTCACCGGGCCGGAGATCCTCCCAGTACGCCTCCTCCGCGAGATGCCACTTGTGCACGGCTTTCACGGCGTGTCGCCCGCACAAGTGGCATCTCGCGGGGAGAGGGGAGGGGGAGGGGGAGGGCGCGCGCATCCGTCAGCCCTTCACGGAGCCGGCGGCGAGGCCCGCCATGATCTGCTTGTTGAGGAAGAGGTAGAGCACGAGCATCCCGAGGATGTTGATGCTGATCGAGGCGAACAGCGGTCCGTACTGCGTCGAGCCGTACTCGTCGCTGAAGTTCAGCAGCCCGACCTGCACCGTGGCCAGCTCGTCGTTCGTCGTGAAGGTCAGCGCGATCAGCAGGTCGTTCCAGACCGCGAAGAACTCGACCAGCGCGATCGTGATGATCGCGTTGCGCATCATCGGCACGCCGACCCGCCAGAAGGCGGTGATCATGCTCGCGCCGTCGATCGCGGCGGCCTCGAAGATCTCGCGGGGGATCGCGCGGAAGTAGGCCGTCATCAGGAACACCGTCAGCGGCAGCCCCATCACCGTGTAGGTGATGATCAGCGGCCAGAGCGAGTTCGTCAGCCCGGTGCGGAAGTACACCGTGAAGAGCGGGACCAGGATCATCTGGCCGGGGATCATGATGCCCGCGATGAACAGCAGCAGCACCGTGTTGCGGCCGCGCCAGACCAGGACCTCGAGCGCGAACGCGGCGGCGACGCCGAGCACGATCATCAGGGCGAGCGAGGGGACGGTGACCAGGACGCTGTTGCGCAGGTTCGTCGCAAGGTCGCCCTCCGTCAGCGCCGAGACGTAGTTCGAGAAGTCGAGGCTCTGCGGCAGCGCCCAGGTCGGATTGGCGAAGAACTCGTTCTGCGTCTTGAACGAGCCCATCACGATCCAGAAGATCGGATACGCCTCGACGACGACGAGGAGGCCGATCAGCACGCGGCCGATCCAGCGCCGGGTGCCGCGACCGAGGCTGCGGACCCGGCGGTGCGGGCCGGCCGGCACCGAGGGGCGGGTGCGGGGTGCCGGGCGGGAGAGGGTTCCGGTGGACACCTCAGGCCTCCTTCGTGTTGTCGCGGCGCGACGAGCGGAAGATGAAGAGGGTGACGAGGAAGCACATGATCGTCAGCACCAGCGCGATCGTCGAGCCGTAGCCGTAGTCCGAGTAGCTGAAGACGGTGCGGTACATGTAGAGCGTCAGCGGTGTCGTCGAGCTGCCCGGTCCGCCGTTGTTCAGCGCGAGCAGGGTGTCGAAGACCTTGAGCGTGCTGTTGAAGCTGAAGATCACCGACGACAGCAGCACCGGCAGCGACAGCGGCAGCACGATCGAGGAGACCAGGCGCCAGCCGGTCGCCCCGTCGAGGCGGGCCGACTCGAGCGTCTCCTCCGGGATGTCGACGAGGCCGGCGTAGAGCAGGATCGCGAAGAAGCCCATCGAGCGCCAGAGCTCCATGATCACGGCGACGGCGAAGGTGCCCTCGGCGGTCGCGAACCAGTCGATGCTGCCGAGACCGAGGAACCCGAGTCCCGCGTTGACCGGGCCCTCCTGGCCGCCGACGGCGAACATGCTCTTGAAGAGCAGCGCGACGGCGACCGTGGGCAGCACGGTCGGGAAGAACACGACGGTTCGGACGAAGGAGGACGCGTTCTTCAGCACGAAGACGTAGAGCAGCGCCAGGGCGTAGCCGAGCACGACCTGCCCCGCGGTGATCACGAGCGAGTAGCGGACGGTGAACCAGAGGGCCTCGAGCGCCTGCGGATCCTGCAGGAAGCGCAGGAAGTTCTCGCCGCCGGAGAACTCGAAGCCGCTGAGCGGATTGCCGGTGAAGAAGGTGAGTCCGAGCGACCAGAGCACCGGGACGAGCTTGATGAGCGTGTAGACGGCGAGGGCCGGTCCGAGAAGGATCAGGATCGCCTTCTTGTCTCCGAGGACGCTGTTCACGGAAGCGCTGTCCTTTCGACGTGCGCGCAGGGCGTGCACGCGGGGGAGGAGGAAGAGGAGGGACGCGGGCCGGCGGCGGGAGGAGCCCCCGGCCCGCTCAGGATCACTGCGCCTGGTCGAGATCGGCCTGGAGGGCCGACATGTAGTCCTCGGCGCTCATGCCGCCCGAGACCAGCAGTGAGACGTTGGTCTGCGCGTCCGAGGTGGTCTTCGCGTCGAAGAGGGCCTCGAACCAGAGCACGGTCTCGTCCGCCTCGTTCACGTACTCCTGGACCGTGGTGGTCAGCGGCGGGACGTCGGTGACCTCCTCGTTCAGCGCGAAGCCTGAGATGACGCCCTGGTTCTGCAGCACGCTCGAGCCGTAGTTCTCGGCGATGCAGGTCAGCCAGTCGCCGACCCCGTCGTCGTAGGCCTTCGTCGAGGTCGCGGTCGCCGCTCCGGCGTTGGCCGGCCACTGGCTGCTGTCGCCCGCGCCGCCCGTGACGTTCGGGAACGGCAGGAAGCCGACGTTCTCCTCGCCGATCTGGTTCTGAGCGGGGTCGTTGAGATTCGCCAGGAACCAGGAGCCGTTGTAGGTCATCGCGGCCTCGCCGGTGAGGAACTGGGCGTTCGCGGTGTCGGTGTCGCGCGAGGTGACGCCCTCGCCGAACAGGCCCGCGCTGCCGAGATCGGCGACGGCCTGAGCGCCCTCGATGTACTCGGCGTCGGTGAGCTTCGCATCGCCCGACTGGATGTCTTTCATGGCGTCCGGGCCGATCGAGCGGAAGAGGTAGTTGCCGATAAGGCGGGTGAGCGGCCAGCCCTGGCTGCCGGCCTCGGTGAGCGGGACGACTCCGGCGGCCTTCAGCGTCTCGAGGGCGGCGACGAGCTCGTCCCAGGTCTGCGGCTCGGCGATGCCGTTCGCCGCCAGGATCTGCTTGTTGTACCAGATGCCCTCGACGTTGTACTGGAACGGCAGCGAGACCATGCCGCCGTAGACCGAGGTGATCGTCGAGCGGGCGGCGGGGAGGACGTCGTCCCAGACGCCGAGCTCGGTGAGCTTCTCCTCGTAGTCGACGATGAGGTCGTTCTTGCCGAGGTCGCCGTCGGGGCGGACCTGCGCGGTGCCGGCGACGAAGCTGGTGGGCAGCGCGTCCTGGCTCGCGAGCAGCGTGATCTTCTGCACCACGTCGGCCTGGGCGACCGTCTGGCTGTCGAGCGGCATCGCCTCGTTCTCGGCGGAGCAGGCGCCCTCGCCGAGGGTGGCGAGCTCGTCGCGGATGATCGAGTTCTCGGCCGGGGTGAGGACCGAGAAGGAGCCGGCGGAGCCGGACTCGGACGAGCCGCCGCCGTCGCCCGAGGCGCAGCCGGTGAGCAGCAGCACGGCGGCTCCGGTGCCGGCGACGAGCCCGGTGAGGGCCGAGCGGGAGCGACGTCCGCGGGATTCTGCAGAGCGGGACACATTTCCTCCTTGAAAGGTGCAACGGCGTTTCGAACGGGCCATGCCGAGCGGGCATTGTTTGAAACGTTACAATTCAGGAGGCTACCGACGGCTGTGCGAGCTGTCAAGACTGTCTTGACACGTTTCAAAAGCTGCGGAACGATGAAGCCGTCGTCCGGGCGCTGGAGCCCGATGGCCGCTCGGCGGCGCACGACGAGGATCGGAGAGACATCGCATGGAACTCGACGGGCAGCGCGCCCTGGTCACCGGTGGCGCGGGAGCGCTCGGACGGGTCGTCTGCCGCGAGCTCGCCCGCGCGGGAGCCGACGTGGTCGTCGTCGATCTCGACGCGGCGGGAGCGGAGGAGGTCGCCCGGAGCGTGCGCGAGGAGGGCAGGGCCGCTCGCGCCGTCGCGGTCGACCTGACCGACTTCGACGCCGTGCAGCGCGCCCTCGGCGCCGTGATCGAGGAGGACGGCGCGATCGACGTGCTGGTCAACGGCGCCGGCGGCGGCGCGGTCTCGTTCTTCCACGAGATGACGGAGCAGACCTGGCGCACCCAGATGTCGCGGAACCTCGACACCGTCTTCGCGGTCACCCGCGCCGTGCTGCCCGCCATGCTCGAGCGGCGCTCCGGCCGGATCGTGAACATCGCCTCCGTCGCGGCCGTCGCCGGTGGCCGCCTCGTCCGCGGGGCGACCGCCTACGCCGCCGCCAAGGCCGGGGTCGTCGGCCTCACCAAGGCGCTCGCGATCGAGGTCGCCGACCAGGGCGTCACCGTCAACGCGCTCGCGCCCGGCGCGCAGCGCACGCCCGGCCGGGACAACGACACCCCCGAGCGGCGCGCGGCGCTGCTCGACCAGATCCCGTCGCGCCTGCTCGGCGAGCCCGAGCACCTCGCCCGGACGATCGTGTTCCTCGCGTCGCCGGCGGCCGTCAACATCACCGGAGTGATCCTGCCGCTCGACGGCGGACACTCGATCTAGTGATCCCAGGAGACTCCGCCATGACGCAGCCCACCCCCGACCCCGAGCGCCTCGCCCGCGGCCGGGCCGCCTTCGACGCCGTCTACGGCGAGGGCAAGGCCGACGGCCTGATCGCGCTGCAGCGCGGCCGCGCCCAGGACCTCGCCCGCTACGGCCTCGAGTTCAACTTCGGCGACGTCAACTCGCGGCCGGGTCTCACCCTGCGCGAGCGCGAGCTGATCACCCTCGGCGTCCTCACGGCGCTCGGCGGGGTGGACGCGCAGCTCCGGGGGCACACCCGCGCGGCCGTCAACACCGGGGCGACGGCGGAGGAGATCGTCGAGGCGGTCATCCACACGGTGCAGTACGTCGGCTTCCCCCGCGCGCTCAACGCGGTGAAGGTGGTGTCGGAGGCGCTGGAGGCGCACGGCGTCGCGCTGCCGGAGCCGCTGCTGCCGGAGTCGCCACCGGAGTCGCCGCTCCGCGAGTAGGGAGCGGCGCGTGAGAGCATCGAAGCCCGTCCGACGCCCCGTCGCGGCGCCCGCCAGCACGAGGAGACAGCGATGACCAGGGTCGGCATCCGCGACGTCGCCGCCGCCGCCGGCGTCTCGATGGGGACGGTCTCGCACTTCCTCAACCACCCCGCGCGCGTCTCCGACACCAAGGCCAAGCGGATCCAGGAGGCGATCGAGGCGCTGGGCTTCGTGCGCAACAACGCCGGCCGCCAGCTCCGGCTCGGGCAGAGCTCCACCATCGCCTATATCGCGCCCGACGTGTCCAACCCCTTCTTCGCGATGATCGCGGAGGGAGCGGAGCGGCGAGCGGCCGAGCTCGGGCTGTCGCTGTTCCTCGCCAACTCGGGCGGCGAGACCTCGCGGGAGGACGCCTACCTCGAGCTGTTCGAGGAGCACGGGGTGCGCGGGATGCTGGTCGCGTCGCACGGCTCGATCGAGGACCGCCTCGCCTCGGTGCGCTCGCGCGGAACGCCGACCGTGCTCGTCGGCCGGCACGCGGCCGCCGAGACCCAGCCCTCGGTCTCGATCGACGAGGTGCTCGGCGGGCGCCTCGCGGTCGAGCACCTGCTCGCGCTCGGCCGCCGCCGCCTGGCCTTCGTCGGCGGCCCGCTGTCGATCCAGCAGGTCGGCGAGCGCCTGTCGGGCGCCAGCCGCGCGGTCGCCGCGGTGCCCGGCGCGACCCTCGAGATGATCGACGTGCAGCACCGCGTGATCGCGGAGGGGCACGAGGTCGGCGAGGCGATCGCCGACCGGGAGCCCGCCGCCCGCCCCGACGCGATCTTCGCCGTCAACGACCTCCTGGCCATCGGCCTCGAGCAGGTCCTGATCGGCCGGGGGATCCGCGTGCCCGAGGACATCGCCCTCATCGGCTACGACGACATCGAGTACGCGGAGGCGTCGATCGTGCCGCTGAGCTCGATCCGCGCTCCGCAGGAGTCGTTCGGCGCGTCGGCGGTCGACCTGCTGCAGGAGGTGGTGTCCGCCGAGGGCGACGGCGTCGTCGACCGGCGCCGGGTCTTCGCGCCGGAGCTCGTCGAGCGCGCGTCCACGCGCGGTCGCTGACCCGCGGGGCCGGGCGCGGCCGTGCCCGCCGCCCGGGAGGGGGCCCGGCGTCCTCGGGGTGGGTGGGTCTACTCGGTAGAGCCCGCAGACATGCTGGTCGACTAGCCGCCGCAGGCGGCGTCTCGAGCGCCGAAGCCGCTTCGCGTCTCGGTGGTGAGGGAAAGGGACGCGGCTGCGCCACGTCATGCCGGTCGAGTAGCCCCGCCAGGGGCGTATCGAGACCCGCCGTCACCAGCAGGGCGGGTCTGCAGACTCAGGTGCAGACGGTGATGGATCTCGATACGCCCGCTCCGCGGGCTACTCGATCAGCATGGTTTCTCCATACCTATGAGGTGATTCTTCCTAGGTGCACCGCTCGGGGAGGTTGGTCTCTCCCCGTCGTACGCCGGTGCCGAAGGTGCCCCCTCCGCTCGATACGCCCCTGCGGGGCGGCTCGACCAGCGTGCTGATCGCCCTGCTCGAACCGACGTTCCGCGCCAGAAGTGAGACTAATTCGTCTTCTCGAGCCGACCGGCCTAAGCTGCCGTGTCGGTCAGCCGCGCCTCGCCGGTTCGTGCCCTCGCTGAACGGCTCCGCCGGGTCCTCTCCCGGGTTTCCCGGAGCGGTGGGGGTGGCGCCGGACGCGCGTGGCGCGGACGGGGGGCGTGCGCCGGGCGGTGCGACTGCGATTCACTGAGGCTTCCTGCAGTGATGACAGCGTTACCACCGTGCGCCTGTCTCGACTCCCGACGAGTCGCTCCAGCTCGTCCTCACCCTCTCTCAGAACGGATCCGCCATGTCCACTCACCCCTCCGATTCCTCCGGTCCCTCGCGCCGCTCCGTGACGGCGGGCGCGATGTGGAGCATCCCCGTCGTCGGTGCGGCCGTCGCTGCTCCGCTGGCCGCGGCCTCGACGCTGCCCTGCACCAGCACGACGCTGTTCACGCAGTCGAGCATGTCGTTGAATCCGCTGACCCTCACCGCGACCTCGCCCACCGGCACGTCGACCTCGGTCCGCATCACCTCGGTCCTGGCGGCGGACACCACGACCACGCCTACGACCGACCCCAGGAGCTTCAACCTGACCCAGGACGGCACCGCGTGGTACGCCGGTGGAACATTCCAGTTCGCGAACGAGGTGCCGCTGAGCTTCTACGAGCCCGGGCTGCTCCTCCTGAACCAGCGTCGCGCCGGGCGGGTCTCGACGACGACCGAGAACGTTCCGGAGGTGCCGACGCCGGGATCGGACTCGCAGACGCTGATCTTCGAGTTCTTCGACGCCGACGGGAACTCGTTCGACCCGACGGACGTCCAGCTCACCGTCCTGAACATCTCGTCGGACGCGACCAGCCTGGGGCTCTACTGGGCGCTGAAGTCCTGGTCGACCGTCGGCTTCAGCGTCGCGCCCACGTCGATCTCCTCGCGCGGCGGCGCGGCGGGAGTCGGCGCCGGCACGATCGCCGATCCCTTCCGGCGCGCCACCGCCGGGGAGCGGGCTGTACCGCTCGCGCCGCGCTACGACACCTTCACGTTCCGCTCCTTCCCGTCCGGCAGCTCGCTCGTCTACAGCCAGTTCGGCGGCTTCCAGGGCTGGCACAGCAGCGCGATCACGGGACTCGGCTTCCGCTCCAGCGACTGCTGAGCGCTCGTTCCACGCCAGCGGGGAGGGGAACACCGCACTCGGGCGACCGCTGCTCTTACGCTGCCGGGGTGCCCGGTCGGATTCCGCCGCACTCCTGGTCTCACGGAACGGATCCCGCATGTCGCAGCACCGCCCCGACCCGCACGGCCCCACCCGGCGCAGCGTCGCCGCGAGCGCCGTGTGGGGCGTCCCCGTCGTCAGCGCGGCGGTGGCCGCTCCGCTCGCCGCCGCCTCGCCCGCCCCGTGCTTCAGCACGACGGTGTTCCCGCCGGCGAGCGTCGCGAGCGACCCCACCGTGCTCACCGCGATCTCGCCGGGGGGAGCGGTGTCGACGGTGCGGATCACGTCCGTCCTCGCGCCGGGCACCACGACCGAGTCGCAGGGCCGGAGCTTCGATCTGACCGGGGAGGGCTCCGTGTGGATCGGGGAGGAGACCGGTCCGCCGCCGAGCGAGACGGTCGCGCGCGCCGGGGAGCCCGGCGCGTTCGGTCCCGGGACGCTCCTGCTGAACCAGCGTCGTGCCGGGGCACTCACGCAGACCCCGTCGCCCGGGTCCGACTCCCAGACGCTGACCTTCCGCTTCTTCGGAGCGGACGGGCGGCCGTTCGACCCGCTCGACGTCCGGTTCACCTTCCAGAACATCACGTCCCTCTCGGACCTCTCGCTGCCCTGGGTGGCGGGCTGGTGGACCACCATCGGCTTCAGCCTCGCGCCGACCTCGATCTCCGCCCAGGGCTCCGATCCGGGAGTCGGCACGGGCACGGTCGCCGACCCGTTCCGGCGCAGCACCTCCTTCGAGCCCGTCCTCGTCAACGACCCCCGCTTCGACACCTTCGCGTTCGACGTCCTCCCCTCGGGGAGCACGCTGACCCTGAGCCAGCACGACGGTCAGCAGGGCTGGCACTCGACAGCGCTGACCGCGCTGCGCTTCCGCGCCCGCGACTGCTGAGCGCGACCGCCTGCGCGTGATCCCTCAGACACCCCAGTTGACGAACGGGGCGCGCAGGCTCGAGACGGTGACCTCGTCCTCGGCGATCGCGCCCACCGTGTTGGTCAGCTCGTAGCCCTCGAGGGTGCCGACGGGCGTCGTGTCGAAGAGGAAGGATCCGGGGGCGCCGTCGGTGGTGCTGTCCGGGTGCTCGGCCGCCACCTCGGCGGTGGCGTCACCGACCGCGACGCCGCCCAGAATGCTGATGGCGACATCGCCGACGGCGGCGGCCGTGGCCTCGAGGAGGAAGTCGGGCTCCGGGTAGGTGAGCTCCGGCCCGCCGGCGTCGTAGACGTCGGTGTCTCGGAGGACGAAGCCCGGCCAGGTGTAGGCGCGGCTGCGGTAGCCCTCGTACGGGACGTCGTCCGACTCGGTCGGCTCGCTGCCGAACGCCTCGGCGAGCGCCGCGACCGCACCGGTGCCGTCGCGGTAGGCCCAGCTGCCCAGTTGTGCGCCGGTGGCGTCCACCAGGGAGAACGAGGTCGGCCCGATCAGCAGGCTCGCGGCGGCCGCGGGCGTCGCGGTCGGTGCGGGGGTCGAGGCGGGGGCCGGCGTCGCGGTGACCGTCGCGGTGGCGGTCACCGTCGCGGCCGGCTGGGCGACGGGCTCGTCGGAGGAGACGCAGCCGCTCAGGACCGTCCCGACGCCGAGGGCGAGGGCGGTGCCGGCGACGGCGGTGCGCAGGAGCGAGCGGGACGGGACGGGCATGGCGGACCCCCGGAGAAGCGGACGACGGGGGTCGCGGATCGTCCCCCACCGCCCATCCTCCCGCGCGGGAGCCGGCGACCGGGTAACGATCCGCTCTCCTGCGCCGGAGCTAGCAGGCGACGGTGTCCGAGAGCGGCTGCGCGTCCGCGTCGACACGCTCGAACTCGACGCGCTGGATGCGGTTCACCGCGACCACGCTGTACTGCTCGGGCCCGCGCGCGACCGGCAGGAACTGCCGCGTCTCCAGGTCGTGGGCGAGCTTGTGGCGATCACCGTGGAACGTGCAGGCGTGCGCCCTCTGCTCGGGATCGTCGACCAGGTAGAGCACCAGCTGGAGAACGGGCATCGCTTCCCTTCGGGACGACGTGAACGGGCCGGCTCCTAGCGTGACAGGAGCGGTCACATCCGTGCGCCCGTTCTCAGCGATCCGCGGACCCCCCTTCTGCGGGAACGGTTCTGGCGGAGGAGCCCCTTGCGCGGTGCCGCGAGATGCCACTTGTGCACGCGACACGCCGTGGAAAGCGTGCACAAGTGGCATCTCGCGGGGGAGCGAGGACGTCAGTCGAGGTCGAGGCTCCCGAAGTAGGCGGCGAGGAGGACGCCCATGGCGCCCGCGCCGACGATCGCGGCGCGCCTCGACCTGCGGCGCGGCAGGGCGGCCAGCCCGGCGACGAGATTCGCCGCGCTCCAGCCCGCGTTCACGAGCGGCGACGACAGCCCGCGCCCCGGCGGCGTGGCGAACGGCGAGGGGAACCTCCGCCCCTGCAGCGCCGCGACGCCGTGCGGCACCGCGTTGACGAGCAGCACCCCGGCGAGGGCGCTCCTGGCGATCCGGCCTGCGCGATCGGTGCTGGTCACGACGACTCCTCCTTCAGACGGTCCCCGAAGCCTCCCCCGTCCCCCTCCGCGAGATGCCACTTGTGCACGCGACACGCCGAGGAGAGCGTGCACAAGTGGCATCTCGCGGCGCAGCGTCAGGCCGGCGCGTGCACCAGCTCCGAGATGCGGCGCTTGCAGGCGTTGAAGGCCGGGGACGTCACGTCGCGCTCGCCGGGCAGGTCGACCGTCACGATCTCGCTGATGTGCCCGGGCACGCCGTGCGAGGCGCCGCCGGTCATCACCACGACGCGGTCGGCGAGGTAGACCGCCTCCTCGATCGAGTGCGTCACGAACAGCACGGTGGTGCCCGTCTCGCGGTGGATCCGCTTGAGTTCGACCTGCAGGTCGGAGCGGGTCAGCGCGTCGAGCGCGCCGAACGGCTCGTCCATCAGCAGCACCGACGGCTCGTTCGCCAGCACCCGCGCGATCGCGACCCGCTGCTGCATGCCGCCGGACAGCTCGCCCGGGAAGCGGTCGGCGAAGCGGGTCAGACCGACCGCCTCGATGAAGCGGTCGGTCACCTCCGCGGCCGCGGTTTTCGCCAGCTTCTTCCGCCGCGGACCGTACGCGACGTTCTCTCGCACGCTCAGCCACGGGAACAGCCCGTAGTCCTGGAAGACCACGCCGCGGTCGGGGCCGGGCGCCGAGACGGCCCGGCCGCCGACCTCGACGACGCCCTCGGTCGCCTCTTCGAATCCGGCGAGGATGCGCAGCAGCGTCGACTTGCCGCAGCCGCTCGCGCCGACCACGGCGACGAACTCGCCCGAGCGGACGTCGAGCGAGACGTCGGCCATGGCGAGCACGCCGCCGCCGGCGGTGTCGTAGCGCTTCACCAGATCGAGCACGTGGACGTCCGCGGTGCGGGCGGGAGCAGAGGTGCCCGGAGCGGAGGGGCCGGCGGCGGGGCCGGGGGCGGCAGCGGAGAGCGTCATCGGGTCCTCACTTGACGAGCGGCCGGCGGCCGAAGAGCACGCGGAACAGGAGCAGGAGCAGCCGGTCGGAGGCGAATCCCGCGATCGCGATGCAGATCATCCCGACCACGATCAGGTCGGTGCGCACCACGTCGCGCGCGAGGAAGATCGTCGAGCCGAGGCCCGTGCTCACGCCCGTCGTCTCGCTGAGCACCAGCACGACCCAGGCGAGGCCGAGGCCGATGCGCATGCCGTTCACGATGGCGGCGGCGGAGGCCGGCAGCACCACCCGGACGAGCACGCCCGCCCGCGACGTGCCCAGCATCCGCGCCGCCTCGATCAGCCGCGGCGGCACCTGGCGCGCCCCGCTGATCGTGCCGAGCACGATCGGGAAGAACGCCGACAGCGTGATCAGGAAGATCGACGCCTGGTCGCCGTAGCCGATCAGCAGCGCGACCAGCGGCACCCAGGCCGTCGCCGGCACCGGCCGGAACAGGTTGATGAACGGATCGAACAGCGAGTTGATCGCGTAGTACCGGCCCATCAGCACGCCGAGCGGCACCGCGAGCACCGTGGCGAGCGCGAAGCCGCCGAAGACGCGGCCGGCGCTCGCCGCCAGGTCGGTCCAGAGCAGCCCGCTGAAGGCGTCGTCCCGCAAGCCCGCGACGGCGTAGTCCATCAGCGAGACCAGCACGTCGCCCGGGTAGGGCAGGAACGCCATCCGGATGCCGAACGGCAGCTCCCACTCGCCCGCCCGCCCGAACTGCCAGAGCAGCAGGAAGAGGATCGGGACGGGCAGGCCCAGCAGGAAGGTCGTCCAGCCGCTGCGCCCGGGGCGGCGCCGGCGCCGGACGGTCGACAGCCGCTCGGTGGCGGTCGCCGCCTCGGCGGGGCGCGTCGTGGTGGTCATCGGCCGACCGCTCAGGCCTCGGGCGCGAACGAGGTGTCGACGACGTCCTCGATCGCGGGCGCGGAGTCGATGAAGCCGAGCTCCTGCATCTGCGTCGCGAGCGCGCCGAGCTGGCCCTGGTACTCCTCGCTGAGGTCGGAGCGGAGCCAGAAGTTCTCCAGCGCCGACTCGAGCACCTCCTGGTCGCCGCCGAACTCGGCGATCATGTCCGGCAGCCACTCGTCGACGCTCTCGGCCATGTAGGCGGTCGTCGCGGCGTGGGTGTCGACGACCTTCTGGACGACCTCCGGCTGCTCCTCGATCATCGCGCCGGTGGTGACCAGGCCGATGTTCACCCGGCCGATCGGCGTCGCATACGGGTCGGCGATCTCGGTGCCGCCGGCCGCCTCCGCGATCGAGACGCCGATCTCGACGCCGAAGAACGCGTCGATCGAGCCGCTGGTGAACGCGGACGCCATCTCGGGCACCGGGATCGTGATCAGCTCGAGGTCGTCGTCGGTGAGCTCAGCCTGGTCGAGGTAGTAGCGCAGCGCGACCTCCTGGGCGCTGCCCTGGATGTAGCCGACCTTCTTGCCGGCCAGGTCCTCGACGGAGGAGATGCCCTCGCCGCCGAGGAAGCCCGAGCCGCCGTCCGCGGCAGACGCGACGATCTTCAGGTCCCGGTCCTGCGCGATCGAGGCGATGGTCGGGGTGACACCCGAGATCGCGAAGTCGATCGTCCCGGCGACGAGCGCGTCGCTGAGCGCGGGCGTGGTGTCGAGGGTGATCACCTCGAACTCGACGCCCTCCTCGGCGAACTGCTCGTAGAGGAACGGCTGGTAGAAGTGCGGCTGGCCGCGGAGGGTGCCGACGGTGACGGTGACCGTGTCGCCGCCGTCTCCGGAGGCGGCGTCGCTCGCTCCGGAGCAGGCGACGAGCGAGAGGGTGGCGGCGAGCGCCGCGCCGAGGGCGAGGGCGCGGCGGGCGGTGCGGGTGGACGGCCGGGACAGGCGCATGCGGGCTCCATCGGGTGAGGGGTGTTCTCCCACTCAACCGCCCCCAGATGCTGTGCGATTTCTGAGAAGTTTCCGACGTGTAAATCCCTCGTTCCCCCTCGCGAGATGCCACTTGTGCACGCGACACGCCGACGAAAGCGTGCACAAGTGGCATCTCGCGGGAGGCGCCCGCCCGCTTACGCCGCGAGGAAGCGGTCCGCCGTGCGGAGCGCGAGCGCGACCGTCAGCAGCGCCGGGTTCGCGATGATCGCGCTCGGGAAGACCGAGTTGTCGCAGACGAACAGGTTCGGCACGTCGAAGCTGCGGCCGTCGCCGTCCACCACCGCGTCGCCCGGGTCGGTGCCCATCCGGCAGGTGCCGAGCGTGTGCGCCGTGCGGGCGATCACGCGGGTGCTGCGCGCGCCCGCCGCCTCGACGATCGCCGTCATCGTCCGGATCGCGTGCTTGTCGATCGCCTCCTCGTTCGAGCCCGGCGAGAAGGTGATCCGCGCCTTCGGCACCCCGTGCTCGTCGAGCTCGTCGATCAGCACGAGCCGGTTGTCGTCCGAGGGCAGGCACTCCGCGTTGATGCCGACGCCGGCCAGGAAGCGGTAGTCGTCCAGCGCCTGCATCAGCGACGGCCCCCACAGCCCGGCGCCGCGGACGAACGAGGTCGCCTGGGTGAGCGGCATCGTGCCGAGGCTCTGGATCAGGTACCCGCCGGCGAAGTCCGCGTCGGCTGGGCGCACGGTGTCCTCGGTGATCACGGAGGAGGGGTAGCCGCGGTAGCCGCGCATCTCCTCGTCGAAGGTGCCCCAGACCTGGGTGGCGCCGTGCGCGAGGAAGTTGCGGCCGACCAGCCCGCTGCTGTTCGCGACGCCGGTGTGCAGGAGCAGCCGCGGCGTCTCCACGCCGCCCGCGCAGAGGAAGAGGGCGGAGCAGCGCTGCCGGTGCTCGACCCCGTCCGCGGTGTAGAGGACGGCGCTGACCTTCCCGGCCGCATCGAGCTCGATCCCGTGCACGAAGGACTCCGCACGGATCTCGGCACCGTCGCGCACCGCGAGCGGCAGGTAGGAGGTGTCCATGCTCCCCTTGGCGCCGGTGCGGCAGCCCTGGTGGCACTGCCCGCAGTTGCGGCAGGAGGCGCGCTCGCCGTGCGCCTCCTGATCGCGCCCGGCGCTGAGGACGGCGGCCGGTGCGTCGGTGGCGCGGATCCCGAGGGCCGCGCAGCCGCGCAGCATCATCTCGGCGGAGGCGTTGCGGTCCACCGGCGCCTGCAGGTAGCGGCGCGAGGGGTCCCACGGGTAGTCGGCCGGCCCGGAGACGCCGATGGTGGCCTCCGCGCGCTCCAGGTAGGGCACGAGCTCGGCGTGCGTGACGGGCCAGTCGCGGCCGAGGCCCGACTCGGTCCGCAGCAGCAGGTCGCGCGGGTCGGGGCGCGGGGTGAAGGCGCCCCAGTGCAGGGTGGAACCGCCCACGCCGCGGCCGCTGTTGTTCGGGCCGAAGGCGGTGGGCGTGCTGCCGCCGCTGAGGCGCTCCTCCATCCAGTTGATCTCGGTCGCCTCGGTCTCGTCGGCGGTGAAGGTCAGCGGATCGAAGTGCGGTCCGGCCTCGAGCGCGACGACACGGAGGCCTCGCGCGGCGAGGGTCGCCAGGATCGGCGCACCCCCGGCGCCGGTGCCGATCACGACGGCGTCGACGACCTCGTCGGGGGAGTAGCGGCGCATGCCGGTGGTGTTCATCGGGGGCTCCTCGTGCTGTTCTGCGGGGTGCGGGGTTCGCCGGTGCTGCGCTCGCCGGTGCTGTGCTCGCGGGTGCCGGGCTCCCGTGTCCCGGGCTCCCAGGTGTCGTGCGCGTCGGCGCCGAGGGCGGTGAAGCCCAGGAGCGGGAGGACGTCGCCGCCCGTGGCGTAGCCGTCGAAGCCGATGCGCGCCAGGCTCGCGGGGTGCGCGAGCCACTGCCGGACCAGGTCGTTGCGGCAGTCCTCGAACCAGGCCTTCGCCTGCTCCGCGCTGAACGCGCCGAGCGGCTCCGTGCCGAGCGCCTCGAGCCGCGCGTCCTGCTCCTCGGCGGAGAGGCTGTCGACTCCGGCCAGCGCGTCGAGGCCGAGGCGGTAGGCCTCGGGGTCGCTCGGCAGGTCGGCGTTGCGCCAGCCGTCGCCGCGGCCGGCCGCGAGCTGGGCGTCGACGCGGGCGGCGAGGTCGATCCGGCCCGGGGCGGCGCTGTCGCCGCTGTCCTGAGGGACCACCCGGTCCGCCACGGCGCGCAGCGTCGTCAGCTGGGCGGGAGTGAGCGCCTTCGGCGCGTACGCCGGGTCGTCCGCGAGCAGGCGCTCGGCGAAGAGCGCGCGGATCCGGGAGGTGGTGCGGCTGGAGCGGATCGTCTCCGCGACGTCGGCGGGCACGGCCGGTCCGGTGCCGGCCTCGTCGCTCCAGAAGGCGCGAATCGCCGCGGCGACCTCGACCGGCCGCTCGATCGGCAGCAGGTGGCCGGCGCCGGGCAGCTCGACCAGGCTCGCCCGCGGGTAGGTGTGCGCGTTGGTCGCGCGCTGGCCGTCGGCGCCGAGGTCGCCGTCCTCGCCGCCCGCGATCAGCAGGGCGGGCAGGGCGGAGAGCAGTTCGGCGACGTCCGTGCGGTCCTCGCGGCTGCCGGTCTCCAGCCAGTCGCGCCAGGCGGCGGGGGAGGAGCGGAGCAGATCGGCGAGCGCCTGCCGCTCCAGGGCCGCGGGCAGGGCGCCGCCGATGTTCTGCTCGAGGAAGGTGCGCGCGTGCTCCTCGTCGAGGGGGCCGTCGGCGACCCAGCCGAGCATCTCGCTCCGCTTCTCCTCGGGCATCGGCTCGGGCGAGAGCGGCGAGCCGGCCAGCAGCACGACGCCCGCGAGCCCGAAGAGTCCGGAGCGGCCCGACAGCGTGCGCGCGGCCACCAGCGAGGCGACCTTGCCGCCCATGCTGTGCCCGACGAGCAGCCAGCGCGAGGCGCCGTGCTCGCGGATCGTGCGGATCACGGCGGTCGTCATCGCCTCGAGCGAGACGTCCTCGGCGTCGCGCGCGTCGCCGTAGCCGGGCAGATCGATCGCCACGACGTCCGCCGCGTCGGCGAGCTCGCGGGCGAGCGGATCGAAGAGGCGGCCGCTGAGGCCGAGCCCGTGCAGGGCGAAGATCGTCGGCCGGCTCGCGGTCGTGGGCATGCAGGTCCTGTCGCATCGGGGAGGCGCCCGAGCGGCGGCATCCGGCCTCCATGCGACCACAGCGCGGGAACCCGCGTTGCCACTTGCGGGCGACCCGCGTTCGTGCCAGCGACCGTCCGTCAGAGATTGCTCCGCTGTACCGTCACCGTCGGAACTGTGGCAGGTCCCGGCTTCGCCGCTTCGTACAGTTTCTCGATCTGCGCTTTGAGATCCTCTGCCGTGCCCTCGGAGGCAGCCGGCGTCTCCTTGTTTCCACCTCCAATGAAGGGGAAGAGCTTCGAGAGCATGTCGACTATGCGGTCCCATGCGTCAGGCTTGTCGTCGACTTCGATCGTCACCGTGCCGTCCTGCTTGATGACGATCGTCCGGCGGAAGTCGAGATCTTTGTCGAACCAGGACCGCGGGGGAGTGACGGTCGTGTCGATGTACTGGCCACCGCGCTTCTGGCGCCAGAAGCGCAGGACGGCGGCGACTACCACGATCCCTCCGACGATGACGATCGCCGGCGGGAAGAGATGCTGCTCATCACTTGGCGGGGCGAATCCCTTACCGCCTGAACGCTCGGCGAGCTCTTGCAGCTCGCGGAACTCCGTCGGAGCCAGGTTGTCGAAGAGGAAGCGGATCTGAACGTCGTCGGTCATGATCATCCTTTGCTCGGTGGCGCTGATCATCCTCCTCACCGGTGCTCGTGAACAGAGCACCGTATGACTCGCGTCCATCGACGGGCTGGCAGGTGCGACACTGGCTATCTTGTGCGGATGGACAACGGAGCTGACCGGCCCTCAAGCGCGGCTCAGAATGGAGCCGGAGGCCGTCAGGGAGATTTCGGTGCAAATGCCGAAATTGCCCAGAGAACTCTCCGCGCCCGCGTTCCGCGAGCCACAGATCCATCACGCGCCTCGGCCACGGCCCTCTCGGGGCCGGTCGGAGGCCGCGTCCTCCGCCATCGCGGCGAGCTCCGTCGCGCGCTGCGCCGTCGCGG
The DNA here is from genome assembly GCF_004345345.1 of Rathayibacter sp. PhB179. NCBI lineage: Bacteria > Bacillati > Actinomycetota > Actinomycetes > Micrococcales > Microbacteriaceae > Rathayibacter > Rathayibacter sp. PhB179. The sequence continues at coordinate 272,963 of NZ_SLVD01000001.1, read as the reverse complement.
TATCGTCGACGCGAAGATCTTCGGATCCGCGACTCGGGGAGACGACCGCCCTGACAGCGACCTCGATCTCCTGGTGTCGGTTCCGGCCGGTCTCGGCGTCCTCGCCCTGGCCGGCCTCGAGCGCGAGCTCGCGGAGATCCTCGGCGCTCCGGTCGACCTCATCCCTGAGGAGGGCCTCAAGGAGCACGTGCGCCGCGCCGTCGAGCCGGACCTGCTGCCGTTGTGAGCAGCTCGTACTGATCGAGTAGCCCGCGGAGCGGGCGGTTCATGCTGATCGAGTAGCCCGCGGAGCGGGCGTATCGAGATCGACCAGCGTCGGAAGGCGAGTCTGCAGACCTGCTCTGCTGAGGACGTCGGGTCTCGATACGCCCCTGGCGGGGCTACTCGACCAGCATGGCGGAGTGCCTTCGCGTCCCCGCGCTCACGCGCTCTCGCCGAGCGGGAACACCAGCAGCGTCGACGTGGCCGTCGCAACCAGGCGCCCCTGCACGTCCGTCACCCTCGCCTCGGCGAACGCCACGCGGCGGCCCGGCTTCACGACCGTGCCGACGGCGAGCAGCTCGCCGCTGTCCTGGTGCAGGCCGCGGAGGTAGCTGACGGTGAGGTCGAGCGAGGTGTAGCCGACGCCGATCGGCAGCGTCGACTGCACCGCGCAGCCCGCCGCCGAGTCGAGCACCGTGCAGACGAAGCCGCCGTGCACCCGCCCGATCGGGTTGTAGTGCGACTCGTCCGGCGAGCAGCGGAACTCCACCCGGCCCTCGTCGACCGCGCCGAGCTCCATGTTCATCAGCGTGATGATCGGCGGCGGCGGGATCGTCCCGTCCTGCATCGCCCGCAGGTAGTCCAGCCCGCTCATCCGCATCGCCGCAGCCGCGCCCGCCATCGGATCGTGCCAGGTCACCGTCTTGCTGCGCAGCTCGTCCATGCCCACTCCCTCGTACTCACTCGCTCGCACCCTACGCGCGTCGGTCCTCGGCGCGTCGGCGCAGCGTCTCGAGGAGGGCGGCCGGGGTCTCCGGGTCGCTGAGGCTGATCGCGAACTCGCTGCCGTGGGTGGTCGTCACGACGAGCCCCGGGCCGGCGCGGAGGATGAGGGCCGAGCGGCCCGGGGACATCCGGTAGCCCCAGCCGCCCCACTCCGACGGGCGCAGCGCGGCGGTGGTCACCGAGGCCATCGACGCCAGCGGGATCCGCCGCAGCGGGATCCCGAGCGCCCGGGACACCACGCGCAGCCCGCGACGGTCGGCCGTGACGCGCAGGCGGGTGAAGCCGAGCATCACGACCGCGCTCGCTCCGAGCACGATCGCCATCGCGATCGCCGGTCCCGTGTCGCCCGTGGCGAGCAGCCCCGGGACGGCGGCCGCCGCGATGAGCAGCAGCACCACTCCCGTGACGGCGAACACCCGGCCGGTGACGGTGTGCGACCAGGCGCCGGTCTCCTCACGGCCGAGCGGCAGCCGGTCGACGGCGACCCGCGGTGCGTGCCGGGTGGGCGGCGCGATCAGCGCCGGCACCACGGCGAACAGCCCACCGCCGAGGAGTGCGAGAAGCCAGGCGCCGAGCACGGCCTCCTCCGCCGACCCCGCGGCCAGCGTCGTGCCGACCGAGGTCGCCCAGGCGCCGGCACCGAGACCGGCGACGAGGCCGAGTCCGCCGAGCAGGAGGCGCGGGGCGCGGCCGAGTGCCGCGGCGACGAGTCCGGCGACGGCGGGGACGCCCGCCAGCAGCAGTGCCAGCCGGAGGAGGACCGCGACGGGCTGCGACTCGTCCGCGGCGCCGGTGCTCGACCAGTGCGAGGCGAGCACGGGCGGGAGCCGGTCGCCGAGGACGGCCAGGGAGACGAGGACCGCCGCGGCGGGGAGCAGGAGCGACGCGGCGGCGACGAGCGTGCGCGGGCTGCGGTCGGTGGTGGTGCCGGTGGTGGTCACGGTGCGGTCCTCTCGAGAAGGCGGATGACGTCGGCGCGGCTGATGCCGCTGCGGCGGGCCTCGGCGACGAGCTGCTCGACGAGGGCGGTGACGCGCACGAGGCCGGGGCCGGCCGACTCCGCGATCCAGGCACCGCGGCCCCGTCGCATCTGCAGGATCCCGTCGTCGCGGAGCGCGGCGTACGCGCGCAGCACGGTGTGCATGTTGATGCCGAGGGAGTCGGCTAGCTCCCGCGCCGGCGGCAGGCGGTCGCCCGCCGAGAGCTCGCCCGCCGCCACAGCGGCGCGGACCTGCGCCTCGAGCTGATCGGCCAGCGAGCGCGGCGAGGAGTGGTCGACACGCAGCAACATGTTCGCAATATTAGTAGAACAATGAGCGAGGAGTCGAGCGCGCTAGCGTGGAGGGTCCAGCACGGGAGAGGGGACCCCGATGACGACTCCGGTCACCGGTGCGCCGTCCGCGGCCCGGCGCGCGGCCACCCTGCGCCTCGCCGGCCTCTTCGTCGCGGCCGCCGGCCTGCTGGACGTCGTGTTCCTGTTCGCCCCGACCGGCTCCGGCTCCCTGCTCGCGGCGCGCGCCGTCGTCCTCCTCGGGGCGGCCCTGCTCGCGGCCGCCGCCTCGGTCCTCGCGCGCGGCGCCGACTCGAAGGGCGGGCTGGTCGGCCCGACCGGAGCGACGGCGCTGATCGTCTTCGCGGTCCTGATCGTGCTGCGGCCGATCGTGTCCTGGTCCTCGCCGAGCACGACCGGCTCGACGTCCACGCCCGAGATGATCGCCGCTTCGACGCTCGTGCTCACCCTGGCCGTGCTCACCGCGGCCGCCGGAGTGGTGGGGCTCGTCGCGCTCGGGCGCTCGCGCACCGTCCCGCGGCGGGTGGTGGTGATCGCCGCGGTCGCCGTGGCCGTGAACGCCGCCGGAGGACTCGCGACGACCGTCCCGCTGCTGGTCACGGCGACGCCCTCGCAGGGGCTGCTGATCGGGATCTCGATCGTGGCCTCGATCGCCGGGTCGCTCGCGATCCTCGCCACCGGAGCCGTCTGGCTGCTCGCCGCCCGCTCGATGGTCCGCGCGGGCTGACGGGCGCGCTTCCGCTCAGGACGACCGCTCAGGACGACAGCGTCAGCGACACCGCCAGCACGACCATCACGACCGCGACCGCCCCGTCGAGCACACGCCAGGCCGTCCGGCTGCGGAACAGCGGGCGCAGCGCCCGCGCCCCGAAGCCCAGCGCCGTGAACCACAGCACGCTGCCCAGCGCCGCCCCCGCGCCGAACCACCAGCGCTCGTCGCCGTGCGTGTTCGCGACGGAGCCGAGCAGCACCACCGTGTCGAGGTACACGTGCGGGTTGAGCAGCGTCAGGGCGAGGCAGGTGCCGATCGCCGTCCGCAGCGAGGTGGAGGCGCCGGCCGGGTCGCCCTCGAGCGTCCCCGGGCGCAGGGCCCGCCGCGCGGCGAGCACCGCGTAGGCGAGGAGGAAGGCGATCCCGCCCCAGCGGATGACCACCAGCAGCCACGGCGCCGACTCGAGCACCGCGCCGATCCCGGCGATGCCGAGGATGATCAGCGCCGCATCCGCCAGCGCGCAGATCGCGACGACGGCGAGCACGTGCTCGCGGCGGAGCCCCTGCCGCAGGACGAACGCGTTCTGGGCGCCGATGGCGATGATGAGCGAGAGGCCGAAGCCGAGGCCGGACACGGCGGCGAGGAGGGGGGACACGACTCCGACGCTAGGGGCGACCGCGCCTGTAGACCAGCTCACGCTCCTTCAGTACCGTAAGCGCAACTGATGGGGAACCCGATGCTGACCGACGATCTCGACCTCGCCCGCCTCCGCGCCCTCGCCGCCGCAGTGCGCTTCGGCTCCTTCGACGCCGCCGCGCGCGAGCTGCACGTCACGCCCTCGGCGCTCAGCCAGCGGATCAAGGCGCTCGAGTCCGCCGCCGGGCGCGTGCTGCTGGTGCGCTCGCGCCCCGTCGTCGCCACGGAGGCGGGTGCCGGGCTGCTCCGCCTGGCCCGCCAGATCGAGCTGCTCACCGAGGACGCCGTCCGGGCGCTCGACGGCGGTGCGCGCGAGGGCCGCGGACCGGTGACCGTGCCGATGGCCGTCAACGCCGACTCGCTCGCGACCTGGGTCCTGCCCGCGCTCGCGACCGTCCCCGAGGTCGTCGTCGAGCTGCACCGCGAGGACCAGGAGCACACCACCGCGTTCCTGCGCGACGGCACCGTCCTCGCCGCGGTGACGGCCGAGGCGGAGGCGGTGCTCGGCTGCACCGTCGCCCCGCTCGGCGTGATGCGCTACCGCGCGATGGCCGCCCCCGCCTTCGCCGAGCGCTGGTTCCCGGAGGGTCCGGACGCGGCGGCGCTCGCCGTCGCCCCCGTCGTCGTCTTCGACGAGAAGGACCGCCTGCAGGCCCGGTTCCTCGCTGCGGCCGGGGTGGAGGCCCGCCCGCCGCAGCACCGCGTGCCCGGCTCGGCCGACTTCGAGCAGGCCGTGCGCCTGGGTCTCGGCTGGGGCATGCTCCCCGAGCTGCAGGCCCCCGTCGGCGCGCCGGGCCTCGTCCCCCTCGGCGGCGCCCCCGTCGACGTCCCCCTCTACTGGCAGCAGTGGTCCCTGCACACCCCGAGCCTCGATACGCCGTCGCCGCCGCGATCACCACCGCCGCCCACGCGACCCTGCGCGTCTGATCCCCGCCGCGAGATGCCACTTGTGCACGCGACACGCCGTGGAAAGCGTGCACAAGTGGCATCTCGCGGAGCCGGCGGGGCGGGGGTCAGACGGCGAAGACGTCGCGGAGGGTGACCGTCTCGAGGGAGCGGGCGCGGAGGAGGTCGACCAGCTGCGCGTAGACCGTCGTCACCGGGTCGAAGTTCGCGTGCCCGATCACGATGCGCTGCGGCCGGAACCACTCGTCCGCGAAGCCGAGCAGCTGCTCCGGCGTGATCCGCCCCGAGTCCGAGAGCGAGCCGTACCAGAGCGTCGTCGCCGTGTAGCCGACGGCCGCCGCGGCCGCCCGGCTGCGCGCGTCGGTGTAGCCGAACGGCGGGCGGTAGAACGGCGCGGCCTCCACGCCGTAGGTCGCGCGGATGAAGTCGCCGTTGCGGCCGAGCTCCTCCTGGATCCCGTCGTCCGAGAGCGAGGTCAGGTCGGCGTGCGACCAGGTGTGGTTCGCGAGCTGCACCTGCCCGCTCGCGACGAGCGGCGCGAGTGCCGGCGCGTTCACGGTCCAGGAGTCGTACTTCCCGTTGAGGAAGAAGGTGAGCCGGGTGCCGGTGTCCTTCGCGAACTGCGCGTAGGCGGCGACGACGTCGGTGTCGGCTCCGTCGTCGACCGTCCACGCCATCAGGTTCCCGTCGCCGGGCAGCTCGGTGATCGTGCCCTCCGGGAGCGGGAAGCGCGCGCGGATCGGCACGGGCGTCGCCGTCGCGGTCGGCACGGGGCGCGACGGGGGAGCGGGGGTGGGAGTGGGAGTCGTGGTCGCGGCCACCGGCGTCGCGGTCGGCGTGAGCCGCCCGGTGCTCGTGCACCCGGCCAGACCGGCGGCGGCGGAGGCGATCCCCAGCAGCAGCGCACGGCGCCGCAGTGCATCCGGCCTCGAGCCGTTCATGATTCCCCCCGCGGCGACCCGGACCCCCCGGTGCACCGGAGCGACCGTAGCACCGGCGAGTCTTGCAGGGTGCGCGCGTGTCGCCTAAGCTACTCGGGTTGCGTGCATCTGCACGCTCTTGCGCGCTGCCCTCCGGGCGGGACCCCGGTCCTCCTCGACAGGCGGGCGGTGCGCCGACAAGTGACCTTGGGTGGGTCGGGCGAGGCCTCGTGCCGCGCGTGGCCCACGGTACCCACACATGGAGGAAACCATGGCAGCAGTCTGCCAGGTGACCGGAGCCGTTCCCGGCTTCGGACACGCCATCTCGCACTCGCACCGGCGCACCAAGCGCCGCTTCGACCCGAACGTGCAGAAGAAGACGTACTACGTCCCGTCCCTGCGCCGTAACGTCACGCTGACGCTGTCGGCCAAGGGCATCAAGGTCATCGACGCCCGTGGCATCGAGTCCGTCGTGAAGGATGTTCTCGCTCGTGGGGTGAAGATCTAATGGCCAAGCAGCAGGACGTACGTCCGATCATCAAGCTCCGCTCGACGGCCGGAACCGGTTACACCTACGTGACCAAGAAGAACCGCCGCAACGACCCCGACCGTCTCGTGCTCAAGAAGTACGACCCCGTAGTGCGCAAGCACGTCGACTTCCGCGAGGAGCGCTAAGTATGGCCAAGAAGAGCAAGATCGCCCGCAATGAGCAGCGCAAGGTGGTCGTCGACCGCTACGCCGCCAAGCGCCTCGAGCTGAAGAAGGCCCTCGTCGACCCCGCCGGGACCGACGAGTCCCGCGAGGCCGCCCGCACGGGCCTCCAGAAGCTCCCCCGCAACGCCTCGCCCGTCCGCGTCCGCTCGCGCGACGCCGTCGACGGCCGCCCCCGCGGCAACCTCTCGAAGTTCGGCATCTCGCGTGTCCGCTTCCGTGACATGGCCCACCGCGGCGAGCTGCCCGGCATCACCAAGAGCAGCTGGTAGAAGTACCGCTGCACTCCTCCCGAAAGCCCGGAGACCTCACGGTCGCCGGGCTTTCGGCGTTCCCCGCCCCCTGCATGCTGATCGAGTAGGCCGCGGAGGTCTGCAGACCGCCCTCTCGGTGACGGTGGGTCTCGATACGCCCCTGGCGGGGCTACTCGACCAGCATGGGCGGAGCCGCACTGCGAACGGGATCCGTTGCATGCTGATCGAGTAGCCCGCGCAGCGGGCGTATCGAGATCCGGCTGCCGTGGCGCCGCGTAAAATGGCGGGCATGACAAGCAGCCTTCCGACCGTCGCCGAGATCGCGGCGCTCATCGATCACGCGATCCTCAAGCCCGAGCTGACCCGGACCGAGGTCGACGCGCAGCTCGACGAGGCCCGCGCGGCCGGCGTCTTCAGCGTCTGCGTGCGCCCCTCCGACATCGCGCACGCCGTCCGCCGGCTCGAGGGCTCGGGCGTCCTCGTCGGCACGGTCATCGGCTTCCCGCACGGCACGACCTCCACCGCGGCGAAGGTCGCGGAGTCGACGCAGGCCCTCGCCGACGGCGCCGTCGAGCTCGACATGGTCGTCAACATCGGCCGCCTGCGCAGTGGACTGCTCGACGACGTCGAGGCCGACATCCGCGCGGTCGTCGAGGCCGCCGAGGGCCACGTCGTCAAGGTGATCCTCGAGACCAGCTACCTCGACGACGAGCAGATCGTCGCCGGCAGCGAGGCCGCCGAGCGTGCGGGCGCCGACTTCGTCAAGACCGCGACCGGCTTCGGCGGCGGCGGCGCGAACGAGCACGACCTGCGCCTGATGCGCGGCGCCGTCTCCGACGCCGTCCAGGTCAAGGCCTCGGGAGGCGTCCGCGACCTCGACACGCTCCTCGCCTTCCGCGAGCTCGGCGTCACCCGCTTCGGCACCAGCGGCTCGGCCGTCATCCTCGGCGACCTGACCGCGCGCCAGGCGGGCGACGCCTCCGCCGCCCGCGTCGACGCCGCGTCGTACTGAGCGCCGTGCGCGGGGGAGGGCCGTCCGGTCGGCGCGCCGCGGCGGAGGGCGGGTCCCTCGACGTCGTCGCCAAGGCGCTCAAGGAGCGGGTCTACGCCGCCTTCACCGGGCTCGCCGTCGTGATGATCTACGCCGTCGACGAGCAGGCGGACTCCGCGCACGCCCTGCGCAGCCTCGTCATCGCGATCGTCGGCATCTCGGCCGCGGGCTTCGTGGCCGACGTCATCGCGCACCAGGTCGCCCACGCCGCGACCCCGACCGCGGCCGAAGCTCGCGTCATGCTCCGGATCGCCGGCGGCGCCCTCGCCTCTGCCTCGCTCCCCGTCCTGGTGCTGATCGCCTCGGCGCTCGGCTGGATCGACGACGTGGTCGCGCTGCGGATCGGCGTCGGCGTCTACGTCGCGACCCTCGCCGGCATCGCCCTGATCGCGGTCGTCCGGGCCGGCCTCGGCGTCGGGCAGAGCGTCATCGGCCTGCTTGGCCTCGTCGGACTGGGAGCCGCCGTCGTCGGCGTGCTCGCCCTGTCGCACTGAGGGGCCGGCGATCGTGACCGGCACCCGCACCCGCGTCGAGCTCGGCCGCCGGGAGGACCTCGGCGCCGACTGCGCGAACTGCTTCGGCCTCTGCTGCGTGGCCCTCGCGTTCACCCGCTCCGCCGACTTCCCCGTCGACAAGCCGGCCGGCGAGCCGTGCACGAACCTCGACACCGAGGACGCCTGCACGATCCACCGGCGGCTGCGCCCCGAGGGCTTCGCCGGCTGCACCGTCTTCGACTGCTTCGGCGCCGGCCAGAAGGTGTCGATGCAGACGTTCGGCGGCGTCTCCTGGCGAAGCGACGCGGAGGTGCGCGCGCGGATGTTCGCGGTCTTCCCGCTGATGCGCCGCCTGCACGAGCTGCTCTGGTACCTCGACGTCGCCCTCGGCCTGCGCGAGGTCGACGCCGCCCTGCGGGACGCGGTGCGCGTCCGCTTCGACGCGGTTCACGCCCTGACGCTCGCCGACGCCGACGCGATCCTCGCGGCCGACGTCGACGCGCAGTACGGCGCCGCCCGACCGCTGCTGATCGCGGCGAGCGCGGCCGCGCGGCACGACGGCCCACGGCGGCGGCGGCACGGCCGGCTGCGCCTGCAGCCCGGCGCCGACCTCGTGGCGGCCGCCCTCGCGGGCGCCGATCTGCGCGGTGCCGACCTGCGCGGCTCCCTGCTGATCGCCGCGGACCTCCGGGGCGCGGATCTCCGCGGCTGCGACGTCCTCGGCGCCGATCTGCGGGACGCCGACGTGGCGGGGGCCGATCTCTCGACGGCCATCTACCTCACGCAGGCGCAGGTCAGCAGCACTCGCGGCGACGCGCGGACCGCGCTGCCGCCGGACTTCGAGCGCCCGTCGCACTGGGCGGCGAGCACCGGATCGTGAGCGCTGGGCCTCGAGCGCCGGAGGGTCAGCCCTCGACGGTGCCGGCGGCCGAGCCGTCGTCGTCGAGGCCGAGGCCGCCGAGGACCTCGCGGTGGAGCAGGTGCGACCCGTTCCAGTTCTCGATCACGCACTGCGGGAAGGCCTCGAGGTCGAGGGCGTCGAGCCAGCTGGCGGCGGCTTCGCGTGCCCAGGACTCGGTGGAGTAGACGCCGAGGATCTCGGTCTCGTCCGCGAACGGCCCGGTGGTCGAGAGCACGTAGTGTCCGACGCTCATGGCTGCTCCTTCATCGTCGCGCAGTGGCGCGCGATGACAAGCCTGTCACAAACACGCTCTTGCGGAGAGCCGATGTCGGCGGCTAGGAGATGCTGTCGCGAAGTCGCGCGTTCAGGGCCGCGAGGGCGGCGGCGATCTCGGACTCGTCGGCGCCGGGCAGGACCGCGCCGCCCTGCGCGAGGCTGTGCCGGAGGGAGTCGAGCTCGGGGCTGCCGAGGCGGCCGGCGGAGGTGAGCACCTCGAGGGTGGTGAGGACTCCGATGAGCGCGACGGCGTCGTCGACGTCGAGGGGTCGGGCGCAGTTGTTCTCCATGCGCATCTCCAGGGGTTCGGTGCCGCGCGGGGGACGCGGTCGGGGGCGGGTGGGGCGGGTGAGGGGGCGCTGCCGGCTCCGGGGCCGGATGCACCGAGACGCCCCGCGGCCGGATCGACCGCGGGGCGTCAGGGGTGGTGCGGGGTGATCAGGCGACGCGCGGCTCGGCCTCGGGGGCGTCGTCCTCGGGGATGTGGACGTCCTGCACGGTGACGTTGATCTCGGCGACGTCCATGCCGACGATCTCGCGGATCGCACGGCCGACGGCGGAGCGCACGCCCTCCGCCACGTCCTGGAGCGCGGCCGGGTACTCGGCGACGATCGTGACGTCGGCGGCGACCTGGCGCTCGCCGACCTCGACCTTGACGCCCTGGGCGCGGTCGTCGTTGCCGAGCGCGCCGCGGATGGCGCCGAGGGCGCGGGCGGCGCCGTTGCCGAGGGCGTGCACGCCGGGCACCTCGCGGGCCGCGATGCCGGCCACCTTCGCGATGACGCCGTCGTCGATGACCGTACGTCCGGTCCCGTTCGTCGTCGTGGTGTTCGCGGTGCTCTCGGCCATGATCTCCTCTTTCGTCTCGGTGCCCGGTCGGTCGATCGGGCGGTTCAGAGGTAGGACGGAGCGTGCACGGCGAACGTCACGGTCGAGTCCCGGCTGCCCAGGGGACTGCCAGGGTCGGGAGGGAGGCGGGCCTCATCGCGCCGTCTGCTGCGCCAGGAACGCGAGGGTCCGCTCCAGCGCCTCGCGCGCCTCCGGCAGCTCGAGGTGGAACTGGTACTCGTGGCCGAGCTCGCTCTCGTGCCCGTCGCCCCAGAGCAGCGCCGTGACCGGGACGCCGAGCGAGCGCAGCTGCGCCGCGAACGGGCGCGACTGCTGCGCGGTGAGCGGGTCGGCGTTGCCGCCGCTGAGGAACGTCGGCGGGAACCGCGGCGTGACGTGCTCGATCGTCGACATCCACCGGGCGGCGTCGGAGGTCCACCAGGCCCGCCGGCCGGTGTACGCCCAGAGGGCGGCGCGCAGCCCGCGGCCGGCGAGACCGGTGGCGCGGGCGAGGGCGGCGAGGTCGAAGACTCCGCAGTGCAGGATCACCGCCCGCACGGCGTCGACGGGCAGGGTCGTCGTGAGCCCGGCCGCGCGGGCGTAGGAGGGGTTCGTGATCGCGGTGGCGAGCTGGCTCGCGAGCTGCGCGCCCGCCGAGTCGCCGGCCAGAACGAGGCGGTCGCGGGCGATCCCGAGGCGGCCGGCGCTGCGGCGCAGGTGCTCGAGTGCGGCGAGGAGCTGCCGCGGCGCGGTCGGGTGCACCGCCTCGGGCCCGCGGCTGTAGTCGAGCGAGACGACGGTGTAGCCGGCCTCGGCGAGCAGGCGCAGGTAGGGGTCCACGTCGCGCCGGTGGCCGGAGACCCAGCCGCCGCCGTGGATCCAGACCACGGTCGGGCGCGAGCCGGCGCCCGCGGAGCGGAGGACGTCGGCCGTCGTGGCCGGAGCGTCCGGACGCGCCGGGATCGGCTCGGCGACCCGCTGGATCCCCTCCGGAGCGAACGGCAGCATCGCCGCGGCCGTCCGCCGCGCCTCGCGCTCGAAGACCGCACGGACCGCCAGCGCGGCCGGCCAGGACGCGGCCCGGATCGGCGTCGCACGCACGGTGCCCCCTCCTCGCGTCGATCGCCCGGCCCCCACCGGCGACGCATCACGAAGGGTACGCACCGCATGTTTCCGCCGTGCGACGGCGCAGGTGGCAGGCTGGGCGGGTGACGGACGAGACGAGCGCGCAGGCCGCCCCGGAGACGGCGGCGAGCGCACCGGCGACCCGCCCGAAGGCCCTCCGCGCGAGGGCGATGCTCGTGCTGGCGCTGATCGGCGCGATCGGCGGGGTGCTCTCGGGCGCGTTCGGCGTCGGCGGCGGCATCGTGATGGTGCCGATGCTGATCGCCTGGGCCGGGATGGACCAGCGCCGGGCGTCCGCGACCTCGCTGCTCGCGATCGCGCCGACCGCGGTGGCCGGTGCCTTCGGCTATGCGCTCGGCGGGCAGGTCGCCTGGGTCCCCGCCGCGGTGATCGCCGCGGCCGCGATGATCGGCGCGATCCTCGGCTCCTGGCTACTCGCGCGCCTGCCGCTCGGCGTGCTCCGCTGGCTGTTCGTCGCCCTGCTGGTCGCGGCGGCCGTGCGGATGGCGGTGTTCGGCTCGAACGAGACCGGCGAGGTCGCGGAGGGCTGGGGCGTCTGGCCCGGCTTCGGCGGGCTGGGCCTGGCGATGGGAGTGGCCTCGGGGCTCTTCGGGATCGGCGGCGGCGCGATCGCCGTGCCCGTGCTCGTGGGCGCGTTCGGTCTCGCCGATCTGCTCGCCAAGGGCACCTCGCTCGCCGCGATGATCCCGACGGCGATCAGCGGCTCGATCGCGAACGCGCGCCGCGGGCTGCTCGACGTCCGGGCCGGGCTCGTGGTCGGGCTCTGCGCGACGGGGTTCTCCTTCGCCGGCGTCGCGCTGTCGTTCCTCCTGCCCGCGCGGATCTCGGGCGTGCTGTTCGCCGCGCTGCTGCTCCTGGCGGCGCTGCAGCTCGCGCTGAAGGGGCGGCGGAAGCGGTCCTGATCCGGGATCTCCACCGGTCGCCTCTTGACAGCGCACTGATGTGAGTGTTTGATCAGTCACATGCCGACCACGACCCCCCGCTCCACCGCAGAAGCCCAGCGCGAGCGGATCACCGCGGCCGCCGTGCACGTCTTCGCCCGCACCGGCTACTCCGCGACCCCGATCACCGAGGTCGCGTCGGAGGCGGGGGTCTCGCCCGCCTACGTCTTCCGGCTCTTCCCCGGCAAGCTCGGCGTCTTCGTCGCCGCGGTCGACCGCTGCTACGAGCTGGTGGCGTCGACACTCGCCGTGGCGGGGGAGGCCTCGGTCTCGTCGGACCCAGCCGATCGGCTCGAGGCGATGACCCTCGCCTACATCGACCTGATCGCCGACCGCGACCTGATCATGCTGCAGTCGCAGGCGCAGAGCGCGAGCGGGGTGCCCGAGATCCGCGAGGCCGTCCGCCGCGGGATCTCGACGGTCGTCCGCACGGTGAGCGTCGTCTCCGGCGCCGACGGCCCGGCCGTGCAGCGCTTCGTCGCCTACGGCCAGCTCTGCCACCTGATCGTGCAGACCGACCTCGGCGGCGTCGACTCCGAGTGGGCGCGCATCGTCTCCGCGGGCATCCGGCACCACGACTGAGCGTCGGCGAGCCGCCACCTGCTGGTCGACGCGTGTTGGTCGACCCATGCTGGTCGAGTAGCCCCGCAGGGGCGTATCGAGACCCACCGTCCCCAGAAGGGCGGACCTGCAGACTCGGCCTCTGACGCTGGTGGATCTCGATACGCCCGCGGCGCGGGCTACTCGATCAGCATGGGGGGCGCCGACACCGCATGACCGACTTTTCCATCTCTACAGAAGTGACTGTCCAGTCACTCACACCTACCCCAAGGAGCACCCCATGACCACCGCCCTCCCGCACACCACCACCCGCGTCGTCCTCCCCGGGCTCGTCGAGCCGGCCGGACTGCTCCTCGAGCAGGCGCCGGTCGAGCCGCCCGCGGCCGGCGAGCTGCTCGTCGCCGTCGAGGCCACCGGCATCTCCTTCGCCGAGCAGTCCATGCGCCGCGGCCGCTACTTCGCCCAGCCCGCCTTCCCGTTCACGCCCGGCTACGACCTCGTCGGCCGGGTGCTCGCCGTCGGGCCCGGCGGCGACGCGTCCCTCGAGGGCCGCCGAGTCGCCGCCCTGACCAAGACCGGCGGCTGGACCGGCCACGCCCGGGTCGCCGCGCGCGACTGCGTCCTCGTCCCCGAGGGCGTCGCGCCCGAGGACGCCGAGGCCGTGGTGGTGAACGGAGTGACGGCCTGGCAGATGCTGCACCGCTCGGCCCGGCTCTCCCGCGGCGACACGATCCTCCTGTTCGGGGCGAACGGCGGCGTCGGCGGCCTCGTGCACCGGCTGGCCTCGCTCGAGGGCATCCGGGTGATCGGCGCCGCCTCGCCGCGGCACCACGACGCCCTCCGCGCGGCCGGCGTCGAGCCGGTCGACTACGCCGACCCGGAGCTCGCTGCCCGCGTCCGCGAGCTCGCACCGGGCGGCGTGAACGCCGTCTTCGACAACATCGGCGGGGAGACCACCCGACTGGCCTGGTCGCTGCTCGCGCCCGGCGGCACCCTCGTCGCCTACGCGATCGTCAGCGCGAGCACCGGCAGCATCTGGCCGCCGTTCCTGAAGCAGCTCGCCCGGGTGCAGGCGTACCAGCTGGCGCCGAACGGGAAGCGCGCCGTCTTCTACGACCTCTGGTCCGGGCACTCGCTCCGGCCCGCCCGGTTCCGCGCGCGGCTCGAGGAGGACCTGGGCCGCGTGCTCGCGCTGCTCGCGGACGGCTCGCTCACCGCCAACATCGCGGCGCGCTTCCCGCTCACGGAGATCGTGGCGGCGATGGAGCTCGCCGAGTCGCGGACGCTCGACGGCAAGGTGATCCTGCTGCCCTGATCGCCGCGGCCGGGGAGCGGGTCCTCGGGACCATGGAAAAATGGGAGGCGATGTCCTCCCGAGCCGCATGAGCGCCGCCACCTACCTGACCGCCTCGATCCCCCTGCGCCTCGCGAGCGCGGGGATGGTCGTCGCCCTGCCCGTCCTCGCCGTCGAGCGCCTCGACGACGTCGCGCTCGGCGGGCTGCTGACCGGCGCCGCCCTGTTCCCGAGCGTGATCGCCGCTCCGCTCGTCGGCACCGTGCTCGACCGGGTGCGCGCGCCGCGCCGGCTGCTGGTCGGCGCGGCGCTCGCCACCGCCGCCTCCTTCGCGCTCGCGTCCTTCCTCGGCGACGTGCCGACAGTGCTGATCGCGCTGCTCCTGGTGATCGCGGGCCTGGCGACCCCGGTCTACATGGGCGGCATGTCGAGCTTCGTGACCAGCGCGATCGCCGACCCGCGCCGCGCCTACGCTCAGGACTCGCTGTCCTACACCGTCGCCTCGATCGGCGGCCCCGCGATCGCCGGGCTGGTGATCGCCGTCGCCTCGGCCCGCTTCGCCATGCTCGCGATGGCCGCCCTCGCGCTCGTCGGCGTCCTCGGCTCGCTCGCCCTGCGGATGGAGGCGCGGCCCACCCCCACCGTCGGCGTCCGGCGCACCATCGCGGCCGGTGTCACCCACCTCGTGCGGCACCGGCCGATCGCGATCGTCACCCTCTCCGGGACGATCAGCCAGATCGGCGGCGGCGCGGCCGGCGTCGCGGCGATCGGGCTGTCGCTCGAGCGGGTGGGCAGCACCGCGGCGGCGGCCGGGCTGCTCACCGCGTTCGCCGTCGGCGGGCTGCTCGGTGCGATCGCGGTCGCCGTGCGGCGCTGGACGCGACGCCCGCCGGCCTGGGTGATGGGGGCGGGCTTCGCCGCGACCGGCGTCGCCCTGCTCGCCGCCGCGCCCGACCTCGGGATCGTCGTGGCCCTCGTCGCGTTCGCCGTCGCCGGAGTCTTCACCGCACCCGCGAACGCCGCGATGCTGCTGCTGCGCGATCAGGAGAGCCCGGCCGCCGTCCGCTCCCAGGTCTTCACCATCGGCGCGGGCCTGCGCGCCGCCGCCGCCGCGGTCGGTGCCGCCCTGGCCGGAGCCGCGTCCTCGCTCGACGCCGGCTGGCTCATCCTCGGCATCGCCGCCGTCTGGATAGCCTCGGGCCTGCTCCTGACCCTCTTCCCCCGCCCCGCGGCCACGCGCGAGAGCTGATCCCCGCCGCGAGATGCCACTTATGAGCGCGACACGCCGTGAAAAGCGTGCACAAGTGGCATCTCGCGGGGTGGGTCAGAGGGTCAGGCGGCGGCGCCCGAGAGGGTGCCGGTGCTTGGGCCCGCGGGGTCGGTGATCAGGCAGTTGATGACGCGGTCGCCGCCGTCCCAGCTCTCCTGGGTCGGGTAGTAGTAGCTGAAGTCGTACTGCGACTCCTCGTAGCTGAGACCGACGAAGCCCTCGAACGCGGCCTGGCACTCGGAGTCGGCCTGCTCGGTGGTCGCCGTCTCGCCGGGGTACTCGTCCGCGTCGGCCATCGTGATGTTCTGGAAGACCTCGTAGCTGTGCGCGTCGGAGCACGGCACGGTCGGGACGTCGGTGACCTCGGTCGCGGTCTCGCTCAGCTCGTCGTTCAGGCAGTCGCCGACGCGGAGCTGGAAGACGTCGGTCGTGCCGCCGTCGACGATCTCGCCGGAGGTGTCGTCGCGGGTCTCGCCGCCCATCATGCTGTTGATCCCTGAGCAGCCGGTGAGGCCGAGGGCGAGGGCCGCGGCGGCGGCGAGGACGAGGGCGGAACGGCGGCGGTTCATCGGAGGCTCCAGACGGCGGTGACGGGGTCGGCTCCAGGGTAGGGGTGGCGGGGCCCGCCGGGGCACCCCCCTGTGCGGTGCGGCCCGCTACTCCGATCGTCGCCGCCCGGCAAGGCCCCGCGAGGGGCAGGCGAAGTCCAGCCGGGTGGAGTCGAATGGGGGCATGGCTCAGAAGACCGTCGCAGACCAGCTCATCGCCCAGCTCATCGACGCCGGGGTCGCCCGGATCTACGGGATCGTCGGGGACTCGCTCAATCCGATCGTCGACGCGGTGCGCCGCAGCGGCGGCTCGGCGAAGGGCGGGATCGACTGGATCCACGTCCGCAACGAGGAGGCAGCCGCCTTCGCGGCCGGCGCGGAGGCGCAGATCACCGGGAAGCTGGCGGTCTGCGCCGGGAGCTGCGGCCCCGGCAACCTGCACCTGATCAACGGCCTGTACGACGCGCACCGCTCGGGTGCGCCCGTGCTCGCCATCGCGAGCCACATCCCGAGCGGCGAGATCGGCTCCGGCTACTTCCAGGAGACGCACCCCGACCGCCTCTTCGTCGAGTGCTCGCACTACCGCGAGCTGGTCTCGACGGCGGCGCAGGCCCCGCGGGTCGTCAACGCGGCGATGCGCAGTGCCGTCGCCCTCCGCGGCGTGGCCGTGGTCACCCTCCCGGGCGACGTCGCCGAGTTCGACGCGGAGGGCGACTTCCCGTCCTTCGTGCTGCCGGAGCGGCCGGCCCTGGTGCCCGCCGCGGCCGACGTCCGCGCGCTCGCGCAGGCGATCGACGAGGCGAAGACGGTCGCGATCTTCGCCGGCGCCGGCGTGCGGGACGCGCACGACGAGGTCGTCGCCTTCGCCGAGCTCATCGGAGCGCCGATCGGGCACAGCCTGCGCGGCAAGGAGTGGATCCAGTACGACAACCCCTACGACGTCGGCATGACCGGGCTGCTCGGCTACGGCGCCGCCCACGCGGGCATGCACGACGCCGACCTCCTGATCCTGCTCGGCACCGACTTCCCCTACGAGCAGTTCCTGCCGGACGCGTCGAAGGTCGTCATCGCGCAGGTCGACAGCGACGCCTCCAAGCTCGGCCGCCGGGTGAGCGTGGCGCACCCCGTGCACGGCGACGTCGCGGCGACCCTCGACGCGCTGACCCCGCTGGTGAAGCGCAAGGACCACCGCTTCCTCGACAAGCTCCTGAAGAAGCACGAGAAGCTCGTCACGGGAGTGGTCGGCAAGTACACCGAGGTCGCCACGAAGCGGCCGATCCACCCCGAGCTGGTCGCGTCGACGCTGGACGCACTGCTCGCCGACGACGCGATCGTGACCGCCGACACCGGCATGGGCAACGTCTGGCAGGCCCGCTACGTCACGCCGAACGGCCGCCGCCGGCTGCTGGGCTCGTACTCGCACGGCTCGATGGCGAACGCGCTGCCGCAGGCCGTGGGCGCCCAGCTCGCGCAGCCCGGCCGCCAAGTCGTCTCGCTGAGCGGCGACGGCGGGCTCTCGATGCTGATGGGCGAGCTGGTGACGGTCGCGGCCTACAAGCTGCCGGTGACCATCGTCGTCTTCAACAACTCGACGCTCGGGCTGGTGAAGGTGGAGATGCTCGTCGACGGCTTCCCGGACTTCGCGGTGGACGTGCCGATGGTCGACTACGCGCAGGTCGCGACGGCGGTCGGCATCCGCGGGATCCGGGTCGAGGACCCGCGCGAGGTGGAGTCCGCGCTGCGCGAGGCGCTCGCCGACCCGGGGCCCGTGCTCGTGGACGTCGTCACCGATCCGCTCGCGCTCTCGCTGCCGCCGACGGTCACCGGCGCCCAGGTGAAGGGCTTCGCGCTGGCGATGTCGAAGATGGTGATGAACGGCGGCGCGGGCGAGGCGATCGCGCTGGCCCGCTCCAACGTGAAGCACGCGCTGCCGTGATCGACGCTCCCGCGATCGACCGCGCCGCGCTCGCGACGGGCACCTGGTTCGTGCGCGGCTCGAGTCTGCCGCTCTGGCAGGGGCGGGCGGGTGTCGCGATCACGTACGCGCCCCTGCCCGGCGGCGAGGTCGGCGACGTGGTCAGCTGGCGCGGCCGGCGCTCGACGCGCTACGTGGTCGGGATCGACGCCCCCGACCCCGCGGATCCCGACGGCTTCCGCTGGCGCGGCGTCGAGCCGCTGACGCTGCTGGCCCGCAGCCGCTGGTCGTTCGTCGCCGCCGATGAGGAGGCCGGCTGGGCGCTGACCCGCTTCGCCCGCACGCCGTTCACCCCGGCCGGCGTCGACGTGTACGTCCGCGAGGCGCGCCCGGCCGCCGGTGTCCTGGCCGCCGCCCTCGCGGCCTGCGCCGCGGACCCGCGCACGGCGCCCCTGCGCCCCCGGATGTTCGAGGTCGCGCCCTGACGGCTCAGGCCTGGACGACGGTGGATCTCGATACGCCCGCTGCGCGTGCTACTCGATCAGCATGGACGGGCCTGCACGGGCCGGCGGATCAGCATGAACGGGGCTGCACGGCCCGGCGGATCAGCATGGAAGGCGCCGCACAGGCGCCTCATGGTGGTCGAGTAGCCCCGCAGGGGCGTATCGAGACCCGCCGTTCCCAGCAGGGCTGGTCTGCAGACCCGTGCTCCTGACGGTGGTGGATCTCGATACGCCCGCTGCGCGGGCTACTCGATCAACAGAGAGCTGCTGCAACGGAGCTGACGCTGTCCTGCATGCTGGTCGAGTAGCCCCGGAGGGGCGTATCGAGACCGACGCGCTCAGAGGCTCTCGCCCACCGCGATCGACTGCGCCTCGACGGCGGCGCTCTCCGCCCCGTGCGCGTCCGCGCGCGCCAGCGTCCGCCGCCCGAGGAAGACGATCAGCGAGGCGATCAGCACCGCGCCCGCCGCCGCGTACATCGGGAAGGCCGGCGAGATCGCCGCGGCCAGCGCCGAGGCGGCCGGCGGGGCGATAGCGCCGCCGAGGAAGCGCACGCCCGAGTAGGAGGACGAGGCCACGGAGCGCGGCAGGTCGGTCGCCTCCATCACGCACTCGGTCAGCACGGTGTTGACGACGCCCAGCAGCAGGCCGCCGACGATGATGCAGACGATCAGGCCGACCCGCGAGGAGATCAGCAGTCCGCCGGCGACGAGGTCGAGCGCGAGCAGCACCAGCACCGAGCGGAGCACGACGGTGCGCGGCAGCCGCGCGGTCAGCAGCGGAGCGACGAAGACCGAGGTGATCGCGACGCCGAGGCCCCAGCCGAAGAAGGTGAAGCCGAGCCCCATCTCGTCGAGCCCGAGCGGGTACGGCGTGTAGGCCAGCAGCACGAAGAAGCCGATGTTGTAGAACAGCGCCGCACCGGCGAGGGTCCGGATCGCGGGCACGGCCAGCGCCTTGAACGGCGCGGAGAGCGGCGTCGGGGTCGGCCGCGGGCCGTCCTCGCGCAGCAGGGTCGCGATGGCGATGAAGCCGACGGCCATCAGCACGGCCGTGCCGAAGAACGGTCCGCGCCAGGAGACCGAGCCGAGCAGGCCGCCGAGCAGCGGGCCGATCGCGATGCCGACGCCGAGCGCGGCCTCGTAGAGCACGATCGCGGCGGAGGATCCTCCGCTGGCCGCGCCGACGATCGTCGAGAGCGCGGTCGAGATGAAGAGCGCGTTGCCGAAGCCCCAGCCGGCGCGGAAGCCGATGACGCCCTCGACGCTGCCGGCCGTGCCGGCGAGCGCGGCGAAGACGACGATCAGCACCAGGCCGATCATCAGCGTCTTCTTCGCGCCGATGCGGCTGGAGAGCCAGCTGGTGAAGAACATCACGACGCCGGTGATCACGAGGTAGCTGGTGAACAGCAGCGAGGTCTCGGTCGGCGTCGCCTCGAGGCTCTCGGCGATGGCCGGGAGGATCGGGTCGACGAGGCCGATGCCCATGAAGGCGATGACGGCGGCGAAGGCGACGGCCCAGACGGCGAGCGGCTGCCGGAGGATCGAGCCGCCCGCGGCGGGGGAGTGGGGAGTGGACACGGAGGGGCCTTTCGGGGGAGGGGTCGTGCGGGGAAGGGGAGTCAGGAGGCGGGGCTGCCGGCGACGCGCAGGACACGCTCCTCGACGAGGGCCGCGGCGCGCTCGAGGGCGCGGCGGTCGTCGTCGTCGAGGTCGTCGAACAGCGGGGCGAGGGCGGTGTCGAGGCGGAGGCGGTGCTCGGTGAGCGCCGCGGCTCCCGCCTTTGTGCCCTCGATCAGCCAGGCGCGACCGTCGCTCTCGTCGTGCACGCGGCGGATCCAGCCGGCCTCGTCGAGGCGCGCGATGATGCCGGTCATCGTCGGCTGGGTGACCCGGACGCGCTCGGCGAGCTCGCCGAGGCGGATCGGGGAGGCGGTGCGCAGCTCGGCGAGCGTCGACCAGACGGCACCGGACTGCGCGCCGAGCCCGGTGGCGCCGCTGGAGCGGCCGGCGTACCGCGCGAGCGCGGTGGCGGCGGAGGCGAGGCGGACAGGGGCGGAGGGTTCGAGCACGTGCTTAAACATAGCACGCCTATGTATCGCGGGAAACACCGATCCGTCACGTCCCGCACTGCCCTTCTCCACCGTTGCTGTGCCAGAATTGTTCGCAATCCCTCGTCGAAAGCGGGGATCACCGACGGAAAGAGTTGTCATGCACAGCGTGGTGGAGTCCAGCGCGACCGCCCTCGAATCCGATCTCGACTGCGACGTGGTCGTGATCGGCGCCGGCGCCACCGGCCTGACCGCCGCCCTCCGGTTGCAGGAGCAGGGCCGCCGCGTCGTCGTCCTCGAGGCGCGCGAGCGCGTCGGCGGCCGCCTCGAGACCCGCGTGGTCGACGGCCAGATGTTCGAGCTCGGCGGCCAGTGGGTCTCGCCGGATCAGACCGCCCTGCTCGAGACGCTCGACGAGCTGGGCCTGGACACCTACTCCCGCTACCGCGAGGGCGAGAGTGTCTACATCGGCGCCGACGGCGGAGCCCGGCGCTTCACCGGCGACATCTTCCCCGGCGGCGCGGACACCGAGGCCGAGATCGAGCGCCTGATCGGGATCCTCGACGGCCTCGTCGCCGAGACCGACCCGTCCGCGCCGTGGTCGCACCCGCGGGCGCACGACTACGACCGGATCAGCTTCAGCGCCTGGCTGGAGGCGCAGAGCGACGACGCCGAGGCCCGCGCGAACATCGCGCTCTTCATCGCCGACGCCATGCTCACCAAGCCCGCGCACTCCTTCTCGCTGCTGCAGGCCCTGCTGATGGCGGCGAGCGCGGGCAGCTTCGGCAACCTCGTCGACGCCGACTTCATCCTCGACAAGCGCGTCCTCGGCGGGCTCCAGCAGGTCCCGGAGCGGCTCGCCGAGCGCGTGGGCGCCGAGCGCGTGCTGCTCGGCCGGCCCGTCCGCTCCGTCGAGTACGGCGACGACGGCGTGACCGTCCGCGCCGAGGGCGTCACGGTGCGAGCCCGCCGCGCGATCGTCGCCGTGCCGCCGAACCTCGTCAACCGGATCACCTTCGACCCGCCGCTGCCCCGGCTCCGCCAGCAGGCCCTCCAGCACCAGTCCCTCGGCCTCGTGATCAAGGTCCACGCGACCTACGCGACCCCGTTCTGGCGCGCCGACGGCCTCTCCGGCACCGCGTTCAGCCCGCACGCCCTCGTGCACGAGGCCTACGACAACTCCAACGCGGGGGAGGAGCGCGGCACCCTCGTCGGCTTCGTCTCGGACGAGAAGGCCGACCGAGTGCTCGCGCTGCCCGAGGCCGAGCGGAAGGCCGCGATCCTCGACTCGCTCGCCGCCTACTACGGCCCGGCCGCGCTCGACCCCGTCGTCTACTACGAGAGCGACTGGGCGTCGGAGGAGTGGACGCAGGGCGCGTACGCCGCGAGCTTCGACCTCGGCGGACTGACCCGCTACGGCGCGCTGCAGCTCGAGCCGGTGGGGCCGCTCCGCTTCGGCTCGAGCGACCTCGCGGCCGAGGGTTACCAGCACGTCGACGGCGCGATCCGCGTCGGACGGCGCCTGGCGCAGGAGATCCTCGACGAGGACACCGCCGACGCCGAGAGACAGCACGACACCGCCGACGCGACCGCGCCGGCCCGCGACCGTGAAGGAGCACTCCCCGCATGAGCAGCAGCAGCTACGCCGTCATCGACCCGGCCTCGGGCGAGACGCTGAGCGAGTACCCCGGCATCACCGACGCCGAGCTCGCCGACGCGATCGCCTCGGCCCACGACGCGTACTCCACCTGGTCGCGCACCGTGCCCGTCGCCACCCGCGCCGCGCTGATCGCCCGCGTCGCGGACCTGCACGTCGAGCGCGCGGACGCCCTCGCCGAGATCATCGTCCGAGAGATGGGCAAGCCGCTCGACCAGGCGCAGGGCGAGGTCGGCTTCGCGGCCGACATCTACCGCTACTACGCGGAGAACGGCGAGGAGTTCCTGAAGGACGAGCCGATCGCGCTGGCCGACGGCACCGGCTCGGCGTTCGTCCGCCGCTCGGGCCTGGGCGTGCTGCTGGGGATCATGCCCTGGAACTTCCCCTACTACCAGGTCGCCCGCTTCGCCGGCCCGAACGTGGTGAACGGCAACACGATCATGCTCAAGCACGCGCCGCAGTGCCCGGAGTCGGCCGCCGCGATCGCCGACATCTTCCGCACGGCCGCCGAGGAGCTCGGCGCCCCCGCCGGCGTCTACGTCAACCTCTACGCGAGCAACGACCAGGCGGCGACCGTCATCGCCGACCCGCGGGTGCAGGGCGTCTCCGTCACCGGCTCCGAGCGCGCGGGAGCGGCCGTCGCCGAGATCGCCGGCCGCAACCTCAAGAAGGTCGTGCTCGAGCTGGGCGGCTCCGACCCGTTCGTGCTGCTCTCCACCGACGACCTCGACAAGGCCGTCGAGGACGCGGTCGCCGCCCGCCTCGACAACAACGGCCAGTCCTGCAACGCCGCCAAGCGCTTCATCGTCATCGACGCGCTCTACGACACGTTCGCGGAGAAGTTCACCGCGGCCTTCACCGCCGCCCGCCCCGCGGATCCCTTCGCCGAGGGGACCCTGCTCGGCCCGCTCTCCTCCGCCGCCGCGACCGAGCGCCTCGAGCAGCAGCTCGCCGTCGCCCGCGAGCAGGGCGCGACCGTGCGCGCCAGCGGCGAGGTCACCGGCAACTTCTTCCCGCCGGCTGTCCTCGAGGACGTCACCCCCGAGATGAACGCCTACCGCGAGGAGTTCTTCGGCCCCGTCGCCGCGCTCTACCGCGTGCACGACGAGGACGAGGCGATCGCGCTCGCCAACGACACCCCGTACGGCCTCGGTTCGTACCTCTACACGACCGACTCGGAGCAGGCCCTCCGCCTGGCCGACCGCATCGACGCCGGCATGGTCTGGATCAACCTCGTCCTCGGCGACGCGGCCGAGCTCCCCTTCGGCGGCGTCAAGCGCTCGGGCACCGGCCGCGAGATGGGCCGCAGCGCCCTCGAGGAGTTCGTCAACAAGAAGCTGATCCGCATCGCCTAGGTCTCAGTCGCCCGGCGGGGCCGTGCCAGCGCGACGGCGACGTTGCGCTCCACGGTCTCTTTCAGAAGCGTCGCCTGATCGTCGTCGAGAGTTCTCCACGCGGTGTCGTTCCTCGCGGCGACGCCGCGCGCCACCTCTTCCACGAGAGTGACGACCTCCTCCTCGTCGATCCCCGTGCTCCTCGCGAACTTCCGCCAGTGGTTCTGCGTCACCGCCTGCGGGAACCGCGCGCCGGCGATGCGCATCGCCAGCTCCTGATCGAACGCCGGGTACAGGCCGGTCGGAACCGCGTCGTAGATCGGGGCCAGGAGGACGGTGTCGGGGCGGAGAAGGACGGAGTAGTTCTTGGCGTGCGCGTCAGCGTTGCCGATGAGGATGTTGAAGGCCAGCTGCCGGAGGAAGGCGCGCACCACCCCGCCGGTCGCGTCGACCGACCGGAGCTTCTCCACGATCTGCGCGGCCGTCACGGAGTACTTCCGTGCAACGTCGATGCCCAGCGCCTGAGCGAGATCCTCGGCATGAATCCGTCGCGCGAAGACGCTCTCATCGTCGAGAATCCGGTCGAAGCGCTCCACGACGAAGGCCGTCTGATCCTTCGTGTGCAGGACAGCCGCCCGGGGAGCATGGAGGCCGACGTCCGCAGCCAGCGTCAGCGCGGCCGCTTCCGCCGCCTCGAGACCGAGGTGCTCGAGGCGCGCGGGCTTGACGATGTGGGTCGACGGCACGGCGGCGTTCGACCAGTACCAGTTCCGGTCCACTCGAGCCAGGGCGAACTTCCCCTGCGTTCCCGCGAGGGAGAAGCGCGCGGGAGTCTGTCTCGGCACCCAGGCATCTGGATCGAGCTTGATGCTGTTGATGCGATCGGCCACGTCCCCATCGAGAGCGGGGTTCAGCTGCGCCGGTCCTGTCGGCGGTGCCTCGCCGTCCGGGAGGAGCACCAGGCCGCCGGCGACGTCACCGCCGACCGTGCGCAGGAGCTCGAACGTCCCCGTGCTCGCGACCCCGTACGCCTGTGCCATCCGGCGTCGCGTGTGCTCCTGGTCGGGCAGCAGGTTGTCGAGGAACCTCGCCGCCGCCGTGCGCGTCGTCGTGCCCTCGCGCGGCAGCGACAGGGAGATCGGCGTCGACGGTGCGTCGTCGGAGTAGGTGAAGCCGATCGTGCCGTCGGCGTCTCGGGTGAACCGCCCGGCATGTCTGCCTTCGAGCCACGCTTCGAGTCGTTCCGTCATCGCAGCACCAGGTCGGGAAGCGCGGTCGGCTCGACGCCCAGGGCGTCCAGCACTCGTCGCGCGGTCGAGGGCCGCGACACCGGCAGCCCGCGTTCGAGGCGTCGGACGTCGGAGACGTCCACGTCCGCGGTTCGCGCGAGGTCGTCGATCGAGAGTCCCATGATGCGTCGCTCCGAGCTCACAGTATCCGCCAGGTCTTCCAGACGTCGCAGGTACTCGCGTCGCGGTCGGTGCAGAGCCTCCCGCACGTAGTCGGAATCACCGTGGAGCGCGTGCTGCACGAGATTGGTGCCGAAGTCGACGAGCCCGGACTCCACCTCTCCACCCCACCAGTCCGCCAGCAACCCTGCGGGGTCCTGCGACGCGCGGAGCCGGCGGATGCGCGCGGCGGTCCTGGCGCGCTCCTGCCCCTCGAGGCCCGACAGGGTCCGCTCGTGCAGGGCGTGCGCCAGCGACTGCCGCGACCTGGCGGAGAGCGGACGGCGCGAACGTGCGCCGGGCACCTCCGTCACCTCCCAGCGGCGGCCGACCTTCGTCGCCTCGATCCGGCCGGCGGCGATCAGCGCCACCACGCGGCGCGGAGTCACTCCGAGTCGCTCGGCGGCCTGCTTGACGTCCATGACACAACTGTACCGCTCGGCGGTCGAGCGTCCTCGGCTCGGGTCGCTCCCCGTTCGGTGAGGAGCGCGTCCTGCGCCCGGCCCACCGTCTCCGCGCAGGCGAGGTCTGGAGAGACGCCGTTCGCGGTGACGTGGCCTGGCGCACGATCACTGCCTCGCTGAGATCGCCCGTGATACTCGTCCGGTCACGTCGAGCAGGTGCTCGCGGCGACCGAGAAGGGGAAGGGGAGCGACGATGATCGATGCGGAGCGCTGCACCTACCGGGTCCAGTGGTCGCAGGAGGACGAGCAGTTCCTCGGCACCGTGGCGGAGTTCCCCTCGCTCTCCTGGGCGGCGGACTCGTCGTCGGAGGCGTTCGCGGGGATCCGGAGCGTCGTCGTCGATGTCCTCGCCGACATGGCCGGCGCCGACGCCGGTGAGGGCTCGAGGCTCGTCGGGCCTGAAGGCGGGTAAACTCGCCCGTCATGCGCGTCTTCGGCTGTCCGCACTGCGAGGCGCGGGTGGAGTTCGAGGACGCGCGGTGCCTGCGCTGCGGCACGCCGCTCGCCTACGACGTCGACGCGGACGTGCTCGTCGAGGCCGAGGGGCGCGCGCTCTGCGTCTACCGCGGAACGATCGACTGCACCTGGCTCGCGGCGGAGGGCACCGGCGGCGCCTGCGCCTCCTGCGCCCTGACCAGCGCCCGGCCGCCGGTGTACGACGCGGCGACGCTGAGCCAGCTGACGGTCGCCGAGTTCGCCAAGCGGCGGCTGCTGCGCCAGCTGCGGCACCTCGACCTGCCGGTGCACCGCGGTCGGCGGCTGTCCTTCGAGCTGCTCTCCTCCGCGCAGGGCTCCGTGACGACCGGGCACGCCGACGGCGTGATCACCGTCGATCTCGCCGAGGGGAACGACGCGCACCGCGAGGCGCTGAAGGCCCGCCTCGGCGAGCCTTACCGGACGATGCTCGGCCACTTCCGGCACGAGATCGGCCATTACTACTGGCAGCTGCTCGTCGACGGCACGTCGCTCCTGCCCGCGTTCCGCGCGCTGTTCGGCGACGAGCGGGCCGACTACGGCGCCGCGCTCGACGCGCACTACGGCGGCTCCTCGACCGAGGACTGGGCGAGCGACCACATCTCGCAGTACGCCACGACGCACCCGTGGGAGGACTTCGCCGAGACCTTCGCGCACTACCTGCACATCGCCGACGCGCTGGAGACGACCGCCACGGTCGGCCTGACCGTCGCGGGGCCCTGGGGCCGCCTCCCCGAGTCGCTCGTCGGCGGCGTGCAGGCGACCGGAGCGGAGCGGGTCTCCGGCCTGGAGATGCCCGAGATCCTCGCCCGCTGGCACGGCTTCTCGCTCGCCCTCAACAGCGTGAACCGCTCGATGGGCAAGGACGACCTCTACCCCTTCGTCATCACGCCCGCGATCGCCGAGAAGCTCGCCTGGGTGCACGAGCTGGTGCGCCGCGGCGCACAGCTGTGACTCGTCGCCGCGGCGCACAGCTGTGACTCGTCGCCGTGGGATCTAGGAGTCAGGCCTCGCCGTCGAGCAGCCGGCGCGGCGCCCTCGCGGCCCACGCCTCGCGCAGCAGCTCGCCGAGCTCGTCCGCGCCGATCTTCTCCAGCCGCACGAGCACGCTCGGATGCCCGTCGTAGTGGCTCGTCGTGAAGTACGTCTCCGGGTCGCTCTGCAGCAGCGCCTCGCGCTCGCCGAGATCGGCCCGCCAGACGAGCAGGACACCCGGCCGCTGGTGCAGGCGGGCGAACATCCTCGGGCCGGCGTAGAAGGCCGGGGTGCCGTAGGCGGTCCGCTCCTCGGTGCCGGGGAGCAGGAGCGCCAGTCGGCGCACGTCGTCGTCGTCACTCATGCTCCCCAGTGTGCGCCGCTACTTCTTCTTGAGCGAGGACTCCTTGTGCGCGGCCTTCGCGTCGGTCTTGTCGCTCTGCACGATCCAGTAGGGCTCGTCGTCCGAGGCGTTGAACTTCTGCCCCTCGAACTGGAACTCCTTCGTCTTCTTCTCGACCAGCTCGCCGTGGGTCTCGCCCTGCGAGGTGTTCCAGCTGATCTTGTCGCCCTTCTTCATGAGGCGCTTCCTCTCTCTCGTGCCGCACCGGGGGTCCGGGGCAGCGTGATGGTGGTGGTGACGTCGACGATCGCCGGCGTGGCCGGTGCCGACGAGAAGCCGAAGCGGACCGGCGGCGACAGCGGGCCGAGTGCGCCGAGGTCCGCGCCGTCGAGCGAGGCGGTGACCCCGAAAATCGAGCGGATGGCGCGGACGCCGTAGTACTCCCGCCTGCCGTGGCCGGCCGAGCCGGCGGTGCTCACGCCGCGCACCAGCACGGAGGCGACCGGGGAGATCGCGGTCAACCAGGCCGGGTGCTCGGCGAGCGGCCGCGGCACGACGCGCAGCAGGCGGCCCAGCGGAGTGAGCTCGCCGAGCCGCAGTGCGAGCGAGAGCGCGCCGGCCGTGGCCTCGATCCCGCCGTCGACGCGGTGCCAGGCGACCGGCGCGAGCCGCACCTCGTCGAACGAGTACGTCGACCCGATGAAGTCCGCGACCTCGTCCGTCGGCGCGATCAGGAGCCGGTGCCCGTCCGCCCGCTCGACCATGGCGTCGGCGAACGCGCCGAACGGCGTGCTCTCCCACAGCCCGAGCACGATCCGGGTGCCGGAGGCCGTGCCGAACCCCGCGATGCGCCCGCTGAAGCGCAGGCGCCGCGAGGTCCGGCCCGGCCCAGTCATCAGGAGGCGGCGGAGCGCAGCAGCGTGAAGGACGCGTCGCGCACGATCAGCGTGGTGACCTCGCCCTCGACGACCTGCTCCGGGTCGCTCGAGGCGGCCAGCTGCCACTCGGCGCCGGGTGCGTCCGGCACCGTGAACTCGACGCCGTTCTCCGCCGAGTTCAGCAGCAGCGCGAAGCTGGCGCTGCCCTCGGAGCGGAAGACGAACGTGATCGAGCGGGCGTCCGGGTTGTCCCAGTCCTCGTCGGCGAAGCCGGCGGCGTCCGAGCGCAGGATGTCGACGGTCTCGGGACCGTCGCCGGGGGCGCGGCGGAACCACTTCGGCCGCAGGGCCGGCTCGGCCTTCCGCAGCGCGATCAGCTCGCGGGTGAAGGCGAGCAGGTTGAGGTCCGCGTTCTCCCAGTCGAACCACGAGATCTCGTCGTCCTGGCAGTAGGCGTTGTTGTTGCCGCCCTGGGTGCGCGCGAGCTCGTCGCCGCCGAGGATCATCGGCACGCCGGCCGAGAGCAGCAGCGTCGCGAGGAAGTTGCGGCGCATCCGGGCCCGGCGCTCGTTGACGGCGCCGTTGTCGGTCGCGCCCTCCGCGCCGTTGTTCGAGGAGCGGTTGTCGCTCTCGCCGTCGTTGTTGTCCTCGCCGTTGGCCGCGTTGTGCTTGCGCGAGTAGGCGGTGAGGTCGGCGAGAGTGAAGCCGTCGTGCGCGGTGACGAAGTTGACGCTCGAGACGGGGGAGCGCTTGTCGGCCTCGTAGACGTCCGGCGAGCCGAGGATCCGCTGCGCGGTCGTGCCGAGCACCGAGTCGGCACCGTGCCAGAAGTCGCGCACGTCGTCGCGGAACTTCCCGTTCCACTCCGACCAGTCGGCGGGGAAGCCGCCCACCTGGTAGCCGGCGGTGTCCCACGGCTCGGCGATCATCTTGACGGGCGCGAGCACCGGGTCCTGCGCGATCAGGTCGAGGAAGGCGCTGTGCACCTCGGCCTCGCCGGTCTGGCGGGTGAGCGTGGTGGCCAGGTCGAAGCGGAAGCCGTCGACGTGCATCTCGGTCACCCAGTAGCGCAGCGAGTCCATGATCAGGCCCAGCGCCGCGGGATGCGCGACGTTGAGGCTGTTGCCGGTGCCGGTGGTGTCGAAGTAGTTGGCGCGGTCGTCCTCGACGAGGCGGTAGTACGAGCCGTTGTCGATGCCCTTGAAGGACAGCGTCGGTCCCTTGTCGTTGCCCTCGGCGGTGTGGTTGTAGACCACGTCGAGGATGACCTCGAGGCCCGCCTCGTGGAACGCCTTGACCATGGCCTTGAACTCGTCGACCTGCGAGCCGTCGTCGCCGGCGTGCGAATACTCGTTGTGCGGCGCGAAGAAGCCGAGCGAGTTGTAGCCCCAGTAGTTGCGCAGGCCCTTCTCGACGAGGTGCGAGTCCTGCACGAACTGGTGCACCGGCAGCAGCTCGACCGAGGTCACGCCGAGGTCGGTGAAGTGCTTGATCGACGCGGGGTGCGCGAGGCCGCGGTAGGTGCCGCGGACGTTCTCGGGCACGTCCGGGTGCAGCTGAGTGAAGCCCTTCACGTGCACCTCGTAGACGACGGTCTCGTCCAGCGGGATGCGCGGGGCCTCGTCGCCGGTCCAGTCGAAGGAGTCGGGGTCGGTCACGACGCAGCGCGGCACGGCGGCCGCGTCGTCGGCGTCGTTGCGCGTGTCGGCGTCCTCGTAGAACTGGCCGAAGACGTCCTCGCTCCAGTCGTAGCCGCCCTCGATCGCGGTGGCGTGCGGGTCGAGCAGGAGCTTCGCGGCGTTGTGGCGGAGGCCGTTGGCGGGGTCCCAGGGGCCGTCGACGCGCAGACCGTAGCGGGTGCCGACCGTCATCTCGGGGACGATGCCGTGGAAGACGTGTCCGGTGCGCTCGGAGAGGGCGACACGGGTCTCGGCTCCGGAGGAGTCGAAGAGGCAGACCTCGACGCTGTCCGCGGTCTCGGAGTAGACGGCGACGTTCGCGCCGGCGTCGCCGCGCAGGGAGACGCCGAGGGGATAGGGGAAGGAACGGGGAGATGCGGGCATGCGACCATCCTGACGAACGCTCCCTGAGCGGTTCTCGCCCTTGTCCAGCGGGGCACGGGCCGGTACTGTTCCGGACCCCTCTCCACGCGCCACCCTGGCGCGATCGGCCCGCCGAGGCATATAGTCAGCTGGCTTACTAATTGAGCTCCGGACCGGTTCCGGGGCGGAGGAGGACGGCCTCATGGCTCTCGCAGCAGCTCGGCGCCGCTGGATCGGACTGATCGTGATCAGCCTCGGCGTCGCGACGATCATCGTCGACTCGACGATCGTGAACGTGGCGATCCCGTCGATCGTCGCGGACCTCGGCATCACCTCGACCCAGGTGCAGTGGGTGCAGGAGTCCTACACGCTCGTCTTCGCCGCGCTCCTGCTCGCCTTCGGCACGCTCGCCGACCGCTGGGGGCGGCGCCGGATGCTCGTCGTCGGCATCGCGCTGTTCGCGCTCTCGTCCGTGGCCGCCTCGCTCGCGGCCACCGGCGACCTGCTGATCCTGTCCCGGGTCGTGCAGGGCGTGGGCGGCGCGATGGTGCTGCCGTCGACGCTGTCGCTGATCAACGCGACCTTCCGCGGCAAGGAGCGCGCGATCGCGTTCGCCGTCTGGGGCTCGACCATCGGCGGGATGACCGCCGTCGGCCCGCTGCTCGGCGGCTGGCTCACCACCGACTTCTCCTGGCGCTGGGCGTTCGGGATCAACATCCCGCTCGGGATCGTCATCGTCGTCGGCGCGCTGCTCTTCGTCGACGAGTCGAAGCAGCCGGACGCGGGTCGCGTCGACCTGGTCGGCGCGCTGCTCTCGGTCGTCGCCTCGGCCGGCCTGGTCTTCGGGCTGATCGAGGGCCGGAGCCTGGGCTGGTGGCTGCCCTCGCCGGTGCCGGTCGCCTTCGTCGTCGCGGTCCTCGCGACGATCGCGTTCGTGCTCTGGGGCCGGGCCCGCGAGCGCGCGGGCCGCTCGGCGATGCTCTCGCTGAGGCTCTTCCGGCTGGCCTCGTTCCGCAACGGCAGCATCGCCGCGATGATCGTCTCGCTCGGCGAGTTCGGCATCATCCTCGCCCTGCCGATCTGGCTGCAGAACGTGCTCGGCTACACCGCGGTGCAGACCGGGCTGGTGCTGATCGCCCTCGCGCTCGGCTCGTTCGTCGCCTCCGGCTTCGCGGGTGCGTTCGGCAACCGCGTCTCCGCCGTGCTGATCGTCCGGGTCGGGCTCGCGGCCGAGATCGTGGGTGTGGTCGGCATCGGCGCCGTCGTCTCCGACACGACGCCGTGGTGGGCGCTCGTGCCCTTCCTCGCCGTCTACGGCTTCGGCGTCGGCCTCGCCACCGCGCAGCTGACCGGAGTGGTCCTCCGCGACGTGCCCGTCGAGCTCAGCGGCCAGGGCTCCGGCACCCAGTCGACCGCCCGGCAGATCGGCTCGGCACTCGGCATCGCGGTGCTGGGCACCATCCTCTACACCTCGACCGCGGGCGTGCTCACCTCGTCGCTGGAGGAGCAGGGGCTGCCGGCCGCGCAGGTCAGCAGCACGGTGGACGCCGTCGTCGACTCCTCGGGAGCGGCCATCGCCGGACTCGCGGCCGATCCGGGCACGGCGGACGTCGCCCGCGCGGCCGGGGAAGCGCTGTCGGACGGCACGCGCTTCGCCGCCTTCGCCGCGGCGGGCTTCCTCGCCGTCGGCTTCGCGGCGACCCTCTCCCTCGGCGGCGCGGCGCCGCGCGAGGAGAAGGGCGAGTCCGCCGAGCCGGTCGGCTCGGGTCCGGTCAGCTCAGCGGAGCCGCGTCGTCGGCGGTGAAGACGATCTTGCCGATCGTCCGGTCGGTGCCCTGCGCCCGCCGCGAGAGCACGGCGATGACGTCCTCGAGCGGATGCACGGCGCCGGCCGTGGGGACGAGCTCGCCCGAGACGGCCAGTGAGACGGCCCGGCCGATGCGCTCGGCGCTCGCCGTCACGATCAGGTTGCTCACCTTCGGGCGGCCGCGCCGGACGAGGCTCGCCGCCTGGGCGCCGAGGTCCGGGCCGCTCGGCACGAGGGTGGCGTAGCGGCCGCCGTCGGCGAGGAGGAGCGCGGCGTCCCTCGCCGGCAGGTGCCCGGAGACGTCGAGCACCGCGTCGAAGCGCCCGCCGAGCACGCCGAGGTCGAGCAGGCGGTAGTCGTGCGGCTCGGCGCCGAGCGCGCGCAGGGTGTCGGCGGACGCGGCCGAGCCGGTCGCGGCGACGGTGCAGCCCGCGCGGAGCAGCAGCTGCACGACGAGGTTCCCGATCGCGCCGGAGCCGCCGCCCACCAGGATCTGCTCGCCGGCGCGGACCCGCAGGGCGTCGACCGTGCCGATCGCGGTGCCGCCGGACATCGCCAGCGTCACTCCCTGCACGTCGTCGAGGGAGTCGGGCAGCGGGACCAGCGAGCGGCCGCGGACGATCGCGGCGTCGGCGAACGCGTCGCCGTCGCGGGTCATGCCGACGACGCGGTCGCCGATCGAGACGGAGTGGTCGCCGGGGCCGAGCGCCTCGACCGTGCCGGCGATGTCGAGTCCGAAGCCGTAGGGGCGCTTCCGGCCGACCGCCATGATCCGGGCGGCACCGGAGAGGATCTTCTCGTCGGTCGCGTTGATGCTCGCGGCGCGCGTGCGCACCAGCACCTCGCCGCGTCCGGGCATCGGCACCGGGGCCTCCCGCCAGGACAGCACGTCCGGTCCGCCGAACCGCTCGTAGCCGAGTCGTCGCAATTCCCGCTCCCGTCGTCGCGCCGCCGAGGCGGTCGTCCTCCGAGCCTAGGCGCTGGCCGCCCGGTGCTACCGTGGCGGCCATGAGCGCAGACGACAGCCCCGAGTTCGCCGGATTCACCAGCGGAGGCTCGGCGAACGTCGAGCACCCGGACGACGTGCAGCCGGCCGACGCCGACAACGAGGAGAGCACGACTCCCGAGGAGAGCGCCGACCCCGACCACCCCTACGACTCGATGGCCGAGAGCGGCACCGAGAACGCCCCGGAGGACGAGGTCGGCTCGCGCGAGGACGAGGAGGGGCTGCTCGCCCCCGGCAGCACGGCCGAGGGTGCGGGCACCTCGCTCGGGGCCGTCCCGGTCGAGGCGCGGCGCGAGGCCGAGCCGCTCGGCGCGCACGACGGGGAGGCCGGCTCGGGCCAGCTCGCGGACGAGCGCTGGCGGCAGAACGGCGTCGATCCGCTCGGCTGACGCCGTCCCGCGCGGGGCTTCGCGTCCAGGAACTACTCCGGTTGCTCGGAGGAGCCCCCCTGGCGGGCCCCGTACGGTTCCGGAGGACGCGGCAGGCCCGCCGCGTGGACGGAGAGTCTCATGTCGTTGCTGTTCAACCGCACCCGGGAGCTCCGCTGGACCCCGGACGAGCGGAAGGCCCTCGCGGAGGCCGTGGCCGAGGACCGCGCCCAGCTGTGGCGCAGCGTCGGCGACCTGGACCGCACGGTCGTCGTCTCGACCGAGGACCCGGGCGTCCGCGGAGGCGCCCGCTGGCCCACCGATCACCGCGCCTTCCTCCGCGTCGAGCGCGGCTCCTCCGTGGTGCTGGCCACCGACGGCCTGAGCGATCCCTTCGACCGCCTCGCCCGCCCCGGCACCGGCCTCGGGCTCGAGCTGTGCCTCGAGACCTCGGCGCTGCGCGGCATCCCCGCGGCCGACCTCTGGAACCACTGGCAGTTCCGCGTCCTCTACGAGGCGGCGCGGCTCGCCGCGCTGCAGGGCGTGTGCTGCCGCACGGGCGTCGACACGGCCACTCTTCCGGGCGCGGCCGCACCGGCCGCCTGGGCGGACGAGCGCGGCTCGGTCGGCGTGCTGCTGGGCCTGCGCGGCGGCGGACTCCCCGAGCGCCTCGAGCTGGCGACGGGCGACGTCGAGCTGGTGACCGTCACCCCGCTCTGGCCGGAGGAGTACGCCTGGGCCTCGGTCGACACCACCGCCCGCGAGGAGATCGCGTCCCGCCTGCGCGCCCTGCCCCACGACGAGCTCGTGCACACCGCCCGCCCCCGCGTGGTCTGAGCCCCGCGGAAGAGACGCCCGCGGACATGCTGGTCGAGTAGCCCCGGAGGGGCGTATCGAGACCCGGCGTTCACGGCAGGCTCGTCGTCCGGCGGGGGTGGATCTCGATACGCGCCCTGCGGGCGCTACTCGATCAGCGTGTCCGGGAGTCAGGTGTACTCGGGGGGCTCCTCGGTGAGCACCAGCTCGCCGGTGCTGTTGGCGTGGGCGATCAGCTCGTCGATCCAGGCGCGGTTGAGCGCCGGGCGCCGGCCGCCGTGGAAGCGGAAGTGCAGCGGCGTGGTCGGGTGGATCCAGACGGAGCTGCGGCCGTAGCCGCTCGACTCCGGCTCGGTCCAGGAGAGGCTGAACGACTCGTTCCGCCGCATCTTCGCGAACATCGCCACCTTGAGGTGGGCGAGCAGTCGATCGTCGAAGTCGATCTCGAGTGACTGCGGCCCGTAGATCAGTCGTCCCATGCTGGCGAGGATACCGCCGCGGCGGGCTCCGGGTGGGTCGGACCGGGAACGGCGAACGCCCCGCCCAGCGGATCCGAGGATCGCGGTGGACGGGGCGTTCAGAGGTCGTTGCGACCCGGAGGCCGTGTGACGCTGGAGTCGGTGATTACTCGCCGACGCCGCGGATGTTCGCGGCCTGCGGGCCCTTGCGGCCCTGCTCGACGTCGTACTCGACGTGCTGGTTCTCGACGAGCTCGCGGTAGCCCTCCTTGGCGATGGCGGAGAAGTGCGCGAACACGTCGGCGCCTCCGTCGTCGGGAGCGATGAAGCCGAAGCCCTTTTCGGAGTTGAACCACTTAACGGTGCCAGTAGGCATTTCTTTTCCTTACGTGATGGTGACGCCCGCGTGAGCGGCCGTCGTTAGATTTCGCACAGCTGTGCGGTACCCGGTCCGCTCGTCCGCCGCGGGTGAAACACGCGTCGGCCGGTCGATCCGGGTCGTCTGGGGGCGGAGAGCGCGGCTCCTCGTGGGGAGTGCGACTGCGCGGGGGAGAACGTCCCGCTCACCGAGAGTGTCGGAGAAGCGGGGGTCGAACGAGGAACGGCGCGGCTTCCGCGGCGTCCTGTGAAGGGCGGTACCCGCGGATGAGGCGGGCGTTCGAACCGGCGGATCGAGGGCGATGCACTCGATCGTTGCGGTCTCTATCAGGGGCTGAGTCTCTTCGTCGTCGTGCGACTTCTCAGCCGTGGAATTCGGGCGATCGCCCAGGAGATGACTCCACTCTACGGGAGAGGAGCGCCCGAGCGCGACCGTCGGGTCCAGACCGGCTCCTCAGGCGGCCCGCGCCTGTGCCACGATGCAACTCCGGGTGCGGCTCGCGCACCCCTCACGGCGAGGTGTCGATGCTGCTCACGAGTGCCGGGCTCCCGAGCGCCGAGGCCGCCGTCGCGGATGAGCTCGAGCTCGGCCGCGAGCAGAGCGAGGTCGGCGTCGCCTGCGCGCGCCGGGCCGGGGGAGTGTTCGCGGGCGCGTCCGCGCTCCACCTGGTGATGCTCGTGCCGACCGAGCTGCCCGCCGTGCTGCCGAGCGCCCTCCTGCTCGTGATCAGCGCCGCGATCCAGCTCTCCTCGCGCCGCGCCGGTCCGAGCGGCGCGCGGGCCGTGATCGCGGGCCTCGTGCTCGGCGTCGTCGCGCTCGCGGCGTTCCTCGGCCCGGGCGTCCCGGACGGCGACCGCACCGTGCTCAGCTGCGTGACCATGCTCGCCTCGATGGCGCTGCCGGCCCCGCTGCTCGCGATCGGCTCGTCGCCGCGGCTCGGCTGGGCGGCCGTCCTCGGCGGCGTCCCGGCGCTGGCCCTCGGGATGGCGGCGACGAGCGGCTCGGGACGGGCGCTGTTCGTCGGACTCTCGGTCGTCGTCTGCTGGATCGTCGCCGTCATCGGCGCCCGCTGGCTCGCCTCGAGCGTCGAGCGCGCCCACGCCGGCACCACCCGCCTGCGCACGGCGCACGCCGCCGAGCGCCGCTCGAGCGAGAGCGAGGCGCAGCGCCGTCGCGAGGCGCGCCTGATGCACGACACCATCCTCGCCACCCTCACCTTGCTCGCCCACCGCGGCGAGGGCGTCCCCGCCGCGACGCTGCGCTCGCAGGCGGCGGCGGACCTCGCGCTGCTGCGCCGGCTCGACCGCGCCGATCCCGCCCCCGCCGACTCCGCGGAGGGGAGCCCGGCGCCGACCGACGACGCGGGCAGCGCGCCCTCGGTGCTCGCCGAGGTCGGCCGCCGCGCGGAGGCGCTGGGCGTGCAGGTGCGCTGGCACTCCGGCACGGCCGCGCCCGACGCGCCGCCCCTGCCCGGCGCGGCGCTCGACGCCCTCGCGCGCGCGGCGGGGGAGTGCCTCGAGAACGTGCGGCGCCACTCCGGTGCGGCGACGGCCCACGTCACGCTCGACGAGGGGGCGGACTCGGTCCGCGTGACCGTCGCCGACGCCGGGCGCGGCTTCGACCCCGCGGCCGTCCCCGCGTCGCGGCTCGGCCTCGCGCAGTCGGTCGTCGGGCGGATCGAGGCCGTCGGCGGCACGGTGCGGATCTTCTCCGCGGTCGGCGCCGGCACCACCGTCCTGCTGAGCGTGCCGCGATGACCGCGCCGATCGGGGCCGGCGACCACGCCGACCGCTCCGCCGGAGCCGACCGCTCCGACCCCGCCGACCGCGCCGGAGAGGGCACGCTCGTCGAGCTGGTCCGCGCGGCCGGCGAGGGGCCGAGGACGCTCGACTCGGTCCGCCAGAGGATCACCCGCACCCATCGCCTGACCGCGAGCTACCTCAGCGCCGGCTTCCTCGCGATCACCGTGGCACTGGTGGTCCGCGGGCTGGCGTCCTTCCTCTGGGCGCTCAACGACCGGTCGGCGACCGGGCTGTCCGGTCTGTCCTGGGCGCTCGTGCTCGCCGCGCTCGCGGTGGGGATCGTCGTCGTGGTGACGCGGCACGGCGAGCTGCCCCGGCCGGTCTTCGCCGGGGTGCTCGCCGTCGACGCGGTGGCGATGGCGCTGGAGTTCGCCGACTACGCGCTGCCGGCGCCGGCGCCGCTCTACTATCCGACGGTCTGCATCGGGGTCGGCGCGACGGTGATCGCGCTGCTCGGCTTCCAGCCGCCGTCGCGGAGCACCGCGGCGATCATCGTGCTCGTCGGGCTGAGCCTGCTCGGGCTGCTCGCCCACGCGCTGATCTCCGGAGAGGGGTCGAGCATCGCGGTCGGCAACGTGCTGCTGGCGACGACCCCCGTGGCGGTCTACGCCTCGCTGCTCACCGCGCTCGACCGCCACGTGCACCGCGGGCTCGATCGCACCCTGGCCGACAGTGTGGTCGATGGGCCGGGCACCGGTCCGGGCAGTCTCGCGGCCGTGGAGCTCGCGCGGGTCGACGCGGAGATCGCGGAGCTGCTCGAGGAGGTCGTCGCCCGGGGCGCCGCGCCCGACGCCGACCTCGGCGAGCGGGCCCGGGTGCTCGGCGACCGGCTCCGCGAGGTGCTGGCGCGCAGCCACGACCGCACCTGGCTCGTGATCGCCGTGGAGGAGTCCGCGCTGCTCTCCGGAGCGGTGCTCGTCCGCGACCCGCGGGGGGTCGCCGCGGCTCTGGCGCCGCCGGACCGCTCGCGCCTGCTCTCCGTCCTCTGGCTGCTCACCGCGCAGGCCGCCGCGGGCCGGCCCGCCCTCGAGCTGGTGCTCGCGCAGCGCGAGGACGCGGCGGTGCCGGTGCGGATCGTCCTGCGCGCGCCGGGCCTGCGACCGCGGGACGTCGACCCGGCGGTCTGGGGGATCCTCGGCGAGATCGGCGCGCACCGGGCGTCCCCCGAGGGCACGGGCACGACGATCGAGCTGGACCACCGCCCGCCGGGGCGGCCGGCGTGAGCGCGGACGCCGGGACGGCGACCGTCGAGCAGCCCGGGATCGCCCTCGCGATCCTCGACGACCACCCGATCCTGCTCAGCGCGCTCACCGAGTGGATCAACCGCTCCGGGGCCGAGATCCGCGTCGTCGCGACGGCCTCGAGCTGGACCGGTCTGCTGGCGCATCCGCGCTTCCCCACCGACGT
Organism: Rathayibacter sp. PhB179; assembly: GCF_004345345.1. Lineage (NCBI taxonomy): Bacteria > Bacillati > Actinomycetota > Actinomycetes > Micrococcales > Microbacteriaceae > Rathayibacter > Rathayibacter sp. PhB179. The sequence goes on along the minus strand of NZ_SLVD01000001.1, from coordinate 235,050 downwards.
CGTGCTGCTGGACATCGACCTCGGCGACGACCTCGACCTCGCGATGAAGATCCGCACGATCACCGCCGCCGGCGCGGCCCCGGTCATCATCAGCACCCACTCCCAGGCGGAGACCGTCGCGGGGGCGCTGGAGGCCGGAGCGCGCGGCTATCTGGTGAAGAGCGAGCGGACGGAGGTGATCCTCGAGGCGATCCGCACCGCGGCGCGCGGGGAGTGCTTCCTCACCCCGCAGACCCGGGCGCTGCTGGGCGGCGGCGGCACGGGCCCGCTGACGGCCCGCGAGCGCCGGATCGTCGGCCTCTTCGTCGAGGGGCTCTCGCTCAAGCAGGTCGCGACCGAGCTCGGGATCACCCAGGACGCGGCGCGCAGCTCGCTGCGGAACGCCCGGGCGAAGTACCGCGCCGAGGGCGTGGGCGTGAGCACCAAGATCGCGCTGCGCCGGCAGGCCCTGCGCGACGGGATCATCGGGCGAACGCCCTAAGGGCGCGGTCGACGATCCCGCCGCGGTCGGCGACCGGCTCGGGTCAGACGGACTCGTCGCGCTTCTGCCGGGCCGGCTCGGCCGGGCGGTCGGGGCCGTTCCAGACCGAGACGATGCCCCAGGCGACCGCGGCGATCGGCACGGCGAGCACGGCGCCGACGATGCCGGCGAGCACGGTGCCGATGGTCAGGGCGATCAGCACGATCAGCGGGTGCAGCTTGAGCGAGCGGGCCATCACGACCGGCTGCAGGAAGTTGCCCTCGAGCTGGTTGACGGCGATGACGACGATGATCACGATCAGCGCGGCCAGCGGGCCGTTCGCGACGAGGGCGACGAGTGCGGCGAGGATGCCGGCGGCGGTCGCTCCGACGATCGGGATGAAGGCGGTGAGGAAGACGATCACGGCGAGCGGGAGGGCGAGCGGCACCTGCAGGATCGCGAGGGCGACGCCGATGCCGATCGCGTCGACCGCGGCGACGGTCGCCGTTCCGCGGATGTAGCCGCCGAGGACGTCGACGGTCTTGCCGCCGACGCGCTTGGCGCGGTCGTAGCTCGAGCCGGTGAAGGGGCGGAGCAGGAACTCCCAGATCTTCGGGCCGTCCTTCATGAAGAAGAAGAGGACGACGATCATCAGCACCAGGCCGGTGACGAAGTTCGCCGCGGCGGCCGCGCCGGCGAGGGCGCCGGAGCCGAAGGAGCTCGAGGTGAGGAAGTCGACGACGCTCTGGCGGGCGTCCTCGATCTGCTGCTCATCGATCTGGAACGGCAGGTGCTGCACGTAGTCCTGCAGCGACGCGATGCCGTCGGACGCGCTGCTGACCAGCTCGTCCCACTGGTTGCGGACCGCGACGGTGATCAGCCAGCCGATGGCGCCGAGGATCGCGAGCAGTCCGATCAGGGCAATCCAGGTGGCGAGGATCGACGGCACGCCCTTGCGGCGCATCCAGGCCAGGACGGGGTGGATCGCGGACGCGAGGATGATCGCGATCAGCACGGGGATCAGCACCAGCGTCAGCTGGGTCATCGCGAGGACGAGGACCGCCGCGAGCGCCAGGACGACGAGCACCTGGAGGCAGCGCAGCGCGAAGCGCCCGAGTCCGTCGGTCCACACCGTCGGCCGCCGCTCGGCGGGGGGAGTGGCCGGCGAGGCGGCCGGGGAGGCGGCCGGGGGGACGGTGCGGTCGAAGAAGCCCATGGGGGGAACCGTAGTGGAGGGACGGGGCGCGGTTCTCCCGCTTGACGACCGCGCGGTCGCCCGGTGACGGGGGTCGCCGGGCGGCGGCCGGATCGAGCGTGGAGTGCGGAATCGGTTGCGTCCGGCCGCCTTGACTGAGCAGAATCGCCTGTTCTGTGGCGAAATGGCGCGCAGAGGTGCGGAATCCATTGCTTCGACGACGGAATGCGCACTAGGGTCGCCGTGTCCATGCAAGCGCATGGGGTGCGGGACCCGAACCCGCGCCGCAGTCGCTCGCCGGTGCCCGCCGCCTGCCGATCAGGCGGCGGGTCCGCGCTCGTCCGGGACGGCCGCGCTACGCGGCGGGGACCCGGACGGTCAGTCCGCCCGGCTCGATCCAGGTGCGGAACGCCGACGTCGTTCCGAACGGGTCGCCGTCCAGCTCGATCTCCTGCGGCTTCTCCAGGCGCACCACGAGCTCGTGGCCCTTCACGTAGCGCAGCGCCGAGACCTCCTTCGTGAGGCCCATCAGCTTCGTGCCGACCACGCCGCTGCGGCGCAGCACGCCGTTCTCCCAGACCACCTTGAAGATGATCTGCACCCAGCCGAAGAAGCCCTCCGGGCGCAGCAGCACGATGTCGAACTCGCCGTCGTCGACCGCGGCGTCCGGCAGCAGCAGGATGTTCGCCGGCAGGGCGCCGCAGTTGCCCACGATGATCGTGTGCGCGCGCACCTTGCGCGTCTTCGCGCCGTTCAGGGAGTAGCGGAACTCGAGCTGGTTCTTGTCGAGCAGGGCCTTCCGCAGCGCGTCGACGTAGGCGAGCCAGCCGGCCCGCTTCTTCAGGTCGTCGTCGGTGTTCGCGAGCATCTTCGCGTCGATCCCGAGACCGGCCATCACGACGTAGGAGCGCCGGTCGCGCCCCTTCGACGTCTCGATGTCGATCACGCCGATGTCGATGGCGCGGTCCTCACCCGAGAAGGCGACGGTCAGCGAGTTGTCGACGTCGTCGAGCGTGAGGTTCAGATTGCGGGCGAGCAGGTTGCCGGTGCCGGAGGGCAGCAGCGCGAGCGACGCCTTCGAGTCCTGCAGCGCCTCGGCCACCACGCGCACGGTGCCGTCGCCGCCGGCCGCGATCACCATGTCGACGCCCTGCTCGAGCGCCTCCCTGGTCTGGCCGGCTCCCGGGTCCTCGACGGAGGTCTCGAACCAGAGGGTCTCGTCCCAGCCGGCGGCCTCCTGGGCGCGCGCGACGGCGGCCTTCACGGCCTCGAGGTCGACCTTGACGGGGTTGTAGACGATCGCGGCGCGGCGGAGCTCAGACATCGGCGCCGTCCTCGTCCTCGTCGAGCTCGTTCCCGTCGGCGTCGACCCGGCCCGGGCGCACGGCGGCGTCGTCGCGGATGTCGATGCGGGTGTCGCCCGCGGGGGTGGTCGTCACGTCGATGCGCGGGGCCGCGTCGGCCTCCGTCGCCTTCGGTGCGCTGGTCAGCTGGTCTCGGCGATCATCCGCCTTCTGGTCGCTCATGCCTGGACGGTAGCAGCGCGATCGCGAGCGCCGCTCGGGGTTGCGTCGGCCTCGGCGGCCGCTCTCAGCGCGGGGTCGAGCGGGCGGCCTGCAGCCCCCAGAGCACCAGCGGGATCTGCAGCGGCAGGCGGAGCAGCGTGATCGCCCGGGTCCGCGGGCGGCGGGCGTCGAGGGCCATCTGCACGTTGGCGGGGAAGACCCCCGCCATCAGGGCGGCGGAGGCGAGACCGCCGACAGCGCGGGTCGGCGGCCAGAGCGTCGTCGCGGCGCAGGCGAGCTCAGCGACCCCCGAGACGAGCACCCAGCCTCGGGCGGAGCCGGGCATCGCCCGCGGGACGGCGCGCTCGAAGACGGCGGGGCGCACGAGGTGGATCACGCCCGAGACCGCCATCGCGCCGACGAGCGCGAGCGGTCCGGCGCCGAGGCCCCTGCCGCTCCGGCGACGGGTGCGGCGGCTCATCGTCCCTGCGCCCCGCGCTCGAGCGGAGCGACGTGGTCGAGGATCCGGCGCCACTCGCGCACCAGCGCCAGCCGCCCGCTGCCGTCGACGGTCGCGGAGTGCGCGTCGGCGAGCCGGGAGCGGAACCAGCGCGCGTCCTCCGAGCCGGCGACCGGGTCCGCGTCGCCGTTCACGATCAGGACCTCGGCCGTGACCCGGTCGAGCTCGTCCGCCCAGGAGCCGTCGCGGAGCGCGACCAGGTCGGTCGCGGCGCCGCCGGGGCCCTGGCGCCAGCCCTCGCCGAGCATCCGCTCGAGCCGGTTGCGCAGCCCGCCGTGGCTCTCGAGGACCGGGTCGCCGGGGTCGACGCCGAGCGAGTCGAGGCCGGGCACGTCGGCGGGGAGCGTCGCGGCGATCCCCGCGGCGTCCTCGCCGGGCAGGGTCTGCCGCCGCTCCCACGCCGTCGTCGGGTGCACGAGAGCGCCGGCCTGCGGGGGAGCGGGGGTGCCGACGATCGCGATGCGGTCGACGAGGTCCGGGTGCCGTGCGGCGAGCGAGAGCGCGAAGGCGCCTCCGGAGCCCCAGCCGACCACGCCGACGCTGCCGAAGCGGGCGCCGTCGACGTCGCGGGCGGTGCGCTCGGAGCGGCGGAGGTACTCCGCGAGGTCGTCGGCGCGGTCCTGGACGCGGCCGTGCTGCGCGTCGACGGGATCGGAGGCGCCGTAGCCGGGGCGGTCGAGGATCAGCAGGTGCAGGCCCCACGGCCCGGTGACCAGCGGGTCGGGGTCGAAGCCGCCCGCGCCGGGAGTGGGGTGGCAGAAGACGACCAGCCGGTCCGCGATCGGGTCGCCGGCGGCCGAGACGCCCATCCCGCGTCCGGACCGCAGCTCGAATCGGTGGTTCGCCATGTCTCCTCCAGAGTGCCGCCGTCGGATGGCGGAGCGACCCCAGTCAACCGGAGGCGCGGGGTGCGCCGCTGGGGATTGTGCGGTGCGTGGGCATCGTGGCCTCCCCGGGCCGCCCGCCGCCACCCCCTGGCGCGGTCCGTGCGGCGCGGAGGAGAGTGGGCGTTCCGGCAGAGCGCCGGGCGAAGGGAGAGCGGCGATGAGCAGCGACAGCAGCAACGGCACCGAGGACGAGAAGACCGAGAAGACCGAGGACCTCCCCGACGGCACCGGCACCGACACCTCCAGCGGCGGCGGCGACACGGACACCGTCTCGGGCGGCGAGCCGGACGACGAGTAGTCGCCGCGGCACACTCGGGGACGAGAAGAGGGGCGCCACCGGTGATGCCGGTGACGCCCCTCTCGTCGTTCTCCGAGGTCAGACGACGGGGCCGTTGCCCTCGCTGGTGCGGCGGGTGACCTGCTCGCCGCTGGCGGGGTCGACCGCCGAGCGGGTGGTCGAGACGGCCTGGCGGCGGCGGGTCATCAGGACGAGGCCGAGGATGAGGCCCACGGCTCCGGCGGCCATCAGGATGTAGCCGACCAGCTTGAGGTCGACTCCCGACACCTGGACGTCCACGGCGAACGCGAGGACCGCGCCGACGACGAGGAGGAAGATCCCTGCTCCGATGCTCATACGTGCTCCTTCTGCGTACGCCGGCGTGCGCGGGAGGCGCGATGGGCACCGGCGGGCGACGCCCCACCGTAGTGCCGCGGCGTCCCGCCGCCGAAGCCCTATCCGCCACAGCCGGCCGGGGTGTAGGCGGGACGCCCGTGTTGATCGAGCAGCCCGCGGAGCGGGCGTCTCGATCGGAGAGGACCGGCGGTGGGGACGTCCCCTGCTGATCGAGCAGCCCGCGGAGCGGGCGTCTCGAGATCCACCACCGTCAGGACCTGAGTCTGCAGACCCGCCCTGCTGGGGACGGCCGGTCTCGATACGCCCCTGCGGGGCTACTCGACCAGCATGAAGGGCTGCTGCCGCGTCCTTTCCCTCACCGACCCCAGGCGGGCGACCGTCGGGAAACTGCTGCTGCGTCCTGCGAGGCTTCAACCCTGGACACGGCGCCGTATCGCAGCGATCGCCTCGTCCCCCGTCAGCTCACGGCGCGCGGCCCGCCCGATGATGGCGCGCAGCGCCGGATCCTCGACCTCGTGGCCTCCCAGAGCGAGAGCGGCTTCAGCGAACAGCAGATGCCGATCGATTTCGGCTCGACCCGGCGTGACCGCCCCGACCGGACGCGTCATTCGGACCATTTTCGTCGGCATTCGTTGTCTTCTTGCAGCCCGGACGCGCGCCTCAGGGCGCCTTCGATCTCGTCTCGTCCACGACTTCGGTCGCGATCCGGGTGAGCGTCTCCTCCGCCGGCAGCGTCGCCTGGTCGGCTGGCGACAGCTCATACCGGCTCACGGCGACCGCCTGCGTCGAGCCGGCGAGGGAGTACTTGACCACCGTCTCGTTCTTGTCCGTCACGAGCAGGATCCCCACGGTGGGCGCATGGAGTTCGGGGATGCGCATCGTGTCGTCGACGAGTGCGACGTAGAAGCCGAGCTGGCCGGCATCGCGCGGATCGAATCTGCGGGTCTTGAGTTCGACGACGACGAACCGCACCTGCTGCCAGTTGAAGAACAGCAGGTCGACGAAGAAGTCGTCGCCGTCGACATCGAAGTGAACCTGACGTCCGACGAAGGAGAACCCTGCGCCGAGCTCGCGCAGAGTGTCGACCACCTGGAGGGTGAGTCGCTCCTCCAGTTCGCGCTCGCCGGCGTCGGAGTCGATCGCGAGGAAGTCGAGTGCGTACGGGTCCTTGGTGAGCTGCTGAGCGAGCTCCGAGTCACGGCGCTCCAGCGCGGACGAGAAGTTGGACGGAGCAGCTCCCGCCCGCTCGTGCAGTCGAGTCGCGATCTGGTGCTGCAGGACTGCTCGGCTCCACCCGTGCTCGACGTCCTGCGCGGCGTACCAGTCGCGGAGGCGCTGGTCGTCGAGCTTGTCCAGCAGCTGGATCGTGTGGCCCCATGGCAATTCGCCAACAGGCTGTTGGCGAATTAGATTCTCGGACGGCCACGCCTCCGCGAACCGCCGCGCGTAGCGCAGGTTCGACTCCGAGAAGCCCTTCATCGTCGGGAACTCCGCGCGGAGATCCGCCGCCAGCCGGGCGAGCACACCGCTTCCCCACGGCTCCGCCCGCTGCCGCTCGACGAGCGTGTGGCCGATGAACCACCACAGTGCGACGACCTCCGTGTTCGCGGTCCGCTGCACCGCGAACCGCGCCTCGTGCGCTCGACGGACGAGAAGCTCGAGTGTCTGCGCATAGCCGTCGGGGAGCACCTGGGTCATCCCTCCAGTCTCGAACGGCGATCGCTGGAGTGTGGGGGATGGCGCCTCACGGTGGTGCGGCGACGCTCTGCGCGGCGGCGGCCCCCGGCTCAGCGGTCCGCGATGCGGAGCATCACGCGGGTGCGGTCGCCGCGGGAGACGATCCGCTCGATCACCATGAAGGCGCGGTACTCGAGGCGGTACTTGCGGAGGAAGACGCGGCCGAGGCGCTCGACGGTGTCGGTGTCGGAGACGATGTGCGCCTCCGCCTCGAGGGCGGTCGCGCCGTCGGCGACGCGGCCGCGGCGGTCGCAGGGGACGAGGGTCACCCGCGGGTCGTTGCGCAGGCGCTTGACCTTGCCGCTCTTGCGGGGAGTCGTGACGATCAGGTCCGCGCCGTCCCGGGCGATCCACACCGGCGTCGACACTCCGACGCCCGTCTTCCGGAAGGTCGTGAGCGAGACGAACGAGGCGTCGGAGAGGGCCGCGAGAGCGGGCGAGAGGGTCATCCTCGAAGAGTAGGGGTGCGCGGGAGCGACTCCGCAAGCCTCCCTGGCAGCTCCGATCGCCGCCGTAGGGTGGAGTCATGACCGACCCGTCCCCCCTGATCGGTCCGATCCCGGCGCCCGAGCTCCACGTCATGACGTACAACATCCGCCGCCGCATGCCCCGCCTGACCGCCCGCGCGGTCGACCAGTGGGAGCGCCGGAAGCCCCTGGTGCGCCGGCTGCTGCAGGAGGAGAGCCCCTCGATCCTCGCGGTGCAGGAGGCGCTGCCCGATCAGGCGCAGTGGGTGCACGAGTCGCTCGGCGCCTCGTTCGAGGGCATGGGCTTCGGCCGCGACGCCGACCGCGGCGGTGAGCGGGTGATGCTCTTCGTCGACCGGAGCCGCTTCGCGGTGCGCGACTGGTCGCAGATCGCGCTGTCCGCGACTCCGGACGTCGCCGGCTCGCGCAGCTGGGGCAACCGGATCCCGCGCACCGCGGTGATCGCCGAGCTGACCGATCACGCGACGAACCGCGAGTTCACCGTCGTCGCGACGCACTTCGACCACCTCTCGCGGCGCTCGCGACTGCGCTCGGCCGAGCTGGTCGCCGAGCGGATCACCGACCTCGGCCGGCCCGCGATCGTGATGGGCGACACCAACACCGACGTCGGCACCGAGCCGTACCGGGCGCTGCTGGACGAGGGCGGGCTCGCGGACTCCTGGGTCGTCGCCGGCACGCACCTCACCCCGCACTGGGGCACCTACTCCAACTACCGCCCGCCGAAGGCCGGCCGCCGCATCGACTGGCTCACGGTCAGCGCCGGGGCCTTCGAGGTCGTCTCGGCGGCGATCAACGCGACCCGCTACGGCACGGCGCCGGGCTCGGACCACGAGGCGGTCCAGGCCGTCCTCCGCTTCACGAAGCCGTGACCCGACCCGCCGTGAGAGCCCGCCCCGAGAACGAGCCCGTCCTGATCTCGACCTTCATGGAGCCCCCGCGCACCCGGGGCGAGTGGTTCGCCGACGCGGTCCGCGCCCTCGGCGCCGTGAGCATCGTCGCCGCGGTGATCGGCTGGGACCTCGTCGACGTCGCCGTGCTCGCCCTCGCCGCGATCGGGCTGGTGCTGCCGCGGTTCCTCGGGATCCGGCCGGCGCTGGACGCCGCGTTCGGCCTGGCGCTGCTGGTCGCGTCCTGGAGCAGCGTGCTCGGGCTCTACCAGGCCTGGGCGTCGTGGGACCTCGTGGTGCACTTCGTGCTGAACGGGCTGGTCGCGGCCGTCGCCTACATCGTCGCCGCGCGCGCCGGCGTGGTGCCGACGGTCGCCGGCGACCGCGGGCCGCTCGCCCCGGCGATCGTGCTCTGCGCCTGCTTCGGCCTGTCGATGGGCGTGGTCTGGGAGTGGGGCGAGTGGGCCGGGCACCGCTTCGTCGACCCGTCGATCTTCGTCGGCTACGAGGACACGCTGGGCGACCTCGCGGCCGGCGCGGCCGGCTCGATCGCGGCCGGTGCGCTGATGCGCTTCTGGTCGGCGAAGAGCCGCGTCGTCGGCGACCGGCGGTGACCCGCCGGCACAGCCTCCTCGCCCTCCTCGTCGTGCTGCTCTGGGGGCTGAACTTCGTCGTGATCGACGTGGGGCTCGCGGACGTGCCGCCGCTGCTGTTCCTGGCGATGCGGTTCACGGTGGTCGCGGTGCCGGCCGTGTTCCTCGTGCCGCGGCCGCAGGCGCCGCTGCGGACGGTCGCGACCATCGGCGCGTTCATGAGCCTCGGGCAGTTCGCGCTGCTCTACCTGGCGCTGGCGCTGGGGATGCCCGCGGGGCTCGCGTCGCTGGTGGTGCAGGCGCAGATCGTGCTGACGGTGCTGATCGCCGCGGTGCTGCTGAAGGAGCGGCCGACGCGGCGGCAGAGCATCGGCCTGGTCGTCGGCGTCGCCGGGCTCGTGGTCGTCGCCCTCTCGCACGGGGCCGTCGCGCCGTGGCTGCCGTTCGTGGTCTGCCTCGGCGGCGCGCTCTCCTGGGCGATCGGCAACGTGCTGACCCGGCGCGCGAAGGGCGCCTCGGGGCTCTCGCTGGTGGTCTGGTCGGCGCTGGTCGTGCCGATCCCGGCGCTGCTGCTCTCGCTGCTCGTCGACGGCGGGCCCGCGATCGCCGAGGCGATCCAGGGGCTCTCGCTCGCGGCGGTCCTCAGCACTCTGTACACGGCGGTGTTCGCGTCGCTGATCGGCTACGGCATCTGGAACTCGCTGCTCGCCCGCTACCCGGCCGCGTCGGTGGTGCCGTTCACGCTGCTGGTGCCGGTGGTCGGCGTGCTGTCGGCGTGGGTGCTGCTGGGCGAGCTGCCGTCGGTCGGCGTGCTGATCGGCGGCGCGGTGATGGTCGCGGGGCTCGCGGTCGCGACGATCCGCCGAGGCCGGCGCGATCCCGTCCTCGCCGCTGTCGGCGGTCCGGCGTAGTGTCGCCCGCATGTGCGGACGCTTCGCGATGGATTCCGAGACCGACGCCCTGATCGCGGAGTTCGTGGCGGCGGGCGGCCGGGCGGCCGACTGGGCGCCCGACTTCAGCGTCGCGCCCACCGACGCCGCGCCGATCGTGCGCGAGCACCGGCACGAGGAGTCGCTGGAGCGCGAGATCGAGCTGGCCTCCTGGGGGTTCCGGCCGTCCTGGGCGAAGGGGAAGGGGCCGTCGCCGATCAACGCGCGGCTCGAGACGGTCGCCTCGAACGGGCTGTTCCGCGGGGCCTTCGCCAAGCAGCGCGCCATCGTGCCGATGCGCGGCTACTACGAGTGGGAGGCGCGCGCCGACGGCAAGCAGCCGTGGTTCCTGCACGGCGAGGAGCCGATCCTCGCCGCGGCGGGTCTCTACGCGGCGCGCAAGGAGGGCGACGAGTGGCGGGTCTCCTTCACGATCATCACCCGCGAGGCCCGAGACGCGTCCGGCGAGGTGCACGACCGGATGCCCGTTTTCCTCACGCCCGACGTCCGCGACGCCTGGCTGAGCCCGGAGCCGCTCGCCTCCAGCGAGGAGATGCTCGCGACCCTCGACCGCGCGTCGGTCGCGGTCGCGTCGACGATCACGGCCTACCCGGTCGACCGCCGCGTGAACAACGCGCGGACGGTCGACCGCCACGACCCGGGGCTGCTCGACCCGGTCGCGTAGGACCTCCCGCTCGACAAGCCCGGGACGATTCTCGGATCGCGCGCCACCCAGGGCTCCTCTCCGACGCTCAGCGCCTGGGGCGAGTAGCCTTGATGAATGGTCTTCGCACGCGTCTCCCCGGGTGTCCCGACGTCCGATGCGCCTGTCGTGCCCGGCCGAGTCGACCTGCCCGCGTCGATCGACGAGATCATGGCGGAGATCACCAAGGGCCAGCAGCTCGCCGGCCATTTCCCTTCGGAGGAGACGCTCGAGCGCGGTCGCCAGGTTCTGACCGGCGAGCGCTCGATCGAGGATGCTCGACGGGAGTTGCGCGCGAAGTACGCCGTGTGAACGGTGACGACCACTACACCTACCCGGGCTCCGGAGGCGTCCTGGTCAATCTGCTCGGTCTCCGCAGCAGTGCGGACCTCGACGAGGCGCTCAACGACTTCGCCACGATCGAGTGGGCGGCACTTCGGCGGGAGCCGCTTCCGGACCGGCTCGACTTCGCGCAGTTGCAATACGTCCACCGGCGTCTGTTCGCGGCGGTGTACCCCTTCGCCGGTGAGCTTCGCGACGTGGACGTCCAGGCAGGCGGAACCGGGATCGCGTACTGCCGGCCGGAGTTCCTCGTCGAGCAGATCGAGAAGGAGTTCCAGCGCCTCGAGGACGACGACTGGCTCTACGGGAGGGACCTGCGTGATCTCGCCGAGGGGCTGGCGGACCACTGGGGCGAGATCACCGCTCTGCATCCCTTCCGGGACGGCAACACTCGAAGCCAGAGCGCCTTCGTCACCATGCTCGCGAATCGTGCCGGCTTCACACTCCGGTGGAGCGAGATGGACGTCGACACGCTCCGATCCCTCCGATTGGAAGCGGTTGCGCATTCGTCGAGGAGATTGACTGAGTATCTCGAGTCACACCTCCGGCCGAGCGCAGCGCCAGAAGAGTCGGAGACACGCCCGTTCCGGTTCGGGCGGCCCGAGAGGAGCTGAGCGCCCCCGGGACGATGCGCGTTCAGCGCCCTGGGAGAGATCACCGAGTACACGGGGAAGCCAATGCTGATCGAGTAGCCCGCGGCGCGGGCGTATCGAGATCCACTCGCGTCGGAAGACGAGTCTGCAGACCGCCCTGTCGGGGACGGCGGGTCTCGATACGCCCCTGCGGGGCTACTCGACCAGCATGAGTGGACGCCGCGCGTCCTTCTCCTCACCACCGAGATGTGAAGCGGCTTAGCCGCTCGTTAGGACGTGCGGAGCGGCTACTTCGTTCCGGCGTGCCCCGGGAACGGCTTGCCGTTCAGGCTGACCTCGTCGGGGTCGACCTCGACGGTGCCGACGTCGTCGGCGCCGCCGGTGCCGGGGACGGAGACGACCTCGGCCGAGCCGGAGACCTCCGTCCGGCTGGTGGTGGGGTCCTGCTCCTGGCGGACCTCGGTCTCGCGCTCGCTGCCGGGGGATTCGGCGCGGTCCTTCTCGACCTGCTCGCTGCTGGTCCGCGTCGCCGGAGCCGCGCCGTCCGTCGCGCCGATCGTCGATCCCTGCTCGTGCTCGTCCATGTGCCTCTGCCTTTCGTCGGGACCAGCCACGCTACGCGCGGCCTCTCGGGCGAGCACCCGCTTGACAGCTCGCGAGCCCCCCGTCGAGCCCTGCGGCTCGGAAGACGGACGTACTACCCTGGGGAGACGGTCGCACCGGGGGGCGCGGCGTTGCCGCAGCATCCGCCCGAGGAGGAACCGTGTCATCCCACCGAACGGGCGAGAACCGCGTCGTCGGCACGACGATCGGCGGTCGGTACACGATCGAGGAGCTGATCGGCCGGGGCGGGATGGCCACCGTGTACCGGGCGCGCGACGGGATCCTCGGCCGCTCGGTGGCGCTGAAGATGTTCGCGCCGGGGATCGACGACGCGCAGGACCTCCAGCGCAAGTCCTCCGAGATCCGGCTGCTCGCGGCCCTCAACCACCCCGCGCTGGTGACCCTCTACGACGCCGACGACGGCGGCGACGACACCGGCGGCCAGGCGTACATGGTGATGGAGCTCGCCGAGGGACCGAGTCTCGCGGAGCGGCTGGCCAGCGGGCCCGTCCTGCCGAACGACGTCGCGTCGATGGCCGCCGACCTCGGCGAGGCCCTGCACACCGTGCACGCGGCCGGAGTGGTGCACCGCGACGTGAAGCCCTCCAACGTGCTGCTCGTGCCGAGCCCGCTGACGAGCCGCGAGTTCCGGCCCAAGCTCGCCGACTTCGGCATCGCCTACCTGATCGACGCCACCCGGATCACCTCGCCGGGCACGCTGATCGGCACCGCCGCCTACCTCAGCCCCGAGCAGGCGCACGGCGACGTGCTGACCTCGGCGAGCGACGTCTACTCCCTCGGCCTGGTGCTGCTCGAGTCGCTGACCGGCCGCCGCCCGTTCACCGGGTCGGCGATCGAGGTCACCCTCGCGCGCCTGCTGCGGGACCCGGAGGTGTCGGACTCGCTCGGCGGCGGCTGGTCGGCGCTGCTGAACGCGATGACGCGGCGCGAGCCGGCCGAGCGGCCCACGGCGATCGAGGTCGCGGAGTCGGCGCGCGCGCTGATCGATCCGCGCCGCGACGGACCGCCGACGGCGATCGTCGTCCCCGACGTGCCGGTCCGGGAGCCCGCCGGACCGCCGCCGACCGAGCGCATGCCCGCGACCGAGCGCTTCGCTCCGACCGCGGCCGCGACCGAGCTGCTGGACGCGACGTCGGTGCTGCCGGTCGGTGCGACCGAGCTGCTGCCCGGCGCCGCTCCCGCGACCGCGACGACCACGCGGGTCGCGCCGAGCGCAGGGGTCACGCCGCCCGCCGCCGTCGCCCGGCGCCGCACCGGGCCGAGCCCGTGGCTGATCGTCGTGGTGCTCGCGCTGGTCGCCGTGGCGGTCGGCCTCGTTATCGTGCTGTTCGACGGTCCGCAGTCGCCGCTGCCCGCCGTCGACGGGGAGCTCGGCGAGCACCTCCGTCAGCTGCGCGAGAGCATCCGCTCGTGAGGGGGCCGGGCCGACGGGGCGTGGGCCGGCGGGGCCTTCGACTGCGGGCCGGGGGGGCGGTGCTCGCCGCGGTCCTCGTGCTGTCGGGCTGCTCCGCCGCGGATCCGTCGATCGACGACGGCACCGCGCAGGCCCTCGACGACGCGGTCGTGGCGGTCGCCGAGAAGGCGTCGGCCGACGACTGGGCCGGAGCGCTCACCGAGCTCGACGCGCTCCAGGCGACGCTCGACGCGGCGATCGCCGGCGGGAACGTCCGGGAGGACCGGGCCACGTCGATCAAGGCGCAGGCCGACCTCGTGCGCGCCGACCTCGCCGCGCTGATCGCCGCCGTGCCGGCGCCCGAGGAGTCGACCGAGCCCGAGCCGGAGGAGACCACTCCCGTCGAGGAGGAGCCGCCCGCCGAGGAGACCCCGGAGGAGGAGACGCCGGCCCCGGTCGAGAGTCCCGAGGAGGAGCCGTCGCCGACGCCTGAGGAGACCGAGCCGGCCGAGCCCGTCGAGCCGACCGAGCCGCCCGAGGAGGAGTCGCCGGCGCCTGCCGCCACGACGCCGGCCGCCGGTGCGCCCGCCGTGCAGGCGCCCGCGACGCAGGTTCCAGTCGAGGAGCCGGTCGAGGGACCGGGGAACTCCGGCGGGAACGGCAACGGCCGCAGCCCGGAGAGCGGCCAGAACCCCGGCAACGGGAACGGCCCGGGGAAGGGCTGAGCCCCTCCGCTCCCGCGTCCTACTCCTCCGTGCGGACGACCGCGTAGGACGCGTCGAGGTCGACGTCCACGTCCGTGCCGTCGGCGCGGGTGACCTCGACGTCGAAGGCGTGGTCGGCGTCGTCGCTGCGCTCGGCCTCGGTGACCGTGCCGCCGCCGACCGCGGCGATCGCGGCCTCGCTCGCGCGGGTCAGCTCCTCGCCGACGAGGTCGTCGGGATCGACCGCGCCGGTGACGCCGGTGGTGCTGTCGTCGGTGCTGTCTCCGGTGGTGCCGGTCGTGCCGTCGTCCGTGCCGTCGTCCGTGCTGCCGCCGGTGCCGCGCACCGCGTCGTCGTCCGGGTCGACGACCAGCACGCCGAAGGAGTCGTCGAGCCGCACGTCGTACTCGAGGCCGTCGTCGCCGCGCAGCTCGAGCTCGTAGCCCGGCGTGCCGTCGTCGTCGCGCTCGGCCGAGGTGACGGTCCCGCCGCCGATCTCGGCGATCGCGACCTCACTGGCGCGGTCGAGGTCGGCGCCGGTCAGCGCGTCCGAGCGCTCGAAGCCGTCGGTCGCGGCGAAGGCGATGCCCGTGCCGGCTCCGACGAGCACGATCGCGCCCGCGACTCCGACGATGATGCCGGTCTTCTTCTTCATGATCCGCTCCGTCTCCGGCGCCGTTCCTCGACGCCGCAGCCACTGTCCCGCGGCGCCGCTGAAGCCAGCCTGAAGCGGAGCGGACCCGCCACCGGTCAGCGCAGCGGCACCCGCAGCGTCACTCGCGCGCCGCCCCACGGCGACTCCTCGATCGCGACGCTCCCGCCGTGCGCCGCCGCGATCTCGGCGACGATCGCGAGCCCGAGACCCGAGCCGCCGGCGTCGCGGGCGCGCCCCTCGTCCAGCCGCACGAAGCGCTCCAGCACCCTCTCGCGGTCGGCCGCCGGGATCCCCGGCCCGTCGTCGTCGACGACCAGCACGGCCGAGTCGCCCGCCCCGCGGGTCGCGATCGCCAGCCGCGCTGCGCGGTGCCGCACCGCGTTGTCGACGAGGTTCCGCAGCGCCCGCCCGAGCAGCGCCTCGTCCGCCACCGCCTGCACCGGCGAGACGCCCGAGGCGTCCACAGCGATCCCGGAGTCGCGCAGCCGCCGCACCTCGCGCAGCGCCAGGTCGTCGAGGTCGACCGGCGCCGCGAGCACGGCCAGCCGCGCCTCGTCGGCGCGCGCCAGCAGCAGCAGGCCCTCGATCAGGCCACCCATCCGCACCGACTCCTCGGCCACCGTCCTCGCCAGCCGAGCCGCGTCGAGCCGGTCGGGGTGCGCGAGCGCGACCTCCGCGCTCTGCCGCAGGGCCGCGACCGGCGAGCGCAACTCGTGCGAGGCGTCCGAGACGAACCGGCGCTGCCGCTCCTGGCCGTCCTCGAGCCGGCCGAGCATCCGGTTGAGGGTCTGCGCGAGCCGGTCGATCTCGTCGCCGGAGCCGGGCTCCGCGACGCGGCGGTCCAGGGCCGCGGCGGTCACCGCGTCCGCCTCCGCGCGCATCCGGTCCACCGGCCGCAGGGCGCGGCCGACGACGATCCAGCAGACGATCGCGACGAAGGCGACGAGCAGCGGGACGGCGACAGCGAGCAGACCCGCGGTCGTCGCGAGCGCCTCCGCGCGGCCCTCGTCGGGCACGCCGACGACGACGAGCGAGCCGTCGTCGAGCTCCTGCGTCGCGACGACCAGCGGATCCTCGTCCGCGGGCGTCGTCGTGAACGGCTCGTCGCGCTCCTCGGTCGCGAGCGCCGGCAGGTCGTCGGCGTCCTCGCCCGCGGCGGCCACGCGCCCGTCGACGACCAGTTGGACCACGCCCTCCGAGGCCCGGACCGCGTCCGCGCCGCCGCGCTCGACCAGGGTCGCGACCCGCTCCGCCTCGGTCTCGGCGGCCGTCGCGGCACTGCCCGCGAGCACCGAGGAGAGCACCAGCAGGAAGCCGGCCGCGCCGAGCACCGCCGCGAGGGCGACCACGGCGGTCGCCGCGAGCGTGATCCGGGAGCGCAGGGAGCGCGGCGGCGTCGTCCCGCCCCTCACGGCAGCACCGAGTAGCCCGCGCCGCGCTGAGTGCGGATCGTCTCGCGGCCGAACGGCCGGTCGATCTTGTTGCGGAGCGTCCGGATGTAGACCTCGACGATGTTGGGATCGCCGTCGAAGTCGAAGTCCCAGACCGCGCCGAGCACGTCGCGCTTGGAGACGACGTCGCCCGCCCGCGAGACGAGGTACTCCAGCACGCTGAACTCGCGGGCCGTGAGCGGGATCGCGACCCCGCCCCGCTCCACCCGGCGCGCGGCCGGATCGAGCACGAGGTCGCCGACGGTCAGCACGGTGGGCCGCTCGGCGGCGCCGCGGCGGATCAGCGCCCGCAGCCGCGCGACCAGCACGGGGAAGGAGAACGGCTTGGTCAGGTAGTCGTCCGCGCCGGTGTCGAGCGCCTCGACCTGGTCGAGGTCGCCGTCCTTCGCGGTGAGCATCAGGATCGGCGTCCAGTCCTCGGCCGCGCGCAGCCGCTCGCAGACGCGGAAGCCGCTGATGTCGGGGAGCATCAGGTCGAGCACGATCGCCGCGTACTCCGCCTCCTGCGCGAGCCAGAGCGCGTCGGTGCCGTTCGTCGCGGTGTCGACCGCGAAGCCCTCGCCCTGCAGCCCCGCCTCGAGCGCGCCCAGCAGGTTGATCTCGTCGTCGACGATGAGGATGCGGATGGGAGCCTCCCGGTCTCGGCGCGGACGCCCAGGTTAACCCGCGCGTTCCCCGCGTGCGCTAAGACGGTCCGGTGACAGCCGACGCCTCCCTCGCCCGCCGCCTCGGCTTCCGCGACGCCGTCGTGATCGGGCTCGGCTCGATGATTGGCGCCGGGCTCTTCTCGGCCTTCGCCCCCGCCGCCGCGGCGGCCGGGCCGTGGCTGCTGGTCGGCCTCGCGCTGGCCGCGATCGTCGCCTGGGCGAACGCCTCCTCCACGGCGCAGCTCGCCGCGCAGTACCCCCGCTCGGGCGGCGCCTACCTCTCCGGCCGGGAGCGGCTCGGCGAGTGGCCGGGGTTCCTGGCCGGCTGGAGCTTCGTCGTCGGCAAGACCGCGAGCTGCGCGGCGATGGCGCTGACGGTCGCCGCCTACGCCGCGCCCGCGGGCTGGGAGCGGCCGGTCGCGGTCGCCGCGGTCGTGGCGCTCGTCGCGGTGAACGTGCTCGGGGTGACCCGCACGGCGCTCGCGACGCGGATCCTGCTCTCGATCGTGCTTGTGGTGCTCGTCGTCGCGATGGCGGCGGCAGCGGCGTCCGGACTGGCGTCCGTCACCGGCGCCGCCCGGCCCTTCGACGCCTACGGCGTGCTGCAGTCGGCCGGCCTGCTGTTCTTCGCCTTCGCCGGCTACGCCCGCCTCGCGACGATGGGGGAGGAGGTGCGCGACCCCGCCCGCACGATCCCGCGCGCGATCCTCGGCGCCCTCGTGCTCGCGGTCCTGCTCTACACCGTCGTCGGCGCCGGGCTGCTCGCGGCGCTCGGACCGGAGCGGCTCGCCGCCTCGACGCAGCCGCTCGTCGACGCGGCCGCCGCCTGGCCGTGGACCGCGGTGCCGATCCGCGTGGGCGCGGCGGCGGCGAGCCTCGGTGCGCTGCTCGCGCTGATCGCGGGCATCGGCCGCACGAGCCTCGCGATGGCGCGGAACGGCGATCTGCCGCGGGCGCTCGCCGTGATCGATCCGGTCCGCAGCGTCCCGCGCCGCGCCGAGATCGCCGTCGGCCTGATCGTCGTCGTCCTGGTGCTCGTCGCCGACCTGCGCTCGGCGATCGGCTTCTCCTCGTTCGGCGTGCTGCTCTACTACCTGGTCGCGAACGTCGCGGCGCTGACCCAGGAGGCCCCGCACCGCCGCTACCCGCGCCCGCTGGCGGTCGTCGGCGTCGCCGGCTGCCTCCTCCTCGTGGCGACCCTCCCGCCCGCCTCGATCGCGGGCGGCGTCGCGGTGCTCGCCGCGGGCGCGGCGTATCGGGCTGTCGCTCAGTCGCGTGCGCGGCCCGACGGGAGCGCGACCGAGCCGGTCAGGGTCGCTCCGCGAGAGTAGCTGTCACGTCTTCCAGCGCCTGGACCCAACGGGCTGTCGCGGCGGATCTGATCCTGCAGAGGTCGATCATCTTCGCGAGGTCGTCTGCAAGATCGCGGGCGAAGATCGGCTCGTGATGCGCGATCCGGTTGCGGAGGCGTCGAATCGTCTCCAGGTCGTCGTAGATCCTCGCGCGGAGCTGCTGCGGACTGTCGGTGTCGGCGTGCGGGAAGAGTGCGGCGATTTGCCGATTCCAGAGGCGCTGATCGTGACGTGCGGTGAACATCGCCTGCCAGAACATGAACTTCAGCTCCGCGATGACCTTCCCGGTCGAGCGCTCGACGGCTCTCACGCTCCTCAGGTTCCGCCGTGCGTTGAAGGCGGGCCCGCCACCGTCCGGCAGACTCTGCTCGAAGGTGGCGTTCCACGGCCGTCGTGGGCCGTACTTGGTGGTCAGCGCGTCATCGACCGCGTTCCGCGTCGAGACCTCGGCGAAGTGCGCGGGAAGGATCAGTGCTGACGAGATCCGGGCGTTCCAACCGTACAGCTCGACCGCCCTCGCCTGGTCGCCGGCCGCTGCCACCAGGTACGTTCCCATGCGGGGTGCGCTGAGCGCTGCGCAGATCGCCGGGACGTTCTGAGGCATGGCGAGCGGCATGGAGCGAGGGTACAATCGCTCCCAAGAGCTGCGAGACTTGCTGGCTTCGGCCTCCCTTTGCAGACGATCGAATCGGAAGAGGGATCCCCGCGGGGGTCCCTCTTCTCGTTTCTGCGCCACCGGCGCAGCCGTGTCGCTCAGTCGCGGGTGCGGCGGAGCAGCCAGACGAAGTAGGGCGCGCCGACCAGCGCGATCATCAGCCCCGCGGGCAGCTGCGACGGCGCGATCAGGGTGCGGCCGAGGGTGTCCGCGACGAGGACGAGCAGGCCGCCGAGCAGCATCGCGACCGGGACGATGCGCCCGTGCCGCGCGCCGACCAGCGTCCGGGCCAGGTGCGGCGCGACCAGTCCGACGAAGCCGACCGTGCCGACGGCGACGACGGCCAGTGAGGCGAGCACGGCGGCGAGGGCGAGCACGCCCAGGCGGGTGCGCTCGGGCCGGACGCCGAGGATCCGCGGCGTGTCCTCGTCGATCGCCAGCAGGTCGAGGCGGCGGCGCAGCCCGAGGAGCACCGGCAGCAGCACCAGGATCCCGAGCGCGATCGGCAGCACGTCCGGGAGCGAGCGGCCGTAGGTCGTGCCGGAGAGCCAGGTGAGGATCCGCGGGGTCCGCCACGGGTCGGAGCTCAGCAGCAGGAAGGCGGTCACGGCGCTCAGCGCGTAGCCGGCACCGATGCCGACGAGCACGAAGCGGTCCGGCTGCAGCCCGCCGCGCCAGGAGAGCAGCGCGATCGCGCCGAAGGTCGCGAGCCCCGCGGCGATCGCCATCGTGATCAGCACCGGTCGGCCGCCGCCGCCCAGCCCGGTGGTGACGACGATCACGGCACCGAGCCCGGCGCCGGCCGTGATCCCGAGCAGACCCGGCTCGGCCAGCGGATTGCGCACGGTGCCCTGCACGGCGGTGCCGGCGAGAGCGAGCGCCCCGCCCGCGAGCACGGCCGCGGCGATGCGCGGCGCCCGCTCGTCGAGGGCGCGGGCGACGAGATCCGGTGCCGCGCTCTGCAGCCAGAGGACGACGTCGCCGAGCCGCAGCTGCAGGCTCCCCGCGAGCAGGGCGAGCACGATCGTCACGGCGAGCAGGACGGCGACGACCCCGAGCACGACCCGGAACCGCCGCGCCGTCCGCAGCGTCGAGCGGACCGTCCGCGCCGACCGCGCCGCGCCGGCGTCGCGCATCCGCAGAGCGAGGACCACGATGACGAGCCCGCCGAGCACCGCGGTCGGGATGCCCGTCGGGATCGCCGTGGCTCCCTCCGGGCTGAGGACCGCGCGCAGCAGCGCGTCGGCGAGCACGATCAGCGCGGCGCCGATCAGCGCCGACGCGGGCACCAGGAAGACGTGGCGGCGCAGCGCCGGCACCCGCGCGGCCAGGAGCCGGGTGAGGACGGGGGCGCCGAGGCCGGCGAAGGCGATCGGCCCGGCCAGCGTCACCGAGGTGCTGGTGAGCAGGACCGCGCAGAGCACGGCGAGCGCCCGCGTCGAGCGGACCGGGACGCCCAGCGAGGCGGCGCCGTCCTCGCCGAGGCCGAGCACGTCGAGGCGGCGCGAGAGCAGCAGGGCGAGCGCGAGGACGACGACGATCAGCGGAGCGGCGCGCGCCGACGCGTCGATGTTGAGCTGCCCGAGCGAGCCGCTGCCCCAGGCGAAGAGCCCGGTGGTGTTCTCCCGGAAGAGGATCAGCAGCATCGCGGTGCCGGAGTCGAGCGCCATCGCGATGGCCGAGCCGGCCAGGATCAGCCGGGTGCTGGAGGTGCCCGCGGCCCGCCCGGTGAGCGCCAGCACCAGCGCCGCCGCGGCGAGACCGCCGAGGAAGGCGACCCCGCTGGACGCCCAGAGCGGCACGGTCAGCGAGAAGGCGGCCACCGCGGTCAGGGCGAAGTAGGCGCCCGCGGTCACCGCGAGCGTGTCGGGGGAGGCGAGCGCGTTGCGCGAGATCGACTGCAGCAGCGCGCCGGCGGCGCCGAGAGCCAGGCCCACGGCGATGCCCGCGCACAGGCGCGGCAGCCGCGAGCCGGCGAAGACGTCGCCCGCCGAGACTCCGCCGACCGACACGTCCTCGCCGAGCAGGGCGCGCAGGAGCCCGTCCGCGCCGATGCCCGAGGTGCCCTGGGTCAGGTGCCAGAGCCCGATGAGCACGACCGCGACGGCGAGGGCCGCGAGCACGCCGACGCCGCCGAGCGCCGCGCGCCGCCCGGAGGGGGCGGTCGCGCGGCGCTCGGCGGCGGTCGGCGTCGTCGTCACTCGCCGACGATGACGTCCACGAAGGCGTCGATGGCCTGCTCGCCCGACTTCGGTCCGCCCGCGCCCCAGACGCCGGGCGGGAACTCGAAGGCACGGCCCTGCTGCACCGCGGGCAGCGCGGACCAGACCGGGCTCTTGGCGAGCTCGGTGACGTAGCTGTCGGGCGTGCCGTCGTTGGAGTAGACGAGGTTCGCCTCGCCGACCGCGGTCAGCCCCTCGATGTCGGTCTGCGCGAGTCCGTAGGAGGGGTCGACGCCGCCGCTGCCGTAGGAGTCGTTGATCTCGTCGGTCCAGGCGCCCTCCAGGCCGAGCTCCTCGCCGAGCTCGGTGAACAGCGCGCCCTTCCCGTAGGGGCGGATGACGACGTTGCCGCTCTCGATCCAGCCGTCGAAGAACACGAACTCCGGCGTCGCGAGCGCCGCCTCGGCGACCTCGCTCTTGGCGTCGGCGAGGTGCTGGTCGAACTCGGCGAGCACCGCGTCGGCGCGCTCGGTCCGGCCGGTGGCCTCGCCCAGGAGCGAGAACACCTCCTTCATGTTGTCGATCTGGCCGCTCGCGTCCGCGCCGATGGTGGCGAGCACGGGCACGTCGCGCTCCTCGAGCTGGGCGAGCAGCTCGTCGTCGGCGCTGTACGCCTCCATCACGATCAGGTCGGGGTCGAGGCCGTAGAGGGTGTCGAGGTCCGGCTCGCCGCGCTCGCCCACGTCCGCGGTGCTCGCGGGCAGCGTCTCGGCGCTGACGTAGGTGGCGTAGTCCTCGGTCGAGGCGGCGCCGACCGGGGCGACGCAGAGCGTCAGCAGGTCCTCGGTCTGCTGCCACTCCAGCACGACGATCCGCTCGGCGGGCGCGTCGAGCTCGACGGTGCGGCCGAGGCTGTCGGTGAGCGAGACGGCGCCGGTGGCGGTCGCGGTGTCGTCGGCGGCGCACTCGGCGGAGTCGACGGTGCCGGCCGCGTCGGCGCTCTCGACGGCGGTGGTTCCGCAGCCGGTGAGCAGGAGCACTCCGACGGCGGCCGCGGCCAGGGCGGCGGGGAGGAGGGGGGCTCGGGTCATTCTTCGGTGTCCTCTCGGGAACGGGCAGGGGTCTGGTCGTGCAGGCGGACGCTGTGCTTCGAGACGCTGTGCCGGCTGACGGGGTCGATGCGCAGGTGTCCGGTCCGCTCGTCCACGGCGACCTCGACCCGCAGTCCGTAGGCCGCCTCGATGTGCTCGGCGGTGAGCACGGCGAGCGGGTCGCCCTCGGCGAGGACGCGCCCGTCGCTCAGCAGCAGCAGGCGGTCGGCGACGCGCGCGGCGTGGTCGAGGTCGTGCAGGACGACGCCGACCGCGGCGCCGTGCACCTCGGCGAGATCGCGGATCAGGTCGAGCGTCTCCACCTGGTAGCGGAGGTCGAGGTGGTTGGTCGGCTCGTCGAGCAGCACCACGCCGGTGTCCTGCGCGAGGCAGGCCGCGAGCCAGACCCGCTGCAGCTCGCCGCCGCTGAGCTCGCCGGCCGCGCGCTCCGCCATCGACAGCACCCCGGTGGTGGTCATCGCCTGCTCCACCGCCTCGCGGTCGCGGGTGGACGGCCCGGCGAAGGCCCGGCGGTGCGGGTGGCGGCCGAAGGCGACGACCTCCCGGACGCTGAGGCCCTGCGGGGCGGTGCGGCTCTGCGCGAAGAGGGTCACCTCGCGGGCGAAGTCGCGGCTGCTCAGCGCGGTCGCGGGGCGGTCGCCGTCGAGGGTGACGGCGCCGCCGCTCGGGGCGTGCAGCCGCGCGAGCGCGCGCAGCAGCGTCGACTTGCCCGAGCCGTTCGGCCCGACGAGCGCGGTCACCCGGCCGGGCTCGAGCTGCACCGAGACGCCGTCGACGACGGTGCGCCGGCCGAAGCCGAGCACGAGCTCGGTGCCGGCGAGGCGCGAGGACGCGCGCGCGGGCTCGGGGGAGGGAGGCATGGGAGGAGCGGATTCCTGCGTCGGAGGGGGAAGCGGGAGGGGATCCGCTGAGTAAGGGTTGGCTTACCTTCCTCAGGCTAGGCGGCCGCCCGACCGTCCGCAATCGACTGCCGACGACACCGGATAGAGCGTTCCGGCCACCCGGGCCGCCTCTGCGTGGCTCGGGACGGCGCCGCTCGGAGCGGCGGCTCCGACAGGGGTGGATCTCGATACGCCCGCTGCGCGGGCTACTCGATCAGCATGATGCTCCGGATCCGCTCTCCCTCCCCTTCATGCTGGTCGAGTAGCCCCGGAGGGGCGTATCGAGACCCGACGCGGTCGGACGCCCCGCCTCAGCCCGCGGCCGATGCCGCGGCCGTGCGCTGATCCTGCGCGAACGCACCCGGCGTGGTCCCCATCACCCGCTTGAACGCCGCGATGAAGGTGCTCGGGTGCGTGTGGCCCATCAGCTCGGAGACGTCCTGCACGCTGCGCCCCTCCGCCAGCAGTGCGAGCGCCCGGTGCGCCCGCAGCGCCTGGCGCCACTGCAGGAACGACAGCCCGGTCTGCGCGCGGAGGACCCGCGAGAGGGTCCGCTCGCCGACGCCGAGGTGCTCCGCCCAGTCGGCGAGCGTCCGCCGGTCGGTCGGGTCGTCGAGGAGGGCCGCGACCAGGGGCGCGAGCCGCTCGCCCTGCGGCACGGTGACGGAGTACTGCTCCGCCGACGGCGCGATCACGTCGAAGACCACCGCCTCCGCCCGCAGCCGCGCCGCCGCCTCGAGGTCGGTCCGCGCGAGCCGGGTGAGCAGCGCGGCGAGCACCGGGGTGATCTCGACGAGGACCGGCGCCGTGATCGGCACGGGCGAGCGCTCCGGATCGAACAGCGCGTCGCAGAGCGCGGTGCGCGCGGTCGTCCGCCCGGCGTGCTCCGTGCCGGCCGGGATCCAGACGCCGAAGCCGTCCGGCACGGTCAGGATCCGGTGCTCCAGCCGGACGGTCATGGTGCCGCCGCGGACCCAGACCAGCTCGTGCAGCGCGTGCCGGTGCGGCGCGAACTCGTGCGGCGCCTCGAGCCGGACGCTGCCGGCCGCGATCGCGAACGGCTCGGCGATGCGCGTCGGCGCACCGGTGTCCGCGACGACGACGGTGCTCGGCTCGCGCCGCCAGGTGCCCCGTGCGCTGTCCTCGTCCATGCCCACGATCTTAGGAAGCGCCCGCGCCGGGCAGACTGTTCCGGTGACCGCAGCGCAGATCTTCCGCGACCGCCTCGTCGAGCACATCGACGCCGTCGGCTTCGGTGCGCACGGCCTGCACGTGCTGATCGGCGACGACACGGCCGAGCACCGCTGGACGCCGGACGTCCGCGAGGACGTGCACTCCGTCGCCAAGGGCGTCTGCGTGCTGGCCGCGGGGCTGGCCGTCGACGAGGGCCTGATCTCGCTCGACGAGCCGCTGGGACCGCTGGCCGCGGACGTCTCAGCGGATCTCGGCGAGGGAGTCGCGGACCTCACGCTGCGCCGGCTGCTCAGCATGACCAGCGGCATCGACCTGCCGTGGTCGCCGACCCTGATGACGGACTGGCCTGACCTCGCCGTCGAGTTCCTCCGCCGACCGTCCGCCGGGCCCGTCTTCCAGTACTCCAACGCCAGCAGCTACACCGCGATGCGTCTCCTGGAGACACGGGTCGGCGACGTGGGCGAGTACGTCGACCGCCGCCTGCTGCGGCCGCTCGGGATCGAGGGCGCGGAGTGGGAGCGCTGCCCGAACGGCCGCATCGTCGCCGGCAGCGGACTGGCGCTCCGCACGGAGGAGACCGCCCGGATCGGCCGCCTCCTCCGCGATCGCGGCGTCTGGCGGGGCGAGCGGATCCTCGCGCCCGAGTGGAGCGACCTGATGCACTCCGAGTGGGTCGCCGCGGGCACCGGCCCGGGCTACCGGCGCTACGCGCTCGCCGGCTGGGACGGCCCCGGCGCGAGCTGGCGCCTGCACGGCGCCTACGGCCAGCTGCTCGTCTTCGCGGGCGACGCAGTGGTGACGATCAGCGCCGACGACCATCCGGGCGCCGACGCGATCGCCGCGTTCATCGCGGCGGAGCGGGCGGCCGCCCAGCACTGACTGCCGGCCCGCACCCGCGGACTACTCGTCGCGGTCGGTGTACTCGCCCTCGCCGGTGGAGTCGGGACCGGAGCCCTCGGTGTCGACGTAGCTGCCCTTCTCGGTGCTCGACTCCTCGTGCGAGGAGGTGTCGACGTAGCTGCCCTCCCGCTCGCCGTCGGTGTGCGAGACGCCGTCGGTCTCGGTGTACTCGCCCTCGGCCGAGGTGTCGGTGCTGTGTCCGTCGGTGCTGTGTTCGTGGGTGCTGTGGCCGTCGGTGCCGTGGCCGCCCGTGCCGTGGCCGTCCGCGTCGCCGTCCGCGAGGTGGCGGCCGCGTCGGGTCGTCGCCTCGGTCGTGCCGCCGCTCTCGGTGGTCGTGGTGGTCTCGAACTCGTCGTCGTGTGCCATGGCGGGGCTCCTCGCCTCATCGCGTCGGGTGGATGCAGTCGACGATCCTGCACCCGGTCCGCCGGTGCAAGCCGTCGCGGCTGCACATCCGCGCACCTTGACATCCGGCGCACGTCCGCGTCACGGGCACGTCGGCGTCCCGGGCACGTCCGCGTCACCGGCACGTCGGCGTCCCGGGCACTTCGCCGTTCCCCGCCCCGAGCGCAACTCCTGTCGCGACCCGTCCGCCGCCGCCTAGCCTCCGAGCATGACTGCACGGACTGCACGCACCCGCTGGAGCGTCATCGGCCAGCTCGGCCCCCTCTTCGACGACGGCGGCCCGATGCTGCTCGTCGAGGCCCGCTCGGCCTTCGGGCGGCGGCCGATGCACCGCGCGAAGGCGCAGCTGCTGCTCTCGGCCCTGCGCCACCGCGGCCGCGAGCTCGGCGACCGCGTCGAGTACGTCCGCGCCGAGACCTTCGCCGAGGGGCTCGCGGGCCGCGACGACCTCGAGGTGATCGACCCGCCGACCCGGGGCGGCCGCCGCCTCGCCCGCCGGCTGGGCATGAGCGTGCTGCCCAGCCGCGGCTTCGTCACGGAGGAGGAGGACTTCCGCGAGTGGGCGCTCGCGAAGTCCGGCAAGCGACTCCTCCTCGAGGACTTCTACCGCTGGAGCCGCGAGCGCACCGGGGTGCTGATGCGCGGCGACCAGCCGGAGGGCGGCCGCTGGAACTACGACCACGACAACCGCAACCCGCCGCCCAAGGGCGCCTCGCGGCTCGGCCTGCCCGATCCGTGGTGGCCGGAGGAGGACGACATCGACGAGGAGGTGCGCGCCGATCTCGCCCGCTGGGAGCGCGAGGGCGCGATCCGCCTCGTCGGCGAGGACGGCCCGCGCCGGTTCGCGGCGACCCCTGCGGAGGCGGAGGCGGCGCTCGCCGACTTCGTCTCGTCGCGGCTGGGCGACTTCGGCACCTACGAGGACGCGATGCTCTCCGGCGACTGGACGATGGCGCACTCGCTGCTGAGCGCACCGCTCAACCTCGGCCTGCTCGATCCGCGCGCCGTCATCGACGCCGCCGCGGCCGAGCACGCCTCGGGCGGCGCCCCGCTCGCGAGCGTCGAGGGCTTCGTCCGGCAGATCCTCGGCTGGCGCGACTACGTCTGGCACCTCTACTGGCACCTCGGTCCGGACTACCGCGAGCGCAGCAACGCGCTCGGCGCGAAGGCCCCGCTGCCGCAGCAGCTGCTCGACCTCGATCCGGCCGGCATCGAGGCGAACTGCCTGCACGAGACCCTCGACGACGTGCGCCGCCACGGCTGGGCGCACCACATCCAGCGGCTGATGGTGCTCGGCAACTGGGGCCTGCAGCGCGGCTGGGACCCGGCCGAGCTGAACGACTGGTTCGTCGACGTCTTCGTCGACGGCACGGAGTGGGTGATGCCCGCGAACGTGATCGGCATGTCCCAGCACGCGGACGGCGGGATCGTCGCGACCAAGCCGTACTCCTCCGGCGGCGCCTACATCAACAAGATGTCCGACTACTGCGGCGGCTGCCGCTTCAACCCGAAGGTGCGCCTGGGCGAGAACGCCTGCCCCGTCACCGCCGGCTACTGGGCCTTCCTCGACCGCACCGAGCCCGTCCTCCGCGGCAACCACCGGATGGCGCAGCCCCTCGCGGGCCTGCGCGCCCTCTCCGATCGCGCCGCCGTCGTCGACCAGGAGCGCCACCGCGAGAGCTACTGACGCGCGGCCGGCAGGAGCCGGGTCTCGATACGCCCTGCGGGCTACTCGACCAGCAGGAGCCGACCCGCGTCGACGCGCTGTGGGCGCACTGCATGCTGATCGAGTAGCCCGCGCAGCGGGCGTATCGAGATCGGGCCCGTCGGAACGCCCCCGCGACGCGAGCGTCTCCGGCTCCGCCTAGCCCGCGCGGTACACCGACACCGTCACCGCGACGGTCACCGCCGTCGTCGCCGAGCGCCCCGCCAGCAGCGCGTCCACCGCCGCCGCGTCGACGTGGTGCGCGCTCGGCCCCATCAGCACCTCGGCCCGCAGCTCGTCCGGGGTCATCGCGACCGCGTAGTCCAGCTCCTCGCGCGCCACCCGCTCGAAGCCCTGCAGCTGCTCGTCCAGCCGCTCCGCCTTGCCCGCGTCGATGCCGAGCATCCCGAACACCGGGCGGATCTCGCCGAGGTGCCGCTCGCGAGGCGTCACCACGATCGCGACGCCGCCCGCCCGCAGCACCCGCCGCATCTCCGGCGCGTTCCGCGGCGCGAAGACCGTCAGCAGCGCATCGGCGCACCCGTCGGCGAGCGGCAGCGGCTGCCACAGGTCCGCCGTCGCCACCGCGGCCCGCGGATGGGCGCGCGCGGCCCGCCGCGCCGCCGCCGCCGACAGGTCCAGCCCCAGCCCGCTCGCCTCCGGCCGCGCCTCGAGGACCGCCGCGAGGTACGCGCCGGTCCCGCAGCCGAGGTCCACGACCAGCCGCGCGCCCGCCGGCACCGCCGCGGCGACCGCGTCCTGGATCGGCCGGTAATGCCCGGAGCCCAGGAGCACGTCGCGCGCCTGCACCATCGCCGCGGTGTCGCCCGAGGTCGCGTGCCGGCCGCGCAGCAGCGAGACGTAGCCCTGGCGCGCCAGATCCGCGCTGTGGCCGAGCGGGCAGCGCAGCAGGGTCGGCCGCGGCAGCGCGTCCGGCGCCAGCGGAGCCCCGCAGACCGGGCAGGCGAGCGCGGGCAGGACCACCGACCCGGGGATCCCCGCCGGGTCGAAGGGGTGCCGGCTCACGCGGAGCGCCCCGGATCGCGGGGCACGGAGTCGGGCTGCTCCGGATCGTGCCGCATCGCCGTGATCGCCGAGTTCAGCGTCGCGATCACCGGCACCGCGAACAGCGCGCCGGCCAGTCCCGCCACCTCGAGCCCGGTCGCGACGCCCAGCACGACGGCGAGCGGATGCACCTTCACGGCCGAGCCGAGGATCAGCGGCTGCAGCACGTGCCCCTCGAGCAGATGCACGACGACGACGACGCCGATCATGATCAGCGCCGCCACCGGTCCGCTGAACAGCAGCGCGACGACCGCCGCGAGCGCCCCCGTCACGATCGCGCCGAGGAACGGCACGAAGGAGCCGAGGAACACCACGATCGCGATCGGCACGACCAGCGGCAGCTGCAGAGCGAGCGCGCCGATCCCGATGCCGATCGCGTTGATCGCCGCGACTCCGAGCTGCGCCCGGACGAACTGGCTGAGCGTCCGCCAGCCGGCCGCAGCCCCCGTGTCCAGCGGCAGGCGTGCGGCGCGCGGCATCAGGCGGAGGAACCAGGTCCAGATCCGCCGGCCGTCCAGCAGCAGGAAGATCAGCGAGAACAGGGTGAGTAGCGCGCCCGCGAACACCTCGGCCACCTGCGAGCCGACGGCGAGGGCTCCGGAGGCGATGGTCGACGCCTGGGTGTCGGCCCAGTCGATCGCCTTCTGCGCCCAGTCGCCGAGCTGCACGTCGGAGAAGCCGAGCGGCGGGCCCTGCAGCCAGGCCTCCACGTCGTCGACCGCGTCGAGCGCCCGCTGCCCGACGCCGCCGAAGCCCGCGCGGGACTGGACGACGACGAGCCCGATCAGGCCGACCAGCGCGAGCAGGAGCGCGAGGATCGAGACGAGCACGGCCAGCGGGCGCGGCAGCCGCCAGCGCTCGAGCCGGTCCCGCAGCGGAGTGAGCAGCGCGGTGACCAGGATCGCGATCAGCACCGGCACCACGACGACCGGCACCAGCGCGACGAGCTTCACGATGAGCCAGAGCAGCGCCGCGACGGCCAGCACCCGCCAGCCCCAGGCGGCGGCGATGCGCATGCCGGGGGAGACGTCGTGCTGCTCGTCGCCGACGGCGTCCGGCGGAGTCGGAGCAGGAGGAGTCGCGGCCGCAGGGGTCGCCGCGGCGTCGCGTCCCCCGTCGCGCGGTCGGCGTCCTCGCATGTCCCCTCCGATTTCCTTCGCAGTGTACGACCGCGGCGGACGACCAGGCCGGGAGTCCAGCGCCGGAACGACGGATCCGGTTGCGAAACGACAGAGGAACTGACGTAATGGAGGCACTATGGCCCTCACGAGCACGGTTTTCGAACGATCCGCCCCCGATCCCACCGTCGTCGACGCCGCCCTGGCCGGCACGCGGCGCGGGGTGTTCTGGCTCGAGGACCCCGATGCCCCGCGTCCGGCCCTCGCCGGCGCCGTCCGCGCCGACCTGGTGGTCGTCGGCGGCGGCTACACCGGCCTGTGGAGCGCCCTGCGCGCGAAGGAGCGCGACCCGAGCCGCCGCGTGGTGCTGCTCGAGGCCCGCTCGCTCGGCTGGGCCGCCTCCGGTCGGAACGGCGGCTTCGTCGAGTCGAGCCTCACCCACGGCCGCGAGAACGGCCTCGCGCGCTGGCCCGCCGAGGCCGCCCGCCTCGAGGAGCTGGGCGTGCGGAACCTCGACGACATCGAGGCGACCGTCGCCCGCTACGGCATGGACTGCGACTTCGAGCGCACCGGCTCGCTCGCCGTGGCGGTGGAGGAGTACCAGGTCGGCCCGCTCGCGGACGGCGACGGCGTCGCGGGCGGCCGCTTCCTCGACACCGCCGAGGTGCGCGCCCTCGTCGACTCGCCGACCTTCCTGGCCGGCCTCGCCGCGCCCGCCGAGCAGTGCGCCCTGGTGCACCCCGGCAAGCTCGTCCGCGAGCTCGCGCGGGTCGCGGAGGAGCTCGGCGTCGAGATCCACGAGGACAGCCGCGTGCTCGGCCTCGAGCGCGCCGGCGCCGGCGTGCTCGTCCGCACCGCGGGCGGCTCCGTGACGGCCGATCAGGCGATCCTCGGCACCAGCGCCTTCCCCTCGCTGCTCGCGCGCACCCGGCTGATGACCGTCCCGGTCTACGACCACGTCCTGATGACCGAGCCGCTCGACGCCGCCCAGCTGGCCTCGATCGGCTGGACCGGCCGCGAGGGCCTCAGCGACGTCGCCAACCAGTTCCACTACTACCGCCGCACCGCCGACGACCGCATCCTCTGGGGCGGCTACGACGCCGTCTACCACCCCGGCGGCCGGATCCGCTCGGCCTACGAGGACCGCCCGGAGACCGACCGCGCGCTCGCCGCGCACTTCCTGACCACCTTCCCGCAGCTCGAGGGCCTGCGCTTCAGCCACCGCTGGGCCGGGGTGATCGACACCAGCACCCGCTTCGCCGCCTTCTACGGCACCGCGCTCGCCGGTCGCGTCGCCTACGCCGCGGGCTACACCGGCCTCGGCGTCGGGACGACCGCCTTCGCGGCCGACGTGCTCCTCGACCTCCTGGCCGGCGAGCCGACCGAGCGGACCGAGCTGGAGATGGTCCGCAAGCGCCCGCTGCCGTTCCCGCCCGAGCCGTTCGCGACCGCGGGCATCCAGGCCACCCGCTGGTCGCTCGACCGCGCCGACCACGACGGCGGCCGGCGGAACCCGCTGCTGCGGACCCTCGACGCGCTCGGGCTGGGCTTCGACTCCTGACGGCGCCCTCCGCCCGGTAGCGTGCTCTGCGGGGGGCACCGTCGGGTGCGGGGAGGGACACGGATGCTCGCGTCAGCGCTCGAGGTCCTGCTCGCGGTCGCCGGCGCCGCCGCCGGTGCCGTCCTCGTCGTCAGCGGCGTGCTGAAGCTCGGGCGGACGGAGCGGTTCCGCGCGAGCCTCGCCGCGCTCGGTCTGCCCGCCCGGCTCTCCGCGGGCCCGCTCTTCGCCCGCGCCTTCCCCGTCGTCGAGATCGCGCTCGGCCTGGCGATCCTGCTCGCCCCGTCACCGCTGCACCGCGGCGCGCTGCTCGGCGCGGTCGCGGTCGACGTCGTCTTCCTCGTCGTCGCGATCCGGGCGGTCCGCGCCCCGGAGCCGCTCGAGTGCGAGTGTTTCGGCGGCCTCGGCGACGCCCGAATGACCGGCCGCACGGTCGCGCGGAACGCCGTCCTGCTCGCGCTGGCGCTCGCCGGGCTCGTCGGGGACGGCGCACCGGCGGAGCTGCTCGTCCCCGGGGTCCCGGCGCTGATCGCTGTGCTGCTCGCTCTCGCACTCGTCCCGGTGCGCGACCGGCTCGCCGCGCGAGCACCCGCCGCCTCGACGCCCGCTCCGGCACCCGCGTCCCCGAGCGACATCGGCGACCTCGCCTTCCTCACCGCCGCCGGCGAGCCGATCGCCCTCGCCGAGTGGGCGGACCCGCCGACGCACCTCGTCTTCTTCTCGCCGTCCTGCATCTCCTGCCACGAGCTGGTCGAGCGCTTCCGCTGGTGGCCGAACGGCCTGCGCGAGGGCGAGGAGCTGATGCCCGTCTTCCTCGGCGCCCCCGCCGACTTCGCCGCCCACGAGGTGTTCGCCCCGCTCGTCGAGCACGCGCTCTACGACCCCGACCGGTCGATCGCCGCCGCCCTCGGCCGTGGCGCCACTCCGGGCCACGTGCTGCTGGACCCCGAGCACCCCCTCGGCGACGGCTGGAGCAGCGGCGCGTTCGAGATCGAGAGGCGGGTGCTCCGCCCCGACTTCTTCGAGGACGTCCGCCGCGGCGCGGTCGGACCCGCTTCCGACGCCGCCTCCGACTCCGCCGGGCACGCGTGACCCCGCTCCTGGTGGTGCTGGTCCTCGCGCTGGTCGTGATCGCCGGCGCCGCCGTCGTCGGCCCGCGCCTCGGTGTCGCGTCGCCGCTCGTGCTGGTCGGGATCGGGGTGGCCGCGAGCTTCCTGCCCGTTGTCGGTCCGATCGAGATCGAGCCGGAGTGGATCCTGGCCGGGGTGCTCCCGCCGCTGCTCTACTCGTCCGCGGTGTCGATGCCGGCGATGAACTTCCGCCGCGAGTTCGGTGCGATCAGCGGCCTCTCGGTGCTGCTGGTCGTCGGCACCTCGCTGGTGCTCGGCCTGTTCTTCCAGCTGGTCCTGCCGGATCTCGGCTTCGCCTGGGGCGTCGCTCTCGGCGCGATCGTCAGCCCCACGGACGCGGTGGCGACGTCGATCGTCAAGGGCACCTCCGTCTCGCGCCGGGTCGTCGCGATGCTCGACGGCGAGAGCCTGCTCAACGACGCGACGGCCCTGGTGCTGCTGCGCACCGCGATCGCGGCCGCCGCGGCGAGCTTCTCCTTCTGGGGCGCGCTCGGCTCGTTCGGCTACTCCGTGCTGATCGCCGCGGTCGTCGGCGGTCTGGTCGGCTGGCTGAACCTGGCCGTGCGCCGCCGGGTCCAGGACCCGACGGTCAACACGATCCTGTCCTTCACCGTGCCCTTCCTCGCCTCCGTCCCGGCCGAGCTCCTCGGCGCCTCGGGACTGGTCGCGGCGGTCGTCGCCGGCGTCGTCACCGGCATCCGGGCGCCGCGCGAGCTCTCGCCGCAGAACCGCCTGTCCGACTCGCAGAACTGGCGGACGGTCGAGCTGGTGCTCGAGGGCACGGTCTTCCTCACGATGGGCCTGCAGGTCCGGGCGATCGTGACGAGCGTCGAGGAGGACCACGCCGGCGTCGGCCCGGCCGTGCTGATCGCGGCGGGCGCGCTCCTGCTGACGATCCTGGTGCGCGCGGCCTATGTCGCCCCGCTGCTCGGCGTGCTCAGGAGCCGCGGCCGTCTCCGCGAGCGGATGCGCCCGCGCGTCGAGGGCCTGCAGGAGCAGATGGGCACCGAGGAGGGCCGCGAGGAGAGCCTGAAGCGGATCAGCCGCGGGCGCCGGTCGCCGACCGCCCGCGATCTCGAGCGCTTCGCCACCCGGCTGACCCGGATGCTCGCCGACATGGAGTACTTCGTCCGCGCGCCGCTCGGCTGGCGCGAGGGCACGGCCGTGGTCTGGGCCGGGATGCGCGGCGCGGTCACGGTCGCCGCCGCGCAGACCCTGCCCGAGGACACCCCGCAGCGCTCGGTCCTCGTGCTGATCGCCTTCGCGGTGGCCGCGCTGTCGCTGCTGCTGCAGGGCGGCACGGTCGGGCCGCTGCTGCGCGCCATCGCCCCGGACGTCGACGAGGAGGCCGAGGCGGCGGCCCGCGAGGAGGAGCGCACCCGCGTCTTCGCCCTCCTGCGCACCAGCGCCGAGGCCGTCCAGGAGCCGCCGCCCGCTCCGGACGCGCCGCGGACCGAGGCGTTCCTCCAGGCCCAGCGGCACCGGCTGGCCGTGATCGCCGCTCAGCGCGCGGACCTCCTCGACGCCCGCGACAACGGCACCTTCGACGCCGACGTCCTCGCCTCGGTGCTCGCCGCGCTCGACGCCTCGCAGATCGACCTCGAGATCCGCGCGCGCACCGCCCGCTGATCCACCGTCCTGCGCGCCGCCTGCGGCCACCCGGTAGCCGCCCGAAACATGAGGGTCGTACGGTGAGCGCATGCGCGCAGAACTGACCCTCGGTGCGGAGGAGGAGCTCCACCTCATCGATCTCGAGTCGAGGCAGCTCTCCCCCCACGCCCCCCAGGTGCTCGCCCGGCTGCCGAAGGAGAGCTTCTCGGCCGAGCTGCAGCGGACCACGGTCGAGACGAACACCGCGGTGGTCGACTCGCTCGACGGGCTCCGGGAGCAGCTGATCTCGCTCCGGCGCGCGGTGATCGACGCCGCGGCACCCGACGGCATCGGCATCGCGGCCGTCGGCACCGCGCCGCGCTCCGAGCACGGCGACTTCGAGCTCACCAGCACCGGCCGCTACGGCCGCATGCAGGAGCAGTACCGGATGCTCGTGGACGAGCAGCTGATCTGCGGCACTCAGATCCACGTCGGCGTCTCCGATCGCGAGCTCGCCGTGCAGATCGCGCAGCGGATCGCCCGCGACCTGCCGGTGCTGCTCTCCGCCAGCGCGAGCAGCCCCTACTGGAACGGCCAGGACACCGGCTACGCCAGCATCCGCACGATCATCTGGCAGCGCTGGCCGAGCGCCGGCGCGACCGGGCCGCTGGAGTCCGCGGCCGAGTACGACCGCCTCCTCGACGACCTGATCGCCACCGGCGTCATCGCCGACTCGAAGATGGCCTACTTCGACGTCCGGCCCTCCTCGCACGCGCCGACCCTCGAGCTGCGGGTCTGCGACGCGATGCCGATCGTCGACGACGCGGTGCTGATCGCCGGGCTCTTCCGCGGTCTCGTCCGCACCGCCGAGCTCGACATCGAGGCGGGCCGCCCGTTCCGGCACACCCCGCCGCCGATCCAGCGCGCCGCCACCTGGCAGGCCGCCCGCGGCGGGCTCTCGGGGCCGCTGCTCGACCACACCGAGCACCCCCGCCCCGTCCCCGCCGCCGAGGCCCTGCGCAGCCTGATCGCCCGCCTGCAGCCCGCGCTGGACGAGCTCGGCGACCTGGAGCAGGTGCGCGCGCTCGCCGAGGCGCTGATCGCGCGCGGCAACTCCGCCGACCGCCAGCGCGCCGTCCTCGCCGAGCGCGGGACGCTCGACGCCGTGGTCGACGCCGTCGTCGCCGAGACGCACGGCCCGGCGAGTGGCCCGATCCTGCCCGCCCCGAGCCTGCGCACCTACCGCGTCCGCGCCGGCGACGAGGCCGTCGCGACCGGCGGCCGCGCGAAGAGCGCCTACCAGCTGATCCTCGAGCACTTCCGCGGCCTCGGCCCCGAGCGCCTCGCCGGCCTGCACGAGTCCCGCGACCGGCTCGTCGAGCAGGCCGGGCTCACCTTCCGCGTCGGTGAGGAGGACCGGCCCTTCCCGGTCGACCTCGTCCCGCGCGTGCTGCAGGCCCACGAGTGGAGCGAGCTCGCCGCCGGGCTCGAGCAGCGCGCCCGCGCTCTCGAGTGCTTCCTGCAGGACGTCTACGGCGAGGGCCGGGCGGTGCGGGCCGGCGTGGTCCGCGATCTGCGCGGTGCGCCGGGCTGGAGCGAGGACGCGGCACGGCTGCCCGCCGGCACCGTCCGCGGCGCCGTGATGGGCTTCGACCTGGTCCGCAACGAGTTCGGCGGCTGGCGGGTGCTGGAGGACAACCTCCGGAACCCCAGCGGCCTGGCCTACGCCCTGGGCATCCGCGCGCTGCTCGACGACGTGCTGCCCGATCTGCCGCGACCCGCGGGCCTGCTCGACGCGTCGACGGCGCTCGCCGGACTGCGCGCGACGCTCGCCCACGGGACGAAGCGCGCCGACCCGGTGCTCGGCCTGCTCTCCAGCGGAGCGTCGAGCTCGGCCTGGTTCGAGCACCGCCGCCTCGCCGAGGGCGCCGGGCTCCTGCTGCTCCAGGCCGGCGACCTCACCGTCGAGGGCGGTCGCGTCCTGGCCGGCGGCACGGTCGTCGACGCGCTCTACCTGCGGCTCGACGTCGAGCTGGCCGACCTCGTCGCCGGCGACCGGGCGATCGGCCGCGAGATCCTCGAGGTCGCGGCGGCCGGCGACGTGTACCTGGCTAACGCGCCCGGCAACGGCGTCGCGGACGACAAGGCCCTCTACTGCGCGGTGCCCGAGCTGATCGGCTACTACCTCGACGAGCGCCCGCTGCTCGAGTCCGTGCCGACGTACCGCCCCGAGGACGAGGCCGAGCGCCGGATCGTGCTCGAGCGGGTCGGCGAGCTGGTCACCAAGCCGGTCGACGGCTACGGCGGCCGCGGCGTGATGATCGGCCCGTCGGCTCCGGCGGCGCGGGTCGCCGAGCGGCGCGCCGAGATCGCGGCGGATCCGGGCGCCTGGGTCGCTCAGGAGGTGGTCCGGCTCTCCTCGCTGCCCGCCTTCTCGGGCACCGACCTGCAGCCGCGGCACATCGACCTCCGCGCCTTCGTCTTCGTCACCGGCACCGGGCCCGGCGACGTCCGCCTCGCCGACCTCGCGCTCACCCGCGTGGCGGCGGAGGGCAGCATGATCGTCAACTCCTCGCGCGGCGGCGGCGCGAAGGACACCTGGATCGTCGGAGGCTGAGATGTGCGGCATCGCGGGCGAGATCCGGTTCGACGGCGCGCGCGCCGACATCGGCGCCGTCGACCGGATGACCGGCTGCCTCGTGCACCGCGGCCCGGACGGCGACGGCCTGTGGGCGGCGGGCCGCGTGGCGCTCGGGCACCGGCGGCTGGCGATCATCGACCTCTCCGCGGCCGGCGCGCAGCCGATGGTCGACGCCGCGCTCGGCCTGACGATCGTCTTCAACGGCTGCATCTACAACCACCGGGAGCTGCGCGCCGAGCTGGAGGGGAAGGGGCACCGCTTCTTCTCGCACTCCGACACCGAGGTGATCGGCAAGGCGTACGCCCAGTGGGGCGAGGACTGCGTCGACCACCTGCTCGGCATGTTCGCCTTCGCGATCGTCGAGCGCGAGTCCGGCCGCGTGGTGCTGGCGCGCGACCGCCTCGGCATCAAGCCGCTCTACCTCGACGAGACCCGCGAGCGGATCCGCTTCGCCTCGACCGTCCAGTCCCTGCTCGCGGCCGGCGGCGTCGACACCTCGATCGACCGCACGGCGCTGATGCTCTACCTGAGCTTCCACTCGGTCGTGCCCGCCCCGCGCACGATCCTCGCCGGAGTCACCAAGCTGCCGCCGGCGACCGTGCGCGTGATCGAGCCCGACGGCACGAGCCGCGAGCGCGTCTACTGGGAGCCGGTCTTCGCCCGCGATCCCGACCGCGCCGCCTGGACCGAGCGCGACTGGCAGGAGGCGCTGCTCGCGTCCTTCCGCACCGCCGTCTCGCGCCGGATGGTCGCGGACGTGCCGGTCGGCGTGCTGCTCTCCGGCGGCATCGACTCCAGCCTGATCGTGGCGCTGCTGGCCGAGGCCGGTCAGACCGGGCTGCAGACCTTCTCGATCGGCTTCGACGCGGCGGGCGGCGAGTCCGGCGACGAGTTCGAGTACTCCAGCCTGGTCGCGGAGCGCTTCGGCACCGACCACCACCGCCTGCCGATCGACTCCGCGCGCCTGCTGCCCGGGATCGACGCGGCGGTCGGCGCGATGAGCGAGCCGATGGTCTCGCACGACGCCGTCGCCTTCCACCTGCTCAGCGAGGACGTCTCGCAGCACGTGAAGGTCGTGCAGTCGGGTCAGGGCGCCGACGAGGTGCTCGGCGGCTACGACTGGTACCCGCCCCTGGCGCGGGTGCCGCGCGAGCGCGCCGTCGAGGCCTACGCGGACGTCTTCGTCGACCGCCCCTTCTCCGCGCTGCAGGCGCTGCTGGCCCCCGCCTGGCGCGGAGACACCGATGCGGCGACCGCCTTCCTCGCCGAGCGCTTCGCCCGCCCCGGCGCCGACACGGCCGTGGACGCGGCGCTGCGCAACGACACCGCGGTCATGCTCGTCGACGACCCCGTGAAGCGGGTCGACAACATGACCATGGCCTGGGGCCTGGAGGCGCGCGTGCCGTTCCTCGACCACGAGTTCGTCGAGCTCGTCGGCACGATCCCGCCGGAGCTCAAGCTCGCCGACGGCGGCAAGGGGATCCTCAAGCGGGCCGTGCGCGGCATCGTCCCGGACGAGGTGATCGACCGCACCAAGGGATCTTTCCCGGTGCCCGCGATCCGTCAGCTGGAGGGGCCCTACCTGGAGCGGGTGCGGGCGGCGCTGACCGACCCCGCCGCGCGGCGCCGGGGGATCTTCGATCCCGCGACAGTCGACGCGCTGCTGGCCGACCCGAACGCGACCCGCACCCGCCTGGGCTCGAACGAGCTCTGGCAGCTCGCCCTGCTCGAGATGTGGCTCCAGGAGCACGGCGTCGGCTGAGCGGTGCCGGAGGATGGAAGCATGACGCCTCCTCTCATCGATTCGCCGCAGGTCGACCGCGTGGCCGCCGCCGAGGAGCTCGCGCTCGGACTCGTGCACGCCTGGGGCAGCTGGGGTCCGACGATGACCCCGGACGCCGCCCGCGTCGCCTTCCTCAGCGATCGCGGCGGGTCGCCAGAGGTCTGGGTGCAGGACGTCGTCGTCGGGGCCGAGCCGAGCGAGGCGCGCCGCATCGCCCTCACCGAGGATCCGGTGCTCGAGGTCTCCTGGTCCGCCGACTCCGCCTGGCTGGCCTGCCTCGTCGCGACCGACGGCGGGGTGCGCAGCCAGGTCTGGGTGGTCCGCCCCGACGGCTCGGACGCTCGCCGCATCGCCGGCTCCCGCGACGCCCACGCCGAGCTCGGGCCGTGGACCCGCAGCGGCCACCACGTCGTCGTCACGATCCCGTCGGCCGAGCCGGAGCAGCCGACCCGCTCCTTCCTGGTCGACCCGGTGACGGGCGAGCGGAAGCCGCTCGTCGACGGCGACCTCATCTCGGTGCTCGACCTCTCGGTGGAGGAGCGTCTCGTCGTGGTCCGCGACGGCCAGCGCGGCCAGCAGTACTGCGTGGTCGTCGACCGGCTGACGAACGAGAACCACGCGCTCCTGCCCGACTCGGGCACCGGATCCACGGACGTCGCGCTGCTGCGCCCGTCGCCGCTGCACGACACCGAGAGCCCGATGGTCGCCTACCTCGCGACCGACGTCGACCTGCCGCGGCGCCAGCTCGTCGCGATGCCGCTCGGCCCGGACGGCTGGCGCGGCCGGATCCGCCGCCTCGCCGCCCGCGACGACGCCGAGCTCGAGGGCCTGGACGCCGACGACGCCGGCCGGATGCTGATGCTGGTCTGGAACGTCGCCGGCTCGAGCGAGATCGAGCTGCTGGACACCACCACCGGCGCCCGGGTCCCGGTCGCCGGGCTCCCGGGGCTGGTGGCGACGACGCCGGTGCTCTCCCGCGACGGCGGCGCGGTGATCCTGGGCGTCGAGGGCCCGGAGCGCCCGCGCGAGCTGTGGCGGCTGGACACGGCGACCCACGAGTGGTCCCGGATCACCGGGGTGCCGACGCTCGATGCACCGCCGCTGATCGTGCCGACCCTCGAGCGCTTCACGGGCCGCGACGGCCTCGCGCTCTCCGGCTGGCTCTACCGCGCGCCCG
This sequence comes from Rathayibacter sp. PhB179, assembly GCF_004345345.1. NCBI lineage: Bacteria > Bacillati > Actinomycetota > Actinomycetes > Micrococcales > Microbacteriaceae > Rathayibacter > Rathayibacter sp. PhB179. Next base: position 195,675 of record NZ_SLVD01000001.1, on the reverse strand, counting down.
GGTCGACCGGGCTCGGCGCGGCGATGCTCAGCCTGCACGGCGGTCCGGAGTCGCAGGAGCGGCCCACCTTCTCCGCCCAGCACCAGGCGGTCGCCGCCGCGGGGATCACGGTGTTCGCGCCGAACGTGCGCGGCTCCTCGGGCTTCGGCCGCGACTTCGTGCACGCCGACGACGTGGAGAAGCGCCGCGGCGCCTTCGACGACGTCCTCGCCGCCGCCGCGCACCTCGTCGACGCCGGCATCGCCGACCCGGCGCGAATCGCCGTCACCGGCCGCTCCTACGGCGGCTACCTGACGCTCGCGTCGCTCGCCTTCTCGCCCGGCGTCTTCGCCGCAGGCGTCGACATCTGCGGGATGTCGCACCTGCAGACCTTCTACCGCGACACCGAGCCGTGGATCGCCTCCGCTGCCGTCACCAAGTACGGACACCCCGAGCACGACGCGGAGCTGCTCGAGGAGCTGTCGCCGCTGAACGCGGCCGCCGCGATCGACGTGCCGCTGCTCGTCGTGCACGGCGAGCTCGACACCAACGTCCCGATCGGCGAGGCCCGGCAGATCGTCGCGGCACTCGAGGAGCTCGGCCGCCCGGTCCGCTACCTCCAGCTGGACGGCGAGGGCCACGAGTACCGCCGCGCCGACTCGAAGGAGACGCTGCTGCGCGAGCTCCTGCACTTCCTCACGGAGTCGCTCGGCGCCCCCTGACCAGCGCGTCCCGGCGGTGAGGAAGAGGACGCGGCGGCGCCCCCTGCATGCTGGTCGAGCAGCCCCGCAGGGCCCCTCCATGCTGGTCGAGTAGCCCCGCAGGGGCGTATCGAGACCCGCCGCTCAGCGCGACTCGAACTCCTGGCGGAGCGTCCCGTGGATCGGGTGCGCCGGGTCGTCGCCGACCGCGCGCGCCGGGTCGTCGATCTCGACGGCGCGTCCCGGTGCGAGGTCCGCGTCACCGCCGACCATCTCCGAGACGCCGTCGAGCAGATCCTCGGCGATCCGGCTCGAGAGCCCGCTGCGCTCGCCCGGCCCGGGATCGGTGAGCTCGTCGACCGGAGCGGCCAGCGCCGCCTCCAGTCCCGTCCGCTCGACGCCGGCCTCCGGCTCGTGCTCGATCCGCCGCGCCTGCTCGTGCTGTGACTCCGACCCCTGGGGCATCGTCGCTCCTCGTCCGTCTCCTCGCGGCAGCGTCGTCCCGGATGGGGGCCGTGCACTCCCGCCGCTGCCCCGAGCGTAGATCACGGCGTGTCGATCGCGGCTCAGTCGAGCAGCAGCCAGGAGTGCGCCTCGACCCGCACGCCGCCGACGCTCGTCGCCTCGTCGCCGAGGTTGAGCGCGAGCCGGGCGCTCTCGCCGGCCGGCCCCTCGGCCACCAGCAGCACGGCGGTGTTCGACAGATCGACGCTCCCGGTCCGCGAGGCGACCAGCCACGGGTGGCGGCGGCGGAAGGCGATGACCTCCTGGTGCACGCGGTAGGCGTCGTTCCGCGGCCACTCGGCCGGGTCCGCCGGGAACTCCGGCCGGATCGCGTCGTCGCCGCCCGCGCGCTCCTCCTTGACGCCCTCGAGCCCGCGCTCGTCGCCCGAGTAGATGCTCGGCACGCCGCCGACGAAGCCGAGGATCGCGACGGCGTGCCCGTGGTGGCGCGGGTCGCTGATCGCGCTGGCGAGCCGGGTCACGTCGTGATTGCCGACGAAGGTCAGTGGCACGAACGTCTCGAGGAACTCCGCGTGCCGCTGCAGCGTCCAGTCCAGCTCGAAGAGGTTGCCCTCCTCGATCGAGCTGCGCACCGACTTCCAGAGCTCGTACTGCGTGACGGAGTCCAGACCCGACTCCCGCACGTAGCCGGCGTAGTCGCCGTGGATGACCTCGCCGACGAACCACGCCTCGGGGAAGCGCTCGCGCACCGGGTCGATCGCGGCGCGCCAGGAGGAGGGGTCCACCGCGTAGGCGGCGTCGAGCCGCCAGCCGTCGATCCCGCGCTCGAGCCAGTGGCTCAGCACCGCGGAGACGTGCGCGGCGACCTCGGGGTTCGCGGTGTCGAGCTCGACGAGCGCCTCGTGCCCCTCGAAGACGTCGACCGGCAGGCCGTCGATGTCGTGCGCCGCACCGGTCCGCCGGAAGCGCGCGGCGGCTGGGGAGCCCTCGCCCGCCGCGACGGCCTCGCGCCACCACGGGTGCTCGCGGCCGACGTGGTTGAAGACGCCGTCGAAGACCAGGCGGATCCCGCGCTCGCGGCAGGCCGCGATCAGCTCGTCCAGGTCGCGCTCGTCGCCCAGGCGCGGATCGACCCGGAAGTGGTCGACGGTGTCGTAGCCGTGCGTCATCGAGGCGAACACCGGCCCGAGCAGCAGGCCGTTGCAGCCCAGCGCGAGCAGGTCGTCGAGCCAGGGCAGGATCCGGCGCAGGCGGTGCTGCGGCTCCTCCCCGGGCTGCGGCCCGTCGGCCGAGGTCGCCTCGGCCCCGAGGAACGCCAGCGGGTGGATCTGCCACCAGATCGCCGTCGAGATCCAGCCGTCCGTCGTCGTCTCCGCCACCGCGGCCGCCTCTCCCGGCGGGCTCGGGTGCGCGCCGTCGGCGAGTGTAGCGACGGCCCCTGACATCGCCTCCCAGCCGCTCCCGACAGCTCCGCGGGCTGCCGATCGGCGTGTTTCCGGGGATTCCGTCGCGCGAATCGCCGCCGATCCGGGATCGGGCTGGTAGGTTACGGACGGTCCGACCGGTCGACGGGGTCCGTCCCCGGCCGTTGGACGACACACAACCACCAGCTGTTCTCAACAGCGCGAACGTCCTGGGAGGACACTCCAATGGCTGACAAGTCGCTCAACCGCACCGAGCTCGTCGCGAAGATCGCCGCCGACTCCGGCCAGAGCCAGGCCGCCGTCAACGGCGTCCTCGACTCGCTCTTCTCGACCCTCGCCGACTCCGTCTCCAACGACGTGAAGGTCACCATCCCCGGCTGGATCGCCGTCGAGCGCACGTCCCGCGCCGCGCGCACCGGCCGCAACCCGCAGACCGGCGAGACCATCCAGATCGCCGCCGGCCACTCGGTCAAGGTCTCGGCCGGCACCAAGCTCAAGGCCGCCGCCAAGTAGTCGCGGTCCGCGCCCTCACGGCGCAGCAGTTCCACTCGAAGACCCCGGCCCTCCGCCGGGGTCTTCGTCGTCCTGCCGCCCCTCAGCCGCGAGAACGTAGGCTTGCCGGGTGAATCGAACCGTCCGGATCGCGGGCCCGGCGCTCCTGCTCGTGGTCGCCGCCCTCGTCGCGCTCCTGGCGGCGCTCGCGTTCGGCGGCGGTTCGGCCGCACCGCTCCTGAACGACCCGGGGCCCGTCGTCCGCTTCGGCCTCCCGGCCGCCAAGCTCGCGGTCAACCTCGGCGCCGCCGGCATGATCGGCTCGCTCGTCCTGACGCTGTTCGCGCTGAGCCCTCGCGCGATCGCGAAGCGCACCGGCGCCCCCGCCGAGGCGGAGCCGCGCACCGAGTACACGATCGCGCTCGACGTCGCCGCCGCGAGCGCCGCGTTCTTCGCCGCCGCCTCCGCGCTGACCGGCTTCTTCACCTTCCTCAACGTCACCCAGACGCCGCTGAGCCTCGACCGCGACTTCGGCACGAAGCTCAGCTACTTCATCGGCAGCATCCCGGTCGGCCAGGCCTGGCTGATCACCACCCTCCTCGCCGCCGTCGTCACCGTGCTCTGCTTCGCCGTGCGCAACCAGACCGCCCTCGTCTTCGTGACGGCGATCGCGCTCCTGACGCTGCTGCCGATGGCGCAGCAGGGCCACGCGGCCGGAGCGAGCGGCCACGACGCCGCCGTCACCGCCCTCGGCCTGCACCTGGTCTTCGCCGCGATCTGGCTGGGCGGGCTGGTCACGATCATCGTGCTGCGACCGCTGCTCGGCGGCGCGCGCCTGCTGCCCGTGATCGGGCGCTACTCGAGCCTCGCGCTCGTGAGCTTCATCGTGGTCGCCGCCTCGGGCTACATCAGCGCCGAGCTGCGGCTCGCGACGCTCGGCAACCTGCTCACCGGCTACGGCGTGCTGGTGCTCGTGAAGGTCGCGGCGCTGACCGCGCTCGGCGTCTTCGGCCTCGTCCAGCGCCGCTTCCTGATCGCGCGGATGCGCAGCGCCGGCGGAGCGGGCGGCCGCAGCTTCTGGTGGCTCGTCGCCGCGGAGATCGCCTTCATGGGCATCGCCTCCGGCGTCGCCGCCGCCCTCGCCCGCACCGCGACGCCGGTGGACCAGGTCGCCGCCACCGAGCTGACGAACCCGACCCCCGCGGAGCTGCTCACCGGCGAGCCGCTGCCGCCGGCGCCGTCCGCCCTGAACTTCCTCACCCTCTGGAACGTCGACCTGGTCTGGCTGCTGGTCTGCGGCTTCGGCATCGCGTTCTACGTCGCCGGCGTCGTGCGCCTGCACCGCCGCGGCGACCGCTGGCCCGTGCACCGCACCGTGCTCTGGATCGCGGGCATGCTGCTGCTGGCGTACATCACCAACGGCGGCGTCAACGCCTACGAGAAGTACCTGTTCAGCGCGCACATGCTCGCGCACATGGTCCTGACCATGGCCGTCCCGGTGCTGCTGGTCCCGGCCGCGCCGGTCACGCTGATCGCGCGCGCCGCGGCCCGGCGCACTGACGGCTCCCGCGGCGGCCGCGAGTGGGTCCTGCTCGCCGTGCACTCCCGCTTCGCCACCGCGATCTCGCACCCGATCGTCGCGGCGCTGCTGTTCGTCGGCTCGCTCTGGGGCTTCTACTACTCGCCGCTCTTCCGCTGGGCGACGACCGACCACATCGGCCACGAGTGGATGATCGTCCACTTCCTGATCACCGGCTACCTCTTCGTGAGCGTCCTGATCGGCGTCGACCCGAGCGTGCACCGCGTGCCCTACCCGATGCGCCTGCTGCTGCTGCTGGGCACGATGGCGTTCCACGCCTTCTTCGGCCTGGCGCTGATGACGGGGGAGGGCCTCCTGCTCGCCGACTGGTACGGCGCGATGGGCTGGGGCACGAACGCCCTCGACGACCAGCAGGCGGCCGGCGGCATCGCCTGGAGCATCGGCGAGATCCCCACGCTCGCCCTCGCGATCATCGTCGCGGTGATGTGGAGCCGCTCGGACGCGCGCGACTCCAAGCGGCTCGACCGCCAGGCCGACCGCACCGGCGAGGCCGAGCTCACCGCGTACAACGACCGCCTGGCCGCCCTGCAGAAGCGCGGCTGAGCCGGGCCCTGCACGATCCGGACCGTCCCCGATCGAGTCGTCCCCGGTCGAGTCGTCCCCTGTCGACGGACGTCCCGCGACAGCCCCGAGCGGGCTCCGCGGGCGCTTCCTAGGCTGGCCGCTGCTGTCCGACCTCGCCCGCGTCCCGCGGGCTCGAGGCGCAGCGCTGCGAGAAGGGGAGCGCATGATCGAGGCACGAGGCCTGACCAAGAGGTACGGAGCGAAGACCGCGGTCGACGGGATCGACTTCACCGTGGCGCCGGGGAGGGTGACCGGGTTCCTCGGGCCCAACGGCGCCGGCAAGTCGACGACGATGCGGATGATCGTCGGTCTCGACCGGCCCTCCGCCGGCTCGGTGCTGGTCAACGGCCGGCCCTATCGCGAGCACGCCGCGCCGCTCGCCGAGGTCGGCGCCCTGCTCGACGCGAAGGCGACGCACCGCGGCCGGACCCTCCGCGACCACCTGCGCGTGATCGCCGCGACGCACCGCATCCCGCGCTCCCGGGTGGAGGAGGTCATCGAGGTCGTCGGCCTCGGCAGCGTCGCGCGCAAGCGCGTCGGCGGCTTCTCGCTCGGCATGGGCCAGCGGGTGGGCATCGCGACCGCGCTGCTCGGCGACCCGCGGACCCTCCTGCTCGACGAGCCGGTGAACGGCCTCGACCCGGAGGGCGTCCGCTGGGTCCGCGACTTCGTCCGCGCGAAGGCGGCGGAGGGCTGCTGCGTGCTGCTCTCCTCGCACCTGATGAGCGAGATGGCGCAGACCGCCGACCACATCATCGTCCTCGGCCGGGGCCGGATCCTCGCCGACGCCCCGCTGGACGACTTCCTCGCCGAGGCGCGGCCGCGCGTGCGCGTCGAGAGCCCGGACTCGGTGCGGCTCGCCGCGCTCCTCGCCGCCCGCGGCGCCGCGGTCGCCGTCACGGGCGGCGGGCTCGAGATCGAGGGGCTCGAGGCGCCGGTGATCGGCGCGCTCGCCCACGAGGCCGGAGCGGTGCTGCACGCGCTCACCGCGCTGACCCGCTCGCTCGAGGAGGCCTACGTCGCGATGACGGCCGACGCCGTCGAGTACACCGCCGTCCGTCCCCACGGATCCCAGCCCCTCGAAGGAGTCACCCGATGACCGCGACCGCCCCGAGCCCCGCCCGCGACGCCCCGAGCGGGGTGAGGCTCCGCCTCGACGGGGTCGTCCTCTCCGAGCTGCTCAAGCTCGTCACCGTCCGCTCCACCTGGTGGTCGATCGTCGTCTCGGTGCTCCTCGCGCTCGCTCTGGCCCTGGCCCTCGGTGCCGTCGTCGAGCCGCCGAAGGAGGGCTCCGTCTCCGCGTTCGTCGCGGGCGGCGCGACCCTGCACCTGCAGTTCGTCGGCCTGGTGATCGCCGTCCTCGGGGCGCTGTCGCTCGGCGGCGAGTACTCGACCGGGATGATCCGCTCGACCTACACCGCCGTGCCGCGCCGGGTCCCGTCCCTCCTCGCCCGCGGGGTCGTCGTGGCGGTCGCGTCCTTCGTGGTGGGCGTGCTCACCTGCGTCGGCTCGTTCGCCGTCATCGGCGGGATGCTCGCGGCGAAGGGCACGCCCACGTCGCTGCTCGACGACGGCGTGCTCGGCAGTCTGCTCGGCGGCGGCCTCTTCCTGGCGGTCATCGGGGCGTTCTCGGTCGCCGTGGCGGCGCTGCTGCGCAGCACGGCGGCCGCCATCGGCCTCTCGGTCGGCGTGCTCTTCGTGCTGCCGCTGCTCGCGAGCATCGCGGGCGGTCTGCTGCAGGCCCAGTGGATCATCGACGTCAGCCCCTATCTGCTCTCGAACCTCGGGCTGGCGCTGTCCAGCGTCCCGAGCGAGGGCTCGGGCGTGGAGCAGATCAGCACGACGTCCGCGCTGCTCGCCAGCGCCGGGTGGCTCCTCGCCGTCTGGGTCCCGGCGCTGACGGCGACCCGCGTCCGCGACGTCTGACCGCGGCGCCGGGGTGCGGGGGTCGGCTGGGTACAGTGGAGCGGTGACCCAGCCGACCCTCTCCGACGAGCAGCAGCGGGTGTTCGACCTCATCGAGAACACCCGCGAGCACCTGTTCGTGACGGGCCGCGCCGGCACCGGCAAGTCGACCCTGCTCAACCACCTGAGCTGGAACACCGACAAGCAGATCGTCATCTGCGCGCCGACCGGTGTCGCCGCGCTGAACGTCGGCGGGCAGACGATCCACTCGCTCTTCCGGCTCCCGATCGGGGTCATCGCCGACTCCGACCTCGATCAGCCGCCCGAGCTGCGCAAGCTGCTGAACACCATCGACACCCTCGTCATCGACGAGATCTCGATGGTCAACGCCGATCTCCTCGACGGCATCGACCGCAGCCTCCGCCAGGCGCGGCAGCGCCGGTCCGAGCCGTTCGGCGGCGTCCAGGTCGTCCTCTTCGGCGACCCGTTCCAGCTCGCGCCCGTCCCGGGCGATCCGGAGGAGCGCGCCTACTTCGCCGACCGCTACCGCTCGCTCTGGTTCTTCGACGCGCTGGTCTGGCAGGAGGCGCCCCTGCGGATCATCGAGCTCGGGAGGATCCACCGCCAGAGCGACGAGCGCTTCAAGTGGATGCTCAACGCCGTGCGCTTCGGCATGGTGACCAAGGAGATCGCGGACGTCCTCAACGCCGCCGGCGCGCGCACGCCGCCCGAGAACGACGCGATCACCCTCGCGACCCGCAACGACACCGTCAACCGGATCAACCAGACCGCCCTCGCGCGGCTCAAGGGCCCGGTCAAGACCGCCTCGGCCGAGATCAGCGGTGATTTCGGCGGCCGCGCCTACCCGGCCGATCAGAACCTCGAGCTGAAGATCGGGGCGCACGTGATGTTCCTGCGCAACGACGCCGAGCAGCGCTGGGTGAACGGCACGATCGGCCGCGTGACCAAGGTCGCCGGCACGGTCTGGGTCGAGGTGGACGGCGAGGTGCACGAGGTCGAGCCCGCGACCTGGGAGCGCTACCGCTACTCCTACTCCGCCGCGACCAAGAAGCTGACCCGCGAGATCGTCGCCGAGTTCGCGCAGTTCCCGCTGCGCCTGGCCTGGGCGGTCACGATCCACAAGTCGCAGGGCAAGACCTACGACTCCGCCGTGGTCGACCTCGGCTCGCGAGCGTTCGCCCCCGGTCAGACCTACGTCGCGCTCAGCCGCATCACGAGCCTCGAGGGGCTCTACCTCACCCGGCCGCTCCGGCCGAGCGACATCATCGTCGACAAGGACGTGCTGCGCTTCATGTCCGAGCGCCGGGCCGAGCCCGCGGCCGTCGCGGAGCCGGAGTCCGCGTCCTCCTGAGCGCCTGAGCGCCCGAGCGGCACGTCAGGCCGCGGCGCGCGAGCCGGCCAGGTCGCGGAACACCGCGGTGGTCAGCCGGTACGCCTCCGCCACCTCGCCGATGACGCGCTCGCGCTCGTCCTCGTCCCAGCCGGCGGCGTCGAGCTGCTCGCGGTAGACCGCGCGGAAGGCGGACGGCGTCGCGATCTCGCCGTAGAGGTAGAAGCCGACGCCGTTGGTCTCGAAGCCGAAGCGCCGCTGGAGCAGCGTGCGGACGATCGAGCAGCCGGACAGGTCGCCGAGGTAGCGGGTGTAGTGGTGGGCGACGAAGCCGCCGCTCCAGCCGCTCGCGACGGTGCGGATCCGCTCGACGTAGGCCGCCGTCGAGGGGAGCGGGGCGATGCGCGAGCGCCAGTCCTCGCCGACCAGGAAGCGCAGGTCCTCCGCGATCGCCGGCAGGCGGGTGAGCTTGGGCGAGATGAAGGGTGCGGCCACCGGGTCGCCCGCCATCGCCTCCGCCACGGCCTCGAGCGCCTCGTAGACGAAGTAGTGCTGCGCGATCATCGCGACGTAGTCGTCCCGGCTGCCGGACCCGGTCATCAGCGCGGTCATGAAGGCCGAGACCTCGTCGTCCGCGCCGGACTCAGCCAGGCGCGTGCGGAGGGCCTGCGAGAACGAGGTGACGTTCGAGACGTTCGGCACGGCGGCCTCCTTCGGCGTCTTAGGTTGCCCTTACCTTAGCTCGAAGGCACCGCGGTCGCCAGGGCAGGTCTCAGTGCGAGTGCCCGCTGTCGGTGACCGTCGTCATCATCCCGCCCATGTCGTGCGAGCCCTCGGAGGAGGCGGACAGCGCCGGCGTCGCGAGGGCGGAGACGAGGAGCGCGCCCGCGAAGAGGCCGAGGACCGCGCGCGGGGCCGAGACGGGCCGCTCCACCGTGCGCTGCGAGCGGAGGGTGGCGGCGACGACGGCCGCGGCCACGAGCTGCAGGGCGCCCGCCGCGAGAGCCGGCAGAGGATCGCGCAGCAGACCGGCGGCGATCGCGAGGACGAAGCCGGCGACGGTGACGCCGGTGACGGCGAGCGCGGTCCGCGGGAGGACGATCCGGCCGCGGGCGAGGACGACGACACCCCAGACCAGCTCGGCGACGCCGAGGGCGGCGAGCGGGAGGGTCCCCGCGTCGAGCTGCCCGGCGGCGAGGGAGAGGTGCACGAGACCGGCGCCGATCCCGGCGAAGGCGGCGTTTCCGCGGGCGACGGTGCTCATCGCGGTCTCCGATCGTGGTGGAGGTGCAAGAGGAAGAGGCCCCGGATCGACACACCGCATCGTGTCGTCCGGGGCCGTTCGGTCCGTCCGCCGCGGAAAACGGCGGGCCCACGGCGGACGGAGTCTAGGGGAAGCGGACGGATCCGCTCCGGGTCAGGCGGTCGCGGTGCGCGCCCGGGCGCCCTTGTCGGCGGTGAGCCCGACTCCGAGGAGGACGAGCGCGCTGGCGAGGTGCAGGAAGTGATCGGCGGTGTTCAGCGCGAGAACGTTGAGGGCGGTGTTGACCAGGAAGAAGCCGACGACTCCGAGCAGCAGGTACACCGCGCCGACGGTCGTGTTGACCGTCTTGGCCGCCGAGGTGGTGGAGAGGCCGGCGATCAGCAGTGCGCCGCCGATGAGCAGGTGCGCGATGTTGTGCAGCGGATTGACCTCGAAGATCCCGAGAAGCAGTCCGCCCTCCGTCGCGAGGAACTGGACGCCGCCGGTGACGACGAAGCCGAGCAGTCCGACGACCACGTAGACCGCGCCGAAGAGCGTGGCGAGCAGCCGGTTCGGTGATGTGCGCATGATTCCTCTTCTCCTTCCGGGCAACGCCTCCGCGTCGCTTGTCCCTTCTTCGTAGCAGCCGCTCAGACGGTTTGGAAAAGGGGTGGCCGGATCCGGATCCGCGTGGTCGCGGGTCACGGTCGGGACACGAAAGCCCCCGCGCACGGCCCCCGCCCCGTGCTGCGCGAGACCGCGCCCGTACAGTGGAGGAGTTCCAGCACGCGTCTTCGGGGGGAGTCGAACGGCATGATCGGTGGCCGCAGGCCGACCCGGGTCGGAGCTCTCGTCGTGCCCGCCCTGGTCCTCGCCCTCACCGGCTGCACCGGCGGTGCCGACTCCGTCGTCCCCGATGCGCTGCCCGGGCCCGTGCCCGACGACCTGGCCATCGCCCTCTCCGGCTTCCTCGTCGAGGCGCAGAGCGTCGCCGGGGCTTCCGGCGTGGTCGCGGGGGTCTGGTCGCCCTGGGCCGGCGGCTGGGAGACGGCGATCGGCACGATCGGCGACGAGGCGAACACCCCGGTGACCACCGACGCGCACGTGCGGCTCGGCACCGGCGGCACCGAGGCGATGACCTGCGACGTCGTCGTCGCGCTCGCCGAGAAGGGCACCCTCGACCTCGACGCGGACGTCGGCGACGCGCTCACCTCCCTCCCCGGCATCGAGGGGATGACCCTCCGCCAGCTCTGCTCGCACACCTCCGGCCTCGCCGATTTCCGCTCCGTCCTCTGGCCGACCGTCGTGCAGAACCCCGCCCGCGAGTGGCCCACCCTCGAGCTGATCTCGGCCGCGCAGGTCAGCGCGCCGATCGCCGAGCCGGGCGCCGCCTGGTCCGAGTCCTCCACCGGCCCGCTCCTCGCGGGCGTGGTGGCGACGCAGGCCACCGGTCGCAGCATGCAGTCGCTCTACGACGAGTACGTCGTGCCCCGCTACGGCCTGAGCAGCACCAGCCTTCCCGGCGACTCGGAGCTCGAGCTGCCCGCCCCGGCGATGCTCGGCTTCTCCGCCGCCCTCGATCCGCGCTCCGGCGCCGTCCAGTGCGAGGTCCGCCGCGACCTCTCCGCGGCGTCGCCCTCCTCGCTCGGCGCGGCCGGCGGCGCCGTCACCGATCTCGACGATCTGCGCCGCCTCGCGCAGGGACTCGCGACCGAGCCCGCGGGCGACGCGATGTGGGCCGATCCCGTCCCGCAGGGGCAGGGGCGCGCGGAGTGGCTGCTCGCCGGTCTCGGCGGCCACGAGGCCGGCCCGCTCCGCGGCTTCTCCGGCATCGCGCCGGGCTTCCTCACCGCCGCCTACTCCGACCCGGAGTCGGGGCTGACGGTCGCGGTCGCCTTCAACAGCTCGACCGCCGGCGAGGGCTTCGCCGCCACGACCGCGCGCGCCCTCGCGGCGATCGCGGTCGAGCAGGGGGCGGCGACCGGCGCCGCCGGGCTGCCGCAGCTGCCCTGGACGGCCGACGGCGAGCGCGGCGCGGTGCAGGGCGCGCAGCCGCGCTGCTGAGCCGTCCTACCCTGGGTCCATGCCCATCACTCCCGATACCAAGGACTGGACCTGGGTGCTCGAGCGCCCCTGCCTCGAGTGCGGCTTCGACGCCTCCCTCGTGGAGTCCGACGCCGTCCCCGCGCTGATCCGCCAGAACGCCGCCGCCTGGCCGTACGTCCTCGAGCGCGAGGACGCCGCGGGCCGCCCCGACGACGAGACCTGGTCGCCGCTGGAGTACGCCGCGCACGTCCGCGACGTGCACCGCATCTACCGGCTGCGCCTCGGGCTGATGCTCGAGGGCGACGACCCGCTCTTCCCCAACTGGGATCAGGACGTGGCGGCGGTCGAGGAGCGCTACGACCAGCAGGACCCCGCGGCAGTCGGCCGCGAGCTCGTCGAGGAGGCGGCCCGCATCAGCGACGTCTTCGAGGGGGTCGACGGCCGGCAGTGGCAGCGACCGGGTCGCCGCAGCGACGGCGCGTCCTTCACGGTCGAGACGATCGCGAAGTACTACCTGCACGACGTCCAGCACCACCTGCACGACGTCCAGGGCTGAGCACCCCGGGCCGGGCTCGTCGCGGGGCCGTCAGCAGTCGATCAGCTGCGGGTTGAGGAACGACAGCGTCCGCGCGTAGGCGAGCGCGGCGGCGGCCGGGCTGACCGACTCCCGCAGGGTGGCGTTCGCGAAGTGCCGCCCGGTGTCCGGGTAGGTGTGCGCGGTGACGGGCGTGCCCGCCTCCTTCAGCCGGCCGACGAACGACTCCGGGTCGTCGCCCTCGGGCCACTCGTCGCTCTGCGCGTAGTGCAGCAGCGTCGGGCAGGGCACCAGCGCGTGCTCCTCCCGGCCGAGGGTCGCGTAGTAGGCGACCACGGCGTCGACGAGACCGGTGGCGGCGACGAGCAGCGCCAGCCGCCCGCCGAAGCCGAAGCCGATGAGGGCGGAGCGGGCAGCGCCGGCGGCCGATCCGGTGCGCACCGCGTCGGCGACCGAGGCGAGGGCGCGGTCCTGCGCGGCCATCGCGGCGAGGTCCCGCGCGTCCTCGGCGGCGAGCGTGGCCCAGCCGTCGTAGAGGTCGGGGACGAGCACGTGGTAGCCGTGCTTCGAGACGGCCTCGGCGAACGGCTCCAGCCAGGGCAGCCGGCCGAACACGTCGTGCATGATCACCACGACGGGGCGGCCGGGGTGCCCGTACTCGAGGGCGATGCCCGGAGACGGGATCTGGACGAGCTCGCTCATCCCTCCACCCTGCACCGCGGGACGGCCCGATCGGCCTGTCGGCGCCGATCCCGTCGGCGTGTCGCGGTCCGGACTCACCGCTCGACGGTGAAACCCTGCTCGGCGCCGTACTCCTCCAGCTCGGCCTGCCAGTCGAGCAGCCCCGCCTGGAGGGTCGTCTCGCCGGTGTAGGCCGTGCCGACGGAGTCGTTGAACACCGCGGCCGCGTAGACCTGGTAGGGGAGGAAGCGGACGTCGTCGGGGGCGTTCTCCGACGCGGTCGCGTACTCCCGGTTGACGGCCTGCCCGCCGAAGTACTCGCTCGGCCGGTCGAGGAACGCGGGCGACGCGGTCGCGGCCCGGTAGGCGGGCCAGAGCCCGGAGTCCCGGATGACGTCCACGCCGTCGCCCGCGGTGGCGAAGGTCAGGAAGTCGACGGCGAGCTCCTTGCTCCCGCTGCTCTCGAGCACCGAGAAGCCGCCGCCGCCGTGCTCGGCGGCCACGCTGCCGCCCGGCTCCCACTGCGGCAGCTGCGCCACGCGCCAGTCGCCGGCGGCGTCGGGGGCGCTCTGGGTCAGGGCGGAGGCCATCCAGCTGCCGGCCGGGAGCGTCGCGATCCGGCCCGCCGCGAGCATCTTCCGCCACTCGTCGCTCCAGTCGGCGACCGGGGCGAGCAGCCCGCCGTCGAGCAGGCGCTGCCAGTTCTCGGCGTATCGCGCGGTGCCGGGGTCGGCGAGATCGATGGCGACGGCGGTGCCGTCCACGGAGAAGGGCCGGCCGCCGGCCTGCTGGATGAGGCTGGTGGCGAGTCCGGGATTGCCGACGTCGTTGAGGATGTAGACCTCCGGGTCCGCCGCGTGCAGCTGCTCCGCGGCGCCGACGTACTCCTCCCAGGTGCCGGGCACCGCCACGCCGAGCCGCTCGAAGACGGCGCGGTTGTAGAACAGCACCATCGGCCCGGAGGCCCACGGCAGTCCGTAGACGGTGCCGTCCACCTGGGACGCCGCCCACGGCCCCGGCGCGAACTCCTCGGAGAGCTCGTCGGCGCCGAGCGGCCCGAGGTCGGCGAGGGCGCCGGAGAGGGCGAACTGGGGGAGCGCGGTCGAGTCGAGGAAGGCGATGTCGGGACGTCCCGATCCGGCGGCGATCACGTTCTGCAGGGCGGTGTACTGCTCGTCGCCCGTGCCCACGTCGACCACGTCGATCTCGACCCCCGGGTGCTCCTCCTCGTAGAGCTCCGCGACTTCCGGCAGCTCCTCGTCCCAGCTCCACACGAGCAGGGAGTCGTCCTCCGCCTCCGTGCGGTCGGCGCAGCCCGTGAGCGCGGCTGCGAGGGCGGCGACGGCGAGTGCCGCCGCCGGGCGGGAGTGGTGCCGGAGAGACATCGTCGTCCTTCGCTCGATCGTGGTGCCGTCCCGGAAGGGGGAGGCCGTCGCCGATCCTACGAGACGCGGGGCCGAGATGGTTGCCTTACCATGCCTTTCATGTCCGCAGACGACGCGCTCGAGGCGATCCCCCCGCCGGACTTCCTCGACGAGCTCCTGGACGAGCTGAGGCTCAAGAGGAGCCACTATGGGGAGATGACCGACGTTCCGCGCCGCCCCTCACTGGCTGACGTGGCACGCCTCGCGGGCGTCGCGCCCGTCACGGCCTCGCGAGTCGCGAACGGGCAGACGAACGTCGTCCCCGCGACGCGGCAGGCCGTCCTGGAGGCGATGCGCACCCTCGGCTACCGGCCGAACAGCGCCGCGCGCGCCCTGAAGAGCGGCTCGTTCCGCACCCTCGGTGTCGCGGTCTTCAGCCTGGACACCCTCGGGATGATGCGGACCGTGGACTCGATCGCCACTGCAGCGGCGGAGGCGGGCTACGCGATCACGCTGGTGCCGGTCTCGGCACCGAGCCAGACCGGGCTCAACGGCGCCTTCACGCGCTTCGGCGAGCTGGCGGTGGACGGCCTGATCGTGGTCGTGGAGACCTATCTGCGGGACACGGCGGAGCTGGTCCTCCCCGAGATCCCCCGCGTGCTCGTCAATGCGGCCGCCGGCGCCCAGGGGCCCGTGGTCGACGCCGACCAGGCGGGCGGCGTCCGGGCCGCGGTCGAGCACCTGCTCGGGCTCGGGCACCGCACGGTGCACCACATCGCGGGCCCCCGCGGCTCCTTCGCCGCCGAGCGCCGGGAGACGGCGTGGCGGGAGGCGCTCCTCGCGGCGGGCGCGCCCGTGCCGCCGACCCGCTACAGCAACTGGCGCTCGGACGGCGGCTATCTCCAGGGCGCGGCCCTGGCCGAGGCGGGCGACTGCACGGCCGTGCTGGTCTCCAGTGACGAGGCGGCGCTCGGGGTCTACCGCGCCTTCGCGGAGCACGGCCTGCGGATCCCCGACGACGTCAGCGTGGTGGGCTTCAACGACATTCCGGAGGCGCAGGACTTCTCCCCGCCGCTGACGACCGTCCGGCAGGACTACCGGGCGGTCGGGGCGAAGTGCGTCGAGCTGCTGCTCGACCAGCTCGCGAACGGCGTCAGCGACGACCCCGTCCTCGAGCTCGTGCCGACCTCGCTGATCGTCCGGGCGAGCACCGCGCCGCCCGCGACCCGCTAGGCCGTCGGGCGTGGCCGGCCTCGCCGCGGTGATCGCCGCGCTGGAGCGGATCTGGCCGGAGAACCGGGCGGTGAACGTCGTCTTCCACGGCCACAGCGTTCCCGCGGGCTACTTCGCGACGCCCCTGATCGACCGGCGCGCCTCCTACCCGCACGTCGTCGCCGGCAGGCTCGCCGAGCGCCACCCGCACGCCGTCCTCAACGCGATCGTCACCGCCGTCGGCGGGGAGCACTCGGAGTCGGGCGCGCGCCGGATGGGCGAGGTGCTCGGCCACCGCCCCGACGTCGTGGTCCTCGACTACGCACTGAACGACCGGGTGATCGGGCTCGGCCGGGCCGGCCGCGCGTGGGAGTCGATGATCGCCTCCGTGCTCGGGGCCGGCGCCGTCCCCGTGCTGATCACGCCCTCGCCGGACCTGACCGCCGATCCGACCGACCCCGCCGACGAGCTCGTGCGGCACGCCGAGCAGATCCGCGGACTCGCCGAGCGGGACGGTGTGCTGCTCGCGGACCCGTTCCGCGTCTTCCTCGGTCTGCACGAGCGCGGCGAGCCCCTGGCCGGGCTGATGTCGCAGGCGAACCACCCGAACGGGCGCGGCCACGCGATCATCGCGGCGGAGATCCTCGCGCTGTTCGCCGAGACGGAGCCGGCGGGGGAGGGGAGTCGGAGCGAGTGACGGGAATCGAACCCGCGCTATCTGCTTGGGAAGCAGAAGTTCTACCATTGAACTACACTCGCGCGGCGCCGCTCAGGCGCATCACGCCATGCTAGCAAGCCCCGCGCCCTAAGCTCGCCTCGTGCTGCTCTCCGATCGCGACATCAAGCTCGAACTCTCCTCCGGCCGCGTCGGGCTCTCGCCGCACGACCCGGCGATGATCCAGCCCTCGTCGGTGGACGTGCGGCTCGACCGCTTCTTCCGGCTGTTCGACAACCACCGCTACCCCTACATCGACCCGGCCGAGGACCAGCCCGAGCTGACGCGCCTGGTCGAGACTCCGGCGGGCGAGGCGTTCATCCTGCACCCCGGCGAGTTCGTGCTCGGCTCGACCTACGAGGAGGTCGCGCTCCCCGACGACATCGCCGCGCGGCTCGAGGGCAAGAGCTCGCTGGGGCGGCTGGGGCTGCTCACGCACTCGACGGCGGGCTTCATCGACCCGGGCTTCACCGGGCACGTCACGCTCGAGCTGAGCAACGTCGCGACGCTGCCGATCATGCTCTGGCCGGGGATGAAGATCGGCCAGATGTGCTTCTTCCGCCTGAGCTCGCCCGCCGAGCAGCCCTACGGCTCGGCGGCCTACCTCTCGCGCTACCAGAGCCAGCGCGGCCCGACCGCCTCCCGCTCGTCCCTGAATTTCCACCGAACCGACGTCTACAACGACTGACCCCCTCCGCGAGATGCCACTTGTGCACACGACACGCCGTGAAAGGCGTGCACAAGTGGCATCTCGCGGGCGGGGAGCGGTCAGCCGAGCAGGCGGGGGAGCTGCAGCACGAGCCAGGGGGAGAAGGCCCAGGGGGTCGCTCGGGCGGCGGCGAGCGTCGCCTCGGGGTCGACCCACTCGACGTCCATGACCTCGTCGGCGCGCGGGTTCAGGGCATCGCGGCTCGACACGGTCGCGGTGTAGACGGGGCAGATCTCGTTCTCGACGATCCCGGAGGCGTCGACCGCGCGGTAGCGGAAGTCCGGCAGCGCGACCTCGAGCGTCTCGAGGCGGGCACCGAGCTCGCGCTCCGCGCGGCGCACCACCGCGTCCTCGATCCGCTCGCCGGGAGCGGGGTGCCCGCAGAACGAGTTGGTCCACACGCCGGGCCAGGTGCGCTTGCCGAGCGCGCGCCGGGTGACCAGCAGCGCGCCGTCGGGGGCGAAGACGTGGCAGGAGAACGCGAGGTGCAGGCGGGTCTGCGTGTCGTGCACGGTCGCCTTGTCCGCCACGCCGACGGCGGCCCCGGACTCGTCCAGGAGGACCACCTCCTCGAGGAGATCCAGCTGCTCGAGCTCGTCGGTGCGCACGGCGATTCCTTCCGAAGTCATGACCGTAAGTCAAGCACGACGGCGGAACTCAGCCGGCTTATTGCTAGAGAAGCGAGTTTGTTAGCCTCGACCCCGTGGATACGCGCGACCCCGTGGTTCTCTCCCGAAGGCGGCAGGAGCACGTCGATGCTGTCCTCGATCGGTTCTTCTCGCTGGCGCGCTCGCGCGCGACCCGGCTCGGACCCCGCTACCTGACCCTCTGGCAGACCATCGAGGCGAACACCCGCGGCGGCAAGCGCTTCCGCCCGCTGATGGTGATCTCGGCCTACGAGGCGCACGGCGGCCAGGACCCGGAGGCGTCCGCCCACCTGGGCGCGGCCTTCGAGCTGCTGCACACCGCGCTGATCGTGCACGACGACGTGATCGACCGCGACTTCGTCCGCCGCGGCGGCCCGAACGTCTCCGGCAGCTACCGCGACGAGGCGACGACCGCCGGCCTCTCGATCCCGATCGCCGAGCACCGCGGCACCTCCGTCGCCGTCATCGCGGGCGATCTCGCGCTCACCGGCGCGCACCGCCTGGTCGAGGGCGTCGGCGCCTCCGACGGCGTCCGCGCCCGCCTGCTCACCCTGCTGGACGAGGCCGTCTTCGCCTCCGCCGCGGGCGAGCTGGCCGACGTCGACTTCTCGCTGATGCCCGGCATGCCCTCCGTCGACGAGGTGCTCGAGATGGAGCGGATGAAGACCGCGGTCTACTCGTTCGAGGCACCGCTGCAGGCCGGCGCGATCCTGGCCGGCGCCGACGACGCGGCGGTCGAGGCGCTCGGCGAGTTCGGCCGCGGCATCGGCATCGCCTACCAGATCGTCGACGACCTGCTCGGCGTCTTCGGCTCCGAGGGGCAGACCGGCAAGACCACGCTCGGCGATCTCCGCGAGGGCAAGCGCACGGTGCTGATCGCGCACGCGGCCGGCACCGACCGCTGGCCGGAGATCGAGGGGCTGATCGGCGACGAGCACCTCGACCCGGACACGGCGGAGCGGGTGCGCTGCATCCTCGAGGAGTGCGGCTCGCGCGGCTACGCGGAGGCGCTCGCGAGCGACTTCGCGAACCGGGCCTGGGACGCGCTGCACACCCCCGCGGTGACGGAGGCGTTCCGCACCGAGATGCGGCCACTCGTCTCCAGCGTCCTCGGGCGCACCCGATGACCGCCGGACAGGCCGCCTCGCAGCCGTCGGCCGCCCGCCACGCGCGGATCTCGGGCCCGATGCTTCTCGACGCCCGCGCGCGCCGTACGGTGGCACGATGAGCCGGCAGAGCGAACTGTACGACCGGGTCGCCCATGAGGCGTCCGCGCAGGTGATCCGGCGCTACTCCACCTCCTTCGGCCTGGCGACCCGCCTGCTCGGCGCCGGCGTGCGCGAGCGCGTCGAGGACGTCTACGCGCTGGTGCGCGTGGCCGACGAGATCGTGGACGGGGTCGCCGAGGAGGCGCACCTCGACCGCGCCGCCGTCGAGGAGTCGCTCGACGCCTTCGAGGCCGAGACCGAGCGCGCCCTCGCCAGCGGCTACAGCGCGAACCTCGTGATCCACGCCTTCGCCCGCACCGCGCGGGCGACCGGCTTCGGCACCGAGCTCACCGCGCCGTTCTTCGCCTCGATGCGCGCGGACCTCCGCGAGACGGTGCACACCCCGGAGTCGTTCGAGAGCTACGTCTACGGCTCCGCCGAGGTCGTCGGGCTGATGTGCCTGCACGTCTTCCTCGCCGCACCCGACGCGGGGCTCGTCTCGCCCGCCGCGCGCGACCGCCTCGTCGCCGGTGCCCGTCGCCTGGGCTCCGCGTTCCAGAAGGTCAACTTCCTCCGCGACCTGGCCGCCGACGTCGACGGCCTCGGCCGCAGCTACTTCCCCGGGGTCGACCCGCGGGCGTTCTCGGAGACCGACAAGGCGGTCCTGCTCGCTGACCTCGACGACGACCTCGCCGCCGCCGGCGCGATCGTGCCGGAGCTGCCGCGCTCGAGCCGCCGTGCCGTGCTGCTCGCGCACTCCCTCTTCGCCGCCCTCGCCGACCGGATCCGCGCGACCCCCGCCGAGGAGCTCCTCCGTGCCCGGGTCAGTGTCCCGACCGCGACGAAGGCGGCGCTCGCCGCCCGCGCCGCGGTCTCGACGATCGGCCCGCGCCTGGGCACCGGCCCCGCCCGCGCCTCGCGCTCGGCGAGCGGCCCGCACCGCGCCGTCGTGATCGGCGGCGGCATCGGCGGACTCGCCTCCGCCGGCCTGCTCGCCCGCGACGGCTGGGACGTCACGCTGCTCGAGCAGCGCGAGGTCGTCGGCGGCCGCGCCGGCTCCTGGGAGCGCGACGGCTTCCGCTTCGACACCGGCCCCTCCTGGTACCTGATGCCCGAGGTGTTCGACCACTTCTTCCGCCTGATGGGCACGAGCGCCGCCGAGCGCCTCGACCTCCAGCGCCTCGACCCGGGCTACCGGGTGTACAGCCAGGGCATCGAGGAGCCGATCGACGTGCTCGCCGATCTCGAGTCGAACCTCGCCCTGTTCGAGAGCATCGAGCCCGGCGCCGGCGCCCGGATGCGGGTCTACCTCGAGTCGGCCCGCGACACCTACGAGGTCGCCAAGCGCCGCTTCCTCTACACCAGCTTCGCGTCCTTCCTCCCCCTGCTGCGCCGCGACGTGCTCAGCCGCACCGGGCGGCTCGGCCGCCTCCTGCTCACCCCGCTGGACACCTTCGCGGCGACCGCGGTCACCGACAACCGCCTGCGGCAGATCCTCGGCTACCCGGCCGTCTTCCTCGGCTCCTCGCCGTTCGCGGCGCCGAGCATGTACCACCTGATGAGCCACCTCGACCTGGCCGACGGCGTGCTCTACCCGATGGGCGGCTTCACCCGCCTGATCGCGGCGGTCGCCGAGGTGGCGGAGGAGGCGGGCGTCACCGTCCGCACCTCCTCGCCCGCGACCCGCATCCTCACGACCCGCGCCCCGCGCGGCAGCCGGCGCGGCGCCGAGGTCGTCGGCGTCGAGTACGAGGGGCCGGAGGGGACGAAGCGGCTCCCGGCCGAGCTCGTCGTCAACGCCTCGGACCTCTTCACCACCGAGCAGTCGCTGCTGCCCGACGAGCTGCGCAGCTACCCACCGGAGTACTGGGAGAACCGCGAGCCCGGCCCGAGCGCCGTGCTGGTGCTGCTCGGCGTCCGCGGCGCGCTGCCGCAGCTCGAGCACCACACGCTGCTGTTCACGAGCGACTGGCGCGAGAACTTCGGCCGGATCTTCGGCGAGACCCCCTCCGTCCCCGACCCCGCGTCGATCTACGTCTGCCGCCCGAGCGCGACCGACCCCGGCGTCGCTCCCGAGGGCCACGAGAACCTCTTCGTGCTCGTGCCGATCCCGGCCGACACCTCGATCGGCCACGGTGGCGTCGACGGCGCCGGCGACGCGCAGGTCGAGGCGATCGCGGACGCCGCGATCCGCCAGATCGCGACCTGGACCGGTGCCGAGGATCTCGCCGAGCGGATCGTGGTGCGCCGCACCATCGGACCGGCCGACTTCGAGAGCGACCTCGGCGCCTGGCGCGGCTCGATGCTCGGACCGGCGCACATCCTCTCGCAGAGCGCGTTCTTCCGCTCCGGCAACGCCAGCGCGCACGTGGACGGGCTGCTCTTCGCGGGCAGCTCGACCATCCCGGGCATCGGCCTGCCGATGTGCGTGATCAGCGCCGAGGTGATGCTCAAGCGCGTGCGCGGCGACGTGTCGACCGAGCCGCTGCCGGTGCGCGAGGCGCCCTCGGCGCCGGTCGCTCCGAGCGTGGCTCCCGAGCCCGAGCCCGAGCCCGTGGCCGAGCCCGAGCCCGTGCCCGAGTCGGTCGTCGCGGTCGCGGGGGAGTAGCGCGTGGGGGTCCTCTACCTGCTCGCGCTCGTCGTCTCGATCACCGGGATGGTCGTGCTCGACCGGCGCTTCGGCCTGTTCTTCTGGGCGGACGCCCGCCGTGCCGCGATCGTGCTCCCGGCCGGCGTCGCGTTCTTCCTGCTCTGGGACCTCGCCGGGATCGGACTCGGGGTCTTCTTCCGCGGCGAGACGCCGTACATGACCGGGCTGCAGATCGCGCCGGAGCTGCCGATCGAGGAGGTCCTCTTCCTCACGCTGCTCTGCTACCTGTCGATGGACGTGCACGGGTTCCTCGCGAAGCGGGCGGAGGCGCGCGCGTGACCTACCTGCTCCTGAACGCGGTGTTCCTCGCGGTGGTCGCGGTGCTGCTCGTGGTCGCGCTCCGCCGCGGCCGGCTCCGGCTGCTTGCGCTGCTCGGCACCCTCGCGGTGCTGCTCGTGATGACCGCCGTCTTCGACAACATCATGATCGGCGTCGGGCTCCTCGTCGCCTACGACGACGACCTGATCTCCGGCATCCGCATCGGCGTCGCGCCGATCGAGGACTTCGCCTACGCGATCGCCGCCGCGCTCGCCCTGCCGGCGCTCTGGACCCTTCTGCCCGCCCGCCGCCGGAGCGCCCCGTGAAGCGGCTGCGCGCGCTGTTCGTCTCGAGCCGCCCGCTGAGCTGGGTCAACACGGCGTACCCGTTCGCCGCGGCCTACCTGCTGACCACCCGCGAGCTCGACCTCGCCTTCGTGCTCGGCACCCTCTACTTCCTGATCCCCTACAACCTCGCGATGTACGGGATCAACGACGTCTTCGACTACGAGTCCGATCTGCGGAACCCCCGGAAGGGCGGCGTCGAGGGCGCTGTCCTCGACCGCAGCGAGCACCGCGCGACGCTCATCGCGGCCGTGGCGACGAACGTCCCGTTCCTGATCGCGCTCGTGCTGCTCGGCTCGCCGCTCTCCTGGCTGGTGCTGGCGATCAGCGTCTTCGCCGTCATCGCCTACAGCGCGCCCGGACTGCGCTTCAAGGAGCGACCCTTCGTCGACTCGCTCACCTCGGCGACGCACTTCGTCAGCCCCGCGGTCTACGGCCTCGCGCTCGCGGGCACGACGGCGACGCCGGGTCTGTGGGCCCTCCTGGTCGCGTTCTTCCTCTGGGGGATCGCCAGCCACGCCTTCGGTGCGGTGCAGGACATCCTCGCCGACCGGGCCGGCGGCATCGGCTCGATCGCCACGGTGATCGGCGCGAAGGCGACGGTGCGCTTCGCGATCGGCGCGTACGTCGCCAGCGGGCTGCTCCTGCTGCTGCTGCCCTGGCCGGGAACCCTCGCCGCGCTGCTGGCGATCCCCTACGCGCTGAGCGTCTGGCCGTACCGCTCGCTGTCCGACGAGCAGGCCGAGCGGGCGAACGCGGGCTGGAAGCGCTTCCTCGCTCTGAACTTCCTCACCGGGTTCCTGGTGACGCTGCTCCTGATCCTGTTCTGGCTCGCGACCTGATCGGAGCTCGCGGGCTGACACGAGTTCGCGAGCAGATCAGTCGCTCGTCCGGGCGGCGGCGGCCGGCGTCTTGACCGGCAGCAGCAGCGCGAGCCCCGCGGCCAGCACGACGACCAGCCCGAGGATGCCCCAGTACTGCACGTCGGCGTCGTCGGAGACGCCCGCGGCGATCGAGACGGCCGCGGCGAAGGCGGCCGGCGCGAGGAACGACGCGGCACGACCGGTCGTGGCGTAGAGACCGAAGATCTCGCCCTCGCGCCCCTCCGGGATCAGCCGGGAGAGGTAGCTGCGGCTCGCCGACTGCGCGGGGCCGACGAACAGGCACAGCAGCAGGCCGAAGACCCAGAACGCGGTCGCGCCGGCGTCGTGCAGGAGGAAGACGGCGCCGCCGCAGACGATCAGCCCGATCAGCGAGGCGACGATGACGGACTTGGGCCCGAGGCGGTCGTCGAGGGCGCCGACGGCGATCGTCGCGACCCCGGCGACGATGTTCGCGGCGATCGCGAAGAGGATGACCTGGCCCGCGCTGAAGCCGAAGGTGCCCTGCGCCAGGACGCCGCCGAAGGTGAAGACGCCGGTCAGGCCGTCGCGGAAGACGGCGCTCGCGAGCAGGAAGGCGAGTGTCGTCGGGCTCTCGCGGCGGAGCGCCCCGATCTGGCGGAAGAGCGCGCGGTAGGACTCGAGCACGCTCACCCGCTCCCCGCCGCCGACCCGTCCCGGGAGCTCCGGCACCGCGAACAGCACCGGCAGTGCGAAGACGGCGAACCAGACGCCGGCGAGGAGGATCGAGACGCGGACGTCGAGGCCGTCCTCGCCCGTGACGCCGAAGAGCCCGACCTCGGGGGAGATGAAGCCGAAGTAGAGGATCAGCAGGAGCGCGATGCCGCCGACGTAGCCCATGCCCCAGCCGAAGCCCGACACACGACCGACGCTCGCCCGGGTGGAGACCTGGCTGAGCATCGCGTTGTAGTTGACGCTCGCGAACTCGAAGAAGATTGTGCCGACGGCGAGCAGGCCGAGCCCGAGCCAGAGGTAGGCCGGGTCGGGGCGGACGAGGAACATCAGCAGGATGCAGGCGACGACGACCGCGGAGTGCAGGCCGAGCCAGCGGCGCCGGCTCCCGCCGAGGTCGGCGCGGCGACCGGTGACCGGGGCGATCACCGCGACGACGACACCGGCGCCCGCGAGGGTCCAGCCGAGCGCGGCCGAGACACCGCTCGGCGTGCCGAAGAGGCCGTCGGTGGTGAGGTAGACGGTGAAGACGAAGGTCGTGACGACGGCGTTGAAGGCGGCGCTGCCCCAGTCCCACAGCCCCCAGGCGAGGACGGGCCAGCGGCCGGTGCGGGGGCGGGGGGCGGTTCCGGCGGTCATGGACTCACCGTAGGGGGAGCCGGAGAACGGAAGGTAGCGTGACGTTTTCTGCAGCCTGAGAGTTGAGTCGATGCGACTCAGGTTCTCGGCTCTCGACTTGACTCCCCGCGACCCATGCGTAAACTTGAGCGTGCGGGGCTCAACTCCCGCGAACGACTTTCCCGCAGAAGATCCACCAGTGAGGGGCGGCCCGACGGCCGCCCGCGAAGGAGAAACACGCATATGTCCCGTGCCGTAGGCATCGACCTGGGAACCACCAACTCGGTCGTGGCCGTCCTCGAAGGTGGCGAGCCCACCGTCATCGCCAACGCCGAGGGCTTCCGCACCACCCCGTCCGTCGTCGCGTTCACCAAGGACGGCGAGGTGCTCGTCGGTGAGACCGCGAAGCGCCAGGCCGTGACGAACGTCGACCGCACCCTCGCCTCCGTCAAGCGCCACATGGGCACCGACTGGACCTTCGCCGTCGAGGACAAGAAGTACACGCCGCAGGAGATCTCGGCGCGCATCCTCGGCAAGCTCAAGCGCGACGCCGAGCAGTACCTGGGCGAGAAGGTGACCGACGCGGTCATCACCGTCCCGGCCTACTTCAACGACGCCGAGCGCCAGGCCACGAAGGACGCCGGCGAGATCGCCGGCCTGAACGTGCTCCGCATCATCAACGAGCCGACCGCCGCGGCGCTCGCCTACGGCCTCGACAAGGGCAAGGAGGACGAGCTCATCCTCGTCTTCGACCTCGGTGGCGGAACCTTCGACGTCTCCCTCCTCGAGGTGGGCAAGGACGACGACTTCTCCACCATCCAGGTCCGCGCGACCTCGGGTGACAACCGCCTCGGCGGCGACGACTGGGACCAGCGCGTCGTCGACTACCTGGTCAAGCGCTTCAAGGACTCGACCGGCGTCGACGTCTCGAAGGACAAGATCGCGCGCCAGCGCCTCAAGGAGGCGGCGGAGCAGGCCAAGAAGGAGCTCTCCTCGAGCACCTCGACCAGCATCCAGCTGCCGTACCTCTCGCTCACCGAGAACGGCCCCGCGAACCTCGACGAGACGCTCACCCGCGCCAAGTTCGAGGAGCTCACGAACGACCTGATCGAGCGCACCCGCAAGCCGTTCACCGACGTCATCGCGGAGGCCGGTGTCAAGGTCGACGACATCGCGCACGTCGTGCTCGTCGGCGGCTCGACCCGCATGCCGGCCGTGGCCGAGCTGGTCAAGAAGCTCACCGGCGGCAAGGAGCCCAACAAGGGCGTCAACCCGGACGAGGTCGTCGCCGTCGGCGCCGCCCTGCAGGCCGGCGTCCTCAAGGGCGAGCGCAAGGACGTCCTGCTCATCGACGTCACCCCGCTCTCGCTCGGCATCGAGACCAAGGGAGGGATCATGACCAAGCTCATCGAGCGCAACACGGCCATCCCGACCAAGCGCTCCGAGACCTTCACCACGGCCGACGACAACCAGCCGTCCGTCGCGATCCAGGTCTTCCAGGGCGAGCGCGAGTTCACCCGCGACAACAAGAACCTGGGCACCTTCGAGCTGACCGGCATCGCGCCGGCGCCGCGCGGCATCCCGCAGGTCGAGGTCACCTTCGACATCGACGCGAACGGCATCGTGCACGTGTCCGCCAAGGACAAGGGCACCGGCAAGGAGCAGTCGATGACGATCACCGGCGGCTCGTCGCTGCCCAAGGACGACATCGACCGCATGGTGCGCGAGGCCGAGGAGCACGCCTCCGAGGACAAGGCCCGCCGCGAGGCCGCCGAGGTCCGCAACAACGCCGAGACCCTCGCCTACTCGATCGACAAGCTGATCAAGGAGAACGAGGACAAGCTGCCCGAGGACGTCAAGACCGAGGTCCAGGGCGACGTCGACGCGCTGAAGACCGCGCTCGCCGGCGACGACGACGCGGCCGTCAAGACCGCGTTCGACGCCCTCAACGCCTCGCAGACCAAGATCGGCCAGGCCATCTACTCGCAGGACCAGGCCGCGCAGAGCGCCCCGCAGGACGCGCCGGCCGAGGACGAGAAGAAGGACGACGAGGACATCGTCGACGCCGAGGTCATCGACGAGGACGAGCCGAAGGACACGAAGTAGCGATGGGGAAGCACAACCAGGAGCCGGACAACGGCGTGCCCGAGGACGAGCCGACCAGCGGAGCCGAGGCGGCCGAGTCCGCCCAGGACACCGAGGGCCTGATCGAGGCCGAGGGTCCCGACGTCGAGACGACGCTCTCCGACGCCGACCTCTCGTTCCTCTCCGGTCAGTCCGACGCCGAGACGCTCGCGGCCGAGCACCTCGCCGACCTCCAGCGGGTCACCGCGGAGTACGCGAACTACCGCAAGCGCACGGAGTCGAACCGCCAGGTCGACAAGGAGCGGGCGATCGGCGACGCGGTGAAGGTCATCCTCCCCGTGCTCGACGACATCGACCGCGCCGAGAAGCACGGCGACCTCGCCGAGGGCGGCCCGTTCACCGCCATCGCGCAGAAGCTGCGCGGCGGCATCGAGAAGCTCGGGCTGGTGAAGACGGGCGCCGTGGGCGACCTGTTCGACCCGAACATCCACGAGGCGATCTTCCAGCAGCCCACTCCCGGCGCCGAGACCTCCACGGTCGCGGACGTCGTCGAGTCGGGCTACTACCTCGGCGGCTCGCTGCTGCGCGCCGCCAAGGTGGTCGTCGCGGTCCCCGCCGACTGACCCGCCTCCCGCACCACTGCGGAGCCTCCGCTCCCGAGCAGGGGCCGTCCCGAGCACGGGCGGCCCCTGCCGGGCGGCGGGGGCCGCGCACCACGACGCACGCCGCACGACGGCACCGGGCCCCACGACGACCCGGGCCGCAGGACGGCACAGGCCGCACTACCGAGAAGAAAGAGGCGCATGGCCAGCCAGGATTGGTTCGACAAGGACTTCTACAAGATCCTCGGTGTCTCGAAGGACGTCTCCGCGGCGGACCTGAAGAAGACCTACCGCAAGCTCGCCCGGCAGTTCCACCCCGACTCCAACCCGGGGGACGCGAAGGCCGAGGCGCGCTTCAAGGAGATCAGCGAGGCGTACACCGTCCTCTCCGACGCCGAGCACCGCAAGGAGTACGACCAGATCCGCGCCATGGGCTCCGGCGCCCGCTTCACGGCCGGCGGCCAGCCCGGCGGCTTCGACGACGTCTTCGGCAACGTCTTCAACCAGGGTGGCGGCGGCCGCACCTCGTACAGCACCCAGCAGGGTCCGCCCGCCGGCTTCGAGGACATCCTCGGCGGCATGTTCGGCAACGCGGGCGGCGGCCGCTTCGGCCAGCCCAGCGGCGGATTCCGCGGCTTCGGCGGCCCGCAGAAGGGCGCCGACGTCACCGCCAGCACCACCATCGACTTCCGCACCGCGACCCAGGGCGACACCGTGCAGCTGCAGACCGGCGAGGGCCGCGCGCTCTCGGTCCGGATCCCGGCCGGGGTCGCCGACCAGCAGAAGATCCGCGTCCGCGGCAAGGGCCGCCCGAGCCCCGACGGCGGCGAGCCCGGGGATCTCGTGCTCACCGTCGCGGTGCGCAAGCATCCGGTCTTCGAGCGCGACGGCCTGAACCTGCGCGTCACCGTCCCCGTCACCTTCGTCGAGGCCGTCTTCGGCGCGACGATCGAGGTGCCGACCCTCGGCGGCGACCCGGTCAAGCTCCGCGTCGCGCCCGGCACCCCGAGCGGCCGCGTGCTGCGGGTCAAGGGCCGCGGCGTCGCGACCGGCAAGGGCACGGGCGACCTGCTCGCCGAGATCCAGGTCGCGGTGCCCGACCACCTGTCCGGCGCGGCGCGCGACGCCCTCGAGGCCTACGCGGCAGCCGAGCCGTCGGACAACCCGCGGGACGACATCCTGGAGAAGGCCCGCTACTAGCGCGGCATCGGCACGAGGGCGGTCCGGCCCGTCCGGGCCGGCCGGAGAGGAGGAGACGTGGACGAGAGCACCCCGGTGTTCGCGATCGCGGTCGCCGCCGACCTCGCCGGCATGCACCCCCAGACCCTGCGGCAGTACGACCGGCTGGGCCTCGTGCGGCCGACCCGGACGGCCGGCAAGTCCCGCCGCTACTCGATGCGCGACGTCGTGCAGCTGCGCGAGGTCGCCCGGCTCTCCTCCGAGGGCGTCTCGCTCGAGGGCATCGCGCGCATCCTCCAGCTCGAGAACCAGGTGCTCTCGCTGTCGCAGCGCGTGCGCGAGCTGGAGTCCGCGCTGGCCGACGAGCTGCTCAACCGCCCCGGCCGCCGGGTCTTCGCCGCGGGTCTCGAGGGCGACGTCGTCACCCTCCGGCACGGCACGCGCGCGCAGCGGCGGACCGAGCTCGTGGTCTGGCGGCCGCTGCCGCACGGTGCCGACGGGGATGCCGACACCCCCTGAACAGGGCTAGCCTGACGGGGTGCTCGGAACGGACCGGGCCGCTGAGAGGGCACCATGACTCAGGACGACCGCGGCGACGACGCCGCGACGCCGGACGCCGAGACTTCCGACTACAGCCGCGAGGACTACGCGATCCACGCGACCCGGAGCGAGCTGCCGCTCTTCGCGGACGCGGTGGCCGACCGGCGCAACGACTCCGACTGGCTCTCCTCGCTCTCGGGCGTCCTCGGCGGCACCGAGAAGGACACCGCCGCGGCCGCCGCGCAGGCGGCGCTCGAGCGCCGCGCGCGCCGGACCGACGGCACCTGACCACCCTGCTGCGGCCGGCGGGTCTCGATACGCCCCTGCGGGGCTACTCGACCAGCATGATGTGCATGGTGATCGAGTAGCCCGCGGAGCGGGCGTATCGAGATCCACCATCGTCGGAAGTCGAGTCTGCAGACCCGCCCTGCTGAGGACGGTGGGTCTCGATACGCCCCTGCGGGGCTACTCGACCAGCATGTGAAGGCGAGGGCCGCCGGCTACTTGCGGGCCGGGATGCGCAGGGGTGCCGGGGCGCCGAGGCGGCCGCCGCTGAGGCGCTGCAGGATCTCGGAGCCGAAGGGCACGGCGCCGACGAGACGGCGCGCGTCGACGTGCTCCTCGTCGGAGTAGCTCACGAGCACGTAGACGCCGACGACGACGATCGCGGCGATGGTGGCGACGCGGACCGGGATCTGGTCGACCGCGCCGCCTCCGCCGTCGACCGGCTCGGCGAGCGTGACGCACATCAGGAAGACCGTGGCGTAGACCGCCAGGTGCCGGTGGGTGCTGCGCCAGGGCCGTGAGAGCGCGGCGATCGGCAGGATCCACAGCGCGTACCACGGGTGGATGGCGGTCGACGCGGTGACGAAGGCCAGCAGCGCGCCGGTCAGGCGGGCGAGCGGGTCGATCGCCCGTCGCGACAGCATCAGTGCGCCGGCGATCAGCCCGGCGGCGAGCAGGGCGAGCATCTTGACCACGGCGATCGCCGTCGCCGGGTCGTGGCCGGTCATCTGCACGGCCGTGGAGACCGCGACGACGACCGCGGACATCGGCGCGTACCAGTGCAGGATCGAGCCGGGCACGATCATCGCGCCGATCCAGCCCACGCCGACGCCCGCGGCGAGGCCGATCGCGACCACGACGGCGAGCGCGCCGGCGCCGCTCCAGGCCCAGGCGCGGATCCGCTCGCGCAGCGTCGCGTCGTGGCGGAGCCAGAGCAGCGCGAGCACCGGCAGCGCGATGACCGCCACCGGCTTGACCGCGATCGCCGCTCCCATCAGCAGCACCGCCGCCACCCGGCGGTCGGTGTGCCCGTAGTAGAGCGAGGCGAGGATCAGCGCGATCATCACCGAGTCGTTGTGCCCGGCGACGACGAAGAGGACGAGGGTGAGCGGGTTGGCGACGAGGCTCCAGGCGGTGAGCGGGACGGACAGCCCGCGCAGCCGGGCGAGCCGGAGCGCGTAGACGGCGCTGACCGCAACCCCGGCGACGGACAGCGCGCGGAGCATCGCGATCGAGAGCTCGGGGAAGGTCCAGCCGGCGACGTGCACGGCGGTCTGCTCGGCGAGCAGGTAGAGCGGGCCGTAGGGCGTCGGGGTGTCGGCCCAGCGCGGATCGACGCCGAGGGCGAACCAGCCGGGGAGGGTGGCGACCCCGCTGGAGTACGGGTTCACGCCGGCCGTCATCAGCCGGCCCTGCGCGACGTAGGAGAACATGTCGCGGCTGAACAGCGGGACGGCGAGCAGCAGGGGAGCGGCCCAGGCCAGCGCGGCGACCAGGATCGCCCGGACCGAGCCGGGCCGGTCGTCCAGCGCGACCGCGCGCAGGCGCAGCCAGGCGACGAGCAGCAGGATCCCGCCGCCGACGACGGCGACGACGCCGAGCTCGGTGGCGCCGGCGGAGGCGCGCAGTGCCGCGATCAGCGGCCAGCTCCGGATCGGCGAGTCGAGCGGCAGGTAGCCGACCGCGAGGGAGCCCGCGAGGATCGCGAGCGAGCCGATCAGCCCGACCGCCAGGGGCGCCGCCGTCGACAGCAGCGGCGCGCGCAGGCGGATGCCCTGCGTCCGGACCTCGTCCGGTCGTCGTGTCGTCCCCCGAGTCACCATCCCGGCCACGCTAGGGGACCCGCATCGGAAAGCGGTGGACAGGCGGTGAACGGTTGACCAGCGGACTCTCAGGCGTTAGCGGCGTCCGGGGCGGCCTCGGCGAAGCGGAGCTGGTTCCCGAACGGATCGATCAGATCGAGAGCGAAGCCGAACGGCGATCGCGTGATCCGTGGGTTGAGGTACGGGTACTCCTTCGAGTCGAGCTCGGCGTGCAGCTCGCGCACCCCGCGGAGGGCCACGTGCACCGCCGCTCCGGGGCTCCCGTCGCGGTGGTGCTCGCTGAGGTGCAGCCGCAGACCCGACCTCGAGACCTGCAGGTAGAGCGGTGCGTCGCGCGAGGCGCGGTGCTCCCAGTCGACCGTGAAGCCGAGGTAGTCGACGTAGAACTCGCCCGCCTTGGCGACGGAGAAGATCCTCAGGATCGGCACAGCCGCCTCCAGCCGGACCGCTTCTAGGCGCGGAACGTCGCCTCCGGTCGGATGGTCTCTGGCGCGTCGTCTCGTCTCCACGCCACGAGGCTAGCCGCCTGCGCGAGGGCCCTTCGCCAGCGGCGTCGGTCGACGAGGTCGCGCTCAGTCGACGAGGTCCAGGGCGCGCAGCCGCTCGAGCGTGTCGACCCCGGCCGGCGGGCAGCGGTGCGCATCGGCGCCGGTGATCCAGTGCAGCGCGTCGATCTCGCCGCTCGCGCGCGGTTCGCCGGCGAGCTCCGCGGCGAAGACCGTCATGTGCACCTCCCGCCCCTCCGGCTCGCCGTGCGCCTGGGTGCGGACGGTGAAGAGCTCGCGCAGGGCCGTGGGCGCGGTGCCGAGCTCCTCCTCCGTCTCGCGCGCCGCCGCCTCGGCGCTCGTCTCGCCCGGGTCGACCTTGCCGCCGGGGAGGTAGACGACGTCGCGCCCGCGAGCCGTCACCATCAGCACGCGGCGCTCGCGCAGGACGGCGACCGCGGAGACGATGAGGGGAGGGAGGCTGCTCATCCCGCCATCATGCCCGCGGACGGACCCCGCCCGCGGTCGGCCGCCGGGGCCCGCGGCTACCATGGACGCACACCAGAAGGACGCGCGCAGCCGGCGCGCGCCAGGGCCCCGTGCGCCCGAACAGCTAGGAGCTCCCCGTGGCAGAACCCACCACCCTCGACAAGGTCGTCACCCTCGCCCAGCACCGGGGGTTCGTCTTCCCCTCGGGCGAGATCTACGGAGGCACCCGCTCCGCCTGGGACTACGGCCCCCTCGGCGTCGAGCTCAAGGAGAACATCAAGCGCCAGTGGTGGAAGGCGTTCGTGCAGGGCCGCGGCGACGTCGTCGGCCTCGACTCGGCCGTGATCCTGCCGACCGCGATCTGGAGCGCCTCCGGTCACGTCGGCGTCTTCTCCGATCCGCTGACCGAGTCGCTGATCACGCACAAGCGCTACCGCGCCGACCACCTCTTCGAGAAGTACGAGGAGGTCAACGGGCACGCGCCCGAGAACGGCCTCGCCGACATCCCGGACCCGGAGCACCCCGACAAGATCGGCCAGTGGACCGAGATCAAGCAGTTCTCCGGGCTGATGAAGACCTACCTCGGCGTCGTCGACGACGAGTCGGGGCTGCACTACCTCCGCCCCGAGACGGCGCAGGGCATCTTCACCAACTTCGCCAACGTGCTGCAGAGCGCGCGGAAGAAGCCGCCGTTCGGCATCGGCCAGATCGGCAAGGCGTTCCGCAACGAGATCACCCCCGGCAACTTCATCTTCCGCACCCGCGAGTTCGAGCAGATGGAGCTCGAGTTCTTCGTCGAGCCCGGCACGGACGAGGAATGGCAGGAGACCTGGATGCAGCTGGCCTGGGACTGGTTCGTCGACCTCGGGATCTCGCCGGAGAACATCCGCCAGTTCGAGCACCCGAAGGACAAGCTCTCCCACTACTCCAAGCGCACCGTCGACATCGAGTACCGCTTCAGCTTCGCGTCGGGCGAGTGGGGCGAGCTGATGGGGGTCGCGAACCGCACGGACTTCGACCTCAAGACGCACATGGAGCACTCCGGCAAGGACCTCTCCTTCTTCGACCAGACGAAGAACGAGCGCTTCGTGCCGTTCGTGATCGAGCCGTCCTTCGGCCTGACCCGCGCGCTGATGGCGTTCCTCGTCGACGCCTACGAGGAGCAGGAGCTGCCGCCGAACGCGAAGGGCAAGGTCGAGACGCGCACCGTGCTGCACCTCGACCCGCGTCTCGCGCCGGTGAAGGTCGCCGTGCTGCCGCTCTCGCGCAACGAGGCGCTCTCGCCGCTCGCCCGCGAGGTCGCCGACCGGCTCCGCGCGCTCTGGAACGTCGACTTCGACGACTCCGGCGCGATCGGTCGACGCTACCGCCGCCAGGACGAGATCGGCACGCCCTACTGCGTGACCATCGACTTCGACTCGCTCGAGGACAACGCGGTGACCGTGCGCGACCGCGACACCATGAAGCAGGAGCGCATCCCGCTCGACCAGCTGGAGACCCACCTCTTCACGGGCCTGCGCGGCGCCTGACCCTTCCTGGATCTCGATACGCCCGCTCCGCGGGCTACTCGATCAGCGGAGGATCGTGCTGGTCGAGTAGCCCCGCAGGGGCGTATCGAGACGCGGAGGGCGTCAGCGCTCGCGGGCGAGGAGGGCGTAGACGAGGGTCGAGGTCCACTCGCCCTTGCAGAACTCGTCGTCGAGGTGATGCGCCTCGAGGCGCAGACCGAGTCGCTCGCAGAGGCGGGCGGAGGCGGTGTTGCGCGCGTCGAGCTGCGCGACGATCCGGTGGGCGCCGAGCCGGTCGAAGGCCAGCTCGATCAGGGCGCGGGCGGCCTCCGTCGCGAGGCCCCGACCCTGCGCCTCCGGGTGCAGGACCCAGCCGATCTCGACGCCGGCCTGCTCCGTCGAGGTCGCGATCAGCGTGAGATCCCCGACCACCCGGCCGGCGAACGGCCCGGAACGCGGCACGATCGCGAGCACGACGACGTCGCCGTCGGCCGCGAGCCGGTCCGACGGCAGCCGGACGGCCAGGTGCGCGCGCGACTCCTCGGGGGTCCGCACCGGCCAGCGCAGATAGCGGACGGCCTCCGGATCGCCCTGGTAGCGGGCGTGGTCCTCGGCGTCGTCGAGCGAGAGCGGACGCAGCAGCAGCCGCTCCGTCTCGATCGGCTCCGCCTCGTACGGGAGCCGGAGCGGCGTCACGCCGAGGCCGCGGACGCGTCGCCGGCCTCGAGCGGGCGGGCGGCGGTGCGCTCGGCCGGCACCTCGATGCCGAACAGCGCCTCGAGGCCGGTGAGGTACGCCTCCTGCTCGCCGGCGCGGGCGTAGTCCCGGGCGCGGACGCTCGGGGTGTGCAGCAGCACGCCGGCCAGGTGCCGCAGCGCCTGCTCGGTGCGGCCGTCCTCGTCGCCGCGCGAACGGGCGCGCTCGATCTCGGCGTCGAGCGCATCGAAGACGTGGGCGCGGAGGGCGACCACGGCGGGGGTGAGGCTCTTCTCGTCGGCGACGTCGGAGAACTTGCGGACGGCCTTGTCGACCAGGGCGCGCGCCTGGGTCGACGCGTCGAGCACGTCGAGCGGGGCGTGCAGGCTGATCGTCTCGAGGTCGAGCAGCTCGACGCCGGTCACGGTGGTGACGTCGGCGGCGACGTTGCGGGGGAGGCCGAGGTCGATGACCAGCTGGCGCTCGCGGGAGAAGCCGCGCAGGCGTCCCTCCGCGAGGATCGCCGCGTCGAGGACGGGCTCCTGGGTGGTGGTGCAGGTGATGACGACGTCGGCGGCCACGGCCTCGGTCGCCAGCTCGGCGCCGTCGATCGGGCGGAGCGCACGGCGGGTCGCGAAGCCCTCGGCACGGCCGGAGGGGGAGTGGACGGCGATCTCGAGCACGCCGCGGTCGCGCAGCGCGGCGACGGTCGCGCGGGCGTAGCTGCCGGTGCCGATCAGCAGCACCCGGGCGGCGCGCCAGTCGGTGATGCGGCTGGAGGCGAGGTCGAGGGCGAGGCGCACGATCGAGCGGCCGGCGCTGCCGAGGCCGGTGCGGTTCTTGATCCCGCGCGAGGTCTGCGAGGCGCGCTGGAAGAGGCGCTCGAGCTCGGAGGAGGTGGTGCCGAGGCGGCGGGCCTCCTCGAGCGAGCGGCGGACCTGGCCTGCGATCTCGCCCTCGCCGACGACGACGGACTCGAGCCCGCTGGAGACGGCGAAGAGGTGCTCGGCGACGCGGTCGCCCGAGACGACCGTGACGGAGCTGCGCAGCTCCTCCTGCTCGACGCCGGTCGCGGCGCTCACCGCGGCGGTGGCGGCCTCGACGGTCACGGCCTGCGCGGCGGTGAGCGGCTCGTCGATGTCGAGGTAGGCCTCGAAGCGGTTGCAGGTCGCGACGACCACGGCACCCGAGACGAAGTCGATGCCGTCCGAGAGCGCCGACGCGACGGCGGAGGAGTCGACGGAGAGCTTCTCGAGGAGATCGAAGCTGGCGTTCTTGTGCGACGCCGTCAGACACAGAAGCACCAGGGCAGTCTACCCGGGGCGTCCGGGGGTCGGCCGCGGTCCTGGGGAAGACTGCACGAATGCTCCCGGATCAGCGGGGCCTGGAATAATGCCGCGGTGACCTCCCCCATCGCCGGCCTGCTCGATCCGCTGCACCCGCTCGCCTCCGGGCGCACGGCCGACTCCTCCCTCCTGCGGGCCTACCGCTCCGATCGACCGGAGTCGACGCCCGTCTGGTTCATGCGCCAGGCCGGTCGCAGCCTGCCCGAGTACCGGGCGCTGCGCACCGACACCCAGATGCTCGACGCCTGCCTCGACCCGGCGCTCGCGAGCGAGATCACCCTGCAGCCGATCCGCCGTCACGGCGTGGACGCGGCGATCTTCTTCAGCGACATCGTCATCCCGCTGCGCCTCGCGGGCGTCGCGGTCGACATCGTCCCCGGGCGCGGACCCGTTCTCGAGAAGGCGGTGCGCACCGCCGCGGACGTCGACGAGCTGGTCGCGCTCGATCCGGCCCTGCTCGACGAGACGCTCGAGCCGATCCGCGAGGGCGTCCGCCGCACGGTCGAGGGTCTGCGGGAGATCGGCGAGGGCGGGACACCGCTGATCGGCTTCGCCGGCGCCCCCTTCACCCTCGCGGCCTACCTCGTGGAGGGCGGGCCGTCCAAGGACCACATCCGCGCCCGCACCCTGATGCACGCCGACCCCGAGGCCTGGGCCCGGCTGATGGAGTGGACCGCCGAGGTCACCGGCCGCTTCCTCCGCGCGCAGGTGCTGGCCGGGGCGAGCGCCGCGCAGCTCTTCGACTCCTGGGCCGGCGCGCTGTCCCTCGCCGACTACACGGCGCACGTGGCTCCCGCCTCCTCGCGGGCGCTGACCCACGTGCGCGACCTGGCCTACGACCACGGCGAGATCCGCCGGAACGTGCCGATCGTGCACTTCGGTGTCGGCACCGGCGAGCTGCTCGGCGCGATGCACGGGATCGGCGCGGACGTCGTCGGCGTCGACTACCGGATCCCGCTCGACGAGGCGAACCACCGGCTCGGCGGCTTCGTCCCGGTGCAGGGCAACGTCGACCCGGCGCTGCTCTCCGCCCCGTGGGAGGTGCTGGCCGCGCACGTCGACGACGTCCTCCGCCGCGGCACCAGCGCGCCGGCGCACGTGCTCAACCTCGGCCACGGCGTGCCGCCCGAGACCGACCCCGACGTGCTGACGCGCCTGGTCGCGCACGTGCACGCCTGGCGGCCATGACCGA
This sequence comes from Rathayibacter sp. PhB179, assembly GCF_004345345.1. Taxonomy (NCBI): domain Bacteria; kingdom Bacillati; phylum Actinomycetota; class Actinomycetes; order Micrococcales; family Microbacteriaceae; genus Rathayibacter; species Rathayibacter sp. PhB179. Next base: position 159,160 of record NZ_SLVD01000001.1, on the reverse strand, counting down.
GGGGAACAGCACCGAGGGGACCAGCACCGAGGGGCACGGCACCGGGGCCGGCGCCGACTACGACGTCGCGGTCGTCGGCGGGGGAGTGGCGGGGCTCGCCGCCGCCGCCGAGTGCCTGCGGATCGGCCTGCGCGTGGTGGTGCTCGAGGCGGGCGACGCGGTCGGCGGCTCGGTCGCCCCGCTCGAGATCGCCGGAGCCGTCCTCGACGCCGGCGCCGAGAGCTTCGCCACCCGCGGCGGTCACGTCGAGAAGGCGCTCGCCGCGCTCACCCTCGACGGCCGGCCGCTCGCCGAGTCGATCGTCGAGCCGCGGACCGGCGGCTCCTGGCTGCACCTCGCGGGCGGGCGCTCCGTCCCCTCGCCGCGCGCCGGGATCCTCGGCATCCCCGGCACCCCGCTCGCACCCGACGTCGTCCGCGCGATCGGCCGCCGCGGCGCCGCGCGCGCCTGGCTCGACGCCGTGATGCCGGTGCTGCGGATCGGCCGGGCCCACTCCCTCGCCGAGCTGGTGCGCACCCGGATGGGGCAGCGGGTCCTGGACGATCTCGTGGCGCCCGTCGTCTCCGGCGTCTACTCCAGCCGCCCCGAGGACATCGACGTCGACGCGGCGGCCCCCGGCCTGAACGGAGCGATCACCCGGGCGGGCTCGCTCGCCGGCGCGGTCGCCGCCCTGCGTGCGAACCTCCCGGCCGGCGTGGCCGTCCGCGGGATCGACGGCGGGATGCACCGGCTGGTCGCCGCGCTCGTCGAGCGGATCGACTACCTCTCCGGCGAGATCCGGGTGCGGACCGGCGTGACCCGGCTCGAGGGCGACGGCGAGCCGTTCCTGCTCACCCTCGGCGACGGCGCGGTGCTCAGCGCCCGCGCCGTCATCGTCGCGACGCCCGAGCGCGACGCGCGCGAGCTGCTCGCCGGGATCGTCCCCGCCGTGCGCGACGAGGCGGCCGAGGTGCTGCACGACTCCGTCGAGCTGGTCACCCTCGTCGTCGACGACGCCCGCCTGGACGCCGCCCCGCGCGGCTCCGGCGTGCTCGTCGCGCCGACCGCCCGGGACGTCACGGCGAAGGCGATCACCCACGCCACCGCGAAGTGGGCCTGGCTGGCGGCCGGCCTGCCCGCGGGACGGCACGTCCTCCGCCTCTCCTACGGGCGCCCGGGCGAGCATCCGCCGCTGGAGGGCGCGAGCGACGCCGAGGCGGCCGCGACCGCCCTGCGCGACGCGTCGATCCTGCTGGGGATCGAGCTCGACCCGGCGACCCTCGTCGACTCGGCACGCGTGCGCTGGGCGAACGTCCGCCCGGCCGCGGCGCTCGGCCGCCGCGCGCACCTGGAGGCCTTCCGTGCGGCGCTCGCCCCGGTCGCCGGGATCGCCGTCACCGGCACCTGGCTCGCGGGGACCGGGCTGGCCTCGGTGCTCCCGCACGCCGCCGAGACCGCCGCTCTTATCCGCCGCCGACTGGTGCGTCAAGGCGTCGGCATACCGCGCGAAGAATATGACGGCGACGGCTACTCTGGGTCGGAGGCTCCCGCATGACTGCGGCGTGCCCCGACACGAGTGGTCATCGACCGCGTGAACGAGCCGCGAGAGCGGCCCAGGACGAGGAGTAGGCGTGAAGGGCAAGATTCTTTTCGTGGCAGGAGCCGCAGCCGGCTACGTGCTGGGAGCGCGTGCCGGTCGCAAGCGGTACGAGCAGATCGCCTCGGCGGCGAACAAGTTCTGGAAGACGCAGCCCGTGCAGGACGTCGCGGGCGCCGTCGGCGGAGCGGCGAAGACGCAGCTCAGCACCGTCTCGGACAAGGCCTACGAGCTCGTCCGCACCGTCGTGGTGAAGGCGGTGTCCGGCGGCAAGAAGGCCCAGGGCGCCTCCTCGGCCGAGGCGACCGCCGCGGCCCGCTCGGCCGCGTCGAAGGTCGACGAGGCCGCCGCCGCGGCCGGCTCCGGAGGATCGACGTCGTCGTCCTCCACCAGCAAGGCGTAGTCCTCATCCCTCCGGGCCGTCCGTTCGGCCGAGGCCCGGCACGACCACCCTCCGAGGAGCCCCCGTGGTGAACGAACGCAATCCGAAGAACGCCCGATCGCTGGGCGAGCTGGTCAGCGACCTCCCCGGTCTCGTGATCGAGCTCGTCAAGGCCGAGATCGCGTCCCTCAAGAACGAGCTGTCCGGCAAGGCGAAGAGCGCCGGCCTCGCGGTCGCGCTGTTCGCGGTCGCGGCCTTCTTCCTCCTCACCGCGTGGGCGACCCTCGTCACCTTCGCGATCATCGGCATCGCCTCCTGGCTCCCCGCCTGGCTGTCGGCGCTGATCGTGACCGTGTTCTTCCTGCTCGTGGCGGTCGTGCTGATCCTGGTCGGCGTCAAGTCGATCAAGAAGGCCGTCCCGCCCGTTCCGCAGGACTCGATCGAGAGCATCAAGAAGGACGTCCAGGCGTTCAAGGGAGTCGGCAGCTATGACAACTGATCGCGCTGTATCCAGCACCACGCCCCGCTTCGTCGACCCGGCGGAGCTCCAGCCGAGCCAGCTGAAGGCCGACATCGAGCGCGCGCGCACCGAGCTCGCCGCGACGCTCGACGCGATCGAGTACAAGGTGAACGTCCCGCGCAAGGTGCGGAACGTCCAGCGGACGCTCGAGCGCAAGGTCTCCGTCGTGCGCAAGCACCACCCCGAGGCCCTGATCGCCGGTGCCGCCGGCGCGGCCGCCGCGGTCGGCCTCGTCGTCTGGGGCATCGTCCGCGCCGTCGTCGAGGACTGACTGCACCCGCGTCACCTCCTGGCGCGGAGGGGTCCGGATCGCTAGCGCTCCGGACCCCTCGGCGCCAGAGCCCCTCCCGCTTTTGTGCATCCGCACGAGCGGAGGGATGATGGATCAATGACCGATCAGACCGCCGACACGGCGGGTCCCGTTCAGTCCGCCCCCGACACGAGCGCCGCTCCGGCGCCGCAGCCCCCCGCCGATCAGGATCACTCCGATCAGGCCCTGGGATACACGCTCTGGGCGGTTCTCCGCAGGGATCCCTCACGTCCGTTCACCCTCTCCGCCGACGAGGCCGCCCAGGCGGCCGCCGGCTACGAGGACACCGTCGCGCGGCTCGCGGGCGAGGGCGTCACGGTGCGCGGCACCTACGACGTCTCGGCCCTGCGCGCCGACGCCGACATCATGCTCTGGCTCACCGGAGCCGCGCCCGAGGAGCTGCAGCGCGCCTACCGTGAGCTGCGCCGCACCGAGATGCTCTGCGCGCTGCTGCCCACCTGGAACGCGATGGGCGTGCACCGCGACGCCGAGTTCAGCGCGAACCACCTCCCCGCCTACATGCGCGGCAAGGCGCCCGCCCGCTGGCTGACGGTCTACCCGTTCGTCCGCTCCTACGAGTGGTACATCCTCCCCGAGGAGGAGCGCCGCACGATGCTCGCCCAGCACGGCCGTCAGGGCTCGCGCTTCCGCTCCGTGCTGACCAACACGGTGGCCTCGTTCTCGCTCGGCGACTACGAGTGGATCCTCGCGCTCGAGGACGAGGAGCTGGTCAACCTGGTCGACCTCATGCGCGATCTGCGAGCCACCGAGGCCCGCCGCCACGTGCGCGAGGAAGTCCCCTTCTACACCGGTCGGCGCATCGAGGCCGACCAGATCGCCGAGGTCCTCCGATGAGCAGCACGGTCCCCGCCCCCGAGGCGCGCGACTTCGCCGAACCCGTCCCCGAGGTCGCCGAGGGCGTCCTCGTCCGCGGTGCCACGCCGGCGGCGGCGTCCGGCCCCGAGCACGTCACCGAGCCGGTCGCCTACGACGCGATCCTGCTCGCCGGCTTCGGCGGCCCCGAGGGCCAGGACGACGTCATCCCGTTCCTGCGCAACGTCACCCGCGGCCGCGGCATCCCGGAGGAGCGCCTCGAGGAGGTCGCCCACCACTACCGCCACTTCGGCGGCGTCAGCCCGATCAACGCGCAGAACCGCGCGCTGAAGGCCGCCCTCGAGGCCGAGCTCGCGAACCGCGGCATCGACCTCCCGGTGCTCTGGGGCAACCGCAACTGGGCGCCCTACATGAGCGAGGCGGTGACGGAGGCGAAGGAGCGCGGCTTCTCGAACCTGATCGCCATCGCCACCAGCGCCTACTCCTCCTTCTCCTCCTGCCGGCAGTACCGCGAGGACTTCGCGGCCGCGCTCGACGCGACCGGCCTCGAGGGCGAGTTGCGGATCGACAAGGTCCGCCAGTTCTTCGACCACCCCGGCTTCGTCATGCCGTTCGTGAAGGCCGTCCACGACGGCCTCGACGAGCTGCGCTCGCGCCTGCCCGGGCTCGACGCGACCACCGAGGTCGAGGTGCTCTTCGCGACGCACTCGATCCCCTCCACCGACGCCGCGCGCAGCGGCCCGCACGAGCGGCACGAGGACGGCACCGTCGTCGACGTGCACCACTTCGGCGACGGCGGCGCCTACGAGGCGCAGCACCTCGCGGTCGCGGAGGTCGTGATGGCGGCCGCCGGCGCGGAGGACGTGCCGTGGCAGCTCGTCTACCAGTCGCGCTCCGGCCCGCCCACCCAGCCGTGGCTCGAGCCCGACATCAACGACGCGATCGCCGAGCTGTCCGCCAAGGGCCGCAGGGCGCTGGTGATCGTTCCGCTCGGCTTCGTCTCGGACCACATGGAGGTCATGTGGGACCTCGACAACGAGGCGCTCGAGACCTCGGAGGAGCACGGCCTCGTCGCCGTCCGCGTGGCGACGCCGGGCACCGACCCGGTCTACGTCTCCGGTCTCGTCGACCTGGTGATGGAGCGGGTCAACGGCACGCCCGTGGAGGACCGTCCGTCGATGACGGCGCTCGGACCCTGGTACGACGTCTGCCGTCCCGGCTGCTGCGAGAACGTGCGCGCGGGCTTCAAGCCGGCGCTGGCGGGGATCGCGCCGTGACGGGCGAGGTCGCCCTGTGACGGGGAGCATCGCCCCGTGAGCATCCGAGTCGGCACCCGCGCGAGCGCGCTCGCGGTGGCGCAGACCCGGATGACCGCCGATCGGATGGCGCAGGCCGCCGGCGTGCCCGTCGAGCTGGTGCGCATCGAGTCCGACGGCGACCGGATGCGCGGCTCGCTCGCCTCCCTCGGCGGCACCGGGGTCTTCGTGAGCGCGCTGCGCGACGCGCTGCTGGCCGGGCGCTGCGACGCGATCGTGCACTCGCTGAAGGATCTGCCGACGGCACCGGTCGAGGGCCTCGTCCTCGGCGCGGTGCCCGAGCGAGAGGATCCGCGCGACGCGCTCTGCGCCCGCGACGGCGCGACCCTCGCGACGCTGCCCCGCGGTGCGCGGGTCGGCACCGGGTCTCCGCGGCGTCGCGCGGCACTGCTCGCGGCGCGCCCCGACCTCGAGATCGTGGACATCCGCGGGAACATCGACACCCGGCTCGGCCGGGTGGCCGACGGGAGCTCGTCGCCGCTGGACGCGATCGTGCTCGCCCTGTCGGGGCTGCGGCGCCTCGGGCGCACCGACGCCGTCACCGAGGTGCTCGACTTCGGCGTCTCGCCGCACGCGCCCGGTCAGGGTGCGCTGGCGATCGAGGTCCGGGACGAGGAGCCGTCCGACGATCTGCGCGCGGCGCTCGCGGCCGTCGAGCACGGTCCCACCCGGGCGGCGATCACCGCCGAGCGGGCGCTGCTCGCCGTGCTCGAGGCGGGCTGCGCGGCGCCGATCGGCGCGAGCGCGACGGTCGAGGTCGGCCGTGTGGTGACGCGCGGCGTGGTCTTCGCGGTCGACGGCTCGGCGTCCCTCTCTCGGGAGGTGGCGGAGCCGATCGATAACGGTTCGGTCGACGGACCTCGACACCTGGCGGTTTCGCAGTATGGTGGTCGCGAACTGCCCGTCGTCGAAGCCGCGTTCCGTTGCGGCTCTCTGCTCGCTGACGCGCTTCTCGGTGCGGGTGCCGCCCAACTCGCACCTCTGGGAGCCTCTTCGTGATCGTGCCCGCCGCCTACTCCCAGTGGGAGAAGCCGTTGCAGGGCTGGCGTGTCCTCGTCCCCCGCGGAGGTCCGTGGGGCGACGGCGTCGCCGGTGCCCTGCGCGCGAAGGGAGCGTCGCCCGTCGTCGCGCCCATGATCAACTTCGCGCCGACCGACGACTTCCCGGCGCTCGAGCAGGCCCTGGCCGACCTCGAGGCCGGCGCCTTCGACTGGATGACGGTGACGAGCGCGACCACGGTCGACGTGCTGTCCCTGTTGCGCACCACCGTGCCCGCGGGGACGAAGGTCGCCGCCGTCGGCGAGACCACGGCCGCGGCGCTCGTGGCGGCCGGCTACTCCGTCGATCTCGTCCCGTCCGAGGACAACTCGGCGAAGGGCCTGCTCGCCGAGTGGGAGCAGGCGACCGGCGGGCAGCACCCGCTCCGGGTGCTCACGCTGCGCTCCGAGATCGCGAAGCCGCTGCTGACCGAGGGCCTGAAGCGCATCGGCCACGACGTCCGCTCGGTGGTCGCCTACCGCACCGTCGGCGTGCAGGTCGAGGACCGCGTCGTCGCCGATGTCGCGAGCGGCGCCGTCCACGCCATCCTGATCACCTCGGGGAGCGTGGCCGAGCAGGTGCAGAAGCAGCTCGGCCCGGTGCCCGAGTCGACGCTGGTCGCCGCGATCGGCCCGCAGACCGCGAAGGACGCGCGCGCCTTCGGCCTGCGCGTCGACGTCGTCGCCGACGAGCGCTCGGCCTCGTCCCTGATCGAGGCCGTCGCCGGCGTCGCCGCGGAGCGCGCGCCCCGCTGACCGGCGCTCTTCGCGCACAACATCAGCTGAGACGGGTGGGCCTCCGCTGACAGAGGAGGTACCCCCTTCTCAGCTGATGTTGTGCGGCCGTCGCTGGTCGAGGTGGACGCTCACCGGTGTTCGAGTGCCCGGCGCCTGCGCTGCGCTGCAGTCCACATGTGCTCGTTCCGGCGGATCATCTCGAAGAGGGCCGCTTCGGTGCGGGGCCAGTCGTCCATGATCTGGTGGTTGTCGAGCCGGATGCAGAGGTACTCCTGGCGGGCGAGTTCGAGGTCGCGCCGCCGGTCCTCGTGGAACTGCTCGATGCTGGAGTGGTAGCGGTAGCCGTCGGTCTCGAGGACCATCCGCTCACCGATCACCTCGTCCACACGGCCGACACGCGGGACGAGGACCTGCGGGCGGACCGGCACGTTGCGGCTGCGCATGCTCAAGCGGGTCTTCGTCTCGAGGCCGGACTGACTGCGGCCGTCGACGCGGGCGAAGACCTCCCGCTTCCCCGCCGGAGCGAGCGCGCGGAGCGTCGGCAGGTCGTCCTCAGCGAGCAGGCCCAGGTTGAGAGCCGAGTCGATCGTCACGACGGCGTCGTCCTCACCGATGCAGGTGATGAGATTCAGGACCGCCGCACCGATCCCGTCCTGCGAGAACGAGCGACGGCCCTGACCCGGCCATCGCCGCCAGTGGCCGACCGCCCCCGGACGCAGGGTATGGACGAAGGAGTCGCCGAGCGCGATGTGCAGGCCTGGCCGCTCGGTGGTCCAGAGCCCGAGAGCGTGCAGCAGAGAGACGCACGTGAGGACTCCGCCCGCACGCACGGCGGCCAGTTCGGCCTCGGGCGCTCCTGCCATCGCGTACCAGCCGCGCCGCACGCGGACGATCTCGCCCGTCGACAGGGCGCGCTCGACCGCGGACCGGTCCACGCCGGCGGCGCGAAAGGCGCTCGCGGGAGCGAACCCGCCGCCCGAGGCGGGGAGAGAGCCGACTCCGTCCATGGTGTCGACGGTGGCGGAACACCGCCTCGGGTGCGGGCGCTCGTCGGTGATCTGTACAGGAAGGACGACGAGACGATCCTGTGGAGGAGTGGATGTCGACGGTCAGGGGGCGCGACGCGAGCCCGGCTTAGGCTGGAGGCATGACCGCGATCCGCCCGCGGCGCCTCCGCACGACCCCGGCCCTGCGCCGGCTCGTGCGGGAGACGCGCGTCCACCCCGCCCAGCTCGTCCTCCCGCTCTTCGTCGCCGAGGGCATCACGGAACCTCAGCCGATCGGCTCGATGCCGGGGGTGTCGCACCACTCGCTGGACAGCGTCCGCCGCGCGGTGACCGAGGCGGCCGAGGCGGGGCTCGGCGGCGTCATGCTGTTCGGCGTGCCGACCACCCGCGACGCGGTGGGCTCCGGAGCGACCGATCCCGACGGCGTGCTCAACGCCGCCACGCGGGTCGTCGTCGAGGAGGTCGGCGACGCGCTCGTCGTGCAGACCGATCTCTGCCTCGACGAGTTCACCGACCACGGGCACTGCGGCGTGCTCGACGCGCACGGCCGGGTCGACAACGACGCGACGCTGCTCCGCTACGAGCAGATGGCGCTCGCGCAGGCCGAGGCCGGATCGCACCTGCTCGGCCTCTCCGGGATGATGGACGGCCAGGTCGGCGCGATCCGCGCGGCCCTCGACGGCGCCGGCCACCTCGACACCGCGATCCTCGCCTACTCCGCGAAGTACGCCTCCAGCTTCTACGGCCCCTTCCGCGAGGCCGTGCAGTCGACGCTCGAGGGCGACCGCCGCACCTACCAGCAGGACCCGGCGAACCGCCGCGAGGGGCTGCGCGAGGCGACGCTCGACCTCGCCGAGGGCGCGGACGTCGTGATGGTGAAGCCGGCGATGTCCTACCTCGACGTGCTCTCGGACGTCGCCGCGATCTCCGACGTGCCGGTCTGGGCGTACCAGGTGTCCGGCGAGTACGCGATGATCGAGGCCGCCGCTGCGAACGGCTGGATCGACCGCGAGGCCGCGATCGTGGAGTCGGTCACCGGCATCGTCCGCGCCGGCGCCGACGCCGTGCTCACCTACTGGGCCGTCGAGCTGGCGAACGATCTGCTGAAGTAGGCACATCCTCCGTGAAGGGTCCGCGCCGTATCGTGGTCGGGTGACTCCCACCGCGAACGACACCCTGTACGAGCGTGCCCGGCACGCGATCCCCGGCGGGGTGAACTCGCCGGTCCGCGCCTTCCGCTCGGTCGGCGGGACCCCGAGGTTCATGGTGTCGGCGACCGGCCCGTACATCACCGACGCCGACGGCCGCGAGTACGTCGACCTGGTCTGCTCCTGGGGTCCGGCCGTGCTCGGCCACGCCCACCCCGAGGTCGTCGCCGCCGTGCAGGAGGCGGCGGCCCGCGGGCTCTCCTTCGGCGCGTCGACCCCGGCCGAGACCGAGCTCGCCGAGCTGGTGGAGGCGCGGATCACGGCCGGCGGGGTCTCGCCGATCGAGAAGCTGCGCCTGGTCTCCACGGGCACCGAGGCGACGATGACCGCGATCCGCCTGGCCCGCGGGGTCACCGGCCGTGATCTGCTGATCAAGTTCTCCGGCCACTACCACGGCCACTCCGACGGCCTGCTCGCCGACGCCGGCTCCGGCCTGGCGACGCTCGCCCTGCCCGCCTCCGCCGGCGTCACCGCGGCCACCGCGGCGCAGACGATCGTGCTGCCCTACAACGACCTCGACGCGGTGCGCGCGGTCCTCGCCGAGCGCGGCTCCGAGATCGCCGCGGTGATCACCGAGGCGGCCGCGGCGAACATGGGTGTCGTCCCGCCCGCGCCGGGCTTCAACGCGGCACTCGCCGAGCTCGTGCACGCCAACGGCTCGCTGCTGATCATGGACGAGGTGCTGACCGGCTTCCGCGTGAGCGCCGGCGGCTGGTGGGGGCTCGAGAACGCGGGCGCCGGTGCCGATGGCGCCGAGGCGCACTACGTCGCCGACCTCTACACCTTCGGCAAGGTCATCGGCGGCGGCATGCCGGTCGCGGCGCTCGGCGGCCGCGCGGACGTGATGGACCACCTGGCCCCGCTCGGGCCGGTGTACCAGGCGGGCACGCTCTCCGGGAACCCGGTCGCCGTGGCCGCCGGCATCCGCACCCTGCAGCTCGCCGACGACGCCGTCTACGCCTCGCTCGACCGCACCGCCGTGACGCTGCAGCGCGAGGTCTCGGCCGCGCTCTCGGCGGAGGGCGTCGTGCACACGGTGCAGAGCGCGGGCAGCCTCTTCAGCTTCATGTTCACCGACATCGGTGGACCGGTGCGCGACTACGCCCAGGTCCAGGCGCAGGAGTCGTTCCGCTACCCGGCCTTCTTCCACGCGATGCTCGACGCGGGCGTCTCGCTGCCGCCGTCGGTGTTCGAGGCGTGGTTCGTCTCGGCCGCGCACGACGACGCGGCGATCGGCCGGATCGTCGACGCGCTGCCGGCCGCCGCGAAGGCCGCGGCGGCGGCGCGCCCGCAGGAGTAGGCGGTCGCGCCGGGGATCAGCCCCGGCGCGACACCGACTTCGGCAGCACGAAGACGAGCGCGAAGGCGGCGATCGCCATCAGCGCGCTGACCAGCATCGCCGGGGCCGCGGCGTCGAGGAAGCCCGAGGCGACGGTGTCCGGGCCGGTGATGACCAGGCCGCCGAAGAGGATGCTGCCGATCGCGGCGATGCCGACCGCCGAGCCGATCCGCTGGATCGCGGAGATGACGCCACTGGCCGCGCCCGCGTCCTGCGGGTCGACCGTCGAGACGATGAACTGCACGTTCGGCGCGATGAAGAAGCCGTTGCCGACGCCGGCGATGAACAGCGGCGCGAGCAGCTGCCAGTTGGTGATCGAGTCCGGCGTCGCGGTCAGCAGCACCAGCCACACCCAGATCAGGCCGACGGCGAGCAGTCCGCTGCCGAGCACCAGGACGTTGCGGCCGAGCTTCGCGGTGAGGCGGTTGCTCTGCGAGGAGCTGACGATGCTGCCGATCGCGAAGGGGATCGAGACGAGGCCCGACTCCAGCGCGGTGTGGCCGAGGCCGGATTGCCAGAGCAGCGAGATGGTGAAGAAGATGCTCGTGAAGGCCGCGAAGTAGACCAGCGCCAGGATCACGCCGCCGGTGAAGGCGGGGTGGCGGAACAGGGTCGGCGGAACGAGGGGCGCGCGGCCGCGGCGGGTGTACGCGACCTCCCAGGCGCCGAACGCGGCGAGGAGGATCACGCCGCCGGCGATCGAGAGGAAGGTCCAGAGCGGCCAGCCCTCGTCCTCGCCCTGGATCAGCGGCACGAGCAGCGCGACGAGCCCGCCCGAGACGAGGATCAGCCCGAGCCAGTCGACGCCGCCGCTCGGGGCGCGGTCGCCGTCCTGGAGCTCGCGGCGGGTCGGCAGCAGCATCGCGGCGGCGATGAGCGTCGCGACGCCGATCGGCAGGTTGACCCAGAAGACCAGGCGCCAGCCGTTCTCGTCGCCGAAGGCCTGGATGATGAGTCCGCCGATGATCGGGCCGAGCGCCGACGAGACGCCGAGGACGGCGCCCATCACCGCGAACGCCTTGCCGCGGGCGGGGCCGCGGAAGAGGATCTGGATGTAGGCGTTGACCGCCGGGACGAAGATCCCGCCCGCGAGGCCCTGCACGACGCGCGCGATGACGAGCTGGACGTCGTCGGCGGCCAGGCCGCAGGCGAAGCTCGCGACGGTGAACAGCGCCACGCCGCTGACGAAGACCCACTTGTGCCCGAAGCGGTCGCCGAGGCGGCCGGCCGGGATCAGCGCGAGGCCGAAGGCGAGCGCGTAGCCCGAGATGATCCAGGAGAGCGTCGACTCGGAGGCGTCGAGGGTGGTGCGGATCGTCGGCAGGGCGACGTTGACGATGGTGGTGTCGAGCAGGGCGATGAACATGCCCGCCAGGAGGACCACGAGGGAGCGCCAGGCGCGGCGGTCGGGGGCCGGCGGGGCGCCGGTCACGCGGTCGGACGACGTCTCGGTCATGCGGAGGAAGGCCTTTCGAGAGGCGGGAGAAAGGGGGGAGGGGGAGCGGGACCACCCATCGGGGGTACGACCGCATGTGAACTCTCGCAGGAGCACCCGGGTTTCTGCACGCCTTGGCCTGTGGGGGCCTTCAGGTGCGGGGGCGGAACCGCCGTCAGCGGCGGCGGGACTCGGCGGCGCGGGCGCAGTCGATGCAGAGGTCGGCGGTGGGGCGGGCCTCGAGGCGGGCGGCGCCGATCGGGCGGCCGCAGCGGGCGCAGTCGCCGTAGTCGCCGGCGGCGAGGCGCGCGCGGGCGGCGGCGAGATCGCGCTCGGTGCGGGCGAGAGCGTCGCGTACCCCGGCCATCCGCGACCACTCCGCCGAGAGCGGGGTGCCCTCCGGGTCGTGCTCGTCGTCGGCGGTGCCGTCGGCGCGGTCGAGGAGGAGCTCGAGGAGGGACTCGTCGAGTGCCGCCGCCTCGCGGCGGGCCTCGGCCTGCCGCTCGGCGAGGCGCGCGTCGAGGAGGCGCCGCTCGTCCGGATCCGTGGCCATCCCTCCATGCTGCCACCGCGACCCCCGGGCGCCGAGTGCGATGGGCGGGGCAGACTAGGGGCATGCCCGTCGTGACCGTGCTCCCCGACCGCCTCGAACTCCGCCTGACCCGCGCCGAACGGCTGCTCGCCCTGCACCGCGGCGACGTCGTCGTCGAGCGCTCGAGCATCCGCTCGGCGACCGTCACCGAGGATCCGTGGATCTGGGTGCGCGGGATCCGGGCGCCGGGGACCGCGGTGCCGCTGACCCTCGCAGCCGGCACTTGGAAGTTCCACGGCGGCAAGGACTTCCTGCTGATCAAGCGGACGGCCGCTGCGGTGGTGATCGACCTCGTCGACGAGGAGTACTCGCGACTGATCGTCAGCACGAAGCACGCCCCCGAGCTGATCGCGGCGCTGCAGCTGGGGACCGCGACCTCGGCGATCCCCGTCATCGACACCGACGATCTCGTCGTCGTGCCGGCCGTCGCCGAGCAGGCCGCCGAGCGCCTGGCCGCGGCGCAGGCGGAGGCGGAGCGCAGGGACGAGCAGACGCCTGCGGAGGAGACGCCTGCGGAGGAGACGCCTGCGGAGGAGACGCCGGCCGAGAAGGAGACCGTCGCGAAGAAGCCCGCGGCGAAGAAGGCGCCCGCGAAGAAGCCGGCGCCCGAGAAGCCGGCGCCCGAGAAGCCGGCGCCCGAGAAGCCGGCGCCCGAAAAGCCGGTCGCCGAGAAGCCCGGCACCGAGGCGCCGGCGCCTGAGAAGCCCGCCGCCGAGTTGCCTGCGCCCGAGAAGCCCGCAGCGAAGAAGCCCACCCCGAAGAAGCCCGCCGCGAAGCCGCGCCCCGACTCCTCCGTCGGTCACGCCTCCGCCGAGCCCAGCGGCGCGACCGAGGCCGCCGAGTAGCTCGGACCGCCGCGCGACCCGAGCTCCGGAGCGTCAGCCCCGGACGTCGACCAGCGTGCGCCCGTGCGCGCGACCTTCCAGCAGGTCGGCCGCGGCGTCGATCGCGCCCGCGAGCGGCACCGCCGTGGTCAGCCCGTCGAGCAGCTCCAGGTCGAGGTCGTGGGCCAGCCGGCGCCACGCCTCCTCGCGGAGCTTCCTCGGTGCCTCCACCGAGTTGATGCCCGCGAGCGTCACTCCGCGCAGGATGAACGGCATCACCGTCGCGGGCAGGTCACCGCCCTGCGCGAGACCGCAGGCGGCGACGGTGCCGCCCCAGCGGGTCTGCGCGAGCGCGTTGGCGAGGGTGTGCGAGCCGGCGGAGTCGATCGCGCCGGCCCAGCGCTCCGACTGCAGCGGCTTGCCCTTCTCGGACAGCTCGGCCCGGTCGAGGACCTCCGTCGCGCCCAGGCGCTGGAGCAGCTCGCCGTGCTCGCCCGCGCGCCCGGTCGAGGCGACCACCTCGTGGCCGAGCTTCGCGAGCAGCGCGACGGCGAGGGAGCCCACGCCGCCCGAGGCACCGGTGACCAGCACCGGTCCGTCGCCGGGGCGGACGCCGTGCCGCTCGAGGGCGAGGACGGCGAGCATCGCGGTGAAGCCGGCGGTGCCGATCGCGCCGGCGCGGGCGGAGGAGATCGCGCCGGGGATGCGCAGCAGCGACGCGGAGTCGACGCGGGCCCGCTCGGTGAAGCCGCCGTCGAAGCGCTCGCCGAGGCCGGCGCCGTTGAGCACCACGCGGTCGCCGGAGTCGAAGCGCTCGGCCGCGGCGCCGTCCGCGTACTCGACCGTGCCGACGACGTCGATGCCCGCGATCAGCGGGGTGCGGCGCACCACACCCGGCCGGCCGGCGAGAGCGAGGGCGTCCTTGTAGTTCACGCTCGAGTACTCGACGGCGAGGGTCACGTCCCCGTGCGAGCGGTCGGGATCGTCCCGCTCGGTCAGTCGTGCGCGATTCGGGGTCTCGGTGTCGGAGGAGGAGTGCTGCTCGACGACGACGGCTCGGAACATGAGCCCACGCTACGCCCGAGCGCGCGGAACGCGCCCGGGCGGCGGGGTCAGTTCAGCGGCCGGGTGCCCTCGGGCAGCGCACCGCCGGCGTAGAGGGCGGTCGCCGCGTCCTGCAGCGCGGTCAGCGCGACGCGCTGCGTCCACGGTCCGTAGGAGACGCGGGCCAGGCCGAGCTCCTCGAAACGGGCGGGCGACTGCGAGCCGGGGACGCCGATCACGCTGACCCGCTGGCGGCCGAGCTCGGCCACGAGGGCCTCGAGCTCCGCGTCCTGGAGCAGGCCGGGGACGAAGAAGCAGGTCGCCCCCGCGTCGAGATAGGCGCGTCCGCGCTCGATCGCGTCGGCGAGCACCTCGCCGCGGTCGCGGTCGCCGGCGCGGAGGAAGACGTCGGTGCGGGCGTTGAGGGCGAAGGGCACGGCCTCCTCCTCGGCGGCGGCGACCGCCTTCTCGACTGAGCGCAGCGCCTCGGCGAGCGGCTTCGCCTGGTCCTCGAGGTTCGCGCCGACGACGCCGACCTCGATGGCGCGGCGGACGGTCTCGCCGGCGTCGCCGTAGCCGGCCTCGAGGTCCGCCGAGACGGGGACGTCGACCGCGGCGACGATCCGCTCGATCATGCTCAGGTGCAGGTCGAGCGGGATCCGCTCGCCGTCCTCGTAGCCGAAGGTCGCGGCGATCGAGTGGCTCGCCGTCGCGAGCGCCCGGGTCTCGGGGAGAGCGGTGATCGTGGTCGCCGAGACCACGTCCCAGACGTTCACCACGCTCAGCAGCTCGGGGGCGGTGTGGAGGTCGACGAGGGTGCGGCCGCGCGCTTCGATGCTCATCCGAGCACCGTAGCCCGCTCCGCGACGTCCCCGCGGTGCGCCGCGCAGGCCGCGCTCCCGCAGCCCTCGCAGACGACGAGCTGGGCGCGGCAGGCGGGATCGGTGCAGTTGCGCATCCGGCTGGTCGGCTCCGCGCAGACGGCGCAGCGGCCGAGCACCTCGGCGTCCGGGGAGAAGGTCAGCGAGCCGCGCCCGTCGAAGACGTAGAGCGCACCGCGCCAGAGCCCCGTGTCGCGGCGGGCCTCCTGGTAGCGGACGATGCCGCCGTCGAGCTGGTACACCTCGCCGAAGCCGCGGGCGAGCATCAGGCTCGAGAGCACCTCGCAGCGGATCCCGCCGGTGCAGTAGGTGACGACCGGCCGGCCCTTGAGGTGGTCGTAGGCGCCGGAGTCGAGCTGCTCGACGAACTCCCGGGTGCTCACGACTCCCGGCACGACCGCGCCGTCGAAGCGGCCGATCTCGGCCTCGAAGGCGTTGCGGCCGTCGAAGAAGACCACGTCGTCGCGCTCGGCGACCAGGGCGTCGACCTCGTCGGGCGCGAGCCGGACGCCGGTGCCGACGACGCCGGACTCGTCCACGCGCAGCTCCTCGGGCGCTCCGAACGACACGATCTCCTCGCGCACCTTCACCGAGAGCCCGGGGAAGTCGACGCTGCGGCCCTCGTCGTCCAGGCCCGTGCCGTCGCTCCACTTCACCTCGAGACCGCGGAAGGCGGAGTGCTCGCGGGTGCGGCGGACCCAGCGCTTGAGCGCGCCCATCTCCCCGCCGAGGGTGCCGTTGACGCCGTCCTTCGAGAGCAGGACCCGGCCGCGCAGGCCGAGGTGCTCGGCGAGCTCGCGCTGCCACAGCCGGACGGACTCGGGGTCGGCGAGCGGCACGAAGCGGTAGAACAGCAGGATCTTCGGCAGCACCGGGTCATCCTACGAGGGCGGGGACGGGTCGGCCGAAACGCTCCGGCAACGCGGGTGTGACAGCATCTCCCGGTGACCGACGCCCCCCTCCCCGTGCCGCACAGCCGCTTCGAGGACGTCTTCGGCCTCGTGACCGGTGCGTTCGTCGTCTCGCTCGGCCTGTTCCTGCTCCGCGCGAGCGAGGCGGTGACCGGCGGGACCGCGGGGCTCGCGCTGCTGCTGGGCTACGTCGTGCCGATCCCGTTCGGCGTGATCCTCGTGGTGGTCAACCTGCCGTTCCTGGCGCTCTCGCTCTGGAAGAAGGGCTGGCGCTTCACCCTCCGGACGATGTCCTCGATCGTGCTGGTCTCGGTGCTCGCCGGGCTGCACCCGCTCGCCTTCGGGACGCTCCGGATCGATCCGGTCTACGGGGTGCTCACCGGCGACGTGCTCGCGGGGATCGGCCTGCTCATCCTGTTCCGGCACGGCTCGAGCCTGGGCGGCTTCAGCATCCTGGCCCTCCTCGCGCAGGAGCGGCTGGGCTGGCGGGCCGGCTACGTGATGATGGCGCTCGACGCCTGCGTGGTCGTCGCGGCGCTGCTGGTGGTGCCGCCGCTGAACGTGCTGATCTCGGCCGCCGGCGTCGTGGTGCTGAACCTCGTGCTCGCCTTCAACCACCGGCCGGGCCGCTACCTCGGTTCCTGAGCGGCGCAAGCCCTCGACCTGCGGCCGTCGGTTCCTAGGCTGGACCCAGGCGCGCGACTGCCGCGCCCGAACGGAGAACCGGATGTCCGACTGGAACTACGACCCCTACGCCCGCCTCGGCGAGGTGCCGACCTTCACCCTCGAGAGCGACGACATCAGCGACGGCGCAGCGCTCGCCCCGCGCCACTACGGCGAGGGCTCGGGCGGCGAGGACGTCTCGCCGCAGCTGCGCTGGTCGGGAGCGCCCGCCGAGACCAAGAGCTTCGCGGTGACCGTGTTCGATCCGGACGCGCCCACCGGCTCGGGCTTCTGGCACTGGGCGGTCTACAACCTGCCGGCCGACACCACCGAGCTGCCGACCGGCGCCGGGGCGGCCGGATTCGAGCTGCTGCCCGCGGGCGCTCAGACGCTGCCGAACGAGATGCGGCTGCGCCAGTTCATCGGAGCGGCACCGCCGGACCGCGAGCACCGCTACTTCTTCGTCGTGCACGCGCTCGACGTCGAGGAGCTCGAGCTCGACCCGGAGTCGACGCCGGCGATCCTCGGCTTCAACGCGCACTTCCACACGCTCGCGCGAGCGGTGCTGGTCGCGACGGCGACCCCGGACGGCGCGAAGGGCTGACGACGGCGGGTCTCGATACGCCGCTGCGCGGCTACTCGACCAGCATGCAGCGTGCTGACCGAGCATCCGCGCAACGGGCGTCTCGAGATCCGCGCTACCCGAAGAGGGTGCGCGCCTCCTCGTAGCGGGAGTCGGGCACCGTCTTCAGGGTGCCGAGGGCCTCGGCGAAGTCGACGTGGTAGATGTCGGTGCCGCGCAGGGCGACCATGCGGCCCCAGTGCTCGGCGACGACGGAGTCGGCCGCGGCCATGCCGAGGCGGGTGGCGAGGACGCGGTCGAAGGCGCTGGGGGTGCCGCCGCGCTGGATGTGGCCGAGCGTGGTGGCGCGGGTCTCGATGCCGGTGCGGTCCTCGATCATCGGAGCGAGCATCTCGCCGATGCCGCCCAGGCGCGGGCGGCCGAAGGCGTCGAGGCCGCGCTCGGAGTGCGCGTCGTCCATCGAGTCGAGCGAGAACCCCTCGGCGACGACGACGAGCGGGGCGCGCCCGCGGTCCTGGGCGCTCTGCACCCACTCGACGATCTGCTCGATCGAGGTCTTCTTCTCCGGGATGAGGATGACGTGCGCGCCGGCGGCCATGCCGGAGTGCAGCGCGATCCAGCCGACGTGGCGGCCCATGACCTCGGCGACCATGCAGCGGCCGTGCGAGTCGCCGGTGGTGCGCAGGCGGTCCATCGCGTCGGTGGCGATGCCGACGGCGGTGTCGAAGCCGAAGGTGTAGTCGGTGGCGCCGAGGTCGTTGTCGATGGTCTTCGGGACGCCGACGATCTTGAGGCCCGCGTCGGTGAGGCGCTTCGCCGCGGCCAGGGTGCCCTCGCCGCCGATCGCGATGATCGAGTCGATGCCGTTGCGGTGCATCATCTCGGCGATCTTCTCGGGGCCGCCGTTGTCGCCCTCGAAGGGGTTCGTCCGGCTCGTGCCGAGGATCGTGCCGCCCTGCTTGGCGATGCCCTGGATCTCGGGCCGCCCGAGGGGGAGGAGGTCGCCGTCGACCACTCCGCGCCACCCGTTGCGGAAGCCAACGAATTCTTGGTCGTACACCTTGATGCCCTTGTACACGGCACCGCGGATGACGGCGTTCAGCCCGGGGCAGTCGCCCCCGGAGGTCAGGATCCCGATCTTCACCCGCTCAGAGTAGAGGACGCGGGCACGGGGTCGGGTCGCCCGCTCCGGCCGGATACGACGAAGGGCCCCTCCTCGCCGCCTCGAGGAAGGGCCCTTCGTCGTTCAGGGACTAGAGAGTGTCAGTGACTAGTTGGCCTGGCTGGTGTTGACGACGCCGTTGACGCCGGCGGGGAAGAATCCACCGGAGGTCGCGGCCTTGCTGTTGAGGTAGACGACGTTCAGGACCTGGCCGGGGTTGCGGCTGAAGGCGATGCCGTTGGCGTCGGTGGGCTGGATGTTTGCCTGCCCGTCGACCTTGACGCCCTGGTCGTCGTCGGTGGGGCCGTCGAGGCTGTCGCGCGCGTCGGACAGCTTGCCCGCCTGCACGTCGAGACCGGCGCTGTAGATCGCCGAGCGGATGGCACCGGCGTGGTACGCCTCCACCGCGAGGATGCCGGCGGCCGCCTCCAGGTAGAGCTTCGACTGGATGAGGGGGGCAGCGCCCTTGTAGGCGGTGACTCCGACGTCCTCGAAGACGAAGGCGCCGAGCAGGAAGTTCTGCTCGTTGAGGAACGGGTCGAACGTGCCGCCCGCGGGGATGAGGCCGGCCGCGGCTGCCGCCGCGTTGAAGCTGGCCTCGAGGTTGATGGAGGGGCGGGCGACGGCGGCAGCGCCGAGCTGGCCGCGGAGGAACTTGACGTGCGCCTTCTCGTCGTTGGCGACCTCGCGGGCGAAGGACTTCAGCCACGGGGTCTTGAACGGGACGGCGCGGCCGCCCTTGACGCCGCCGAGCTTGCCGGTGCCGCCGGTGTCGCTGCTCGCGAGGCCGGAGCCAGTGACGGCGCGGAGGTAGAACTCGGCCTCGAGGTACTCGAGGTTGAGCGCGAAGTTGAGGACGGCGGCGTCGCCGGGGCCCTCAGCGGCGACCTCTTCGGCCGAGGCGGCGGGGGCGGAGGCCAGGGCCGCCGCTCCGATGCCGAGTCCGGCGACGCCGGTGGCCTCGAAGAAGCGGCGACGGTCGAGAGCCGTCTCCGAGCTCCTGACGATCGCGTTGCGGATGAATGTGGTGTCGAACATGTGCGCATCTCCAGTGATAGGCGGTTGGCCGGGCTGACGGACTGTGCCGCGACAGCGCGAAACTACGCCCGGAATCGGGGCACTGCCTAGCGGAATCGGGCGATCCAGATTGCGCATGTGTTCATCCGGTCTGAACCAATCCGGGGCGCCCGCCGCTCCGAACACGTCGTGGATGGCAGTTCTGCGGGACACCTGATCAGCCCGCCGTTCCGGGTCCCTCCGCGAGTGTCGGCGGCCGCGGCTACCATCGCTGCGTGTCGTCCGCCGTCCCCGCTCCCGTGCCGTTCCTGGCCACGGTCTACGCGCCCGCCGTGCCGGTGAGCCTCGCGCTCACCCTCCGCACGCTGCTGCGCGGCTCGGGCGACCCGACGATGCTCATCGACGCGACCGGCTTCTGGCGCGCCTTCCGCACGCCGCTCGGCCCCGGCACGCTGCACCTGCGGCAGGCGGCCGACGGCGCCGTGCACGCGCGGGCCTGGGGCGAGGGCGCGGAGTGGCTGATCGATCACGTGCCCGAGCTGCTCGGCCACGGCGACGACTGGAGCGCGCTCGATCTCTCCGCGCACGGTCCGCTGGCCGAGGTGCTGCGCCGCTCGGCGGGGCTGCGGCTGACCCGGGCGAACCTCGTCTTCGAGATGCTGGCGCCGTCGATCCTGGAGCAGAAGGTCACCAGCACGGAGGCGTGGCGCGCCTACCGCGCGCTGGTGCGGCTGCACGGCGAGCCGGCTCCCGGGCCGGTGCCGCTGCACGTGGCGCCGTCGGCCGAGCAGTGGCGCCGGGTCCCGTCCTGGGACTGGCACCGGGCGGGTGTCGACCCGCGGCGCTCGCGCACCGTGCTCACGGCGGCGCTGGTGGCGAAGGGGCTCGAGCGCACGCTGGCCCTCGGCCGCGGCGGCGAGGTGGTGGCGCAGCGCCTGCAGTCGGTGCCCGGCATCGGGCCGTGGACGGCGTCCGAGGTGATGATGCGGGCCCACGGCGACCCGGACGCGGTGAGCGTGGGCGACTACCACCTGGCCGCGGCGGTCGGCTTCGCGCTGACCGGGCGCCTCGGGGTCGACGACGACGGGATGCTCGAGCTGCTCGAGCCGTGGCGCGGGCACCGGCAGCGGATCATCCGCCTGATCGGGACGAGCGGCGCGCGCAAGCCGCGGCACGGCCCGCGGATGACGATCCAGGACCACCGGTGGCACTGATCCGCCGAGTGCACTGATCCGCCGAGTGCACTGAGGCGGTCCCGCTCTCAGGCGCCGAGCGCCTCCAGCACCGCCATCGCCGCGTTCTGGCCGCCGATCCCGGAGACCCCGCCGCCGCGGCGCGCGCCCGCGCCGCAGAGCAGCACCCGCGGGTGCTCGGTGGCCACGCCCCAGCGCTGGGCGGGGGTGTCCAGCGGCTCGTCGTCCTCCGCGAACGGCCAGGACAGCGGTCCGTGGAAGATGTGGCCGCCGGGCAGGCCGAGGCTCTCCTCCAGGTCGCGGGTCGTGCGCGTCTCGATGCAGGGGTTCCCGTCGGCGTCCAGGAGCAGCAGCTCGCGGATCGGCTCGGCGAGCACGGAGTCGATCGAGTCGAGGATCGCGGTCTCGAGCTGCTCGCGCGTCGGAGCGTCGTCGCCGGTCAGCAGCCGGTCGGGGACGTGCAGGGCGAAGACGGTGAGCGTGTGCGCGCCGCTCGCGGCGAGTTCCGGGGAGAGGATCGTCGGATCGGTCAGCGAGTGGCAGTAGATCTCGCAGGGGATCGGCGAGGGCACGCGGCCCTGCTCCGCGGCGCGGTGGGCCTCGTCGAGCTGGCGGTAGCCCTCGTTGACGTGGAAGGTGCCGCCGAAGGCCGCCTCCGGGGCGGCGCTCTCGTCGCGCAGGCGCGGCAGGCGGCGCAGCACCAGGTTGACCTTCACCTGCGCGCCCTCGGGGCGCCGGACTCCCGGGCGCAGGGCCTCGCCGTCGCCCAGCAGCCTGTCGAGGACGAACGGGGCGACGTTGGAGAGCACGAAGCGCGTCCGCACCCGGCGGCTGCGCGGTCCGCGGCGGTAGACGACCTCGCCGGCCGGATCCACGCTCGTCACCTCGGCGCCGGTGAGGATCCGCGCGCCGGCGTTCCGGGCCGCTCGCTCCAGCGCACCGGAGACACTGCCCATGCCGCCGACCGGGACGTCCCAGTCGCCGGTGCCGCCGCCGATCACGTGGTAGAGCAGGCAGCGGTTCTGCGCGAGGTCGGCGTCGCCGGCCCTGGCGAAGGTGCCGATCAGCGCGTCGGTGAGCAGGACGCCGCGCGCCGCGTCGCCCGCGATGTTCCGCTCGATCACCTCGCCGATCGGCCGCTCGATCATCGCCCGCCAGATCGCGTCCTCGCCGACGAGCCGCCGCGCCTCCTCCCGCCGCAGCAGCGGCTGGGTGAGGGTCGGCCAGAGCGCGCGCGCCAGCCGCGAGGTGTGCCGGGAGAAGTCGGCGAAGGTCTCGGCGTCCTCCGGGGTGCCCATCCGCGCGAAGGAGGCGGCGGTCGCGGCCTCGTCGCCGGTGTCGACGAGCAGCCCGCGCGTCGGATCGGCGGGGTCGGGCGTGTAGGAGGAGTAGCGGCGGCGCACGAGCGGCACGTCGACCCGCAGATCGGCGAGGATCGACGGCGGCAGGAGGCTGACGAGGTAGGAGTAGCGGCTGAGCCGCGCCTCGACGCCGCGGAACGGGTACTCCGAGACGGTCGCGCCGCCCGCGCGCGCACCGCGCTCGAGGACGAGGACGTCGAGTCCGGCCTGGGCGAGGTAGGCCGCCGCGACCAGTCCGTTGTGACCGGCGCCGACGATCACGACGTCGACCGAGGGATCGACCGCGGCGGGGGTGTCGGAGCGCAGCGGGCCGGGCGCGGTGCCGCTGCGCTCGGAGAGGTCTCGGGTGCGGTGCCTGTCGCGTCGGGCCATGGTTCCCAGTGTGGCGCGCGGCGGTCAGGGCTCGTCGCTGCGCAGCGCCTCGGTGACGAACTCGCGCAGGGAGAAGAGGATCTCCTCGCTCGAGCGGCCGCTCGCCTCGACGAGGCGGCCGGTCAGCCAGGTGAGGCAGATCACCGCGGCGCCGGCGACGTCCGAGGAGGTGGGCACGACGACGCCGTCCTCGTCCAGCACGCCGTTCTCGATCGGGCTCAGCGCGCGCTCGAGGACGGCGCGGTTGACGGTGCCGGTCGCCTCGCCGTCGTAGGACGCGGAGCTGTCGATCAGGGCCTGCGCGGCGATCATCGCGGCGCGGGGGATGGGCAGCGGATCCATCGGGGTCTCCGATCGGGAGCGGGAGTGTCGGGTGCGCCCATGGTGCTCCTCCACCGGGCTCGCGTCCATCGCCACTCGACGGGGGCCGTCCACAGCGGCAGTTCTCCGTCGAGTGTCCACAGACGGGGCGACACGACCGGCCGTCGCACCGGCTCGGGCATAGCCTCGGGGGATGGAGAAGTCGACGCCCTCAGCCGTGCCCGGGAACGACCCGGAGCAGGACGAGACGATCGACCCGCAGGACCGGACGGACGAGCCGGACGAGCCGACCGAGCACGACGAGCCGACCGAGCACGACGAGCCGACCGAGCGCGACGAGAAGGTCGACCGCCACGCCCTGAGCGACACCGGCCAGTACCAGACCGGCATGGCGCTGCGGCTGCCCCGGCAGAAGCCCGAGTTCGACGTCGAGGCGCCGATCCTGTCCCGCGTCGAGGCGCTGGTGCGCCGCTGGCTGGTGCGCAGCCGGGCGTTCCCGGTCGACCCCGCGGCGCAGCGCCTCGCCGGTGTCCTGCAGGATCCGAACGGTCTCGACTTCACGGTCGGCTTCGTCGACGGGGTCGCCCGCCCGGAGGACCCGGTGGTCGCGGCCGAGAACCTCGCCGCGCTGACCGCGAAGACCCCCGCGTTCCTCCCCTCCTACCTGCGCGCCGCGGTCGCGACCGGCGGCGCCGTCGGCCCGGTGCTGCCGTGGGTCGTCGTCCCGGCGGCCCGCCAGGTGCTGCGCCGGATGGTGGGCCACCTCGTCGTCGACGCCTCCGACGCCCGGCTCGGCTCGGCGATCCGCCGGCTGCGCGAGGGCGGCGACCGCCTCAACCTCAACCTGCTCGGCGAGGCCGTGCTCGGCGAGCGCGAGGCCGACCGGCGCCTCGAGGGCACCCGGCGGCTGCTCGAGCGCGACGACGTCGACTACGTGAGCATCAAGGTCTCCAGCATCGCCAGCCAGCTCTCGATGTGGGCGTTCGACGAGGCCGTCGACCGCGTCGTGCAGCGGCTGACCCCGCTCTACCAGTTCGCCGCGGCGAGCCCGGAGCCCAAGTTCATCAACCTCGACATGGAGGAGTACAAGGACCTCGACCTCACGGTCGCGGTGTTCCGCCGTCTCCTCGAGCAGCCGGGGATGCAGCAGCTCGAGGCCGGCATCGTGCTGCAGGCGTATCTCCCCGACGCCCTCGGCGTGCTGGCCTCGCTGACGGAGTGGGCGACCGAGCGCCGGCGGCTCGGCGGAGCGCCGATCAAGGTCCGCGTGGTGAAGGGCGCGAACCTCGCGATGGAGCGGGTGGACGCGGCGATCCACGACTGGCCGCTCGCGACGGTCGGCAGCAAGGCCGAGGCCGACACGAACTACAAGCGGCTGCTCGACTACGCGCTGCGGCCCGAGCGGACGGACGCGGTCCGGATCGGCGTGGCCGGTCACAACCTCTTCGACATCGCCTGGGCCTGGATCACCGCGAACGAGCGCGGCGTCGCCGACGCGGTCGACATCGAGATGCTGCTCGGCATGGCGACCGGTCAGGCGCGCGCCGTCCGCGAGGACGTCGGCCGGCTCCTGCTCTACACGCCGGTCGTGCACCCGCGCGAATTCGACGTCGCGATCTCGTACCTGATCCGCCGCTTGGAGGAGAACTCCAGCCCGGAGAACTTCCTCTCGGCCGTCTTCGAGCTCGAGGACGAGAGCGTGCTGCAGCGCGAGCTCGGCCGCTTCCGCGCCTCGCTCGAGGCGCTCGACGACACGGTGCCGACCCCGAACCGCATTCAGGACCGCCTCCGCGAGTGGTCGTCCGGCTCCGGTGTCCGTCTCGTGCGCGAGCACGCCGGCGCCGGCGCCCGTGTGCAGGATCCGGCCGCCGAGGGTCTCACCGAGGCGGTGCTGGGGCTGCGCCGCGGCTCCGGGGCGACCGCGGCGACCAGCGCCTTCCGCAACGAGCCCGACACCGACCCGGCGCTCCCGGGCAACCGCCGCTGGGCCCGGCTGATCACCGACCGCATCGCGCGATCGACCATCGGCACCCTCGCGGCCGACCGCGCCCGGATCACCGACGCGGCGGAGCTGCAGGAGCTGCTGCGCCGGGTCGCGCTCCGGGCGGAGCGCTGGGGCGAGCGCCTCGGCTACGACCGCGCCGCGATCCTCGACCGCGCGGGGCTCGCGCTCGCGGCCAACCGCGACCGGCTGATCGAGGTGATGGCCTCCGAGACCGGCAAGACGGTCGCCGAGGCCGACCCCGAGGTGTCCGAGGCGATCGACTTCGCCCACTACTACGCCACCCGCGCCCGCGAGCTGGACGCCGTCGGTGGCGCCACCTTCGTGCCCGAGCGGGTCACCGTGGTCGCTCCGCCGTGGAACTTCCCCGTCGCGATCCCGGCCGGCTCGATCCTCGCGGCGCTCGCCGCGGGCTCCGGAGTCGTCGTCACGCCGGCCCCGCAGGCCCGGCGCTCGGCCGCGGTGCTCGTGGAGGCGCTCTGGGACGCCGGGATCCCGCAGGACCTCGTCGCGCTCGTCGACCTCGACGAGGAGACGCTCGGCCGCGCCCTGATCACCGACCCGCTGGTCGACCGGGTGCTGCTCACCGGCTCCTACGAGACGGCGAAGCTCTTCCGCTCCTGGCGCCCCGACCTGCCGCTGCTCGCCGAGACCAGCGGCAAGAACGCGATCGTCGTCACCCCGCACGCGGACTACGACCTCGCTGTCGCCGACATCGTGCGGAGCGCCTTCGGGCACGCCGGGCAGAAGTGCTCGGCCGCCTCCCTGGTGATCCTCGTCGGCTCGGTCGCCCGCTCGAAGCGGTTCCGCGCGCAGCTGGTCGACGCCGTCACGTCCCTCCGCGTCGGCTGGCCGAGCGACCCGGCCGCCGCGATGGGCCCGCTGATCGAGAAGCCGACCGGCAAGCTCGCGCACGCGCTGACCACCCTCGGCGCGGGGGAGTCCTGGCTCGTCGAGCCGAAGCGCCTCGACGACACCGGGCGGCTGTGGTCG
Organism: Rathayibacter sp. PhB179; assembly: GCF_004345345.1. Lineage (NCBI taxonomy): Bacteria > Bacillati > Actinomycetota > Actinomycetes > Micrococcales > Microbacteriaceae > Rathayibacter > Rathayibacter sp. PhB179. Next base: position 133,539 of record NZ_SLVD01000001.1, on the reverse strand, counting down.
CCGGGTGTGCGCGAGGGCGTCACCGAGAACAGCTACGCCCACCTCACCGAGTTCTTCGGCCCGGTGCTCGGCATCATGCACGCCGCGACCCTCGAGGACGCGATCCGCCTGCAGAACGCCACGGACTACGGCCTCACCGCCGGGCTGCACTCGCTGCACTCGGACGAGCTCGCGCTCTGGCTCGACTCGGTCGAGGCCGGCAACCTCTACGTCAACCGCGGCATCACCGGGGCGATCGTCCGCCGCCAGCCGTTCGGCGGCTGGAAGCGCTCCTCCGTCGGTGGCGGGGCCAAGGCCGGCGGGCCGAACCACCTGATCGGGCTCGGCTCCTGGAAGCCCTCGCCGGCCCGCCCGTCGACGACCCTGCACCTCCGGGGCCTGGACGACCGCGCCCGGCAGTTCATCGAGGCCGCGCAGTCCTCGCTGCAGTTCGAGCAGTTCGACCTGCTGCGCCGTTCGGCGCTCTCGGACCAGCTCGCCTGGGCGACCGAGTTCGGCGTCGTCTCCGACATCTCGAAGGTCGGCGTCGAGCGCAATCTGTTCCGCTACCTCCGGGTGCCGGTCGCCGTGCGGCTGGCCGACGGCGGCGACCTCGGCGAGCTCCTCCGCGTCATCGCCGCGGCGCTGCTCGTGCGGGCGCGCCTGGACGTGTCGACGTCGATCCCGCTGCCGCCCAAGGTCGCCGGGATGCTCGCCGGCGACGAGCTGCTCGAGATGGCGGGCCTGGCGCCGAAGGTGATCGTGGAGTCGGACGCGCAGTGGCTCGCCCGCGCCGCGGCCGGCCGGATCACCGCCTCGCGGATCCGGATCGTCGGCGACATCGTCTCGGACCGGGTCGACGAGTTCGGCGGACCCCAGGGCGGCACCGCGCCGTCGCTCGGCCCGGACTCCTCGATCGAGGCGCTGCAGAGCGTCCGCGATTCCACCCGCTCCTTCACCGACGTGGTCAGCGGCATGACCCGCGGCAGCACCGGCAAGCCCGTCCCGCTCGTGCGCGCGGACGGCTCGCGGGTGCCGCTGTCGACGGCGCTCGCCGAGGCGCTCGGCGGCTCGCCCGACGTCGCGATCTACGCCGACCCCGTCACTCCGGCCGGCCGGGTGGAGCTGCTGCCCTTCCTCCGGGAGCAGTCGATCTCGATCACCAACCACCGCTTCGGAGCGTCGATCGATCTGTCCGACGACGTCGTCTGAGTTGTCTTCCGAGCCGCCCCCTGTGCGGCTCGGCGCGGTCGGCTCGCGAGGCGGGCGCGTTTCGCAGAGCGGGGTGCGTTCGGCTTCGCGGATTCGCTGGCACGCGAATCCGCGGATCGCCTTGAGAGTGGGCGCCGATTCGGAGGCTTCCTGTCACGGGCGTTCGCTCGCTCCGCTTACTTGTCGCGGCAACAAAGCGGTAGGGTGGGGGGATGGATGACGGGGGAGCGGCGGGTGCGGCGGGTACGCGCTGGCTCACGCAGGAGCAGCTGGCGGCGTGGCTGCGGTTCGTCGCGGTGGTCGAGCTGCTGCCCGGCGCGCTCGACACCCAGCTGCAGCGCGACGCGGGGCTGACCCACTTCGAGTACATGACGCTCGCGATGCTGTCGGAGGCGCCCGACCGGGCCCTGCGGATGACGACGCTCGCCGCCCGCACGAACGCCACCCTCCCGCGGCTCTCGCACGTCGTCACCCGGCTCGTCGCCCGCGGCTACCTGGAGCGCCGGCCGTGCCCGACCGACGGGCGCGCGACCAACGCGGTGCTCACGGATGCCGGGCTGCAAAAGATCGTCGACACCGCCCCGGGTCACGTCGCGACGGTGCTCGCGGACGTCATCGACCCGCTCGACGCGGAGCAGATCCCGCAGCTCGCCGACATCATGACGCGGATGCTCACCCGCCTCGATCCGGAGGGCCGGATGACCGTCGACGCCGTGCGCTCGGCGCTCGGCGATCCCGGCCGGCAGGACGGCGAGGACCCGGCCGACCGCGACTGCTGAGCCCCTGGCGGGCATCCCCACCGCGTGCCATCCTCGTCCCGTGCGCTACACGACGACGCTCTTCCAGATCGGCAACAACACCGGCATCGAGGTTCCGTCCGAGGTGCTCGACGCCCTCGGCGGCGGCAAGCGGCCCGCGGTGAGCGTCGTCGTCAACGGCTACGCCTTCCGAGGCACGGTCGGTGCGATGGGCGGCCGTGCGCTGATCTCCTTCTCGTCGGAGAAGCGCGCCGCGTCGGGTCTTGCCGGCGGGGACGCGATCGAGGTCGACCTCGAGCTCGACTCCGCCCCGCGCACGGTCGCCGTGCCGGAGGACCTCGCCGCCGCGCTGAGCGCGGCCGGGGCCACCGCCGCCTTCGACGCCCTCTCGCCGAGTGCGCGGAAGGCCCACGTCACCGCCGTCGAGGGCGCGAAGGCCGCCGAGACGCGGGCGCGCCGCGTCGCCGCGGTCGTCGCGAAGCTCGGCGCCTGACGCCGGTGGATCTCGATACGCCCGCTGCGCGGGCTACTCGATCAGCATGGGCCCGCCGCACCATGCTGGTCGAGTAGCCCCGGAGGGGCGTATCGAGACCCGCCCCCGGAGTAGTCACAGCGGCTGACGCGCGGTGCGTCACGCGGTCGATAGGCTGCCGATCGGCGCGCCACGGGGGAGCGCCGCAGGGCGCACGGGCGCCGGAGTCGGGGGACAGACATGGGTGCGGTTCGACGATGGGTGTTCCCGATCCTCTGGCTGGTGGTCGTCGGGGCCGTCGCGGTCGCGCTGGTCAAGATCGCGTTCTTCCCGGACGGGTCCGCCGAGGCCGACCCGACCGTCCCCACCGGTGAGCTGACCGAGCCGACCGTCGTCGTCGGCCGCGGCACCGTCACCAACGACCTCACGCTGCAGGGCACCGTCGCCGCCGACCCGGCCGTGCCGGTCAAGGCGACCGCCGTCGGCACCGTCGACGACGTCTACATCACCCAGGGCGCGACCGTCGCCTCGGGCGACCTGATCTACGACATCCGCGTCGAGACCGTGCGCGATCCCGTCGAGACGACCGGCGCGGACGGCCTGGTCACCGTCACCCAGCCGCCGCCCTCCGTCCGCTTCGAGCGCGTCTACGCCCCGGCGGCCGGCGTGCTCAGCGCCCTCGGCGTCATCCACGACCAGGCCGTCGCGGTCGGCGAGGTCACCGGCCAGGTCGCCCCGCCGACCTACGCGGTCACCGGCTCGATCGACGCCGAGCAGCTGTACCGGATCCAGAACCGGCCGACCGAGGCGCAGATCGCCGTCACCGGCGGCCCCGCCGCCTTCACCTGCACCGGGCTCACCATCACCACCCCGCTCGCAGGCGAGGGCGAGACGCCCGCGGGCGAGACCGGCGGCACGGGCGCGACCGGCGGATCCGGCACCAGCTTCCGCTGCCAGGTCCCGGGCGAGGTGACCGTGTTCCCCGGCCTCGCCGCCACCGTCACCCTCGCGGGCGGCCTCGCCGAGAACGTGCTCGTCGTGCCGACCACCGCCGTCGAGGGCACCGCCGAGTCGGGCGTCGTCTACCGCCTCGCCGAGGACGGCTCGACCGAGGAGGTCCCGGTCACCCTCGGCCTCACCGACGGGATCAGCATCGAGGTCACCGGCGGCGTGGACGAGGGCGCCGAGATCCTGCAGTTCGTGCCGGGCGCCGCCGCGGGCGAGGGCGAGCAGCTCGAGGGGAACTGCGTGCAGAACGCCGACGGCTCGGTGTACTGCTCGTGACGGACGGGCTCGTGACCGACGGGAAGCGCACGATCCTGCGGCTCGAGGGGATCCGCAAGGTCGTCCCCCTGCCCGACGCACCCCCGCTGACCATCCTCGACGGCGTCGACCTGGAGGTCGGCGAGGGCGACCACGTCTCGGTCGTCGGCCGCAGCGGCTCCGGCAAGTCGACGCTCCTGAACATCCTCGGCCTGATCGACGAGCCGACCGAGGGGCGGATGCTGCTCGAGGGGAAGCCCACCGAGTCGCTCTCCTCGCGGGCCCGCGCGCGGATCCGCGGCGGCAGCATCGGCTTCATCTTCCAGCAGTTCAATCTGCTCGAGGGCCGCACCGCCCGCGAGAACGTGATGACGCCGCTGCTCTACGCGACCGGCACCGAGTTCTGGCGGCGGGCGTCGCTGGCCGCCGAGATGCTGGAGCGGGTCGGGCTGGGGCACCGGGTCGACTCGATGCCCGGCCGGATGTCCGGCGGCGAGCAGCAGCGGATCGCCATCGCGCGCGCGCTGGTGCGCCGTCCGCGGCTGATCCTCGCCGACGAGCCGACCGGCGCGCTCGACACCGACACCGGCGAGAGCGTGATGAGCCTGCTCGACGAGATCGCCCAGGAGTCCGGCTCGGCCCTGGTCACCATCACCCACGACCCGGCGATCGCGGCCCGCGCCGAGCGGCACTACCGGCTCGACCACGGCAGGCTCAGCGCCTCGACGTCCGCGACCGCCGCCCCCGCGACGAGCTCGGGGCGGCACTGATGGGCGGCCTCACCGGCGTCGTTGGCGCGATCGTCGAGGCGTGGACCGAGCTGCGGATCCACCGCGGCCGCGTGCTGCTCTCGCTGATCGGCGTGGCGGTGGCCGTCGCGGCGCTCACCGGTGTCGTCGCCGCGGGCGGGATCGCCCGGCAGGCGAACATCGAGGTCTCGGAGCGCAGCGGCGGCCGGCCCGCGAGCCTCTACATCAGCGCCTACACGACCGGCCCCGAGGGCGTCGTCGACCCGGTCGTGATGCAGAACGCCTGGGAGAAGGTGCTCGAGCGCTACCGCATCGACTACGCGAGCCGCACGACCTACGGCGGCACCCGCGTCCAGTTCACCGACGGCGCGGTCGACGTCGGGATCACCGCGGTCGACCAGCCCTACGCGGAGATGCACCGGGTGGAGCTGACGAGCGGCAGCTGGTTCGCCGAGGGCGACGAGCGGCGGCTCGCTCCCGCTCTCGTGATCAACGAGGTCTTCTGGGACCGCCTCGGGCGCCCGGACCTGCGGACGCACCCGACCGCGACCCTCCTCGGCGGGGAGCACGACACGACCGCGGTCGTGATCGGGGTGACGCCCTCGAACCAGTACGACACCACTCCGAGCGCGATGATGCTCGTCGACGCCTACTCGGCGGTCGCGCCCGAGGCGGACCCCGCGTTCGGCGGGCCGCAGCTGCCGAACTACGAGATGTGGGTGCCGCTCGAGATCGCGGACCCGCTGATCGAGGCCGTCAAGCGCGACGTCACCGCGGCGCTCGGCCCGGGCTTCGAGGCGGACGTCTACCGGCAGGACTACCTCAGCTACGACTCCGACCCGTTCGCGGTGCTGACCTGGGTGATCGGCGGTGTCGCCGGCCTCGTGCTGGCGCTCGGCGCGCTCGGACTGCTCAACATCGCGCTCGTCACCGTGCGGCAGCGGATCCGCGAGATCGGCATCCGGCGCAGCTTCGGCGCCTCCTCGGGGCGGATCTTCTTCTCGATCATGATGGAGAGCGTCGTCGCGACGGTCGTCGCCGGCGTGGTCGGCGTGACGATCGCGGTGATCCTGGTGACGAACCCGTGGACGGTCGCGCTCGTCAAGGAGAACGGGATCAGCGACATCCCGCCGTTCCCGGTCGAGGCGGCGCTGCTGGGGCTCGGGGCGGCGACGCTCGTGGGCGCGCTGGCCGGGCTCGTGCCCGCGATCGTGGCGGTCCGGGTGAAGGTGATCGACGCGATCCGGTACTGAGCGCCGGAGGCGCGTGCCGGCTCAGGGCAGGGTGAGCACCAGCTCGTCGCCGTCGCGCTCGACGCCCGCGTCGGAGTAGTGCGGGATCCGCGGGAGCCCGCGGGTGGTCTCGGACTCGTGCGCGCCGACGACGACGACGCGCATGCCGGCGGCGAGACCCGCGAGGATCCCGGCCTCGGCGTCCTCGAAGACGACCGCGTCGGCCGGGTCGACCCCGAGGAGCCCGGCGGCGGCGAGGTAGCCGTCGGGGGCCGGCTTGCCGTGCACGACGTCGTCGGCGGTGACGACGGCCGCGGGGGAGGGGACGCCCGCGGCGGCGAGGCGACCGGCGGCCAGCGCGGGGCTCGCCGAGGTGACCAGCGCGACGCGGTCGCGGGGAAGCGCGGCAAGGAAGGCGACGGCGCCGGGGATCTCGACCGTGCCCTCCGTGTGCTCGAGCTCGTAGGCGTTCAGCTCGTCGACGATCCCCGCGACGTCGCTGCCCGCGGGGGCGAAGCGGCGGACGCTGTCCTCCGCGCGGACCCCGTGCACGGCGCCCAGGACGACGGCGGGGTCGAGGGCGAAGCGCTCCGCGAAGGAGCGCCAGATCGTCTCCACGATCGCGGTGGAGTCGACGAGGGTGCCGTCCATGTCGAAGAGCAGGGCGCGGGCGCGGAGGAGGTGCGGCATCCGTCCATCCTGGCGGAGGTGGGCGCACGGCGTCCGCTCAGGCGCGGCAGAGGCCGCGGCAAGGCCGCGTCCAGGTGCGACCGGGGATCGCGGCGATACGCTCGTCTCCGATGGCGGGCAGAGCGCCCGAAGGGGAGCGGAGGACGCGATGACGGACGACCAGGGCGGCAACGAGCACGGCGACGACCGGAACGGCGAGCAGGAGCGGGGCGCTGCCTCGGCCTCCGGACCGCGCGCCGGCTGGTACCCGGATCCCGCGGGCTCACCGCGCCAGCGCTGGTGGGACGGCCAGGGCTGGACCGACTCGCTGCGCGACGCCCCCGCCGCGGCTCCCGCCGCCCCGACCCCTCCCGCTGCCCCGACCCCTCCCGCTGCGCAGGGCGCACCGCAGCCGCCCGCGTCGCCGCAGCCGCCGATCGTGCCGCCCGTCGCCGGCCCCGCCTACGGCGAGACCTCGAGCGGCCAGGCCACGAGCTACGGCCAGTCGGCGTCCGGTCAGTCGGCTCCGGAGCGCGAGATCCCGCAGCAGCCGCGGTACGGCGAGCAGACGCCGCAGCAGCCGTACGCTCAGCAGCCCCAGTACGGCCAGCAGCCCCAGCACGGCCAGCAGCCGCCGCAGGAGTACAGCCAGCAGTACCCGCAGCAGTACGGCCAGCAGCCCGGCCAGCAGTACGGCCAGCAGCCCGCCTACGCCGGCCGCCCCGCGCCGCAGCCGCGCGACCCGAGCATCGTCACCAGCACCCCGTGGATCTGGGTCGTCGTGCTCCTGCCGCTGCTGTCGGCGCTGTCGATCTTCCTGCTCTCGCCGGGGGCCATCGCCGACTCGGCGGTCTCGTCGACCTACGGACCGCGAGCCTCGATGGGGATGTCGACCGCCTACCTCGTCGGGCTCGGCGCCGTGCAGGTCGTCGGCTTCCTGATCTACGCGGCCGAGGTCGTCTTCGCGTTCCTCGACTACCGGCAGCTGAAGAAGGCCGGCGTGCAGCGCCCGTTCCACTGGGCCTGGGCGTTCCTCGCCGCTCCGTACGTCTACGTGATCGGGCGCAGCGTCGTCGTGAAGCGCGTGACCGGCGGCGGCCTGCTCCCGCTGTGGATCTTCCTCGGCGTGGTGGCGGTCTCCTTCATCATCGCGATCGGCTGGACCGCGGCGCTGTTCTCGGAGATGATGCAGACGTTCCCGAGCTCGGGACTCTGATCCTTCGCGGGACTCTCGCCCGCTGAGATCCGCGAGACCGGGGGAGGCCCACTGTGATCAACGGCGACGTGTCGTTCTGGTGGGCCTCCCTCGGTCGTTCCACGCCTCGGGCCGCCCTGCCCGGTCCGCTCGACGTCGACGTCTGCATCGTCGGCGCCGGCTACACCGGCCTGTGGACGGCGTACTCGCTCGCGAAGGCCGACCCGTCGCTGCGGATCGCGATCCTCGAGCAGCGCTTCGCCGGCTTCGGCGCCTCCGGTCGCAACGGCGGCTGGCTGACCAACGAGATCACCGGCGGCGTCGCCTCCTACGCCCGCTCGCACGGGGCGCAGGCGGTCGACCGCTTCCAGCTCGCGATGAACGAGACGGTCGACGAGGTGATCGAGGCCGCGGCCGCCGAGGGGATCGACGCCGACATCGTCAAGGGCGGCGAGTTCCAGGTGGCGCGCGGCGAGGCGCAGCGGGCCCGGCTCCTGGCCACTGCGGCGGCGGCCCGTGCCCGCGCGCACACCGACGTCGAGCTGCTCGACGAGCGGGAGACGGCCGCGCGGATCGCGGTCAGCGGCGCGTCGGCCGGCCTCTGGCACCCGCACTGCGCGCGCCTGCACCCCGCGAAGCTCGCGGCCGGACTCGCCCGCACGGTCGAGGCGCTGGGCGTGCGGATCTTCGAGGACACCCGGGTGGAGGAGATCCGACCCGGCGCGGCCGTCACACCCCGCGGGGTCGTCCGTGCGCCGATCGTGCTGCGCGCGACCGAGGGCTTCACCGCCGGGCTCTCCGGACACCACCGCGAGTGGCTGCCGATGAACTCGTCGCTGATCGCGACCGAGCCGCTCGCGCCCGAGGTCTGGGACGAGATCGGCTGGGCCGGTCGCGAGACCCTCGGCGACGCGGCGCACGCCTACATGTACGCGCAGCGGACGGCCGACGACCGCATCGCGATCGGCGGGCGGGGCGTGCCCTACCGCTTCGGCTCCCGGATCGACCGCGACGGGGCGACCGATCCGCGCACGGTCGGCCGGCTGCGCGAGATCCTCGAGCGGTTCTTCCCGGTGCTGCGCGGCGTCGGGATCGAGCACGTCTGGTCCGGCGTGCTCGGCGTGCCCCGCGACTGGCACGCGACCGTCGGGCTCGACCGCGCCACCGGCCTCGGCTGGGCGGGCGGCTTCGTCGGCACCGGTGTCACGGCGACGAACCTCGCCGGGCGCACGCTGCGCGACCTCGTGCTCGGCGAGAGCACGCCGCTCACCGAGCTGCCGTGGGTGGGCCACCGGGTGCGGCCGTGGGAGCCGGAGCCGCTGCGCTGGCTGGCGGTCACGTCGCTCTACCGCGCCTACGGCCTGGCCGACGCGGCGGAGGCGCGGGGCCGGGCGACGACGTCACCGCTCGCGACGATCGCCGACGTGGTCGCGGGCCGCTCGCACTGAGGCGGGAGCGCTCTTGCTAGGCCTCGCCGCGCTGGATCAGGCGGGAGAGCACGATCGCGGAGCGGGTGTGGTCGACGTTCGGCGCGATCCTTACCTTCTCGAGGGCGAGCTCGAGGCTCGGGATGTCGCGCGAGCGGATGTGCACGATCGCGTCGGCCGAGCCGGTGACCGTGCCTGCGTCGACGACCTCGGGGACGGCCGAGAGGATGCGGCGCAGCTCGTCGGGGGCGACCGTGCCGCGGCAGAACAGCTCGACGTAGGCCTCGGTGGCCATGCCGTCGACGGCGGGGTCGACCTTGATCGTGAAGCCGCGGATGACGCCGTCGGCCACCAGCCGGTCGACGCGGCGCTTGACGGCGGACGCGGACAGCCCCACGACACCGCCGATGTCGCCGTAGCCCGCGCGGGCGTTCTGGCGCAGCAGATCGAGGATCTTCCGATCGATGTTGTCCATGCGTCGAGCCTAGGGGCGGGGTCGGAGCCGCGCCGGGCATCCGCGCGATCACGGCGGGTCCGCGCCTGATCACGGCGGGTCTGGATACGCCCTGCGGGGCTGCTCGACCAGCACGAAAGGCGCGCCGGCGCGCACGAGCGCCACATCATGCTGATCGGGCGGGCCGCGGAGCGGACCGCTCCATGCTGATCGAGTAGCCCGCGGAGCGGGCGTATCGAGATCCGCCCGCGTCAGACGGACGAGTCTGCAGACCCGCCCTGCTGAGGGCGGCGGGTCTCGATGCGCCCCGGCGGGGCTGCTCGACCACCATGACTCGGCGCGGGGGAGGGAAGGGTAGCCTTGCCTTCTGCCGAGCGAGGAGAGGGGGGCGCCGCATGCCCGCCTTCCTCGACGAGCTGGGGTTCGTGGAACTGCTCGCGGCGCTGTTCGTCATCGTGCTGGTGCGGGCGCAGGCGACGTACTGGGTCGCGCGGGCGGTCGTCACCGGGGCGGCCTCGCGGCGGTGGGGGCAGCGGCTGGAGTCCCCGGCGCTGAAGCGCGCGTCGGCACTGCTCGCCCGCTACGGGGCGCCCGCGGTCACCGTGAGCTTCCTCACCGTCGGTCTCCAGACGATGATCAACGCGGCGGCCGGAGCGGCCCGCATGCGCTTCGGCGTCTACCTGCTCGCGATGCTGCCGGGCTGCGCGGCCTGGGCGCTGATCTACGCGACGGTCGGCTTCGCCGTGCTCTGGGCGGTGATCGGCGCCGCGGCCGGCTCGCCGCTCGGCGTCGCGGTCCTCGTCGCGCTCGCGGCCGCGGTCGTGACGGGGATCGTGCTCCTCCGCCGGCGCCGCATCGCCCGCTGAGAACGCTCACTCACCAGCACGGGCACAGCACTGGCGGAAACACCTCGCTCGGCTATATAGTTGCACTCGGTCAATAGTTGACCGCCGTCAACTAATACCGCCGCACCGTCACCGGTGCCGCCTCGTGAACAAGGAGCCGTATGTCCCGCGCAGAGCGCACGCGCACTCGAGAAGAGCGCGCCACCCCCGTCAGCCCCGACGGGTCCATGTCGCACCGCCAGGTGCTCGAGTCCCTCAGCGGCCTGCTGCTGGGCATGTTCGTCTCGATCCTCGCGGGCACGGTCGTGTCGACCTCGCTGCCGCTGATCATCTCGGACCTCAAGGGCGACCAGAACGCCTACACCTGGGTCGTCACCGCGACTCTGCTCGCGACCACCGTCTCCACCCCGCTCTGGGGCAAGTTCGCCGACCTCTTCAACCGCAAGCTGCTCATCCAGCTCGCGCTCGCGATCTTCGTGATCGGCTCGGCCGCGGCCGGCTTCTCGCAGGACACGAACATGCTGATCGTGTTCCGCGTCTTCCAGGGCCTCGGCGCCGGCGGACTCGCCGCGCTGAGCCAGATCATCATGGCCGACATCATCAGCCCCCGGGAGCGCGGCAAGTACGCCGGCCTCTTCGGCGGCGTGATGGCGATCGGCACCGTCGGCGGCCCGCTGCTGGGCGGCGTCGTCACCGACGCGTTCGGCTGGCGCTGGAACTTCTTCATCGCGCTGCCCGTCGCGATCGTCGCGATCATCCTGCTCCAGGTGACGCTGCGCCTCCCCGCGCACCCCAAGCGCACCGTCAAGATCGACTACCTCGGCGCGGTCCTCATCGCCGGCGGCGTCTCGCTGCTGCTGATCTGGGTCTCGCTGGCCGGCAAGAACTTCGAGTGGGCCTCCTGGGAGACCGCGGTCATGGTCGGCGGCTCCGTCGTGCTGCTGGTCGCCGCGGTGATCACCGAGCTCACCGTCGCTGAGCCGATCATCCCGATGGGGATGTTCAAGAACCGCACCTTCAGCCTCGCCGTCGTGGCGAGCATCTCGGTCGGCGTCTCGATGTTCGGTGTCGCGGTCTTCCTCGCGCAGTACATGCAGCTCTCGCGCGGTGCCACGCCGACCCAGTCGGGTCTGCTGACGATCCCGATGATGGCCGGACTGCTGATCGCGTCCACCATCTTCGGCGGGATCATCTCGCGCACCGGCAAGTGGAAGGCGATCATGGTGACCGGCGGCGTGCTCGCGGTCGTCGGCACCTTCCTCCTCAGCACCCTGCGCTACGACACGAACCTCGTGCTGGTGGGCGTCTTCATGGCGATCCTCGGCGCGGGCCTGGGCATGCTGATGCAGAACCTGGTGCTCGTCGTGCAGAACTCGATCGACATCAAGAACCTCGGCGTCGCGACCAGCGCGGTCACCTTCTTCCGCAGCCTCGGCGGCACCGTGGGCGTCTCGGTGCTGGGCTCGATGCTCGGCACGGTGATCGCCGACCACATCAAGACCGGCATCGCCGGCCTCGCGCCGGCCGACCAGGCGATCGCCGCCCAGGCGCTCGGCAGCGGCACGATCCCGCAGGTCAACACGCTCCCGGACGCCGTGCGCGTCGTGGTCGAGAGCGCCTACGGCATCGGCGTCGGCGACGTCTTCCTCTACAGCATCCCGCTCGCGGTCATCACGCTGATCGCGGTCCTGCTGCTGCCGAACGCGCCGCTCGGCACGATGAACGCCGTGCAGCGCAAGACGGAGCCCTCGGGCGTCGTCGCCGGCGCGGAGGACGCGCTGATCGCCGCCTCCGACGGCCAGGCGGGCCTGCGCCCGGTCGGGCAGAGCGTCCGGAGCGACAGCGCGGTGCACGCGGAGGAGCGCATCCACGTCGACCGCGTCGCTGTCGACATCGCCCACGACGACAGCGCTCACGACGACAGCGCGCACGGCCGCCACGCGGCTCCCGTCGCTCACGCCCGGCACGCCGCGACCACCACCGGCGCGATCGACGTGGCCGAGCGCCCCTGATGACCGCCGCACCGGCCGTCCCGACCGCCGCCCCGGCGAGCGCGCTGCTCCAGGTCGAGGAGCAGATCACCGCGCTCGCCGTGCAGGTCCGGACGGCCGTGCGCGACGCGGCGGCGAGCATCGACCCCGGGCTGCCGCCGTTCGGGCTGCGGCTGCTCCGGATGCTGGAGCGCTGCGGTCCCGTGCACTCGAGCGTCGCGGCCGAGCGCCTCGGCGTGGACCGCAGCGTGATCAGCCGGCAGATCCGCCAGCTCTGCGCGCTGGAGCTGGTGGAGACCGCCGCCGATCCGGCCGACGGCCGCGCCCGCTTCCTCACGCTCACCGAGCACGGCCGCGAGCGGATGGGCGACCTGGGCGGTCAGCAGCGCCAGCGGATGCAGGAGGCCCTGAGCAGCTGGCCCGAGGCCGACCTGCTCGCCTTCGCCGGCTACCTCGAGCGGCTCACGACCGCGGACTGACCGCGGTCGGCCCGTCGGCGGGCGCCCCCACCAGCGCCGCCACGTGCACGACGAAGGCGCGGCGGCGCTCGCGGGTGCCGTCGCCCCCGCGCTGCGCGAACGGCGTCAGGTGCCAGATCTCGCAGAGCCCGAGCAGGGCGATGAAGAGGTCCTCCGCCGACCAGCTCGCGTCGACCGTCCCGTCTCGCTGCCACTCCTGCACGCGGGCCTCGGGAGCCGGGATGCCGCCGAGGCGCTCGCCGGCCTCCTCCCAGACGCCGCCGCCCTCGAGGCGCGCCCAGGTGAGCAGGCGGAGGAACTCGGGGCGGTCCCAGACGTGGTCGAACATCCGGCCGGCGAGGTCCGGCAGGTCGTCCGCCTCGGCGAGCAGCGTCGCGTCGAGCGCCTCCAGGGCGCCGACCACGGTCGCGACGAACAGGCCGCGCTTGCCGCCGTAGTAGGCGTAGAGCCGCTCCTTGTTCAGGCCGGCCGCGGCGGCGACGCGGTCGACGCGCGCTCCGGCGAAGCCGTGCTCGGCGAACTCGGCCGTCGCGGCGCGGAGGATGCGCTCGCGGGCGGGGACCGCCGCATCGTGCTCGATCTTCTTCTCGCTCACGCTTACACCTCCGGGCGCTCGAACTGTACACTCGTCGATGCCCAACCAACCAGTTGGGGTGGTTCAGCCCCAGAGACGCGGCTCGGATCCGGACCCGCCGGTCCCGCTCCCTCCGCTTCGAAAGGCTCAGCAATGCCCGCGCCCTCCTCCTCCCGCCGCTGGTGGGTCCTCGTGATCCTCGCGATGACCCAGCTCGTCGTCGTCCTCGACGGCACGATCGTCACCATCGCCCTGCCCGCCGCGCAGGCCGACCTCGGCCTCACCGACGTCGAGCGCCAGTGGGTCGTCACCGCCTACGCGCTCGCCTTCGGCGCCCTCCTCCTGCTCGGCGGCCGCATCGCCGACTACACGGGCCGCAAGCGCACATACCTCATCGGCATGGTCGGCTTCGGCGCGGCCTCGGCCTGGGGCGGCGTCGCCTCCTCCGGCACCGAGCTGATCGCCGCCCGCGGTCTGCAGGGCGCCTTCGCCGCGCTGCTCGCCCCGGCCGCCCTCGCGCTGCTCACCGTCTCCTTCCCGGGCGGGCGCGAGCGCAACACCGCCTTCGCGGTCTTCGGCGCGGTCGCCGGAGCGGGCGCCGCGGTCGGCCTCGTCCTCGGCGGTCTGCTCACCGAGTTCGCCGACTGGCGCTGGTGCCTCCTGGTCAACGTCCCCGTCGTGCTGATCGGCGTCGTCGCCGGCGCCCTGCTGGTGACCGAGAGCCGTGCCGAGGGCCGCAACCGCTTCGACATCGCCGGCACGATCACCGTCGCGCTCGGCCTCGCGAGCCTCGTCTACGGCTTCACGCTCGCCGAGCAGGGCTGGCTCCGCGTCGACACCCTCGGCTTCCTGCTCGCCGGTGTCCTGCTGCTCGCGGTCTTCGTCCGCATCCAGGCCCGCTCCGACCACCCCCTGCTCCCGCTGCGCATCGTCACCGACCGCATCCGCGGCGGCGCGTTCCTGATCCAGGCGATCGTCGGCAGCGTCATGATCGGCTCGACCCTCTACCTCACGCTGCACCTGCAGCTCGTGCTCGGCCTCGCGCCGCTCGAGGCCGGCCTCGCCAACCTCCCGATGACCGTCACGATCATGATCGTCGCGGGCATCGCCACCAAGCTGCTGCCGACTGTCGGGCCGCGCCTGCTGATGATCGTCGGCCCGCTGATCGCGGCCGCCGGCCTGCTCTACCTCAGCCGCATCACCGCGGACGGCTCCTACCTCGTGCAGGTGCTGCCCGGCCTGATCCTGCTCGGCGTCGGCATGGCGATGATCTTCGTGCCGGTGCAGAACGTGGCGCTGACCGGGATCGCCGGCCACGACGCCGGTGCCGCCGGAGCGACCGCCAACGCCGCGATGCAGATCGGCGGCTCGATCGGCCTCTCCGTCTTCACCACGCTCTACGCGGTAGTGGCGGGGGAGCAGTCCTCGCCGGTCGCCTTCGTCGACGGCTACTCCGCGGTGTTCGTCGCGGCGGCCGTCGGGCTGGTGCTCGCCGCGGTCATCGCGTTCACGATGATCCGGATCAAGAAGGAGCAGTTCCTCGCGCAGGCACCGCGGGAGGCCGTCGCGCACCTCGGCTGATTAGGCTGGAGAGGACATGCGCGCCCTCACCGACCAGCAGATCCGCGACTCCTTCGTGAACGCCTCACGCAAGGAGGTCGCGGATCTCTCGCTCCCCGCCGGCTTCGACGACCTCGACTGGGAGTCGTTCGACCATCTCGGCTGGCGCGACAGGAAGATCGGCCGCCGCGCCTACGTCGTCGTGCCGCTCGAGGACCGGCTCGTGGGCGTCCTGCTCCGCCAGGCCGACGCGAACCCGCGCTCGCGGGCGCAGTGCTCCTGGTGCCGCGACATCCGGCTGCCCAACGACGTGGTCTTCTTCGGCGCGAAGAAGGCCGGCCCGGCCGGGCGCGCGGGCGACACTCTCGGCACGCTGGTCTGCGCGGACTTCCAGTGCTCGGCCAACGTCCGCACCCGGCCCTCGGTCGCCTACATCGGCTTCGACGTCGAGGCGGCGAAGGCCGAGCGGATCGCGACCCTGCGCGTGAAGACGACCGGCTTCGTCCGCGAGGTGCTCGGCGAGAGCTGAGCCGCCGCCGCCGCCGTCTCAGCGTCGCCGGCTCAGCGCCGCGTCGACGCGCGGACGTGCATCCGCTCGCCCTGGCGCCCGAACAGGCTGAGGAACTCGACCTGCTGCTCGTCGGCCCGGCCGAACCAGTGCGGCACTCGGGTGTCGAACTCCGCGGCCTCGCCCGCCGGCAGGACGATGTCGTGCTCGCCGAGGCGCAGCCGGAGCCGGCCGCTCAGCACGTAGAGCCACTCGAAGCCCTCGTGCGTGCGCTGTTGCTCCGGTGCGGGGATCGGTCCGGCGGGGATCGTCGTCTTGAAGGCCTGCAGGGCGCCGGCGTCGCGGCTGAGCGGCTGGATCCGCATCCCGTGCCGGGTGAACGGCCGGCCGTGCACGCGCGGGTCCTCGGGCGCGGCGCCGACCAGCTCGTCGAGCGGGGTGCCGAGGGCGCGCGCGATCGGGAGCAGCAGCTCGAGCGTCGCGCGCCGGCCGCCGCTCTCCAGCCGGGAGAGCGTGCTCGCGGAGATGCCGGTCTCCGCGGCGAGTGAGGCGATCGTGCGGTCGCGGCGCAGGCGGAGGTGCTTCAGCCGCGGTCCGACAGCGGCGACGATCTCGTCGTCGGAGGGAGTGTCGGAGGGAGTGTCGTGCTCGGGGTGCATGCCCCGATCCTGGCACGCGGGCCGCGCGGTCGTGCTGGAACGGCACGGATCCTCGACGGACCGCCGCCGCCGCCGGATGCTCGGGACATGACCGCTTCAGACCTCCCCGACGTCCTCATCGCCGGCGCCTCCTTCGCCGGCCTCGCCGCCGCCACCGCCCTCGGCCGCAGCCTCCGCGACGTGCTCGTCGTCGACGGCGGGCCGCCCCGCAACGCGCCCTCACCCGGCGCCCACAACGTGCTCACCCGCGACGGCACCGCGCCGGTCGAGCTCGCCCGCCTCGCCCGGACCGAGGCCGAGGGCTACGGAGTGCGCGTCGTCCCGGGGCGGATCGTGTCGGCCTCGACCGCCGACGGCGGCGTCACCGCGACCCTCGCCGACGGCACCGTGCTCCGCGCCCGCCGCCTGCTGCTCGCCAGCGGCTCCACCGACCGGCTGCCCGGGATCCCGGGGCTCGCCGAGCGCTGGGGCCGCGACGTGCTGCACTGCCCGTACTGCCACGGCTTCGAGGTGCGCGGGCGCCGGATCGCCGTGCTCGGCAGCGGCTTCTCCGGCCACCAGGCGCAGATGTTCCGGCAGCTCAGCGACCGGGTGTCGATCCTCACCAACGGCGTCTTCGCGCCGGGAGCGGAGGAGGCCGAGGGACTCGCCGCCCGCGGCATCGAGCTGATCGACGGCGCCGTCACCGAGGTCCTCGTCGAGGACGACCGCCTGGTCGGCGTCGTCGTCGACGGCCGCCGGCTCGAGCTCGACGCGCTGGTCGTCGGCCCCCGCGTCGAGGGCAACCTGCCCGACGGCCTCGGCCTCGAGCTCGTCGACCACCCCTCCGGTGCCGCCCGGCACCTCACCGTCGACCCGATGGGCCGCACCACCGCGCCGCGGGTCTTCGCCGCCGGCTCGCTGGTCGAGCCGATGTCGCAGGTGATGGCGGCGGCCGCCGACGGCCTCCGCGTCGCCGCCGCGATCAACTACGACCTCATCGAGGAGGAGATCGCCGCCGCGGTCCGCGCCACGAGGGGCTGACCGGCTCTCGGGGTCGTCGGCCGGTGAATACTGGACCGATGACCCCGCCGCGCCCCCTCGAGCAGTCCTCCAAGCTCCGCAACGTCCTCTACGAGATCCGCGGCAAGGCGCTCGTGGAGGCGTCGCGGCTGGAGAGCGAGGGGCACCGCATCCTGAAGCTCAACACCGGCAACCCGGCCGGATTCGACTTCGAGGCGCCGCACCAGATCGTCCGCGACATGATCGCCGCGATGCCCAGCGCGCACGGCTACAGCGACAGCCGCGGGATCCTCTCGGCCCGCCTCGCGGTGACCTACCGCTACGAGGAGGTCCCCGGCTTCCCGCCGGTGGACCCGGAGTGGGTGTTCCTCGGCAACGGGGTGTCCGAGCTGATCACGATGACGCTGCAGGCGCTGCTCGACGACGGCGACGAGGTGCTCATCCCGGCGCCCGACTACCCGCTCTGGACGGCGATGACGAGCCTCGCCGGCGGCACCGCGGTGCACTACCGCTGCGCGGAGGACGACGGCTGGCAGCCCGACCTCGAGGACATCCGCTCGAAGATCACGGCGCGGACGAAGGCGATCGTCGTGATCAACCCCAACAACCCGACCGGCGCCGTCTACACCCGCGAGGTGCTCGAGGGGATCGTGGCGCTCGCCGAGGAGCACTCGCTGCTGCTGCTCGCCGACGAGATCTACGACCGGATCCTCTACGACGACGCGCAGCACATCCCGCTGGCGTCGCTCGCACCGGACCAGCTCTGCCTCACCTTCAACGGCCTGTCCAAGACCTACCGCGTCGCCGGCTACCGCTCCGGCTGGCTCGCGATCACCGGGCCGCGCGAGCACGCCGCGGGGTTCCTCGAGGGGATCACCCTGCTCGCCTCGACCCGGCTCTGCCCCAACGTGCCGGGGCAGTATGCGGTGCAGGCGGCGCTCTCGGGGGTGCAGTCGATCGAGGCGCTGATCGCGCCGGGCGGGCGGCTGCGGCGCCAGCGCGACGCCGCGTGGAAGGGACTGCAGGCGATCCCCGGCGTCTCCTGCGAGCTGCCGATGGGCGCGCTCTACGCGTTCCCGCGGCTCGATCCGGAGGTGCACGAGATCCGCGACGACGGGCGGCTCGTCTACGACCTGCTGCTCGCGGAGCACATCCTGCTGGTGCCCGGCACCGGCTTCAACTGGCCGACTCCCGATCACCTGCGGATCGTGACGCTGCCGGAGGAGCGGGTGATCTCCGAGGCGATCGAGCGGCTGGGGAACTTCCTGTCGTCGTACAAGCAGTAGCCCCTCAGACCCTGCGGTACTCCAGCTCCGGCCGCCCCGGCGAGCCGTAGCGCGGGGCGCGCTCGGCGACTCCCGAGTCGGCGAGGTGCTCGAGGTAGCGCCGTGCGGTGACCCGCGAGACATCGAGCCGGGCGGCGAGCTCGCCCGCGGAGAGGCCGACCGGGCCGAGCAGCGCGGTCACCGCGTCGAGCGTCTCCGCCGAGAGCCCCTTCGCCAGCCCGGGTGCGTTGGAGGTCCGCAGCGCCGCGAAGGCGCCGTCGACCTCGTGCTGGCTCGCGACGTCGGCGCCGTGCATCCGCTCGCGGTACTGGCGGTAGCTGGCGAGCTTCGCCGCGAAGACGCTGAAGACGAACGGCTTGATCAGGTACTGCACGATCCCGGCGGCGACGGAGGCGCGCACCACGGCGGCGTCGCGCACGGCGGTGATCGCGATCACGTCGACGTCCAGGCCCGCGGTGCGCACGGCACGGCAGAGGTCGAGCCCGCCCATGTCGGGCAGGTTCATGTCGAGCAGGATCAGCGCGATCGCGGGATCGGCGCGCAGGGCCCGGATCGCCTCCGCGCCGCTGCCGGCCACCGCCGCGACCTCGAAACCCTCGACGCGCCGGACGTAGTCGGCGTGCGCGCTCGCGGTCAGCGGCTCGTCCTCGACGACGAGGACGCGGATCGGCGCGGCGGTCACCGGGTCGCCCCGGCCGGGTCCCGCAGCGGCAGCTGCACCGTGAACACCGCGCCGACGTGCCGGGTCACCTCGATGCTCCCGCCGAGCCGCTGCACCACCTGCCGCACCAGCGCGAGGCCGATGCCGCGGCCGAACGCGTCGGACTCCTTCGTCGAGTAGCCGCGCGCGAAGACGTCGGCCGCCTCGGCGACGCCGGGTCCGCTGTCGGAGACCTGCAGCACCAGCTCGGCGCCCTCGGCTCCCGACGCCTCGGCCAGGCCGAGGTAGACCTCGACCCACGGCTCGCGGTCGGCGGCGGAGGAGGCGGCCGCGTCGAGCGCGTTGTCGATCAGGTTGCCGAGCACGGTCACCAGGTCGCCGGGCTCGAAGCCCTGGGAGCCCGGCTCGAGGTGCGTCTCGAGGTGCAGCTCGACCCCGCGCTCGCGGGCCTGAGCGGCCTTGCCGAGCAGCAGCGCGGCGATCACCGGCTCCTGCACCGAGCCGAGCACCCGGTCGGCCAGCCGCTGGCTGAGGTTCAGCTCGCCCGCCGCGAAGGCGAGCGCCTCCTCGGGTCGGCCGAGCTCGATCAGCGAGGCGATGGTGTGCAGGCGGTTGGAGAACTCGTGGGTCTGCGAGCGCAGCGCGTCCGAGAGGGTGCGCATCGACTCCAGCTCGCCGGACACCCGCTGCAGCTCGGTGCGGTCGCGGAGCGTCGTGACGGTGCCGAGAGGCCGGGCACCGGGGGAGGCGGCCGGTCGCTCGTTGACCACGAGGATCCGCTCGTGCGCCACGACCAGGCGGTCGGCGACCGGCTCGTCGGCGAGCAGCACCGCGCGCAGGGCGTCGGGGAGGTCGAGCTCGGCCACGGGCACCGGGATCGACACGCCCTCGAGTCCGAGCAGCTCGAGCGCGTGGTCGTTCGCGAGCACGAGACGGCCGCGGTCGTCGACGAGGAGCAGCCCCTCGCGCACCGAGTGCAGCACCGACTCGTAGTAGGCGAAGACCTGGCTCATCTGCTCGGGCCCCCGGCCGCCCGTGACCCGGCGGAGGTAGCGGGCGAGCAGCCAGGAGCCGATGCCGCCGAGGGCCACCGCGCCGAGCACGCCGCCGGCGACGACCTGGAGCCGGGGGAGGAAGGAGGCGTCCACCCGGCTCAGGGTCACGCCGGCCGACACCAGCGCGACGACGGTGCCGTCGGCGCTCTCGATCGGGGCGACGGCGCGCACCGAGGGGCCGAGGGTGCCGGTGTAGGTCTCGGTGAAGGTGCGGCCCTCGAGTGCCGGGGCGATGGTGCCGATGAACGGCAGGCCGATCTGCGCGCGGTCGCGGTGGGTGTAGCGGGTGCGGTCGGGGTTCATGATCGTGAGGAAGTCGACGCCGGTGTCGGCCATGATCTCCTCCGCGTAGGGCTGGAGCGAGGCCGACGGGTCGGCCCCTTGCGCCGCGTCGAGGACGAACGGGTTGTCGGCGACCGTGCGCGCGACCACCAGGCTCCGCTGGGCCGCGTCGTCGCCGGCGCGCCCGCGGGCGTCGAACGCGAGGACCAGCACCGCGATCGCGCCGATCACGAGGATGCAGATCAGCTGCACGGCGAACAGCCGCGCGGCGATGCTGCCGCGGGGGCTCGTTCCGGGCATCCGACCTCCTCGTCCGCGACCTGGACCGCGATGTCCGTGAACAGCTCGGTGTCCGTGAACAGCTCGGTGTCCGTGAACAGTATGAACGCAACATCGGCCGGGCGGACCGCGGGGGCGAGCATCGTCTCACCCCCTCCCAGCTCGACGAAGAGACAGGACACGCGCATGGCGAAGACGCCCGGCGGCCCCGACCGGCCCCGCACCGACAGGCTCAGCCCCTCCCTCACCCCCGTGAAGACCCGCCGGCGGATCGACCGCAACCACTGGCTCTACATCGCCGTGATCATCGCGGTCGTCGCCGGCGTGATCGTCGGCCTCGTCGCCCCCGCGTTCGCCGCGACGCTCGAGCCCGTCGGCAAGGCGTTCGTGGGCCTCATCAAGATGATGATCGCGCCGATCATCTTCTGCACCATCGTGATCGGCATCGGCTCGATCGCCAAGGCCGCGACGGTCGGCAAGGTCGGCGGCCTCGCGCTCGGCTACTTCATCGTGATGTCGACCTTCGCGCTGGCCATCGGCCTGGTCGTCGGCAACATCCTGCACCCGGGCGAGGGCCTCGACATCTCGAGCGCCACCTACGACACCACCGACCTCAAGGCGGAGTCGACCAGCGACTTCATCCTCGGGATCATCCCGGTCTCGCTGTTCTCCTCGCTCGTGGACGGCAGCATCCTGCAGACGCTCTTCGTCGCCCTCCTGGTCGGCTTCGCGCTGCAGAAGATGGGCGCCAAGGGCCAGCCGATCCTCGGCGCGATCAAGCAGCTGCAGGTGCTGGTCTTCCGCATCCTCTCGATGGTGCTCTGGGTCGCCCCGATCGGCGCGTTCGGCGCGATCGCCGCGGTGGTCGGCAAGACCGGCTGGGGCGCGGTCGTCGCCCTCGCCACCCTGATGATCGGCTTCTACCTCACCTGCGCGATCTTCGTGGTCGTCGTCCTCGGCCTGCTGCTGCGCCTGGTCACCGGCGTCAGCATCTTCTCGCTGATGAAGTACCTGGCCCGCGAGTACCTGCTCATCGTCGGCACCTCCTCCTCCGAGGCCGCTCTGCCCCGCCTGATCGCCAAGATGGAGCACCTGGGCGTCTCCAAGCCCGTCGTCGGCATCACCGTCCCGACCGGCTACTCCTTCAACCTCGACGGCACCGCGATCTACCTCACGATGGCCTCGCTCTTCATCGCCTCGGCGACCGGCGCCCCGATGTCGATCCCGGAGCAGATCGGGCTCCTGCTCTTCATGATGGTCGCGTCCAAGGGCGCCGCGGGCGTCACCGGCGCCGGCCTCGCCACCCTGGCCGGCGGTCTGCAGTCCTTCCGTCCCGACCTGGTCAACGGCGTCGGCGTCATCGTCGGCATCGACCGCTTCATGTCGGAGGCCCGCGCGGTCACCAACTTCACCGGCAACGCGGTCGCGACCCTCCTCGTCGGCACCTGGACCAAGCAGATCGACATGGTGCAGGTCCGCGAGGTGCTCGGCGGCCGCGCCCCCTTCGACGAGGCCACCCTCGGCGCGGACGAGCACGAGGCCCCCGCCTCCGGCACCTCGATCACCGAGGGCATCGCCTCCATCCAGGACTCGGACGAGGCCGAGCGCACCCGCGCGGAGCTGAGCGCGAAGCGCTAGCCGGCGCAGCCACATGCTGGTCGAGCAGCCGCGGAGCGGCCCCCTCATGCTGGTCGAGTAGCCCCGCAGGGGCGTATCGAGACCCACCGTCTGCACCACGGTGGATCTCGATACGCCCGCTTCGCGGGCTACTCGATCAGCATGAAGGGACCCGCCCCGCGGGCGGCTCAGCATGAAGGGACCCGCCCCGCGGGCGGCTCGACGGCGGGGCGCCGCACAACATCAGCTGAGAAGGGTGGGCCTCCGCTGTCAGGGGATGCCCCCTCGTCTCAGCTGATGTTGTGCGGCCACATGGTGGTCGAGCAGCCGCGGAGCGGCGTATCGAGACCCGCCGTCCTCAGCAGGGCGGTCTGCGGACTCGTCCTGCCGGCGGTGGTGGATCTCGATACGCCCGCTTCGCGGGCTACTCGATCAGCATGAAGGGGGCGCGCTGCGCGGGCTACTCGATCAGCATGAAGGGGGGCCCGCTGTGCGGGCTACTCGATCAGCATGAAGGCGCAGGCCGCGCGACCAGCATGTGCCGTCAGCGTCAGTGGCGGCGGACGCCCAGCAGTGGCAGCGTCACCGCGCAGAGGGGGCCGATCAGCAGGGCGAAGGCGAGGGTGCCGAGGCCGACGTCGCCGCCGAGGGCCCAGCCGATCAGGAGCACGGTGAGCTCGACGCCGCCGCGGGCCGCCCAGATCGGCAGCCCGAGGCGGTGGTGGAGCCCGGTCATCAGGCCGTCGCGCGGGCCGGCGCCGAGGCGGGCGCCGATGTAGATCCCGCTCGCGACGGCCAGCAGCACCAGCCCGCCGGCGAACAGCAGCGCTTTCCCCCACCACTCGGCGGGGACGGCGAGCAGCTCGATCCCGACGCCGATCGTCGTGCCGACCACCAGCACGTTCAGCACGGTGCCGAGGCCGGGTCGCTGCCGCAGCGGGATCCAGAGCAGCAGGACGAGCAGTCCGATCACGTTGGTGAGCAGTCCGATCCCCAGTCCGGTCTGGCGGGCGACGCCGAGGGCGAAGACGGTCCACGGGTCCACGCCGATCGACGCGCGGATCATCATCGCGTCGGCGAAGCCGTAGAGCACGAGCCCGACCAGCAGCCGCGGCACGGGTCGCAGCCGCCACTGGCTCACCGGGGGAGCGGGGACGGCGAGGGGCGCGGTGATCGTCATGCCGAGAATCCCATCGCAGGGGTGGCCTTCTTCGCGCGGTCCAATCCGGCTATCTTGGACGCATGGCTGATGTCCACTTCGGCGTGCGCGCCCTGCAGACCCTCCTCGGCGACTGGCGCGAGCAGCGCGGCACCCGCCCGGCGTACCTCGCCCTCGCCGACCGCATCCGCCTGCTCAGCATCGACGGCCGCATCCCGACGGACAGCCGGCTCCCCGCCGAGCGCGAGCTGTCGGCGCGGCTCGGCGTGAGCCGCACCACCGTGGCCGCCGCCTACCGCGAGCTGCGCGACAGCGGCTACCTCGTCAGCGTCCGAGGCTCCGGCAGCGCGACCCGCCTCCCCGGCGCCGCGGTGCACGCCGTGCCGACCCTCGCGCCCGACTTCGTCGACTTCACCAAGGCGGCGCTGCCCGCGGTGCCCGAGCTCGCCGAGGCCTACGCCCGTGCCGCGCGCCTCGCGCCGGAGTACTTCGAGGACGGCTCCTACGACACCGTCGGCCTGCCGCTGCTGCGCCGCGCGATCGCCGAGCGCTACACCCGCCGCGGGCTGCGCACCGAGCCCGGCCAGATCATGGTGACCATCGGCGCGCAGCACGCGATCGCGCTCGTCGCCCGCACCCTGCTCGCCCGCGGCGACCGCGCCCTGATCGAGGCGCCGACCTACCCGCACGCCTACGAGGCGCTCCGGCTCGCCGGCGCCCGCCTGGTGCCGGTCAACGTGGACGGCGCCGACGGCTGGGACGGCGAGGGCCTGATCGCGGCGATCCGCGGCACCAGCCCGACGCTCGCCTACCTGATGCCCGACTTCCACAACCCGACCGGCCGCTCGATGGCCGTCGACCTGCGCGAGCGCGCGATCGCGGCCGCCGCGCGCCAGGGCACGCTGATCATCGCCGACGAGACCACCGCCGAGCTCGACATCGACCGGCGGATGTCGCCGCTGCCGTTCGCCTCCTACGGGCCCGAGGGCACGGTGATCTCGATCGGCTCGGTCGGCAAGACGCTCTGGGGCGGCATCCGCATCGGCTGGATCCGCGCCGAGCGGAGCGTCATCCGGAAGCTCGTCGCCGCGCGCTCGGCCGGCGATCTCGGCAGCCCGATCGTCGAGCAGCTCCTGGTCGCCGACATGCTCGGCCGGATGGACGGCGTGCTGGAGCTGCGCCGCGAGCAGCTGCGGGCCGGCCGCGACCACCTCGAGGCGGCGCTCGCCCGCGCGATCCCGGAGTGGAGCGTGCCGCGGGTCTCCGGCGGCCTCTCCACCTGGGTCGGCCTCGGCCGCCCGGCCAGCTCGCAGCTGGCGCTCGCCGCCCGCACCTCGGGCCTGCTGATCACCGCCGGCCCGCGCTTCGGGATCGACGGCGCCTTCGAGCGCTTCCTGCGCATCCCGATCGGCTACTCGCCGGAGATCACCGACCGGGCCGTGGACGCGCTCGCCGTCGCCTGGAGCCAGGTCGCGCGCCACCCGGCGGCCGACACCGGCTACCTCGCCGACGTCGTCTGATCCTCCAGGTCCTCCCGGAGGGGGACGAATACTCAGCCAGCTGATGGAAGACTCACGGCGTGCATCTCCTCGCGGTCCTCAGCATGAAGAACCGGGCGCTCATCGCGCTCGTCACGGTCGTCATCGCCGTCTTCGGCGGCGTCGCCCTCACCGGGCTGAAGCAGGAGGTCGCGCCGTCGATCTCCTTCCCGCAGCTGGCGGTGATCTCGAGCTACCCGGGTGCCGCTCCGGAGGTGGTCAACGACGACGTCTCGACGCCGATCGAGACCGCCATCCAGGGCGTTCCCGGGCTCGAGACGACCAGCGCGACCTCGTCCACGAACTCGTCGCTGATCTCCGCCTCCTTCGCCTACGGCACCGACCTGGCGACCGCCGAGCAGAAGATCCTGCAGGCGATCAACCGGATCAAGAGCACGCTCCCGGACGGCGTCGACCCGCAGGTCGTGACCGGCTCGTTCGACGACCTGCCGGTGCTGCAGCTCGCCGTCTCCAGCGACGGCGACGCGAAGGCGCTCGCCGACCGGCTGCGCACGAGCGTCATCCCGGACCTGGAGAAGGTGGACGGCGTCCGCGAGGTCGCGCTGGTCGGCGAGAGCGCCCAGCGCGTCACGATCACCCCGGACGACACGGCGCTCGCCGCGGCGGGTCTCTCGACCGCCGACATCCGCACCGCGCTGCAGCAGAACGGCGTGCTGGTCGCCGGCGGCGAGATCACCCAGGACGGCAGCACCTTCTCGGTGCAGTCCGGCGTCAAGCTCGACTCGACCGACGCGATCGCGGCGCTGCCGCTGATCCCGTCCGCGAGCGCTGCGGCCCTCGCTCCCACGGCGCCCGCCACCGCCCCCACCCTCGGCTCCGTCGCCACCGTCGCCGTCACCGACGCCCCGATCACCTCGATCTCGCGGGTCAACGGCCAGCCGGCGCTGACCCTCTCGATCACCAAGCTCCCCGCGGCGAACACCGTCGAGGTCTCCACCGGCGTCACGGCGCTGCTGCCGGATCTCGAGGCGTCGCTCGGCGAGAACGCGACCTTCACCTCGGTCTTCGACCAGGCCCCCTACATCCAGGACTCGATCGAGTCGCTCGCGCAGGAGGGGGCGCTCGGCCTCGTCTTCGCGGTGCTCGTGATCCTGCTGTTCCTGCTCTCGGTGCGCTCGACGCTGGTCACCGCGATCTCGATCCCGACCTCGGTCCTGATCACCTTCATCGGCCTGCAGACCGCGGGCTACACGCTGAACATCCTCACCCTGGGCGCGCTGACGATCGCGATCGGCCGCGTGGTGGACGACTCCATCGTCGTGATCGAGAACATCAAGCGGCACCTGGACGCGGGGGAGGAGCGCGCGGCGACCATCGCGGTCGCGGTGCGCGAGGTCGCGGGCGCGATCACCGCCTCGACGATCACCACGGTCGCCGTGTTCCTGCCGATCTCGTTCGTCGGCGGCACGACCGGCGAGCTGTTCCGGCCGTTCGCGCTGACGGTGTCGATCGCGCTGCTCGCCTCGCTGCTCGTCGCGCTGACGATCGTGCCCGTGCTGGCGTACTGGTTCCTCCGGCCCTCCAAGCGCCCCGGCGTGCGCGAGGCGGCGCAGGCGGCGCTCGCCGAGGAGCGCGGCGCAGCGGGCGAGACGGCGGCCGCGGCTCCCGAGGCCGAGCCCGAGCACGCGCGCCACAGCGCCCGCGCGACGCCCCGCCGCGCGGCGGGCCTGCAGCGGGTCTACGGCCCCGTGATCGCCTGGACCCTCCAGCACTCCGTCGCGACCGTCCTGCTCGCGCTGCTGGTGCTCGTCGGCACCGGCGCGCTCTACCCGCTGATGAAGACGAGCTTCCTCGGCGCGAGCGGTCAGAACACCTTCACCGTCACCCAGACCGTGCCCGACGGCCAGAGCCTGGACGCGCAGGACGCGACCGCGCAGCAGGCCAGCGCGGCGATCCTCGAGGTCGGCGGCGTCGAGACCGTGCAGCTCTCGATCGGCTCGGCGGGCGGCGGGCTGCAGAGCGCGTTCGGCGGCGGAGGCGGCGGCACCTCGATCCGCTACTCCGTCACCACCGACGAGTCGGCCGACCAGGAGACCGTGCAGGCCGACGTCCGCACGGCGCTCGGCTCGGTCGCCTCGGCCGACGACATCAGCGTCGCCGCCTCCTCCGGCTTCGGCGCCTCCTCGAACATCGAGGTCGACCTCTCCACCGCCTCGCAGAGCGACCTGCAGAGCGCGAACGACGCGCTGCTCGCGGCGCTGCGCGGCACCGACGGGATCAGCCAGGCCGAGAGCAACCTCTCCTCCTCGCTGCCCTACATCGCAGTGCGAGTCGACCGCGCCGCCGCCGCAGACGCCGGACTCACCGAGGTCGCGGTCGGCACGCTGGTCAGCCAGGCGCTGCAGCCGACGCAGACGGGCAGCGTCGTGATCGACGACCGCACGCTCTCCGTCTACCTCGCCGACGCGCAGCCGCCGGCCACCCTCGACGAGCTGTCGGCGCTCGAGATCCCGACGCGCACCGGCACGGTGCCGCTCACCTCGCTCGCCGTCGTCGAGCAGACCGACGGGCCCGCGAGCATCACCACCGAGCGCGGGCAGCGCACCGCCACCATCACGGTGACCCCGGAGGGCGACGATCTCGCCTCGGCGAACGTCGCGGTGCAGAGCGCGATCGACGACACGGAGCTGCCGGCCGGCGTCACCGCCTCGCTCGGCGGCGTCACGGCCGACCAGAGCGACGCGTTCTCGCAGCTCGGGATCGCGCTGCTGGTGGCGATCCTGATCGTCTACGTCGTGATGGTCGCGACGTTCCGCTCGCTCCTGCAGCCGCTGCTGCTGCTGGTGTCGGTGCCGTTCGCGGCGACCGGCGCGATCCTGCTGCAGGTGCTCACCGGCGTGCCGCTCGGCGTGCCCTCGCTGATCGGCGTGCTGATGCTGATCGGCATCGTGGTCACCAACGCGATCGTGCTGATCGACCTGGTGAACCAGTACCGCGAGCGGGGGATGCCCGTGCGCGAGGCGCTGCTGCACGGCACCGAGCGGCGGCTCCGGCCTATCCTGATGACGGCGCTCGCGACGATCTTCGCGCTGCTGCCGATGGCGCTCGGCATCACCGGCCACGGCGGCTTCATCTCGCAGCCGCTCGCGATCGTCGTGATCGGCGGCCTGGTGTCCTCGACGGTGCTCACGCTGGTGGTGCTGCCGGTCGTCTACAACCTGGTCGAGGGGTATCGTGAGCGGCGGCGTGCCGCCCGCGCCGGAGAGGCGTCGGCATGAGCGACACAGGATTCAGCACCCCGGCAGTGGAGACCACGGCCGCGGAGGTCGTCGCCGCGGCCCCCGAGACGATCGGCTCCCGCTGGACGAGCGGCCCGGACCGCGCCGCCCGCGCGATCGCCGAGGTCGGCCCCGAGCGCTTCGTCGCCGCGGACCACCGGCCCGGGACCATTCGACACATCGTGCTGTTCCGCTTCCGCCCGACGGCGCTCGTCGCCGAGGTGGACGGCGTGATCGCGTCCTTTCTGGCGCTCGGCGAGGAGTGCCTGCGCGACGGCCGCCCGTACATCGTCTCGATCGAGAACGGGCCGCAGCTCAGCACCGAGGGCGCGGGCGAGGGCTTCGACCGCGCGTTCCTGCTGACCTTCGCGTCCGAGGGCGACCTCAACTACTACATCGGCCGCCCGGCGGTCGACGGCCCCGGCCTGTTCGATCCCGCGCACGACGCCTTCAAGGGCCTCGTCGGCCCGCTGCTCGACACGGCCGGGGTGGTCGCCTTCGACTTCCGTCCCGAGCCGTTCGACGCCGGCGCGCTCGCGGGCTAGGCGCGGGAGCGCGCGCGATGGCGACCCCCGACTTCGTCCTCCGGCTCCGCGAGCAGGTGGGCACCGAGCTGCTCTGGCTGACCGGCGTCACCGCGGTGATCGTCCGCGAGGAGCCGGTCCGCCAGGTCCTCCTGGTCCGGCGCGCCGACACCGGCGCCTGGACCGCGGTCACCGGCATCATCGACCCCGGCGAGACGGTCGCCGGCACCGCGCGGCGCGAGGCGCTGGAGGAGGCGGGCGTCGAGATCGAGGTCGAGCGCGTCGTCTGGCTGCACACGCTGCCGCCGATGGAGTACCCGAACGGCGACCGGGCCCAGTACCTCGACCACGTGCTGCGCGCCCGCTACCTCTCGGGCGAGGCGCACGTCGCCGACGACGAGTCGACCGAGGTCGGCTGGTTCGCCCCGGACGCGCTGCCGCCGATGAGCGCCGAGCACCGCGAGCGGATCAGCCGCGCACTGTCCGACGAGACGGCCTGCGCCTTCGACTGAGCGCGAGCGCCTTCGACTGAGCGCCGGCGCCTTCTCAGACCTGCTCCGAGACGAGCACGGCGCTCGTCCCGGGCTCGAGGGCGTCGAAGACGTGCGGCTCGTCGCCCGGGTAGGACAGGCAGTCGCCGGGCGCGAGCTCGACCGGGGCGTCGGCCGGACCGGCCAGGGCGCGTCCGGTGGAGAGGATCAGGTGCTCCACGGTGCCGCGGGCGTGCGGCTCCGAGTTCCGCGCGGCTCCGGGCTCGGCGGTGAGGCGGTACACGTCGCGGCGGGCTCCCGGCGGGCAGGCGCTGAGCAGGGTGGCCGCGGAGTCGGCGGCCGCCGAGGCGCTGCGCGGGCCGTCCCCGGCGCGGATCAGCTGCACGGCGCGGCGCGGCGGCTCGACCAGGTGCGAGAACGGCACGCCGAGCGCGCCGCCGAGCGCCCAGAGCGTCTCGAGGCTCGGGTTGCCCTCGCCGGCCTCGAGCTGCGAGAGCGTCGACTTGGCGATCCCGGCGCGGCGGGCGATCTCGGAGATGCTCAGGCCGAGGCGCCCGCGCTCGCGGCGGAGTGCAGAGGCGACCAGGTCGCGGGGTGAGACGGCGTCGGTCATCGCACCGAGCGTGCGAAGCAGACGCCCGACGCGTCGCCCACGTGCGCGCCGAAGCCGTCGATCTCGGTGAAGCCGAGCGCGCGGGCGGCGGCGAGGGCCGCCTCCGCCTGGACCGGCACGCGGAAGCGGAGCGTGCGGATGCGCTGCACGCTCGCGTAGGAGAGCGCCGCGGCGACGAGCCGGCGGGCGACTCCGCTCCGCCGCGACTCCGGGGCGACCTCGAGGGCGAGCAGCTCGGCGAAGTCGTCGGGCCCGGGCGTCAGCGCCAGCACGCCGATCGGCTGCTGCGTGGCGCCGTCGCGGGCGACGAGGAGGCGGGCGTGCGGCGGAAGCTCGGCGGTGAGCAGCGAGGCGAGCGCTCCCGTCCCCGGCCGCTCCAGCCGGACGACGACCCCGGCGGTCACGACGACGGCGCCGCGGCCGACTCGGTCTGCTCGGCGGGCTCGAGCGAGAGCGTCTGCTCGGCCGGCGCGTCGAGCTGCTCGTGCAGGAAGTCGACGACGGTGCGGCGGAGCGAGTCGTCGAGCATCGCGATCGAGTGCCGGGTGCCGGGCACGAGGACGAAGTCGACGCTCGCGCCGGCCGCGTCCAGCGCTTCGGCGAAGTCCTGCGACTGGCTGAGCGCCACGCGCTCGCCGGCCGAGTGGGCGATGAGGAACGGCGGCTCGGAGCCGTCGACGTGCGCGATCGGCGAGGCCTCACCGGCGGCCGCGCAGTCGTCGAGGTCGGCGCAGTCGAGGTAGCCGCGGACCGCCGCGCCGACGCCGACGATCGGGTCGTCGTCCGCCAGGCCCGCCGCCGTGAGATCCGCGGGGCCGCTGAGGTCGACGACCGCGGTGAGGCGCGAGGTGCCGGCGTCGTCGGCCGTCAGCGCGTCGTCGGTGCCGAGCAGCGAGACGAGGTTGCCGCCGGCCGAGCCGCCGAACGCGGCGACCCTCGACGGATCGATCCCGAAGCGCTCGGTCTGCGCCGGCTCGAGGATCCAGTCGAGGGCGGCCGAGACGTCCTCGATCTGCGCGGGGAAGACGTCGGCCGGGGCGAGGCGGTAGTTCACCGAGACGGCGACGAAGCCCTCGGAGGCGAGCCACTGGCAGAGCGGGCGCCAGTTGGGGTCGGCCTTGTCGCCGCGGGTCCAGCTGCCGCCGTGCACGACGAGCACCGCGGGGAGGGCGGCTCCGGCCGCGGCGTCGACCGGCGAGCAGACGTCGAGCGCCTGGCCGGTCGCCTCGTCGTAGACGAGGTCAGCAGTGACGGGGATGTCGTCGTACGCGGTGACCGCGGCGACGCCGGCCGCCTGGGCGACGGGCTGCGAGACCGGGGCGCTCGAGCAGCCGGCGAGGCCGACCGCGAGCAGCGTCAGGATCGCCGACGAGAGGGCGATCGGTCGCGTGGGTCGGCTGGGCTCGCGCATGGGTGAGGCGAGCATAAAGGAGAAGGCGGCGCCCGCCTAGAGCGACCCCGCGATCAGGGGGTGGACAGCGGGACCGGTGGCCGTTCGTCCGACTCCAGCGGCTCCGGTGCGACGGCACTAGGCGCCTCCGCCTGCAGCCGCACCAGCACCACGCCGACCAGGATCAGCGCCCCGCCGCCGAACTGGATCGGCGCCGGCAGCTCGCCGAGCAGGGCCCAGGCGGCGACGATCGAGAACAGCACCTCGGTCAGCCCGACGAAGGAGGCGATCCGGGTGCCGAGCCGCGAGCCGCCCTCGATCCCGAGCAGGTAGGCGAGCACCGTGGACATGCCGAGGATGACCGCCGCGGGCAGGAACCACGGCACCTCGTTCCCGACGAAGACGACGTCGCCGAAGGTCGCCCGCAGCGGCACGAGCCCGGTGACGCCGAGCACGAGCAGGAGTCCGGCGCCGACCGTCATCGCGCCCGCGGTGAGCGCGATCGGCGGCAGCTCCGGATCGATCCGGCCGGCGATCACGTAGTAGACGCAGAGGCCGAGCGACGCTGTCAGCGCCCAGGCGACGCCGACGAGCTCGGGAGTGGATTCGCCCGAGAGGTCGAGCACGAGCACGAGACCGGCCAGTGCCAGCGCCGAGCCGGCGAGCGTGAAGCGCCCGGGGTGGCGGCGGGTGCGCGCCCAGGCGAAGAGGACGAGGAACACCGGAGCGAGGTACTCGATCAGGAGCGCGACGCCGACCGACATGTGCTCGATCGCACTGTAGAAGCAGAGCTGCGCGGCGATCACGGCGAAGACGCCGTAGAGGCCGACCGTGCCGAGGTTGCGGCGGAGCACGTGCCAGCGGCCGCGCAGCGACAGCGCGGCCGGGATCGCGAGGATCAGCGCCGCACCGCCGGCCCGCCAGAGCACGGCGGCGGAGGGACTCCAGCCCGCCTCGAGCAGCGGCTTCACGAAGGGCCCGCCCAGGCCGAACGCGGCGGCGGCCGTGAGGGCCAGGAGCAGGCCGGAGCCGAGCTGCCGCGGTGGCGCAGTGGGAGTCACGTCAGCCTCTTTCAGGAGTCAAAGTCGTTATGCTCGTGACAGTACTGAGCGAACGTGTCAGGAGTCAACATGGTCTTCGCCTATGACGTGGAAGCGGCACTCACCTCGACGGCCGTCCTCGTCAACACCCTCCCTGAGCTGTCGCAGTCCGGCGAGGACGAGATGGCGTCGATCGAGCAGCTGGACGAGTTCCTGCTGGACAACCGCTACACCGGCAGCCGCGACGGCTCGACCGCCGAGCTGGAGGCGGTGCGCTCGGTGCGCGCGCCACTCCGCTCGCTCTGGCGCAGCCGCGCCGAGGAGGACATGGTCGCCGTCGTCAACGGGATGCTCGAGGACGGCCGTGCGCTGCCGCAGCTGGTGCGGCACGGCATCTTCGGCTGGCACCTGCACGCGACCCGCGACGAGAGCCCGCTGGCCACCCGCATCGTGGTGGAGGCGGCGATGGGCTTCGTCGACGTGATCCGCGGCGACGAGCGCGACCGCATCCGGATCTGCGCGGCGGACGACTGCGAGGCGGTGCTCGTCGACTTCTCCCGCAATCGCTCGAAGCGCTACTGCGACACCGGCAACTGCGGCAACCGCGCGAACGTCGCGGCGTACCGGGCGCGGCGGGCGTCGAGCTGACTGCGCTGCGGCCAGGCGGTGCCCTAGCCAGCGCCCGGGGTCGCGTGTAAACTCCCCTGGTCGGCTCTTGACTCCGTGCGTCGCCGCGCGGATGGGTTTGTCAGTCAAGCGGGCCGGATCTCCGACAGTCGTCGCGAGATGAATCACATGTGTGAATCGGCCCCGGTCAGCGTCTCAGAGCAGCGACTCACCCGGGTTCCCGCAGCGCCCTGTCCGTTCGCACCCCACGAGGGTGATCGATCGGCGTGTGCCTGCTCGCGCAAGACCTGAACCCAGGAAGCAGCCATGCCCAAGAACAAGAAGCCCGCCGGCGGACGCCCCGCCAAGAACTTCGAGCCCAACCGCTTCGGCGCCTCGAGCGGCAAGTCCCAGCTCGGCGGCCGCCCGCGCTTCGCCGCGCCGAAGACCGGCTCCCGCAGCGAGGGCCACCGCGGCTACCGCCCCGTCGACGAGAACGCGCCCAAGAAGGCGCGCTGGAACGCCGAGGAGCGCGCCGCCAAGCTGACGGAGCGCGGCGAGACCCGCGGCGAGTCCCGCAGCTACGACCGCGACGACCGTCCGGCCCGCTCGTACGACCGGACGGACCGCCCCGCGCGCTCGAACGACCGCGACGACCGTCCGGCGCGTTCTTACGACCGCAGCGACCGCCCGGCGCGCAGCTTCGACCGCGACGCGCGTCCGGCCCGCTCCTACGACCGGACCGACCGTCCGGCCCGCTCGAACGACCGCGACGACCGTCCGGCGCGTTCCTACGACCGCACCGACCGCCCCGCGCGCAGCTTCGACCGCACGGACCGCCCGGCCCGCTCGTTCGATCGCGACGCGCGTCCGGCCCGCTCGAACGACCGCGACGACCGTCCGGCCCGTTCCTACGACCGCACCGACCGCACCGACCGCCCCGCCCGCAGCTTCGACCGCACGGACCGCCCGGCCCGCTCGTTCGACCGCGACGCCCGCCCGGCCCGCACGAACGACCGCGACGCCCGTCCCGCCCGCAGCTTCGACCGCTCCGACCGCCCGGCCCGCAGCTCCGACCGCACCGAGCGCCCGGCGCGCGGCTTCGACCGCGGCACCGAGCGCCCCGCCCGCGGCGGCTACGACCGGAACGACCGCGGCCCGCGCCGCGACTCCGGCTCGGACTTCTACCCCAAGCGCGACGGCCGCGCCTCGCACCAGGCCGACGACGTCGTGCTCGAGCGCCTCGAGGCGACCGCCACGCTCGCCGTCGACGTCGAGGGCGTCAGCTTCGGCGACCTCGGTCTCGGCGCGAACATCGTCCGCCAGCTGACCCAGATGGGCGCGGCCTCGCCGTTCCCGATCCAGGCCGCGACGATCCCCGAGGTCCTCGCCGGCAAGGACGTCCTCGGCCGCGGCAAGACGGGCTCGGGCAAGACGATCGCGTTCGGCGCCCCCGTCGTCGAGCGCCTGATGGAGAACGACGGAGCCAAGGGCCGCAAGCCCGGCCGCGCCCCGCGTGCCCTCATCCTCGCGCCGACCCGCGAGCTGGCGATGCAGATCGACCGCACCATCCAGCCGATCGCCCGCTCCGTGGGCCTGTTCACCGCGACGATCTTCGGCGGCGTGCCGCAGTACAAGCAGGTCGGCGCCCTCCAGCGCGGCGTGGACATCATCATCGCCACGCCCGGCCGCCTCG
Source organism: Rathayibacter sp. PhB179 (assembly GCF_004345345.1). Classification (NCBI taxonomy): domain Bacteria; kingdom Bacillati; phylum Actinomycetota; class Actinomycetes; order Micrococcales; family Microbacteriaceae; genus Rathayibacter; species Rathayibacter sp. PhB179. The sequence continues at coordinate 99,035 of NZ_SLVD01000001.1, read as the reverse complement.
AGGACCTGATCGAGCAGGGTCGCCTCGACCTCTCGACCATCACGGTGACCGTCCTCGACGAGGCCGACCACATGTGCGACCTCGGCTTCCTCGAGCCGGTGCAGCGCATCCTCCGCCAGACCAAGCGCGGCGGCCAGCGCCTGCTGTTCTCGGCCACCCTGGACAAGGGCGTCGCGACGCTCGTCGACGAGTTCCTCGTCGAGCCGAGCGTGCACGAGGTCGCGGGCGAGGACCAGGCGTCCTCGAGCATCGACCACCGCGTCCTGCTGATCGAGCACCGCGACAAGGGCGCGATCATCGAGGAACTCGCGGCGCGCGCCGGCAAGACGCTGATCTTCGCCCGCACCCGCGCGTTCGCGGAGCAGCTCGCCGAGCAGCTCGAGCACGCCGACATCCCGGCGACCAGCCTGCACGGCGACCTCAACCAGTCGCGCCGCACGCGCAACCTCGCGCTGCTGACCAGCGGCCGGGTCGACGTCCTCGTCGCGACCGACGTCGCCGCGCGCGGCATCCACGTCGACGACATCGACCTGGTCATCCAGGCCGACGCCCCCGACGAGTACAAGACCTACCTGCACCGCTCCGGCCGCACCGGCCGCGCGGGCAAGAAGGGCACGGTCGTCACGCTGATCACGCGCAACCGCCGTCACCGCATGGAGGAGCTGCTCGAGCGCGCCGAGATCCGCGCCGACATGATCCAGGCCTACCCGGGCGACCGGGTGCTGGCCGAGATCAGCGCCGGCGAGTAGTCGCCGTCTCCCTGCTCGCGCAGGAACGCCGAAGGGCGGACACCCGGTGGGTGCCCGCCCTTCGGCGTTTCAGGGGTGCGATCCGAGGATCGCGCCGGCTCAGGAGGCCGGGGGGGTCAGAACGGTGTCGATGAGGTAGACGGTCGCGTTGGCGGTCTGGACGCCGCCGCAGATGACCTTCGAGTCGTTGACCATGATGTTGTCGCCGGAACCGGTGACGGTGACGTCGCCGCCCTGGACGGTGGCGTGCGTGCCGTCGATGTCGTCAGGGGCGATCTGGCCGGGGACGACGTGGTAGGTCAGGATCGAGGAGAGCGTGGCCGCTCCCTCGGGGGTCTTCAGCGTCTCGAGCGTCGCGGCGTCGAGCTTGGCGAACGCGTCGTCGACGGGGGCGAAGACGGTGAACTCGGCGCTGTTCAGCGTGTCGACGAGGTTGACGTCGGGGTTGAGCTGACCCGAGACCGCAGCGGTCAGGGTGGTGAGCAGCGGGTTGTTCGACGCGGCGGTGGCCACCGGGTCGAGGGCCATTCCGCCGACCGAGCCGGCGCCGTCCGGGACCTGCTCGGCGTACGCGGCGCAGCCGGAGCCGACGAGGTTGGCGGCCGGGTCCATGGTCGCCATGGGGGTGGCGGACTCGGTCATCATCGGGGTCGACATCTCGGAAGCGGTGTCGCTGGCGGCGTCGGTGGTGCCGGCGCCGGACGAGCAGGCGGTGAGGCCGAGGGCGGCGGTGCCGAGCAGGGCGAACGCGGCGAGGGTGGTGCGCTTGGTGGATCGCATGGGGATGCTCCTTCGTGATACGGCCCCCACGGGATGCGGAGGACCTGGCTGTGTGTGGACCGTTTCGCGGCCGTTGAACAGTCTTCGGAGCCCTCCCCGAGGGGGTTTGGAATCGATCGGAGCAATCCGGTCACGGGTTCATAACGGCGGAGGCAGGGCGATTACCCTGGATGTCGGTCCGCGCACGCTGTGCGGCACGAGAGACCAGTGGCACGAGAGACCAGGAGTCGAGCAGGTGCAGACGCGCAGGGCACGGACGGCACGCGGAGTCGTCGCCGCCGTCGCCGCGACCGCGACCGCCGCCGCCTCGCACACCCTCGCCGGCGCTGAGGCCCCCGCTCCGGCGATCCTCGCGCTCGCCACCGCCTTCGCGGCCGTCGTCTGCGTCCTGCTCGCCGGTCGCACGCTCTCGCTCGCGCGCCTCGCGGTCGCGGTGCTGCTCAGCCAGCTGGCCTACCACTCCCTGTTCCTGGTGACCGGCGGTGGCGGCGACGTCAGCGTCGTGGGCGCCACCGCCGGCGGCCACTTCCACGGCGGCGGAACGGTCGAGCTGATCGCGGGGGCGTCGGGTCACGCCGCGCACACCCCGCTGATGCTCCTCTCGCACCTGGTGGCCGCCGTCGTCACCGTCGCGGCGCTCCGCCACGGCGAGCGCGTCTTCTGGACCCTCGGCACCGCAGTGCTGCGCGTCGTCGTGCGCCTGGTCGCGCGAGCGTCCGCCCTGCTGGCGCCGCTCGGCGCCTCGGTGGCCGTCCTCGGCGCCGTCGAGCCGAGCGCGCCCCGCGCCCTCGACGCGGTCCTGCGGGTCCTGCGGCACCGCGGCCCGCCCGTGCGCGCCCTGCTCGCCGTCTGACGTCCTGCCCGCTCGAGTGGGCCGTGTCCGCCGGTGAGCCCGCGCGCACCGCGATCCCGCGCTGCGCCCTCACCCTTCTCGGTGCCGCCCTCTCACGGCTGCGCCGACTCCCGCTAGGACTCCTCACGATCATGACCACCACCCGCACCTCTTCCTCCTCTGCCTCCGCCTTCTCCTCCCGCATCCGCCTCGTCGGCGGCGGTGCTCTCGTCGCCGCGGGCTCCGTCGCCCTCGCGCTGGCCGCTCCGACGGCCGCGAGCGCGCACGTCACCGCCGCGGCGTCGAGCACGGCCGCCGGCTCGTACACGGTCGTCACCTTCTCGCTCGCCCACGGCTGCGAGGGCTCGCCTACCACCGGGCTCAGCATCACCATCCCCGAGGGCATCAACTCGGTCAGCCCGACCGTGAACCCCAACTGGGACGTCGTGAAGAACGAGGTCGAGATCGCCGACCCGGTGACCGACTCGCACGGCAACACCGCGACCCAGCGCGTCTCCGACGTCGTCTACACCGCGAAGACCGCGCTCGCGGACGGCTACCGCGACACCGTCTCGCTGCAGCTGCAGCTGCCGGAGGACGCGGCCGGCTCGACCCTCGAGTTCCCGGTGCTGCAGACCTGCGAGACCGGCTCGACTGCCTGGGACCAGCCCACCGTCGAGGGCGAGGACGAGCCGGAGCTGCCCGCGCCGACCGTCGCCGTGACCGCGGCGATGGAGGGCTCCGGCCACCACGACGACGACGGCGACGGTGACGACGCGGTCGCGACCACCGCCTCCGCCACCACCGCGGCCGGCCAGAGCGACGACGTGCTCGCGCGCGTCCTCGGCGTCGGCGGACTCGTCCTGGGCGCTGTCGGCGTCGCCTTCGGTCTCGCCTCGCGCCGCCGCAGCCCGAAGGCGTCCGCGTGACGGTCGCTCACCGGAAGGGCGGACGCCTCGTCCTCGCCGCCGCCGCGATCGGGCTGATCGGCTCGGTCGCGGTGGCGGCGCCCGCCAGCGCGCACAACTACCTCGTCTCGACGACGCCCGCCGTCGACTCGACGGTGACCGAGCAGCCCGGCACCCTCGCTCTGACGACCAATGACGACCTGCTGGTCCTCGGCAACGACGGCGCCGCGGCTGCCCTCCGCGTCGTCGGGCCGGACGGCCTCTACTACGGCGACGGCTGCGTCAGCGTCGTCGGACCGGAGGCGTCGATGCCGCTCGAGCTGGGCGCGGCCGGTGCCTACGAGGTGACCTGGCAGGTCGTCTCGACCGACGGGCACCCCGTCTCCGGGCAGTACGGCTTCGACTGGCAGCCGGGAGCGGACGTCGCCCTCGCCGAGGGCTCGGAGTCGGTCCCCGACTGCAACGGCACCGTCGCGGTGTCCGACGCCTCGGCGCCGTCCGCCGACGAGGCCGAGGCGGCGACGGGGTCGGACCCGGCGCTGCTCGGCGACGTGCTGTGGATCGGCGGCGCGCTCGTGGCCGTCGTCGCGGCGATCGGCATCACGCTGCTCGTGCTGCGGAGGCGTCCGCAGAGCTGACCGCGGGGCGGGCCTCCTGCTCTCCTCCCGGGGTCAGCGCAGGAGGCTCGCCAGCGGTCCGCCGTCGAGGTCCGCGAGGATCGCCGCGGCGTCCTCGTAGACCGCGACGGCGCCGGCCTCGCGCAGCTCGTGCTCGCCGGTGCCGCCCGACTGCACCGCGACCGTCGCGAGGCCGGCCCGCTCGGCGGCGAGGACGTCCCAGGTCGCGTCGCCGATCATGATCGCGCGATCGGTCGAGACGCCGGCGCGCTCGAGCGCGATGCTGATCACATCGGGCGACGGCTTCGCGGTCTCGACGTCCTCGCCGCTCGTCACGGCGTGCACCGCGTCGCCGAGGTCGAGGACGTCGAGCAGGATCTCCAGCTCGTTCTGCGGCGCGGACGTCGCCAGCACGATGCGGACGCCCCGCCCGGCGAGCGCCCGGATCAGCTCGCGCGCGCCGGGCAGGAGGGCGATCCGGGCGGACGCCTCGGCGTAGTTCTTCGCGTGCAGACCCTTCACCAGGGTGCGCGCGTCGTCGTCGACGTCGTCCTCGAGGAGCAGGTCGAGCAGCTCCGACGAGTCGGCGCCGATCGCCCGCTGGATCCGCCAGGTCGCGACGTCGAGGTCCGCCTGCCAGAAGGCGCGCGACCACGCCTCCACGTGCAGGAAGTTGGTGTCGGCGAGCGTGCCGTCGATGTCGAAGAGCACGGCGGTCGGTGTCGTGGGCATGTGGGTCGTCCTCTGCTGGTCGTGGAAGCCGAGTGCGGGAGCCGAGTGTCTCACCAGGCCGAAGTGGGAACCCTACGCCTGCGCGCGGGCATCAGCAGGACCCCTTGACTCGTGATCGGCGGGTCCTGACGGGCGACGCCGCGGGAGACTTCGTCGGCGAGGACCTCGAGCCGGGCGGCGCCCTCGAGATCGCCGGGCAGGATCACGCGGTCGTAGCCGAGGTTCACGACGAGGTGCTCGGGTCCGAGTGCCCAGTGCAGTTCGCCGGCGCCCGCGGTGTGCGGGACGACGCTCGCCTTCCTGCCGCGCTCGATGGAGCGGATGCCGACCCGGCCGCGCCAGGTGCCGTGGAGACGGACGAGCAGCGCGTGCAGAGCGGCGACGACCTCCGGGTCCGGCATCCGAGTGTCGGGGGTGGACTCCGGCGGCTCCCACGGCGGCGGGAGCTCGGCGTCCGCGTCGATCTCGAGGGCGACGCGGAGGGTCGCGCCGCCGGTGGAGCGGTCCCAGGACGCGAGTCGCCGCAGCCTCCGCCGGGAGGGATCGGGGACCAAGACGCCCTCGCCGATCGCCGGGATCGCGCCGAGCACCGTCTCGTCGACGATCCCGCGCACGACCCCGGTCACCGTGAGTGCGTTGGGCAGGTCCTGGTGGTGCTCCTCCGCGTAGCGGGCCGGACCCGTCGGTCGGGCCGGAGAGGCGAGAAGCGACCAGGCGACCCGATCCCCGACCGCGAACGGCGCGCCGCAGCAGTCCATCTCCCAGCCCTCGCGGACGACCTCGATCAGGCGCGTCGAAGAAGCGATCATCTGTGCCCCCGATCCCGTTCTCTCGCTGAAGACGTCCCCCTTTCGATCCTCGCACCGACACCCTCCCGACCTCAGAACGGCGGTGGCTCGTCCTTCACGGCGTCCGGTTCTCTGCCCGGTGCCGCACGGCCTCTCGGCGGCCCGGTGCGCGCGGGACGGGTGACGTGCCGCCTGCCGGTCGGGCTCGTCCAGTGCAGGACTCCGGCGGCCCGGTGCTCGACCTGCCAGGTGCTGGTGTGCCGGAGCCGGTGGTGGTGGCGGCAGAGGTGGGCGAGGTTGTCGGCGTCGGTGCGGCCGCCGTGCTGCCACTCGACGCCGTGGTCGACGTCGCCCGCGGAGGCCGCGCGCGTGCAGCCGGGGAAGCGGCAGGTCTCGTCGCGGTGCAGCAGGTGGCGTCGCAGATCGGCGGGCACCCGGTACGAGGTGCGTCCCACGGAGAGCACCGCGCCGGTCTCCGGATGGGTGAGGATCCGCGTGAAGGAGGGCGCATCGGCCGCGAGCCGGCGCGCGGTCTTGGGGTCGATCGGCCCGTAGCCCTCGAGGGTGCCGGGCTCGTCGGAGCGGCCGAGGAGCGTGAGGACGGGGACGGTGACGGCGACCCGCGGCCGGATCCCGACGGGGACGGCGGTGCCGGTCGAGCGCCGCTCCGCGCCGTCGGTCTCGCCGTCGATCAGGAGCGCCGCTCCGACGTCGGCCCGCAGCTGCCCGATCGTCCGCTTCTCGCCGGGCAGCTCGCGCAGGGAGCGCGCCACGCGGTCGATGCGGTCGAAGGCGCCGTGCGCTTCGGGGGCGGGGAGGTGCAGGAGCAGGGTGGCCATGCCGTCGCTCCCGCCGTCGAGCCAGACGCCTCGCCGCGCGGCGCAGCGCCGGTGGCGCTCGCGGAGCGACTCGGGATGCAGTCGCTCCCGCAGGGTCCGGAGGCGACGCTGCAGCTGCGGGGGAGTGCGGTCGGCCGCGACCACGGCGGCCTCCTCGTCGAGGCGCCCGCGCACCTCGGGCGGCAGCTCGGCGGCGGCGCGGAGGATCACCCGCGCGTGCTCGGGCGAGATCCGACCCTCACGGAGTGCGGCGAGGGTGAGCGGGAGCTCGTTGACGAGCAGCCGGCTCTCCTCGATCAGCCCGCAGACGTGCGCTTCCGACATCCGCAGCGCGGTGGCGAGCTCGGCGACGAGCGCCCGCTGTGCCGCCTCCCGCCGCTCCGCGCGGCTGCGCACCATCGGATCGACCAGCACCTCGTACGACGCCGCCGCCGCGAGCCGGGCGCGCTCGACCAGCTCGGCACGCTGCGCCTCCGCTCGCGCCCGGAGCGGATCGGCCGCGCACACCGCCTCGACCGCGGAGGCGAGCACAGCATCCGCGCCCCTGCACCCCTCGCGGGGTCGCTCCCCGTCCTCGTTCTGAACCATACGAGAATGGTTCCAGAGACCACCGACGCGCGGTCGCCTCCTCCGACGGATCGTCGGAGAACTCGCCGAAGTCGATCCTGTGGAGGAGCGCCGCACCACTCCGGAGCCGTCGTCACCCGCCGATCGCGACCCGGAAGCCCCCGATCGGGCTCGCGCAGCTCGCGCCGTCGGAGCACGCCGAGAAGTCCCACGCGTCGATCCCTGCGAAGGCCTCGCCGACGGGGAAGTCCTCCGGAATCCGCACCTCGGCCGAGAACCCCTCCGAGAGCCGACCGTCGACGCCCACCCGGACCCGGTCCTCCTCGCCCGGCCCCACCGGTGCCGCGACCACGACCCAGCCGCCGTCCGGAGCGTCCCGATCACAGTCGTCGTTCACCACCACCGTCACCGTCCCGCCCGGAGCGACGACCGCCGGCTCGACCCGCACGAGCGGCACGCAGGCCGCGGTCCCGACAGGGCCCGGCGACCCACCGGTCGTGCAGCCGCCCAGCGTCAGCAGCGCAGCGAGCGCGCCGATCAGGCGGAGCGGAACGGTCGCGGACGGACGCATGCCGTCAGGGTACGGGCGCCCGCCTCAGACCCGCCGGGGCACCGTGAACACCGTCTCCACGCCCGGCGAGTACAGCACCGAGTCCGGAGCCCGCGTCGCCAGCCCCGGGAAGCCGGCGACCTCGAGGAGCCCGTCGTCGAGCGCGAGCAGCTCCGCGCGCTGCAGCGGCCACGGCCGGTGCAGGTTGCGGCCGTACCAGGTCGAGCCCAGGTGGCGCTCGTGGTAGGCCCAGCGCGAGGTCAGGAAGCCGGCGAGCGGGTCCTCGGACGCGTCGGTGCCGGGGGTCGGCCGCACCACGATCCGCGAGCGCGCGGCGGGATCGCCGATCCGCTCGGTCGTGTAGATGACCGCTCCGTGGCGGTGCTCGATCCCCATCCGCGCCCAGCGGTACGGCAGGCCGAAGACGGCCTGCGCGGTCAGCACCGGGAGCAGGTGCGAGGCCTCGAGCGAGACGAAGACGACTCCGCGTCGCCCGTGCCGGTCGATCGAGTAGAGCCGCACGTTCACCTCGGGGAAGGTCCCCAGCCACGGCACGCGCGGCCCGCCGAGGAACGCCGTCCGCGACAGCCGGAACGGGATGAGGCCCACCCAGGAGGCGCCGTCGTGCTCGTCCGGGCGCACTCCGGGCGGCAGGTGGGGCGCGACCAGCGCCGGGTCGACGCGCCAGTGCAGGAAGGCGGCCTCGGTCCAGCGCTGGCGGAGGATGCGCGGCCCGCCGAGCGCGGGCGCGGAGCGGGTCACGGATTCGACGGAGGTCACGCGGCCATCGTGCTCCCCGCTGCTGCGAACCGGCCTGTGCTGCGCAGTATCGGCGCGCCCCGCGGCATCCGCGGCGCGATTCACCGCCCGGAGCCGGCTCCCGCGAGCTCCACCAGCGCCGAGACGGCGACCCGCACCGGTGCGGACGACGCCACCGACCCGCGCACCACCGCGTGGATCGACCGCAGCGGCCGCGGCCGCACCAGCGGCACCGCCACGAGCCCGGCCGGCAGGGGCTGGGCGGCCAGCGCCGGCAGCACCGTGAGCCCCATCCCCGCCGCCACGAAGGCGACCGCCGTCACGTGATCGTTCGCCTGCACGTGGAAGCGCGGTGTGAAGCCCGCCGCCGCGCAGGCGTCGACGAGGGTCCGGCGGCACCAGCCGGTCGGCAGGTCGTTGTCGATCCAGCGGTCGCCCGCGATCTCGGCCAGCTCGATCTCGGCGCGCCCGGCGAGCGGGTGCGACCGGCTCAGCACGGCGAGATACGGATCGTCGATCAGATGGTGCGCCGTGAAGCCGGGGGAGTCCGCCGACCCACCCGGCTCCGCGACCAGCAGCTGCACGTCCGGCCGCTCCGCCGGGTCCTCCGCCACCTCCTCGCCCAGGCGCAGATCGAGTGCCAGCTGCGGGAAGCCGGCGATCAGCCGCCGCGCCACCTCGGGCATCCAGGCGCTGCCGACGGAGGCGAAGTAGGTCATCGAGAGCCGCCCGGCCCGGCCTGCGCGCAGGTCGGCGACGACCGCCTCCGCCTCGCCGAGCCGCTCCAGCACCCGGTCGGCCTGCTCGGCGAGGGTGCGGCCCGCGGCGGTCGGCCGGACGCCGCGGCCGACCCGCTCGAGCAGGGTCAGCCCGGTCTCGCGCTGCAGCGCGGCGAGGTGCTGACTGATCGCCGAGGGCGTGTAGCCGAGCGACGACGCGGCTCCGACGATCGAGCCGGCCGCGACGACGGCGCGGAGGACCCGGAGGCGCTGGACGTCGAGCATGCGCCGACCCTAGCGATCATGAAGCCGCACTGCACGATCCGGTAGAACCGTGGACTGGTGCTGACGCCCGCCGTCCCGCCACGATGAGTCCATGACCAGCACCGCGCCCTCCCGCACCGCCGCCGCCCCGAGCCGCCGCGACGCGGTCCTGCTCTGGTCGGCGATCGCGGTGACGGTGCTGCTCTGGGCCTCGGCCTTCGTCGGGATCCGCTTCGCCGCGGACGACTTCGGCCCCGGCGCCCTCACCCTCGGCCGGATCGTCGTCGGCTCGATCGCGCTGACGGTCGTGCGCCTGGTGATCACGGCGCGCCGCCGCGGCGACCGGCCGGAGCGCAGCCGGGTGCCGCGCGGCCGGATCCTCCTGCTCGTGCTCGTCTGGGGTGTCGCCTGGTTCGGCGTCTACAACCTCGCGCTCAACGCGGCCGAGCGGCACGTCGACGCCGGCACCGCGGCGCTCCTGGTCAACATCGCGCCGATGATCACCGCGGTCCTCGCGGGCCTCCTCCTCGGCGAGGGCTTCCCGCGGCGGCTGCTCGGCGGCATGGCGGTGGCGCTCGCCGGAGTCGCGGTCATCGCGTTCTCGACCTCCTCGGGGCAGTTCGACGTGATCGGCGTCGTCCTCGGCCTCGCCGCCGCGGTCCTCTACGGCAGCGCCGCGACGCTGCAGAAGCGCCTGCTCGGGCACGTCGACGCGATGACGATGACCTGGATCGGCTGCCTGGCCGCCACCGTCGCCTGCCTGCCGTTCGCCCCGGAGCTGCTCGCCTCCCTGCAGGCCGCGCCCGCCTCCTCGATCGCCGCCGTCGTCTACCTCGGCGTGTTCCCGACGGCCGTCGCCTTCACCACCTGGGGCTACGTCCTCTCCCGCTCCAGCGCCGGCCGCACGGCCGCCACCACCTACGCGGTCCCGGCCGTCGTGGTGCTGCTGTCCTGGCTCCTGCTCGCCGAGACCCCGCCGGCCGCCGCGCTGATCGGCGGCGCGATCGCGCTGGGCGGAGTCGCGGTCGCCACGCTCCGGCGGCGGCCCGCGGGAGTCTGAGGGAGCGCTCACTCCCCGGCGATATGCTGGGGCCACGTTCGTCCAGTCGGCGCCGAGCGCCGGTCACGGTGCGCGCCCGTTACGGTGAGGATCCCCCGATGACCGAGGCCCTGCAGCCGCCCCAGAACGCTCTCTCGCTCACGCCGCCCGAGCCCGTCGCCGCCGTCGCGACCACCTCGGCGCCGTCGATCGCGCCGAAGGTGCCCGAGCAGGCGCTGCCCGGGCTCGAGGCGAAGGTCGACGGCTATCTCGCGTCGCTGATGTCCGCGGAGGCGCGCAGCCCCGAGTTCGCGGCGAAGGCCAACGACATTCGCACGATGGGCGACGCCGACATCCGCTCGGCCGCCGACTCCTCGAACCGGCTGCTGAAGACGCCCGTCCGGGCGCTGCAGGAGGGCGGGCTCTCCGAGGGCTCGAACATCGGCAAGACACTGCTGGAGCTGCGCCGCACGGTCGAGGACCTCGACCCCTCCGAGGACAACATCCAGAAGAAGATCCTCGGCTTCATCCCCTTCGGCAACAAGATCACGGACTACTTCCGCCGCTACGAGAGCGCGCAGTCGCACCTCAACGCGATCATCCAGGCGCTCTACGACGGCCAGGACGAGCTGCGGAAGGACAACGCGGCGCTCAACCTGGAGAAGCAGAACCTCTGGGACACGATGACGCGCCTCAACGAGTACATCTACGTCGCCGAGCGCCTCGACGTGAAGCTGTCCGCGAAGATCGCCGAGCTCGACGCGACCGACCCGGACCGCGCCCGCGCACTGCGCGAGGACGTCCTCTTCTACGCGCGGCAGAAGCACCAGGACCTGCTGACCCAGCTGGCCGTCTCGATCCAGGGCTACCTGGCGATCGACGTCGTGATCAAGAACAACGTCGAACTGATCAAGGGCGTCGACCGCGCGACCACGACGACCGTGTCGGCGCTGCGCACGGCGGTCATCGTCGCGCAGGCGCTCGCCAACCAGCGGCTCGTGCTCGACCAGATCACCGCGCTCAACACGACGACCTCGAACATGATCGAGGCGACGTCGCGGATGCTCGCCGAGCAGTCCGCGAGCATCCAGTCGCAGGCGGCGTCGGCGACGGTCGGGCTCCCGCAGCTGCAGGCCGCGTTCGCGAACATCTACCAGACCATGGACTCGATCTCGGACTTCAAGATCAAGGCGCTCGACAGCATGGCGCAGACCGTCGGCGTCCTCCAGGTCGAGACCGCGAAGGCCGGCGAGTACGTCGAGCGGGCCCGGCGCAGCAACTCCGACATCGACGCGGCCTCCTCGCTCGATCTCGGCCGCTAGCCGATGGGCTGGCTCTCCCGCCTGTTCGGCGGCACCGATCCGGTGCCGGAGGAGACCGCGCCCGCACTCCCGCGCGTGCCGTCCAGCGACGACATCCTCGCGGCGCTCGACCGGGTCGCGGCGGAGACCGCGGGCAAGGTCCCGGCGATCGTCGCGGCACGCATCCGCCGGGTCGACGAGACGGTGCGCGAGATGGTGCCGCGCCTGGACCGCCTCGGCGGGATGAGCCGGCAGGGCCACACCGTCGTGGCGACGGCCACCAGCTACCTGCCCGAGGCGGTCGAGGGCTATCTGCGCCTGCCGCGCGACTTCGCCGACCGCCGCGCCGTCTACAAGGGGAAGACCTCGCTGATGATCCTCTGCGACCAGCTCGACCTGCTCGGGGGCACCCTCGACCGGATCTCCGACGCCGTCTCGCGGCAGGACGCCTCGGCGCTGATCGCGCACGGGCAGTTCCTCGCCGAGAAGTTCTCGGAGTCGTCGCTGTCGAGCGGGCTCGACGCGCCTGCTGCTCCGACGACGCCCGCCGCCCCCGGCTCGCTGACCCCGCCGAGCGCCTCGTGAGCACGCTGCCGGCGTCGCTCGACGCGCTCGTATTGGTCGGATCCGCGGCCGGGCTCGACGGCGCCGCCGTGCGCGCCGAGGGCGCCCGGCTCGCGGCCGCGGTCGCCGAGTCGATCACCGGGGCGGGGCAGGACTGGCTCGCCGAGACCGGGACGACCGGCGGCCTCGAGGCGTTCTTCACCGCGGCGTCGAGCGCGCGGCGCTGGCGCAGCTCGCCGACCGATCTGCTCGCCGGGCTGGTCGCGGCGCGCTCGGAGCAGGCCGGGGCGTATGCGCGGGCGCTGACCGAGGTCGTATCCGCGGCGAGCTCGCTCGGGCAGCCGGGCATCGGCGGGATCGCGGCGGCGTCGGCGACGGCGGCGGCGCAGCTGGGGGCGGTCCAGGGAGCGGCGGCTTCGCCGGCCGGGTCCTCCGCGCCCGAACTCCGGCGCGATCTTCCTGCCGGAGTGCCGGGGGTCGACGAGATCCTCGCGCGGCTGCGGCGGACCGAGCACGACGGGCCGCAGGACGAGCCGGGGCCGGCCGCCGCCGCGCCGCCCGCCTCTCCCGCGCCGGAAGCCGAGCCCGAGCCGCTCGAGCCGCCGGAGGCGATCGAGGACCTGCTCGCCGAGCTCGACGCGCTGATCGGCCTCGACCGGGTGAAGAGCGAGATCAAGCGGCAGACCCAGCTGCTTCGGATCGACACGCTGCGCCAGGCCGCGGGGCTGACCACGCCGACGCTCACCCGGCACCTCGTCTTCACCGGCAACCCGGGCACCGGCAAGACCACCGTCGCGCGGCTCGTCTCGCGCATCTACCGCTCGCTCGGCATCCTCTCGAAGGGCGTGCTCGTCGAGGTCGACCGCTCCGAGCTGGTGGCCGGCTACCTCGGTCAGACCTCGATGAAGACGGCCGAGGTGATCGCCTCGGCCCGCGGCGGCGTGCTCTTCATCGACGAGGCCTACGCGCTCGCGCTCGACCAGTACGGCGCGGAGGCGGTGACCACCCTGGTCAAGGACATGGAGGACCACCGCGGCGACCTGGTCGTCATCGTGGCGGGCTACTCCGGGCCGATGCAGGGCTTCCTCGACACCAACCCCGGGCTCGCGAGCCGCTTCTCCACCACCATCGACTTCGCGGACTACAGCGACGAGGAGCTGTCCGCGATCTTCGCGCGCCTCGCCGCCGCCGCCGACTTCACGCCGACGGAGGAGGCGGTCGCCGCCTTCGCCGACGTCGCTGCCGCGCAGGAGCGCACCGAGGCGTTCGGCAACGGGCGCTGGGTGCGCAACGTGCTCGACGCGGCCATCGCGCGTCACGCCTGGCGCCTGCGCGACACCGAGGAGCCGACGCTCGACGAGCTGCGGACCCTGGAGGCGGAGGACGTCGTGGAGGCGGAGCTGCCGGACGCGGAGTCCCCGGCAGCGGAGTCCGAGACCGACGCATCGACCGAGGAGATCGCATGAGCATCGCCACTGCCGCGCCGCCGGCTCCGCCCGCACCCGCGCAGACTGCGTCTGCCGCTCGGCGACCGACCCTCCTCGCCCGCGCGACCTCGACCACTCCGCGCACCCTCCGCCTGCTGCTGGTGCTGACGGCGCTCGCCGCCGTGCTGTTCGGTGTCTTCGCCCAGCAGGCCGCGTCGCTGCAGGCGCGCGCCGCGCAGGAGGCCCGCGAGCAGGCCGCCCAGCTGATCGGCGTGCAGGACGTGCGGAACCTGCTCGTCGACGCCAACGCGATCGCGGCGAACACCTTCCTGGTCGGCGGTCTCGAGCCCGCGGAGCAGCGCCAGACCTACGTGGACAACCTCGCCGGCGCGTCCTCGCGGATCGCCCGGCTCGCCGCGACGCAGCCCGACGACGCCGAGACCCTCGCGAAGGTCGCCACCAAGCTGACCACCTACAGCGGACTGATCGAGCAGGCCCGCGCCAACAACCGGCAGGGCTTCCCGGTCGGCTCGGCGTACCTCGACCAGGCCTCGGCGCAGCTGACCGATGCCGAGAAGGGGATCCTCACGGATCTCAACGGGCTGGTCACCCGCGGGGCGGACCGCGTCGCCGCCGCCTACGACACCGTGCGCTTCAGCGTGCTGCTGCTGATCGGCTCGCTCGCGATGCTGCTCCTGCTCGTCGCGGCGCAGGTCTGGCTGGCGCGCAGGACGCACCGCTACCTCAACCGGCCGCTCGCGACCGCCACCGGACTGCTGCTGCTGGTCGGGATCGGCGGCACGATCCTGCTCGGCTCGATCGGCGGGCGCGCGGCGGCGGTGCGCGCCGACTCCTACCAGGCGACCCTCGTCGTCTCGCAGGCGCTCACGGCGGCGAGCGACGCGAAGTCGCTGGAGAGCTTCACGCTGATCAAGCGCGGCTCGGGAGCGGCGCTCGAGGCGGAGTTCCAGGCGGCGGCGAAGGACGCGGGCGACCGTCTGCAGGCCGGAGTCGACGACGGCATCGTCGACGGGGCGCTGCTGACGGAGCTGAACGCGTGGCTCGATCTGCACGCGGCGATCCGCGATCAGGACGACGGCGGGAACTGGGACGAGGCGGTGAAGCTCGCCACCGCCACCGGGGACGGCACCGCCAACGGCGCGTTCACCGCCTTCGCGAACGATGCGCGCACGGCGATCGTCGACGACACGAACGCGACCCGCACCGAACTCGACGACGGGAGCGCGACCGCCTCGATCGCCTCCTGGATACTGCTCGCCGCCGGCCTGGTGGGCGCCCTGCTCGCCTGGCGCGGCGTCGCGCAGCGACTGGAGGAGTACCGATGACCCGCCTCAGCACCCTGCGCACGGGCGCCGTCGCGCTCCTGCTCGGCACCGTGCTCGCCGTCTCCGGCTGCACCAGCGGCGCGAGCGACCTCGGCAGCATCACCGAGGCGACCACGCCGACCCCCACGGCGTCCGCGCCGTCGACCGCCGCTCCGGCCACGGCCGAGTGCTCGCCCTCGGCGGTCACCTCCTACGCGCCCACCGGCGTCACCGACAGCCCCCGCCTCGCGCAGATCCGGGACAACGGGAAGCTCCGCGTCGGCGTCTCGGCCGACACCCTGCTGATGTCCTCCCGCAACCCGCTGACCGGCACGATCGAGGGCTTCGACATCGACATCGCCCGCGAGATCGCCGGCGCGATCCTCGGGAACCCCGACGAGATCGAGTTCGTCGTGATCACCTCGGCTCAGCGCCTGCCCGCCCTCAGCGGCGACGCCGCGACGCCGCAGGTCGACCTGGTCGCCCGGACGCTGACGATGACCTGCGACCGCTGGGACAGCATCGCCTTCTCCTCCGAGTACTACGCCGCGGGGCTGAAGGTGCTCGTCTCCGAGAAGAACAAGGCGAAGAGCATCGACGAGCTGGCCGGCGCGAAGGTCTGCGCGCCGCGCAGCACCACCACGCTCAGCCGGCTCGAGAGCGACTACCCCGACGTGGAGGCGGTCGCCGCCGACACGCACACCCAGTGCCTCGCGCAGTTCCAGGAGGGCTCCGTCGACGCCATCGCCGGCGACGACACGATCCTCGCCGGCTTCGTCGCGCAGGACCCGTACGCCGAGGTCATCGGCGACCAGCTCAGCTCCGAGCCCTACGGCCTCGGGATGCCGGCCGGCGACACCGACTACGTGCGCTTCGTCAACGCGGCGCTCGAGAGCATCCGCGCGGACGGCCGCTGGCAGAGCATCTACCAGCGCTGGCTCGGCGATCTCGGCACGGCGACGCCGCCCGCCGCCGTGTACGGGCGCTGATGGCGGCCGGGACGAGCGCGCAGGGGGTCTCGGGGGCGGGAGTCTCGGAGGGGACGCCCGTCGCTCCGGGGCGCCTGGGCGAGGCGATCCCGCAGCGCGAGCTCTTCGACTACCTCGCCCAGCTCGGCCGCTGGCTGGAGCGGACGACCCGCGAGCTCTCGCGGCTGGACGCCGCCGCGCTCGCCTCGCCGCAGGCCGACAGCTACACCGCCGACGTCGTCCTCGCGCAGTCGCTGCGCGAGTCGGTCACCCGTCGGCTGGCCGAGCTCGAGGTCGTCTGGGACTCCGGCCGCGTGGACGCCGTCGCGCGCGAGCGGATGTCGCAGCTGATCTGGGGGCGGCTGGACTCCTCCGGCTCGGGCGGGAGTGCCGCCGTCTCGCTGGTCGAGGCCGTCCGGCTCTGCGACGCCGTCATCGGCCAGCTGAAGTCGCGCCTGGAGCTCGACCCGAGCGGCACCGACGTCGCCGGCCGGATCGTCGGGGTGCGCGCCGAGATCGAGCGCTGCCGCGACCTCACCCGCGACGCGCGCGGCACCGTCGACCAGGCCGCCGCCCAGCGCGTCGCCGTGCTCCGCTCGCGGCTGGACGCCCTCGCCGAGAAGGCCGGCCGCGGCGCCGACGTGTCCGGGCCGCTCGGCCAGCTGGAGAGCGACTCCGCCCGGCTAGAGCGCGACCTGATCATCGCCGCATCCGAGCGCCGCGGCCTCGAGCACGACCGGGTCCGCGCCCGCGAGCTGGCCGCCGCCGCGGAGCTGCGCGAGGCGCCGCTGCGCGAGCTGGTCGCCCGCTGCCGCCGCGAGATCGCGGATCCGCCCCGCCTCGCCGTGCCCGACGTCTCGCGCCTCGGCGAGCCGCCGAGCGGTCGGGAGGCGCTCGACGCGCACCTCGCCCGCCTCACCGCCGTCGGCCGGGCGTTCGACGCCGTCGAGGCCGCCTACACCTCGCCGCTGCGCGAGCGGGCCGCCCTCGGCTTCCGGCTGCGGGCCCTACGCGAGCGCGCCGCCGCCAACGGCCGGGCCGCCTCCGCCGTCGGCGTCGCGGCCGACGCCGAGGTCCGCGCCGCGCTCGACGCGGTGCCCTGCTCGGTGCCGCTCGCCCGCCACCTGGTCGAGCAGTACGACGTGGTCACCCGCGATCTGCCCACCGCCCCGTCTCCCTCGCACCACCGGAAGGCCAGCTCATGAACGGCGACCCCTGCACCTCGACCCCGGGCTGCACCGGCGTCATCGAGGACGGCTACTGCAACGTCTGCGGGCTGCCGGCGGAGGCGCCGGCGGCCGCGGTGTCCGCTCCCGCCGTCTCCACTCCCACCGCGCGCCGCCCCGCTCCCGCGGCCGGCCCCACTCCCGCCACCGCCTCCGCCGCCTTCGGCACCGGCTTCGCCGAGGGCGCGCCGAACGCGCAGGCCCCGGTCGGGTCCAGCACCGAGGAGGCGGCGACCGCCCGCAGCGGCCGCACCTCCTCCGCCCGCCTCGCGACCGCCGCGCTCGGCTCGGCCCGCACGGCGCAGACCGGCTCGAAGACCACCCGCCGCGTCGGCACCACCTCCACCCGCCTGCGCGGACCGCGGCTCGGCGCCGGGCTGACGACCGTCCCCTCGCGCCCCGCCGCCGACCCGATGGCCGCGCTGATGAAGGAGGCGGTGCTCCCCGAGCGCAAGCGCTTCTGCTCCAACTGCGGCACCGCGGTCGGCCGCGGCCGCGACGGCAAGCCCGGCCGCACCGAGGGCTTCTGCCCCAACTGCCGCACCCCGTTCAGCTTCACGCCGCAGCTGGCGAAGGGCGACGTCGTCGGCGGGCAGTACGAGGTGGTCGGCTGCCTCGCCTACGGCGGACTCGGCTGGATCTACCTCGCCCGCGACCGCAACGTCTCCGGCCGCTGGGTCGTGCTCAAGGGCCTGCTCAACTCCGGCGACCCGGACGCGTACGCCGCGGCGGTGACGGAGCGGCAGTACCTCGCCGAGGTCGAGCACCCGCTGATCGTCGAGATCTACAACTTCGTCCTGCACGAGGGCGCCGGCTACATCGTGATGGAGTACGTCGGCGGACCGAGCCTCAAGCAGATCCTCCAGGAGCGCCGCGACGCGAACGGCGGCTCCGCGGATCCGCTGCCCGTCGACCAGGCGCTCGCCTTCGTCCTCGAGGTGATGCCCGCCTTCGCCTACCTGCACGACCACGGGCTGCTCTACTGCGACTTCAAGCCGGACAACATGATCCAGGTCGGCGACCAGGTCAAGCTGATCGACCTCGGCGGGGTGCGCCGCGCGGACGACGAGGAGTCGGCGATCTACGGCACGGTCGGCTACCAGGCGCCCGAGGTCCCCGAGCTCGGGCCGTCGATCGCCTCCGACGTCTACACGATCGGGCGGACGATCGCCTCGCTCGTCCTCGACTTCCGCGGCAACCAGACCACCTACGTCGCCTCGCTGCCGCCGGTGTCCGAGACGCCGCTGTTCCAGAAGTACGACTCGTTCTACCGCCTGGTCGCGAAGGCCTGCGCGCCCGACCCGCAGGACCGCTTCGCCACCGTCGACGAGATGCGCGGGCAGCTGCTCGGCGTGCTGCGCGAGGTCGTCGCGACCGACCGCGGGCCGGGTCACCCCGCGCTGCACTCGACCGAGTCCGCGCTCTTCGAGGCGCCCGTCGCCGACGTGGTCGACCGTCCGCTGCCCTGGGACGCGCTGCCGGGGCTCAAGACCGACGAGTCGGACCCGGCCCGCGCCTGGCTCGCGGGCGTCAACGTCGCCGACCCGATCGTGCGGCTGCGCGCCCTCGCGCTCGCGCCGACCGTCACCGTCGAGGTGCGGCTCGCCCGCGCCCGCGCGGCGATCGAGGCCGAGCGCTGGGAGGACGTCGCCCGCGCGACCGGCGAGATCCTCACCGAGGACCCCTGGGAGTGGCGCGCGGTCTGGATGAGCGGGCTGGCCCAGCTCGCCCGCCACGACGACATCGGCGCCCGCGCCTCGTTCAACACCGTCTACGGTCAGGTGCCGGGCGAGCTCGCGCCGAAGCTCGCGCTCGCCGCGGCCTGCGAGTCGAGCGGCGAGCCCGAGGTGGCGGAGTCGCTCTACGTGATCTGCGCCCGTGCCGACGCCAACTACACCGCGCCGGCCGCCTTCGGTCTCGCCCGGGTCCGGCAGCACCGGGCCGACCTGGACGGCGCGCTCGACGCGCTCGACATCGTCACGCCGACCCGCTCCTCCTACGTCGACGCCCGCCGCCGCCGCGCCGAGCTGCTGGCCGGCTCCGGCCGCGGACTGCCGGCGCTCTCCGCCGCGCTCGCCAGTGTCGACACGGTGGCGATCGACTCGCGGACCCGGCTCGAGCTGACGACGGGGGTGCTGGAGTCGGCGCTCGAGCTGGTCCGCCGCGACGGGCCCGCCGAGGGCGCGACGATCGGCGGGATCGACGCCACCGAGCCCGCCCTCCGGGACGGCCTCGAGACCTCCTACCGCTCGCTCGCGGCCGCCACCCGCGACAAGGAGGAGCGCCTGCGCCTCGTCGACCGGGCGAACGCCGTGCGCCGCTGGACGCTGACGTGAGCGGGGAGAGCGACGTGAGCGGGGAGAGCGACGTGAGCGGGGAGAGTTCCGTGAGCGCCGAGCTGTCCACGCCCTGCCCGAACTGCGGCGAACCGGTCTCCACCGGGGACGCCTTCTGCGAGGCCTGCGGGACGACGCTGATCGTCCCGGCCGCCGCGGCCGCACCGCCCGCCGCCGGCTCCGAGGGCCCGACCGCCTGCCTGCACTGCGGCGGAGCGATCGCCGACGACGGCTACTGCGAGCAGTGCGGGCAGCGCGCGCCGACCGAGCGCGAGCACTGGGCGGAGGCGCCGCACGCGCTGGTCGGCGGTGTCTGCGACCGCGGGATCCGGCACGCGGCCAACGAGGACGCGATGGCGCTCGGCGCGACGGCCGGCGAGGACGGCGGCCTGCGGACGGCGCTTCTGGTGGTCTGCGACGGCGTCTCCTCGACCCCCGACTCCGACACCGCCTCCCTTGCCGCGGCCCGCGCCGCGCTGAGCGCGCTGCGGTCCGAGGTCGGCGGCGAGGTGCACGGCGCCGAGCGCTGGGGCGCGCTGCTGCAGATGGCGGTCGCGCGCGCCTCCGGGGCGATCGACGCCGCGGTGCCCGAGAAGCGCGACAACCCGCCCTCCTGCACCTTCACCGCCGCGATCCTCGACGGCGCGCTGCTGGTCACCGGCAACGTCGGCGACAGCCGCAGCTACTGGGTCCCCGACGCCGGCCCCGCCCGGCAGCTGACCGTCGACGACTCCTGGGCGCAGGAGCAGATCGCCTCGGGCGTCCCCCGCGCCGAGGCCGAGTCCGCGCACGATGCGCATGCCATCACCAAGTGGCTGGGTGCTGACGCCCATGACGAGTCGCCGACCCTCGCCTCCACCGTGCTCGACGAGCCCGGCTGGGTGCTCGTCTGCTCCGACGGCCTCTGGAACTACGCCTCGCCCGCGGACGAGCTCGCGGCCGTGCTGCACGACGCCGTCGCCCGGGTCGGCGACGACCCCGTCGCGCTGGCGGAGGCGCTCGTCGCCTGGGCCAACGAGCGCGGCGGCCAGGACAACATCACGGCGGCCCTGGCGCGCTTCGCTCCGGCGGCGGAGGCTGCGCCGCCCCCTTCCATGCTGATCGAGTAGGCCGCGGAGCGGCCGTATCGAGATCCCCCCGCCGTGCCGCTCCGTCCATCCGAGGTGCCGGTACCTGGACACATCCGCTCCCCGCGTCCGCGCCGTCCCCGCCTACCCTCGACTCCATGAGCATCGCCGAGTCGCCCGCCACCTCGCTGTCCACCGTCGGCCACTGGATCGACGGCGCCGCGTCGCCCTCGTCGTCCGGCCGCACCGCGCCGGTCTACGACCCGGCGCTCGGCGTCGCGACCAAGGAGGTCGCGCTGGCCGACGCCGCCGAGATCGATGCGGCCGTCGCCTCCGCCAAGGCCGCGTTCCCCGCCTGGCGCGACACGTCCCTCGCGAAGCGCCAGCAGATCGTGTTCAAGTTCCGCGAGCTGCTGGAGGCGAAGAAGGGCGAGCTGGCCGAGATCATCACCTCCGAGCACGGCAAGGTCCTCTCCGACGCGATGGGCGAGATCACCCGCGGCCAGGAGGTCGTCGAGTTCGCGACCGGCCTCGCGCACCACCTCAAGGGCGAGTACTCGGAGCAGGTCTCCACCGGCGTCGACGTCTACTCCGTGAAGCAGCCGCTCGGCGTCGTCGGCATCATCAGCCCCTTCAACTTCCCCGCGATGGTGCCGATGTGGTTCTTCCCCATCGCGATCGCCGCCGGCAACACGGTGGTCGTGAAGCCGTCCGAGAAGGACCCGTCGTCGGCGATCTGGCTCGGCGCGCTCTGGAAGGAGGCCGGTCTCCCCGACGGCGTCTTCACCGTCCTGAACGGCGACAAGGTCGCGGTCGACGGCCTCCTCGAGCACCCGGACGTCAAGTCGATCTCCTTCGTCGGCTCCACCCCGATCGCCCAGTACGTCTACGAGACCGGCACCCGCCACGGCAAGCGCGTCCAGGCCCTCGGCGGGGCGAAGAACCACATGCTCGTGCTGCCGGATGCGGACCTCGACCTCGTCGCCGACTCCGCCATCAACGCGGGCTTCGGCTCGGCGGGGGAGCGCTGCATGGCCATCTCGGTCGTCGTCGCGGTCGAGCCGGTCGCGGACGAGCTGATCGCGAAGATCCAGGAGCGCGCCGCGACCCTGCGGATCGGCGACGGCCGCCGCGGCTGCGACATGGGCCCGCTGGTCACCGAGGCGCACCGCGACAAGGTCGCCTCCTACATCGCGATCGCGGAGGAGGACGGCGCGAAGGTCGTCGTCGACGGGCGCGGCATCGAGGTCGACGGCGACGAGAACGGCTTCTGGCTCGGCCCGACCCTGCTGGACGACGTCCCGATCACCTCCAAGGCCTACACCGAGGAGATCTTCGGCCCGGTCCTCTCCATCGTCCGGGTGCAGTCCTACGAGGAGGGCGTCGCGCTGATCAACAATGGCGCCTTCGGCAACGGCACCGCGATCTTCACCAACGACGGCGGAGCGGCCCGCCGCTTCCAGAACGAGGTCGAGGTCGGCATGATCGGCATCAACGTGCCGATCCCGGTGCCCGTCGCCACGTTCTCCTTCGGCGGCTGGAAGTCGTCCCTGTTCGGCGACACCAAGGCCCACGGCGCGGAGGGCGTCCGCTTCTTCACGCAGCAGAAGGCGATCACGAGCCGCTGGCTGGACCCGTCGCACGGCGGCATCAACCTCGGCTTCCCTCAGAACTGAGCCGGGCCGCGAGATGCCACTTATGAGCGACTTCTACGGCGTGTCCTGCTCATAAGTGGCATCTCGCGGGGCCACCGCGCACCGACCATCGCAAGGTCGAGCGCAACCGGCGAATCGCGTGTCAGCGATTCGTCGTGGGCGGACGTGCGTCGCTCTGTGGGGCGTCCCCCTCTCGCTCGGCCGACCGCGGCCGATCGACGACGGAGGAGGAGACCGGCGCCGAGAAGCACAGCGCCAGCCACAGCTCGGTGCGTGCGTCCACGTCGTCCAGGTCGACACCCAGCGCCCGCTCGACCGCCGTGATGCGGTTCCGCAGCGTGTGCCGGTGCACGCCGAGCTCGCGGGCGGCCGGCTCCCAGGCGCCGTTGCAGCGGAGCCAGACGCGGGCGCTCTCGAGCAGCACGCCGCCCTCGGGCGTGAGCAGCGGCGCGAGCAGCCGCCGCGCGAGCGGCTCGGCACCCGCAGCCGTGAGCAGGCCGCGCATCCCCTGCGCCGACACGTCCTCGAAGCGGAGCAGCGGATGCTCCGCCGTCGCCCGGTCGGCCGCGCGTCGCGCCTCCACCAGCCCCCGCTCCAGCTCCGACCAGGCGATCGGCGCCGAGGACCCCGCCTGCGCACCGTGCCGCTCCAGCACCCCCGCGATCAGCGCCAGATCCTCCGCACCCGTGATCACCACGAGGGCCCCGTCGCGCTCGGCGAAGAACAGCCGCGCCCCGTTCTCCTCCGCGAACACCTCCAGCTCGTCGAGCAGCGAGTCGCCGCGCACCGGCTCGCTCAGCACGCTCACGCGGACCGGCTCGGCGGGCAGCGTGCCCCAGAGCTGCCGCGCCGTGCGGGCCGCGACGTCGAAGGCCCCGGCGACGAGCAGCTCGAGCAGACCCGAGCGCAGCTGCCGCCGCGAGGTGTCGAGGGCGCGCCGCTGCTCGAGGGCGATGCTCGCGAGCCCGATGACGCTCGCCACCAGGTCGTTGCCGGCCGGATCCAGGGGAGTGCCGGTGCCGACCGCGAGCACCCCGCGCAGGTGGTCGCGCTGCCCGAGCGTCTGCAGGGTGACGCCGCCGCCGTCGTCGAGCCGGAGCCCCGCGCGGCTGCCCCGGGCGAGCGCCTGGCGCACGGCCGCCGCGACCGAGCGCTCCGCCGCCTCCGGAACGTCGAGCCGGGTCGGCAGGTGCACCCGCTGTCCGACCGCGTCGTAGAGCGCGACCCAGCAGTCCAGCTGGCGCTCCAGCTCCGAGAGGATCGCCGCGAGGCCGTCCGGGCGCAGCGCCGCCCGCGCGACCCGGCGCTGCGCCTCCAGCGACCACTCCAGTCGCTCGCGCTGCTCGCGCGAGATGACGTCGGCGACGAAGCGGATGATCCCCATGAAGGGCGTCAGATCGGCGACCTCGAGCAGCGGCAGCCCCTGCCGGGCGCAGGCCGCGACGAGCGGAGCGGGCACCTCGTCGTGCACGATGCCGGTCGCGAAGCCGAGGGCGCGGATGCCCCGGCCGCGCAGGCGCGCGACGTACGCTTCCGAGAAGTCGGCGCCCTGCGTCTCGGGGCTCTGCTCGAAGTGCACCCCGTCGGTGAGCAGCAGCTGCCCCGACTCGAGCCACGGCGTCGGATCGACGAGGTCGGAGGAGTGCGCCCAGACCAGCGGGGCGTCGAGGGCCGCCTCGTCGTGCACGCCCGCGAGGACGTGGAGGCGGAAGGCCGGCTCGGCGAGCAGATCGCGGACGGTCGCGGGCACGGGCGGCTCCCTCGGGATTCGACGTTCTGTCCATCGTAGGGCCGACGCTTCGACAAAGCGGGCCGCCCGCGACGGGCCCCCGCGCGGCACGATGGAGGTATGACGCTCTCGGACACGACACCCTCGGACACGACTCCCACCGGCAGCACCAACGCCTCCGTCACCGCCGCCGACCGCTCACGGGTCTTCCACTCCTGGTCCGCGCAGGGCGCGCTGAACCCGCTGCCGATCGCCGGCGGCCTCGGCGCCGAGGTCTGGGACGTCGACGGCACCCGCTACCTCGACTTCTCCAGCCAGCTCGTGAACGTCAACATCGGCTACCAGCACCCCAAGGTCGTCGCCGCGATCCAGGCGCAGGCCGCCGTGCTCACCACCGTCGGCCCGGCCTTCGCGAACGAGACCCGGGCCGAGGCGGCACGTCTGATCACCGAGCGCGCGCCCGAGGGCTTCGAGAAGGTCTTCTTCACCAACGGCGGCGCGGACGCCAACGAGAACGCGATCCGGATGGCGCGCCTCTACACCGGTCGCGACAAGATCGTCTCCTTCTACCGCTCGTACCACGGCAACACCGGCGCCGCGATCGTCTCCACCGGGGACTGGCGCCGCATCCCCAACGAGTACGCCCGCGGGCACGTGCACGCCTTCGGCCCGTACCTCTACCGCTCCGAGTTCTGGGCCGAGACGCCCGAGCAGGAGTGCGAGCGCGCGCTGCACCACCTCGAGCGCGTCGTGCAGGCCGAGGGCCCCGAGTCGATCGCGGCGCTGCTGCTCGAGACCATCCCCGGCACGGCCGGCATCCTCACGCCGCCGCCCGGCTACCTCGCCGGCGTGCGGGCGCTCGCCGATCGCTACGGCATCCTGCTGATCCTCGACGAGGTGATGGCCGGCTTCGGCCGCACCGGCGAGTGGTTCGCGTTCGACGCCTTCGACGTCCGGCCCGACCTGATCACCTTCGCCAAGGGCGTCAACTCGGGCTACGTGCCGATCGGCGGCGTCCTCATCGACGACCCGATCGCACACCACTTCGACGAGCGCGTCTTCCCCGGCGGGCTGACCTACTCCGGTCACCCGCTCGCCGCGGCGAGCGTCGTCGCGACTCTCGAGGCCATGGCGGAGGAGGGCATCGTCGACAACGCGAAGACCATCGGCTCCGAGCACCTCGCCCCCGGCCTGGCCGCCCTCGAGGCGAAGCACGACCTGATCGGCGAGGTCCGCGGCTCCGGCGTCTTCTGGGCGCTCGAGCTCGTCACCGACCGCGCCACCCGCGAGCCGCTGCCCGCCGCCGCCGTCGGCCGCCTGAAGGCCGACCTGCTCTCCCGCGGCCTCCTGCCCTTCACCGCCGACAACCGCATCCACGTCGTCCCGCCCGCCGTGGTCACCCCCGCCGAGGTCGCCCGCGGCCTCGCGATCCTCGACGACGCCCTGACCGCCTTCAGCGGCTGACGCGCCCGGTCTCGATACGCCGCTGCGCGGCTACTCGACCAGCATGCTGCGGTCGTGCTGATCACCAGCACGGGCGGCACACACTGATCGAGCCGTACGCGCGGCGGGCCTCCCCATGCTGATCGAGCCGCACGCGCGGCGGGCCTCCCCATGCTGATCGAGTAGCCCGCGGAGCGGGCGTATCGAGATCCGCCGCTCTGCAGAGGCCGGGTCTCGATACGCCCCTCCGGGGCTACTCGACCAGCATGCTTCTCTCCCCGACCATCGGCCGGCGGTCCTCCGAACCACCCGGCCACGCACGAGCCGTATCCGGGAATCCGCGTCCCAGCGGATTCCCGTCGGCGCACGCACCGGGCTCTGCGAAACACCCCCCGCGCTCTGCCGACCGCAGGACGCCGCCCCGCGGCGTCCTCAAGAAACACTGTGCAGCGCGAACGCCGTCACGAACCCGAGGACGGCGTACAGCCCCGTCAGCACATCGTCCCGATCGAACGCCTCCGGGATCATCGTGTTCGAGATCATCGCGAGGATCGCGCCGGCCGCGACCGTCGTCACGAACGCCACGACCGCTCCCGGTGCGCTCGCGAAGACGAGGAAGCCGACGAGCGCGGCGATCGCGGAGAGCGCCGCGATGCCGCCCCAGACGGTGAAGACGTAGCGGGCGGAGCGTCCGTCGGCCTTCATGCCGACGGTCGAGGAGAGCCCCTCCGGCAGGTTCGAGATCGCCACGGCGGCCACGATCGGCACGCTGATCGCCGCTCCCGCGCCGCCCTGCGCCACCGAGAGGCCGAGCACGATCGACTCCGGGATCCCGTCGATCAGGGCGCCCGCGGCGATGGCGGTGCCGCCGCCCGCGGAGCCGGAGCCCTTCGCGCTCTTGCGATTCCCGGCGCCGGCGCGGGTGAGCAGCCCGTCCGCCCCGACGAAGACCACGGCACCGGCGAGCGTGCCGAGGATCGTCGGCAGCAGTCCGCCGTCGTCGGCCGCCTCCTGCACCAGCTCGTAGGCGAGCGCCGAGATGAGGACCCCCGCGCCGAACGCCGAGATCGCGGCGGTCAGCTTGGGCGGGACACGGACGAACCAGGCGAGCGCCGCTCCGACGAGGAGGGTCGCGCCGCCGATGGCGCCGCTGAGCAGCGCGAGGGACCAGGAAGGCACGGCGCCCAGCCTGTCACTCGCCGGGCCGTGCGGCTCCGGGGTTGACCTGCGCGACTCGGCTGCCGGTCAGACCGCCGCATCGACGGCGTCGGGCAGCGAGCTCGCGAGCGCGGCCGTCTCGGCGGGGGAGAGGTCGTCGGCGTAGTAGCGGTAGATGTTCCGGCGCGAGACGTCGGCCGCCTCGCGCGCCGAGCGGCGGCGAAGGGCATCGACGAGCGTCTCGGCGTCGGCGGCGCTGCGGCGCATCCGCGCGAGGCGGTCGGTCTCGGTGGTGAGCCGGCCGTCGGCGAGATGCGCCATCACGCCGCCGACGACGTTTCCGCAGACCTCGATCAGCTGGTTGCCCGAGGCGCGGCGGATCGCGGCGTGGAAGCGGTTGACGCGCTCGCCGAAGCCGTCGGCCTCGCCGCGGGCGACCTCGTGCAGACCGGCGAGGTGCTCCTCGATCGCCGCGAGATCGTCGGCCGTGCGGTTCTCGGCGGCGAGCAGGCAGGACTGGCCCTCGAGCAGCAGGCGGAACTGCAGCAGCTCGACACGGCTGATGCTCTCGAGGTGCGCGAGCCGCGCCATCGACTTCTCGAGCATGCGCGGGGAGTACGCGGTGATCATCGGGCCGCGCGGGTCGCCGGGTCGCGACTCCAGCAGGCCCGTCGCCTGCAGCACGCGCAGCGCCTCGCGCACGACCGCGCGGCTGACGGAGAAGTCCGCCATCAGCTGGCGCTCGCCGGGCAGGCGGTCGCCGGGCTTGAGGTCGCCGGCTTCGACGGCGCGCTCGATCTGCTCGACGATCGACTCGTACGCGCTGACCTTCTGAACGGGACTGAACGCCACTGCTCTCCCTCCGCCGACCGGATCGAGGGGTGTTACATCTTTGTTTCCTCGCTTGACCCGTATCGCGACGCCATCCTAGCGTTCCTTCTACTGGTCAGACCAGTAGCTCGGATCGACGACCACCCCTCCCGACTCACGCACCGCCAGACCCCCGGAGCCGCACCCGTGATCACCAGAACCCGCCGCCTCGCGCTCGCCGCGACCGCTCTCGCCTCCGCCTTCGTGCTCTCCGCGTGCAGCGCCGGAGCCGGGGCCTCGTCCTCCGGATCCGACGGAGAGGCGCACGCTCCGACCGCGATCATCGGCCTCACCGGCGAGCCGGCCAACCTCGACTTCACGACCACCGCGGGGGCGGCCATCCCGCAGGCGCTGATGAACAACGTCTACGAGGGCCTCGTCGCCGTCGGCCAGGACGGGCAGCTCGAGCCGAAGCTCGCCTCCTCCTGGACGGTCAGCGAGGACGGCCTGGAGTACGACTTCGTGCTGAACGAGGGCGTCACGTTCTCGAACGGCGCCGAGTTCACCGCCGATGACGTCAAGTTCTCGCTCGAGCGGGTGAAGACGGACTGGGCGATCAACCAGGCGAAGATGGCCGTGCTCGACCGCGTCGACGTCGTCTCGCCGACCGAGGCGAAGGTCGTCCTCAGCCGCCCGAGCAACTCCTGGCTCTTCGACATGGGAGGCAGCGTCGGTCTGATGTTCGACGAGAGCGGAGTCGCGGATCTCGCTAACACGCCGGTCGGCACCGGCCCCTACACGGTGACCGAGCGCGTCACCGGCGACCGAATCGAGCTCGCCGCCCGCGACGGCTACTGGGGCGAGGCGCCCGCGGTCACCGACGTGACGCTGCGCTACTTCGCCGACGCCGTCGCTTCGACCAACGCCTTGCGCGCCGGCGACGTCGACATGCTCTACAACATGCAGGCCCCCGATCTGGTCGCGCAGTTCGAGACGAACGACGACTTCCAGGTGATCCAGGGCACCTCCAACGGCGAGATCATGCTCTCGATGAACAACGCGAAGGCGCCGTTCGATGATCTGAAGGTCCGCCAGGCCGTCGCCTACGCCCTCGACCGCCAGGCGATCATCGACACCGCGTGGGCCGGCTACGGCAAGCTCATCGGCGCGATGGTCCCGCCGACCGATCCGTACTACGAGGACCTGACCGGCGAGTACGCCTACGACCCGGAGAAGGCCCGCGAGCTGCTCGCCGAGGCCGGCGCCGAGGACCTCTCGATCACCTTCGACGTGCCGACCCGCCCCTACGCCACCGCTGTCTCGGAGGTCGTCGTCTCGCAGCTCGCCGACGTCGGGATCGACGCCACGATCGCCTCCGACGAGTTCCCCGCCGTCTGGCTCGACAAGGTCTTCACCCGCCACGACTACGAGATGTCCGTCATCCTGGCCGTCGAGCCGCGCGACTTCCTCGCCAACTTCGGCGACCCGGACTACTACCTGGGCTACGACAACGCCGAGGTCCGGACCGCCGCCGACGCCGCCGACGCCGCCTCGCAGGACGAGTGGGTCACCGGGATGCAGGACGTGGTCGCCGATGTCGCGGCCGACGTGCCCGCAGTGCCGCTCTTCCTCTTCCCCAACATCGTGATCGCCGACTCCGGGCTCACCGGCATCGCGGGCAACTCGGTGACGGAGTCGCTCGATCTCACCGGGCTGGCCTGGTCCTGACCATGGCGCTGCGGATGCTCGCCCTCGTCGGCAACTTCCTCGCCACCGTCCTCGTCTCGACGATCGTCGTCTTCCTCTTGCTGCGGGTGATGCCCGGCGACCCCGCCACGGTCGCGCTCGGCATCGAGGCCACTCCCGAGCAGCTCGCCGCCTGGCGGGACGCGAACGGGACCGACGCTCCGCTCGTCGTGCAGTACCTGGACTGGCTGGGCGGACTCGTCCGCGGCGACTTCGGCACCTCCTACGTGAGCGGGCAGGACATCTCGCCGATCGTCTCCGACCGGTTCCAGGTGACGCTGATCCTGGTGGTGGTCGCGATGCTGATCGCCCTGGTCGTCGCGATCCCGCTGGGCACCCTGGCCGCGATGCGGCAGCGGCACGCCTCGGGAGTCGTCATCTCGGGCGTCTCGCAGCTCGGCGTCGCGGTGCCGAACTTCCTGGTGGGCGTGCTGCTCGTCGCGGTGTTCGCGATCGACCTGCGCTGGTTCCCCTCCGGCGGGTGGGTGCCACCCTCGGACCCGGAGTTCCTGTCGCACATCGCGCTGCCGGCGATCGCGCTCGGCTCGGTGCAGGCCTCGATCCTGACCCGGTACGTGCGCTCGGCCGTCCTGGAGATCATGCGCGAGGACTTCCTCCGCACCGCCCGTTCGAAGGGGCTCACCGCGGGCGCCGCCCTGGTCAAGCACGGGCTGCGCAACGCGGGAATCCCTGTCCTCACGATCGTCGGCGTCCAGCTCGCGGGACTCTTCATCGGCGCTGTCGTGATCGAGCGCGTCTTCAGCATCCCCGGTCTCGGCAGCTATCTCGTCGACTCGGTCGGCAACCGCGACCTGCTCGCGGTGCAGGCCGTGGTCGCCGTGCTGGTCGTCGCGATCGTGGCGATCAACTTCTTGGTCGACCTCGCCTTCACGTTCCTCGATCCCCGACTCAGGAGGGCCGCATGACCGCCATGCTCCCGCCCGGCACCGGCTCGCCGGCCGGCCGCTCGGTCCCGCCGCGGACCACGCTGATCCCGAAGGTCCCCGGCCGCTTCCGCCGATCGCGCCTCGGTGCGGACGCCCAGCTCTGGATCGGCGCCGCGCTGATCCTGCTCGTGCTGGTCGTCGCGCTCGTCTCGCTGGTCTGGACCCCGTACGACCCGGAGCGCTCCGTCCCGGGGGACAGGCTGCTGTTCCCCGGCCCGGCGCACCTC
The DNA here is from genome assembly GCF_004345345.1 of Rathayibacter sp. PhB179. Taxonomy (NCBI): domain Bacteria; kingdom Bacillati; phylum Actinomycetota; class Actinomycetes; order Micrococcales; family Microbacteriaceae; genus Rathayibacter; species Rathayibacter sp. PhB179. The sequence goes on along the minus strand of NZ_SLVD01000001.1, from coordinate 68,963 downwards.
CTGGGCACCGATCGCTACGGTCGCGACGTCCTGTCCCAGATCATGGTCGGCGCGCAGATCACCCTGCTGGTCGGCACCGTCGCGGTCGCGATCGCGGCGATCCTCGGCGTCCCGCTCGGGATCCTCGCGGGAATGCGGCCCAAGCGCGTCGGCTCGCTGATCATGGGCGGCAGCGATGTCGTGATGGCGTTCCCCGGGCTGCTGCTCGCGATCGTCTTCGGCGCCGTCTTCGGGGCGGACACCACGACCGCGATGGTCGCCCTCGGCATCGGCGCGGCCCCGGCGTTCGCCCGGGTGGCCCGGGCCGGCACTCTCCAGGTGATGGGGACGGACTACGTCTTCGCCGCCCGCGCGGCGAACCGCTCCGGGTTCGCCATCGCGATCCGCCACGTGCTGCCGAACATCGCCGGCCTTCTCGTCGTGCAGTGCTCGGTCAACTTCGGCATCGCCGTGCTCGCCGAGGCCGGGCTGTCGTTCCTGGGGCTCGGCACGAAGCCGCCGACACCTTCCTGGGGCCGGATGCTGCAGGACTCGCAGCAGTTCCTCGGCGCCTACGACTACCTGGCGATCGTGCCCGGCCTGGCGATCGCAATCGCGGTCCTCGGCTTCAACCTGCTCGGCGACGGTCTGCGCGACCGCTTCGACCCGAAGATGAGGAACCGCTGATGCCCGAGTCCCGCACCTCCGAAGCACGTCCGTCCGCCCTCGACGTCGCCGGTCTCTCGGTGCGGGCCGGCGAGCGCCTCCTCGTCGACGACCTCACGTTCCGCATCGGCGCCGGCGAGCGCGTCGGCCTGATCGGCGAGTCGGGCTCCGGCAAGTCCCTCACCTCGCTCGCCGTCATGGGCCTGCTGCCGGACACCGTCACCGCGACGGGCCGCGTGCGGGTCGGCGGCGCGGACACCGACATCGTCGGCCTGGGCGAGCGGGAGGCCGCCCGCCTCCGCGGCTCCGCCGTGGCGATGGTGTTCCAGGAGCCCATGACCGCGCTCAATCCGCTGATGCGAGTCGGCCGCCAGATCGCGGAGGCGATGGAGATCCACCGCACCCAGCCCGACCGCCGCGCCGCGCGCCGCCGCGCGGTCGAGATGCTCGCCGACGTCGGGCTGCCCTCGCCGGAGGAGGCGGCGCGCGCCTACCCGCACCAGCTCTCCGGTGGTCAGCGGCAGCGCGTCGTGCTCGCCATCGCGCTCGCCAACGATCCGGCGCTGCTCGTCGCCGACGAGCCGACGACCGCGCTCGACGTCACGGTGCAGAAGCAGGTGCTCGACCTCGTGCTGCGCACCGTCTCGCAGCGCGACACCGGGCTCCTCTTCATCACCCACGACCTCGCCGTGGTCGGCGAGACCTGCGACCGGGTGCTCGTGATGAACGCCGGAGTCGTCGTCGAGGAGGGGCCGATCGATCGTGTCTTCACCCGGCCCGAGCACCCGTACACCCGCGGCCTGCTCGCCGCTTCCGACCTCGACGCGACCGACGCGGCCGGGCGTCTCTTCACCGTCGCCACCGCCGAGGGCTACACCCCGGGTCGCTCGGTCGCGCGGATGGACGCGGGCCGCGCCGAGCGCGAGGCCGCCCCCGCGGCGCCGGCCGTCGTGCGCGCCTCCGGGCTGACCAAGACCTACACGCGCGGCCGCTCCTCCCTCTTCGCCGCACCGCAGAAGGTCGAGGCCCTCCGCGGACTCGACTTCGAGATCCGCGCGGGCGACCGCTTCGGCATCGTGGGGGAGTCCGGCTCCGGCAAGTCGACCCTGCTGCGGATCCTCTCGGGCCTCGACACCCCGACCGCCGGAGCGATCGAGGTCGTCGGCCGCGATCTGACCACGCACCGCCGCGCCGATCTCGCCGAGCTGCGCAGCAGCCTCCAAATCGTGTTCCAGGACCCGATGGCCTCGCTCGACCCGCGGATGCGCGTCGGCGACATCGTCGCGGAGCCGCTGCTCAACGCCGCGAACACCGGCGCCGCCGTGCCGAAGGCCGAGCGGGAGGCGCGCGTCGCCGAGATGATCCGCGCGGTCGGCTTGCCCGCCGACTCCGTCGACCGCTACCCGCACCAGTTCTCGGGCGGGCAGCGCCAGCGCATCTCGATCGCGCGGGCCCTGGTCTGCCGGCCGAGGATTCTCGTCGCCGACGAGCCGGTGAGCGCCCTCGACGTCTCGGTGCGCGCCCAGGTGCTCAACCTGCTCGCCGACTTGGTCGAGGAGTACCGGCTGACCCTGATCTTCGTCTCGCACGACCTCGGCGTCGTCCGCTACCTCTGCGACCGCGTCGCCGTGATGCGCAGCGGCGAGATCGTCGAGCAGGGCTCGACCCGCGAGATCTACGAGAACCCCGCCGATGACTACACCCGGGCGCTGATCGCTGCGACGCCCTCGATCCGCCACCGCCAGGAGATCCGATGACCGACACCTCCGTCTCGACCGCCCTCTCGCGCTACGACGGCGCGCGCCTCGCCGCCGCCTTCGCCTCGGGGGAGCTCTCGCCCGTCGATGTGGCGGACGAGATCCTCGCCGACATCGCCGTGCGCGAAAGCGCGATCAACGCCTTCAGCGACCTCGACCCGGCGGATGTGCGCGCTCAGGCCGCCGCGAGCGAGCGGCGCCGGCGCGCGGGGGAGCCGCTCGGCCCCCTCGACGGTGTGCCTGTCACGGTCAAGGAGAACCTCTCCCGCGCCGGCCTGCCCGCCCGCGCCGGCACCGCGGCGGCCGCCGCCGTCGTGCCCCGCGAGGACTCGCCGATCGTGGCCCGTCTCAAAGAGGCGGGGGCCGTCATCGTCGGCTCCACCACGATGCCCGACTGGGGGATGCTCTCCTCCGGTGTCTCGAGTGCGCACGGCATCACCCGCAGCCCGCTCGACCCCGCCCTCACCGTCGGCGGCTCGTCCTCGGGTGCGGGCGCCGCAGCGGCGGCCGGCTTCGGCACCTTCCACGTCGGCACCGACATCGGCGGCTCCGTGCGGCTGCCCGCCGCCTGGCTCGGCCTCGCGACGCTCAAGCCGAGCGACGGCCGCATCCCGCTGGACAACCCCTACCAGGGCCGCGCCGCCGGCCCGCTCGCGCAGTCGGTCGCCGACGTCGCGCTCGCGATGTCGGTGCTGGCCCGCCCCGACGCGCGCGACTACACCTCGCTGCCGCCCGAGGCGATCGCGTGGGACGACCTCGGGCTCGACGTGCGCGGCACCCGGATCGGCGTGCACACGGACGCCGGCGCGGGCATGCCCCTCGACCCCGAGATCCGCGCGGCGGTGCTCGCCGCCGCCGACGCCTACTCCGACGCCGGCGCGGAGGTCGTCGCGCTGCCCCCGTTCATCGACGACGGCGTGCTCGAGCAGGTCGACCTGTTCTGGCGCGTGCGGTTCTGGCGCACCTACTACGACCTCCCGACCGAGGCGAAGGCGCGCGCCCTCCCCTTCATCACCACCTGGGTGCACGGCGGGGCGGACGTCTCCGGTCGGCGCGTGCTCGAGGCGACGGAGGCGATCAGCGAGCTGCGGCGCCGCACCGTCGAGGCGACCCTGCCGTTCGACGCGGTCCTGTCTCCCGTCGCCCCGGTCGCCGCGTTCCCGGCCGAGTGGCCGATGCCGTGGGGACACGAGGACCGCGGGATGGCGCACATCGCCTTCACGCTGCCCTACAACATGTCCGGCCAGCCGGCCGCGAGCATCAACGCCGGCCGCACGGCCGACGGTCGCGCGATCGGCCTGCAGATCTCCGGCCGCCGCTTCGCCGACCTCGACGTGCTCCGCCACGCGGCCTGGTGGGAGGCGGCCCGCCCGGCGTCGGCGGTCCCGTCCTTTCCGTCCGCCTGACCCGCCGAACGGCCCGAGGTCGGGCGGTATTTCTCGCCGTGCAGACTCTCTCGTGCTTCAGCACCGCTCCGAGACGTACCCCTCGTCCTCCGGCGTCAGCAGGTCGCGGTCGCGCAGCAGCACGCCGATGCCGTCGCCGCGCGCGCACGCCCGCGCGAAGACCGCGTCCGCATCGTCGACGTCCGTGTACTCCACCTCGTACACGCGCTCGCCGTAGACGTCCGTGTAGACGTCGCACTCGGTGAACACCTCGCACTCCTCCGTGATCGCGAAGTCGAAGCCGAGCCCGCGCATCTCCGCCGCCCGCTCCGCGGCGTTCTTCTGGCCGATCGCGAGGCCGGCCCAGTGCGCCGCGTCGACGAGATCACTCGCGAACGCCGCCGTGTCGTCGTCGGTCAGCAGCCCTTCGGAACGCGTGGCGGAGTCGAGGTTGTCGGCCTCGACGGCGTCGAAGCCGCTCTCGGCGCAGCCCTCGAGCCACGGCGCGACCACCTCGACCAGCGCCTCCCTCTTCGTCTCCGTCGACACGTCGAGGAGCGTCTCGTCCGGCCAGTCCGGATCCGTGATCGGCTCGCCCGCGGCGTCCCGCAGCAGCAGCTCGGGGCGCGACGCCCACTCCGCCTCCTCGCCGGGCTGCGTCTGGAACGCGTTGACGTAGCAGACCGAGTACACGCCGGGCGCGGGCTCGGCCTCGCGGTCGCGGACGACGAGCTCGACGCCGTCGGCCGGCGGGTAGCTGCCGCCGAGCTGGTAGTCGAAGCCCGCGCCCGCCGGGGGAGGGGTCGGCTGTCCGACGGTTGCTGCGCATCCGGCGAGGAGGAGGGCCGTCGCGGCCAGGCAGCACAATAAACTGGCCGAATGGCGGAGTTCAGCGCGAGTGTCTTTCAGAACGAGTTCCTCTCGGACGGCGCGACGGATGTGCACGCGATCGTGACGGTGACCGCCTCGGGCACCGGCGCGGCCGGCAGCGACGGAGCGGCCGCCGAGATCATCATCGTCGACTGCTCGGGGTCGATGACCGGCGAGAACATGACCGCGGCCAAGCGCGCCGCCGCCGTGGCGGTCGACCAGATCCTCGACGGCACCTTCTTCGCCGTCGTCGCCGGCTCCGAGCGCGCCGACCGCGCCTTCCCGTACCCCAACGCCTCCGTCTCGATGGTGCGGATGGAGCCCGGCGCCCGCGCGGCCGCGAAGGAGGCCATCGGCTTCCTCCAGGCCGACGGCGGCACCGCGATGGGCACCTGGCTGACCCTCGCCCGCCAGCTCTTCTCCAGCGTCCCCGAGGCGAAGCAGCGGCACGCCATCCTGCTCACCGACGGCAAGAACGAGCACGAGTCGCGGATGCAGCTCGACGCGGCGATCCGCGCGGCCGGCGGCGTCTTCCAGTGCGACGTCCGCGGCGTCGGCTCCCGCTGGGTCGTCGAGGAGGCGCGCACCATCGCCAGCGCGCTGCTGGGCACCGTGGGCCTGATCGCGAACCCGGCCGACATGGCCGCCGACTTCGAGCAGCTGATCCAGGCGTCGATGGGCCGCGGTGTCGCCGACGGCGAGCTGCGCGTCTGGACCCCGCAGGGCTCGCAGCTGCTCTTCGTCCGCCAGGTCGCACCGAACCTCGAGGACCTGAGCTCGCGTCGCACCGCGGTCAACCCGCTGACCGGCTCCTACCCGACCGGCGCCTGGGGCGACGAGTCGCGGGAGTACCACGTGGCCGTGCGCGTCGCCTCGAAGCCGGTCGGCGCCGAGCAGCTCGCCGCCCGCGTGCAGCTCAGCGTGCGCGACGAGGTCGTCGCCTCCGCGCTGGTGAAGGCCCGCTGGACCGACGACTCCGCACTCACCGCCCGGATCGACCCGGCGGTCGCGCACTACACCGGCCAGACCGAGCTCGCCTCGGCGATCCAGGACGGCCTCGCCGCGAAGGCCGTCGGCGACGACGCCACCGCGACCGTCAAGCTCGGCCGTGCCGTGCAGCTCGCCACCGCCACCGGCAACGACGAGGCGACCGCGAAGCTGCGCAAGGTCGTCGAGATCGACGACCCGAACGAGGGGACGGTGCGGCTGAAGCGCGGTGTCGCCCGCCTCGACGAGATGGCGCTCGACACCGCCTCGACGAAGACCACGCGGGTGCGCAAGTGAGCTACCGCTGCCCCGAGGGGCACACCTCCGAGTCCGGCGACTACTGCGACGTCTGCGGTGCGCCGATCGCGCCCGCCGCGCCGTCCGCCCCCGCGCCCCGCGCCGCCGACCCGACCACGGCGATCCCGACCGGTCCCGCCGTCTGCCCGAACTGCTCGTACCCGAACGAGGCCGGCGCGCTGTTCTGCGAGAACTGCGGCTACGACTTCACCACCGGCTCGCTCCCCGAGGCCGACCCCTTCACCGAGTCCGGCGCTGTCCGCGCACCCGGCGAGGTCGGCGGCTCCGCCTCGGCGGCCGGCGACCCCGCCGCCCACCTGGGCGAGGCGCCCGCGTCGGCCGCTCCCGGTGCGCCGCCCGAACTCGTTCCGGAGGAGGCGGCCGGCTTCGACGTGCCCATCGCGACCGCACCGCCCGCCGCGCCTGCCACGGAGGTCCTCGCCGAGGTCACCGGGAGCACGCCGACGGCCGCGCCCGCCGTGCCCGCGGCCCCGGAGGAGGGCGACCCCTGGATCGCCGAGATCTGGGTCGACCCCGACTGGTACACGGAGCAGCGCGCCGAGGACCCGATGCCCTCGGCCGGCCCGCCGACGATCGTCGTGCTGCGCGAGCGCTCGGTGCTCGTCGGCCGACCCTCCGTCTCGCGCGGCATCTCGCCGCAGATCGACTGCGGCACCGACTCCGGCGTCTCCCGCCGCCACTGCCAGCTCAACACCGACGGCTACCGCTGGTGGGTCGAGGACCTGCAGTCCGCGAACGGCACCTACCTCGCCGCGGCCGGCGCTCCGCTCCCGCAGACCCCGATCCCCACCGGCCAGCGCCGCGAGATCGAGGAGGGCGACCGCGTCTACGTCGGCGCCTGGACCCGCATCGTCCTCCGCCAGGCCCTCCCGGGCGAGGCCTGACCCGCTTGCATGCTGATCGAGTAGCCCGCGCAGCGGGCGTATCGAGATCCACCGTCCCCGAGAGCTGAGCCGTCGGGCCTGCGTTCTGAAGTCGGTGGGTCTCGATACGCCGCTGCGCGACTACTCGACCAGCATGTCTGCGGGCGTCTCTGCCCAGTGGATCCACCGTCACCGAGACCTGAGCCGCCGGGCCCACGTCAGGGAGGGGCGGATCTCGATACGCCGCTGCGCGGCTACTCGACCAGCATGCAAGGCGGCCGTTGCGCGGCTGCTCCACCAGCGTGTGCGGTGGCGGCTGCTCGGCCGCCGGGGGTGCGGCTCAGCGGCCGGCGAGCATCCCGAGCATCCAGGAGAGGGCGGCGACGGCGCCGACGCCGACGACGCTCGAGCCGATGATGACGGCGCGGCGGAGGCGGACGGCGCGGCCGTCGGGAGCCGACGCCGCATCCAGCCCGGAGACGGTCGACGCGGTCATGCCCGCGCGCAGCCGGTGCGCGACCTGGTCGGCCGTGGGCCGCTTCGCCGGGTCGCGCTCGGTCATCGAGGTGAGCAGCGCGCGCCAGGGTGCGGGCAGCGTCGCCGGGACGACGGGGGAGCGGTTGAGGCGCGCGATCGCGGCCTCGAGGACGGTGCCGGAGTACTCGCGGTGCCCGGTGATCGCCTCGAGCAGCACGAGGCCGAGCGAGAAGACGTCGCTGGCGCCGCTGATCGGCTCGCCGGCGACCTGCTCGGGGCTGACGAAGCTGGCGGTGCCGATCACGATGCCGTCGCTGGTGAGGCGCGAGCCGTCCATGAAGTGGGCGACGCCGAAGTCGGTGAGCTTGGCGGTGCGGGCGTAGCCGCTGGAGGCCACCTCGCTGACCAGGATGTTCGCGGGCTTCACGTCGCGGTGCACGACGCCCCGCTCATGCAGGTAGGCGAGCGCCTCGGCCAGCTGCGTGCCGATCGCGGCGACCTCGTCCGGCGCCATCGGGCCGGGCTCGAGCCGCGCCTCGAGGGTCGGGTCGGCGACGAGCTCCATCACGACGTAGCGGCGCACCTCGCCGCCGAAGTTGTGCAGGCCGGCGTCGAAGAGGTTGACGATGCCGGGGTGCGCGAAGGAGCTGAGCATCCGCACCTCGCGCTCCTGGCGGGCGACGTCCTCGGGGTTGGAGGCCTCGGCGCGGAAGACCTTCACGGCCACCTCGCGCTGCACGGTCTCGTCGCGGGCCCGGTACACCGAGCCCATCCCGCCCGAGCCGATGCGCTCGATCAGGAAGTAGCGCCCGGCCACCCGCTGCTGGGCGGCATTGGCGGCGATGGTGCTCACGACGACCCCGCCTTCTGCTGGAGCGACGTGCTCCGCGGCGCTCAGGACGAGCGCCTGGGTAGACGGTACCGCGGTGCCGCGACAACGGGGAGCGCAATAGCCGGGATTGACATACTGCCGTGATAGAAGCAGTCGATCCGGCGCCGAGCGGGACCGCTCAGCGCAGTCCGCTGCGGGCGAAGCCCTGCACGAAGTAACGCTGGAAGATCAGGAACAGCACGACCATCGGCAGCACGTTCACCAGCGCGAAGGCCATCGTTCCGCCGTAGTCGCTGCCGAACTGCCCCTGCAGGTAGAGCAGCCCGATCGGGAGGGTGAAGAGGGCGTTCTCCTTGAGGGCGATCAGCGGCCAGGCGAAGTCGTTCCAGGAGCCGAGGAGCGACATGAAGAACAGAACGGCGATCAGCGGCTTCGAGAGCGGGAGCACGATCCGGGTGAAGACGCGGAAGTGGCCGGCCCCGTCGATCCGGGCCGCCTCGATCAGGTCGCGGGGGATCGCGAGGATGAACTGCCGCGCGAGGAACAGCCCGAAGGCCGAGGCCGCCGTCGGCAGGATCACCGCCCAGTAGCTGCCGTAGAGGCCGAGATCGGTGACGAGCCGGAAGAGCGACACCATGATCACCTGCACGGGGAGCGTCAGCGTCGACAGGGCCAGCAGGAAGAGCACGCCGGAGCCGCGGAAGCGCAGCTGCGCGAAGGCGTAGCCGCCGAGCAGGTTGATCGCCACGGTGATCAGCGCGGTGGTGAGGCTGATCGCGAGCGAGTTGCCGAACCAGGTCGCGACCGGGAACGAGTCGAAGACGCGCTCGAAGTTGGCCAGCGTGAACTCGCGCGGCCAGAGCCGCAGTGTGCCGCCGAGCAGCTCGGCCCGCGAGGAGAACGCGACGACGAGCATCCAGTAGAGCGGGAAGAGGATGACGAGGGAGACGAGGATCGCCAGGACGAGCCGGAGCACGGTCGTCGAGCGGGAGACGCGGTTCATTCGACGAGGTCCCTCGAGCGGTTCGTGCGCCACTGCACGGCGGTGAAGATCATCGTCAGGATCAGCAGGACGATGCCGATCGCCGCCGCGTAGCCCTGATCGCGGGTGACGAAGCCGGTGTCGTAGGCGTAGGTCACCAGCACCGAGGTGGAGTTCTGCGGCCCGCCGCCGGTGAGGACGAAGACGATGTCGAAGACCTGGAACGAGTAGATGACGTTGAGGATGAGCAGGAAGAACGTCGACGGGCCGACCAGCGGCACCGTCACGTGCCGGAACTGCTGCCAGCCGTTCGCGCCGTCCAGCCGCGCCGCCTCGTAGAGCGCGGGGTTCACGCCCTGCAGCCCGGCCAGGTAGATCAGCATGTTGAAGCCGACCCGCCACCACAGGGTGACGAGGATCACGGAGGCGAAGGCCGCGGCTCCGCCGGACTGCCAGGCGATGCGCGGCAGCCCGATCGTCTGCAGCAGCCCGTCGAGCACACCGCTGTTCTCGTCGAAGATCAGCACCCCCATCAGCGCCGTCGCGACGCCCGAGACGGCCATCGGCAGGATCAGGATCGAGCGGAAGACGGGCCGGGCCGGCAGCACGGAGTTCAGCAGCACCGCGGCGCCCAGCCCGAGAGCCATCGAGAGCGGCGTGACGATCAGCGTGAACAGCGCGGTGTTGAGGGTCGAGCGCCAGAACAGCGGGTCGCTGAGCAGCCGCGCGTAGTTGTCCAGGCCGATGAAGACGCCGTCGCCGAAGCCGTTGGTGCGCTGGAAGCTGAGCAGGAACGCACCGACCAGCGGCACGAAGACGAACAGCGCCAGCATCAGCAGATTCGGCGCGAGGAACCCGTAGGCCGCGACGGTCTCGCGGGCGGCGGGCGCCCGGGAGGAGCGGCGCGGTCGCGCCGTCACCTCCTCGGGCGCGGGGAGGGTGCGGGTCACCGGATCCTGCCGCTCACTGCACGGCGGTGGCGATGCCGGAGCTGAGCTTCGCGATCGTGTCCTCGGTGCTCTGGCCGCCGACGAACGCCTGCTCCAGCTGGTCCTTCAGCACCGCGATGATCGCGGCCATGTCCGGCGAGGCCACCTGCGCCGCGTCGGACGCCTGCACGGTGCCCGCCTGGCCGAGGAAGACCTCCGCGAGCTCGGGGCGCACCTCGAACTCGATGCCAGACTCGGTCAGGTCGCGGCGGGTGGGCAGGAGCGAGGCGCCGGCGCAGAAGTCGCGCATCGACTCCTCCTCGGTCACGAAGGCGAGGAACGCCGCCGCGAGCTCGGGGTTCGCGGTCGCCTTGGTCGCGACGAGGGCGTTGCCGCCGAAGTCGCCGCCGCCGCGCACGTTCCGCGGCGAGTAGGTCGCGCCCCACTCGAAGTCGAGCGTCGACTCCGCGTCCGGGATGAGGAACGCCCCGCCGAAGGTCATCGCGGTCGTCTGCGAGTACCAGAGGTCGCTCGCGTAGGTCGTCGCCTGGATCGAGCTGCTCGGCGGCACGAGGCCGTCGGTGAAGAAGCTGCGGCTGAAGTCGATCGCCGCGCGACCCGCGTCGGAGTCGATGGCCGGGGCGGAGAGGTCCTCGGTGAGGAAGCGGCCGTCGGCCTGGAAGAGCAGGCTCAGCCAGCGGGTGACGCCGTTGCCCTGCCAGTTGTAGGCGAAGGGGTAGCGCTCGGCGGGGAGCGAGGCGCGCAGCGTGCGGCCGACCTCGGTGAACTCCTCCCAGGTCCACGCCTCCTCCGGCGAGGCCGGGAAGTCGGTGATGCCCGCGGTGGCGAGCGCCTCCGTGTTGTAGAGGATCAGCGAGGTGTCGGTGTGGTGCGGCACGCCGAAGGGGCTGCCATTGCTCTGCACCGCGGCCCAGGCCGGGTCGGTGAAGCGGTCGGCCACGTCCGCCTCGAGGTGCGGGGTGAGGTCGAGCAGCTGGTCGCGACCCGCGTAGCTGCCGAAGGTGTAGTACGGCACGCGGAAGACGTCCGGCGGGTTCCCCGCCTGCAGCTGCGCGTCGATGTTGGTGAACATCTGCTCGTACGGCACCGAGTTCAGCGCCACGGTCGAGCCGGGGTTCGCCTCCTGGAAGCGGTCGATCGCCCGCTGGAAGCCGGCGAGCTCCGCATCCGTGCCCCAGGTGGTGAAGGTCAGCGTGCCGCTGTCGGCGCTCGCCGCCGGGCGGGCCGGCGCGAAGCCGCAGCCCGCGAGCACCGGGACCGAGGCGGCGACGCCCAGGGCGCTGAGGAAGCGGCGGCGGTCCAGCATCGCGCGGTCGAAGACGCTCGTGCCGAGCGCGGTCCTGTCCAGAGCCATCATGGCCTCCCCTCGGGGGCCACGGGCGGGCTCCCCGAGGGAGGCTAACCCCGCGCAACGGCAGCGCGGACCTACTGGACGGATCGCCGATCCTGTGAGACGGCCCGGTCAGCTCCGGCGGCCGAGCATCCCCTCGAACGAGCCGTCGAGCGCCCACGGGTCCGCGGGAGCGCGCGAGGTGCGTGCCGCCTCGGTCGCGAGCTCGCGGCCCGCCCGCTCGATCCGCGAGGGCAGCGCGCGGCCGTCCTCGGTGGCTCCGCCCCAGTCCTCGGTCGCGGCGAAGACCGTCGTCGACAGGGGAGCGGCGTGCAGGTAGCTGAAGAGCGGGCGCATGGCGTAGTCGACCGCGAGCGAGTGGCGGGGCGAGCCGCCGGTCGCCGCGAGCAGGACGGGCAGGCCGCGGAGCGCCTCGGTGTCGAGCACGTCGACGAACGACTTGAAGAGCCCGCTGTAGCTCGTCGTGAAGATCGGCGTCACGGCGATCAGGCCGTCCGCGCCGGCCACCGCGTCGAGCGCGGTCTGCAGCGCCGGGCTCGCGAAGCCGGTGAGCAGGTTGTTCGTGACGTCGTGCGCGAGGTCCCGCAGCTCGACGACGCTGCGCTCGACGGCGAAGCCCTGCTCGGTGAGCGAGGCCTCGGCCGCGTCGGCCAGGCGGTCGGCGAGCAGGCGGGTGGAGGACGGCGTGCTGAGGCCGGCCGAGAGGACGGTGATCCTGCGGGTGTCCATGGGCGGGCCTCCTAGGCGCTGACGGGGACGGGCTGCTCGGCGCGGGCGGCGACGAGCGAGGAGTGGGTGGGCGCGTCCGGCACGTGTGCCGGGCGGCCCTCGGCGAAGCCGGCGCGCAGAGCGGGCAGGATCTCGCCGAGCATGTCCATCTGCTCGAGGACGGTCTTCAGCGGCAGGCCCGCGTGGTCCATCAGGAACAGCTGGCGCTGGTAGTCGCCGACGTACTCGCGGAAGCCGAGGGTGCGGTCGATGATCTCCTGCGGCGAGCCCACGGTGAGCGGGGTCTGCTCGGTGAAGTCCTCCAGCGAGGGGCCGTGGCCGTAGACCGGGGCGTTGTCGAAGTAGGGGCGGAACTGCGAGACCGCGTCCTGCGAGTTCTTCGCGAGGAAGATCTGGCCGCCGAGTCCGACGATCGCCTGGTCGGCGCTGCCGTGGCCGTAGTGCTCGAAGCGCTGGCGGTAGAGCTGCACCATCTTCGCGGTGTGCGAGGCGGGCCAGAAGATGTGGTTCGCGAAGAAGCCGTCGCCGTAGTACGCGGCCTGCTCGGCGATCTGCGGCGAGCGGATGGAGCCGTGCCAGACGAACGGGGCGACGCCGTCGAGCGGGCGCGGGGTCGACTGGAAGCCCTGGAGCGGCGTGCGGAACTGGCCCTCCCAGTCGACGAACTCCTCGGTCCAGAGGCGGTGCAGCAGGTCGTAGTTCTCGATCGTGAGCTCGATGCCGCGGCGGATGTCCTTGCCGAACCACGGGTAGACCGGGCCGGTGTTGCCGCGGCCGAGCATCAGGTCGACGCGGCCGCCGCTGAGGTGCTGGAGCATCGCGTAGTCCTCGGCGAGCTTCACCGGGTCGTTCGTGGTGATCAGGGCCATCGCGGTGCTGAGCTGCAGCCGCTCGGTCTTCGCCGCGATGTAGGCGAGGGTCGTCGTGGGGGAGGAGGACCAGAACGGCGGGTTGTGGTGCTCGCCGAGCGCGAAGACGTCGAGGCCGATCTCCTCCGCCTTCTGGGCGATCGCGACGGTGGCCGCGATCTTCTCGGACTCGGTCGGGGTGCGGCCGGTCGTGGGGTCGGTGGTGATGTCGCTGACCGTGAAGATGCCGAACTGCATCGGGCGCTCCTTCTCTCTGTGGCCCCGTGCTGGCGAGACCTGATTCATGCGTTCGCATGTACATCCTCATCCAACCACGTGCGGCTGGGGATATTCCCGCGCATTCAGCCATGAGGGAGCGGTAGGAAGTCTGAACGGTAGAGGTGCCAATCGGCGATAGTCTGTAACCTACAGAGTTCAGGAGGATCGCATGGTCGCACGACGATCGCCTCGCCGCTCCCTCCAGCTGGCCGAGATCGGCGCCAACATCCGGCGCTGGCGAGCCGTGAACGGGATGACCGCGTCCTCGCTCGCCGAGCGGGCGGGCGTCACCCGCGAGACGCTGCGCCGGCTTGAGGCGGGAGACGGCTCGGCCCGGCTCGACTCCGTCGTCGCGGTCCTCGGGGCGCTCGGCATCGCGGACTCCCTCGTCCAGGCGACCGACCCCTACCGCAGCGAGACGGCACGGGCCCGCATCGACGCGATCCTCGGCGCCGGCGGCTCCCTGTGACCGCCGGGCCGGCGGGCGCTCACTCTCGAGTGACGGGCGGCCTCCTCGCCCTCCGGCCGCCCGAAACATCCCCGCAATCTGCCCCGCACTAGAGTCGTGCCATGGGTGACCTCTTCGACGGATACGGGTCCCAGAAGGTCGAGCGGCCCCGCACGGGCGCCTCACCCTGGGACGAGATGTTCGCCGATGTCGCGGCGACGAGCGGCCCCGCCGGCGTCCGTGACTCGTACCGCGACATCTACTCCTCGCTCGCGCGGATGACGCAGGAGGAGCTGCGCGGTCGCACCGATGCGCTCGCCTCCTCCTACCTCGCGCAGGGCGTGACCTTCGACTTCGCGGGCGAGGAGCGGCCCTTCCCGCTCGACGCCGTCCCGCGCGTGATCGAGAGCGCCGAGTGGAACGAGGTGCAGAGCGGCATCAAGCAGCGCGTCCGCGCGCTCGAGGCCTTCCTCGCCGACGTCTACGGCCCGCAGAACGCGGTGAAGGACGGCGTGATCCCCGCCGCCCTGCTCTCCAGCTCCAGCCACTTCCACCGCCAGGCCGCCGGGATCGAGCCGGCCAACGGCGTGCGGATCCAGGTCTCCGGCATCGACCTCATCCGCGACGAGGTCGGCGACTGGCGGGTGCTCGAGGACAACGTCCGCGTGCCCTCCGGCGTCTCCTACGTCATCTCGAACCGCCGGGTGATGGCGCAGACGCTGCCCGAGCTGTTCGTGTCGATGCGGGTGCGCCCGGTCGGCGACTACCCCAACCGCTTGCTCCAGGCCCTGCGCGCCTCCGCGCCGGAGGGCGTCGACGACCCCACCGTCGTCGTGCTCACGCCGGGCGTCTACAACTCGGCCTACTTCGAGCACACCCTGCTCGCCCGGCTGATGGGCGTCGAGCTGGTCGAGGGGCGCGACCTCTTCTGCACCGGCGGCAAGGTGTTCATGCGCACCACCTCCGGGCCCACCCGCGTCGACGTGATCTACCGCCGCGTCGACGACGAGTTCCTCGACCCGCTGCAGTTCCGCGCCGACTCGATGCTCGGCTCGCCCGGACTGATGCTCGCCGCGCGCCTGGGCAACGTCACGATCGCGAACGCGGTCGGCAACGGCGTCGCCGACGACAAGCTCGTCTACACCTACCTGCCCGACCTGATCCGCTACTACCTCTCGGAGGAGCCGGTGATCAAGAACGTCGACACCTGGCGCCTGGAGGATCCGGGCGCGCTCGAGGAGGTGCTCGACCGCCTCGACGAGCTCGTCGTGAAGCCGGTCGACGGCTCCGGCGGCAAGGGCCTCGTGGTCGGGCCGGCGGCCTCCGCGAAAGAGCTGGCCGAGCTGCGCTCGCGGCTGCAGGCCGACCCGCGCGGCTGGATCGCTCAGCCGGTGGTGCAGCTCTCGACCATCCCGACCCTGGTCGACGACGGGATGCGGCCGCGGCACGCGGACCTCCGTCCCTTCGCGGTCAATGACGGCAAGGACATCTGGGTGCTGCCCGGCGGTCTGACCCGGGTCGCGCTGCCCGAGGGCCAGCTCGTCGTCAACTCGTCGCAGGGCGGCGGCTCGAAGGACACCTGGGTCGTCGGCCTCGAGGGCGCGCCGCTCACCGAGCCGGACGCCCACGACATCTCCGGGCTCGTCGAGGACCAGGCGGCCGTGACCAGCTCGATCCCGATCGTCTACCCGCTGAACCACACGCCCGACCAGTCGCCGCAGGACGCGGCCAACCACGACCAGGACCAGCAGCAGCAGCAGACGCTCGCCGCGGGGGAGGACGCCTGATGCTCTCCCGGATCGCCGAGTCGCTGTTCTGGATCGGCCGCTACATCGAGCGGTCGGACGGCACCGCCCGCATCCTCGACGTCCACCTGCAGCTCCTGCTCGAGGACCCGTGGATCGACGAGGACACCGCCTGCCGCTCGCTGCTGTCGGTGATGGGGTCCACCGCGCCGGACGACATGAAGGAGGTCACCCGCGCCGACGTGCTGACCATCCTCGCGATCGACCGCACGAACCCCGCCTCGATCGCGTACTCGCTCGGCGCCGCCCGCGAGAACGCCCGGCGCGCGCGGGAGATCGTCTCGACCGAGCTGTGGGAGTGCCTCAACACCACGCGCACCCGGATGCCCCGCCGGGTCACGGGGGAGCGGGTGTCGGAGTTCTTCGGCTGGGTGCGCGAGCGCTCGGCGCTCGCCGTCGGCATCATCGAGTCGGCCACCTCGCGCGACGAGGCCTGGCAGTTCTTCACGCTCGGCCGCTCGATCGAGCGCGCCGACATGACGGCGCGACTCCTGGCCACCCGGTCGCTGACCGAGGCGAGCGGCCCGTCCTGGACGACGATCCTGCGCTCCTGCGGGGCGTACGAGGCGTACCTCCGCACCTACCGCGGCGTGCCCAGTGCTCGCAACGCGGCGGAGTTCCTGCTGCTCGACCGCCTCTTCCCGCGCTCGATCCTCTTCTCGGTCTCGCGTGCCGAGATGTGCATGCGCGACATCGAGCCGCGCACCGGTCGCGTCGGGCACACCGGCGACGCCCAGCGGGTGCTCGGCCAGATCCGCAGCGAGCTGGAGTACCGGCCGATCGCCGAGATCCTCGAGGACCTGCCCCGGCACATGGACAGCGTGCAGGAGGCGACCTCGTCGGCCTCCGAGGCGATCCGCCAGCGCTACTTCCCCACCAATGTCATGCCGAGCTGGATCGGGGAGGCGCTGTGAGCAGGCTGCGCATCACGCACACGACGGGGTTCACCTACCGGGGCGACGTCGTCGCGTCCTACAACGAGGCGAGGATGCTCCCCGCCTCCTCGGACGGGCAGCTCGTGCTCTCGTCGAACCTCGTCATCCGCCCGGTCACCTCCGCCCACACCTACACCGACTACTGGGGCACCCGGGTCTCGTCGTTCGACGTGCTCGACCCGCACCAGGAGCTCTCATTGACGGCGACCTCGCTCGTCGAGATCCGGCCGAAGGCGCACCCCGACCACCCGGTCGGCTGGGAGCAGCTCGCGGACCAGGTCGAGACGCTCACCGAGTACGTGGAGCAGCTCAAGCAGACCAACCGCACCGCCCCGCCGGAGGACCTCGTCGAGCTGGCCCGCCGGCTGGCCGACGCCGCGGAGGGCCCGTGCGACGCGGCCCTGTCGATCGCCGAGACGATCGGCCGCGAGATGACCTACCGCCAGGGCGTCACCGGCGTGCACTCGACGGCGACCGAGTCGTGGACCGCCCGCGAGGGCGTCTGCCAGGACATCACCCACATCGTCCTGGGCGCGCTGCGCTCGACGGGCATTCCCGCGCGCTACGTCTCCGGCTATTTGCACCCCAAGCCGAACGCGGCGATCGGCGAGACCGTCGTCGGCGAGTCGCACGCCTGGGTCGAGTGGTTCTGCGGCGGTGCCTGGCGCGGCTACGACCCCACCAACCTGATCGACATCGGCGACCGCCACGTGATCGTCGGCCGCGGCCGCGACTACAACGACATCGCCCCGCTGCGCGGCGTCTACGCCGGTCCGCACTCCTCGAAGCTGTTCGTCCGCGTGGAGATCACGCGCGAGGCGTGAGGGCGGGGGTCGTCACGAGGGCGACCTCCTCCTGGGCGGCGGGCTCGCCGGCGCGGGCGCGGCGGCGGGTGCGCAGGTACCAGCCGAGGCCGACGCCGGCGGCGAGCGCTCCGGAGGCGGCGCCGACGAGCATCGCCCAGCGCGGGCCGTAGGCGTTCGCGACCCAGCCGATCAGCGGGGCGCCGATCGGGGTACCGCCCATGAAGATCGCCATGTAGAGCGCCATCACCCGGCCGCGCATCTCCGGCGTGGTCGAGAGCTGGACGTAGCCGTTGGCCGAGGTCATCAGGGTCTGCGCGGCGATGCCGACGAAGGGCAGCAGGATCGCGAAGGCCCAGACGGTCGGCATCAGGCCGGCGAGGGCGAGCGCGACGCCGAAGGCCGCGGCGGCGCCGACGATCAGGCGCAGTCGCGGGCGGTCGCGACGGGCCGAGAGCAGGGCGCCGACCACCGAGCCGACGGCGATGGCGGAGGAGAGCAGGCCGAACTCGCTCGCTCCCATGTCGAACTCGACCGTCGCCATCGTCGACGCGAAGATCGGGAAGTTCAGGCCGAAGGTGCCGATCAGGAAGACGATTGAGAGCACGACCAGGATGTCCGGCCGCCGGGAGACGTAGCGGAAGCCCTCGAGCAGCGCACCGGGGCCGCGGGTCGCGCGCGGGGCGGAGCGCAGCTGCTCCCGGTGCAGGAAGCGCAGCGAGACCAGCACCGCGAGGAAGCTCGCCGCATTGAGGAGGAAGACCCAGCCGGAGCCGACGGCCGCGATCAGCACGCCCGCGAGGGCCGGGCCGATCATCCGCGCGGAGTTGAAGGAGGCCGAGTTCAGCGACACCGCGTTGGAGAGGTCGCGCTCCTCGACCAGCGCGGAGACGAAGGTCTGGCGCACCGGAGCGTCGATCGCGGCGGCGAAGCCCAGGAGCAGCGCGAAGACGTAGACCATCCAGAGCTGGACGATCCCGGTCACGACGATCAGGCCGAGCGCGAGGCCGAGGACGGCCATCGCGGCCTGCGTCGCCATCAGGAGCTTCCGGCGGTCGAAGCGGTCGGCGATGAAGCCGGAGAAGGGGACCATCAGCAGCTGCGGGCCGAACTGCAGCGCCATCGTCACGCCGAGCGCGGTCGCGTCGTGGTCGGTCAGATCGTTGATGACGATCCAGTCCTGGGCCGTGCGCTGCATCCAGGTGCCGATGTTGGAGACCATCGCACCGGCGAACCAGATGCGGTAGTTCGGCACCGCGAGCGAGCGGAACATCGCGCTCATCGGTCCGCCACCTCGCGCAGGAGCGCGGCGGCGTCGTGCAGCAGCCGGCGCTGGTCGGGGTCGAGCTCGCGGAGGCGGGCGATGAGCCAGGCGTCGCGGCTGCGCCGGACGTCGAGGACCAGCTCGGAGCCGCGCGCGGTCGCGCGGATGCGGGTGACGCGGCCGTCGGCCGGATCGGCGAGGCGCTCGACGAGTCCGTCGTCGGCGAGGCAGCCGACGGTGCGGGTCATCGAGGGCGGACGGACGCGCTCCGCCTCGGCGAGCTCGCCGAGGGTCCGCGGTCCCTCCCGGTGCAGGAGGGCGAGGACGCCGAACTGCGCGTCGCTCAGCTCGTGCTCCGCCTTCTCCTGGCGCAGGCGGCGGCCGAGCCGGCCCACGGCGATGCGCGTCTCGCCGGCGAGGGCGGGGAGATCGGTGTCGGCAGGAGTCACATAGTTAGCCTAACAAAAGAGTTGGCCCGCTGCATGCTGATCGAGTGGACCGCGCAGCGGGCGCCCCCATGCTGATCGAGTGGACCGCGCAGCGGCGTATCGAGACCCCGGGTTCGCCGATCCCCCCCGTTGTGGCCACACCGTTCGCGACAGCTTGGCGGGACGGGAGGCGCTCAGTACCGTCGGAGGCAGACCAGGCCGGGACACATCGCGTACGGTGACCTGGTCCGATCGGCCGCCCGACCCGAAAGGGCGGCTCCCGCGCCCCGGCCTGGCCTCCGCCTCCCGTCGTTCCGCGACGGCAGCGGGACGTGCGGGTCAGGTCCGACGGGCGGTGCGCACCGCGCCGACGCTCGCCGCCACGACGAGGGCGATGCCGACCGCCTCGATCGCGGTCAGCCGCTGGCCCAGCACCAGGAACCCCGAGAGCGCCGCAGCGCCGGGCGCCAGCGCCATCAGGATCGAGAAGGTCGACGAGCGCAGGCGCCGCAGCGCCAGCAGCTCCAGTGCGTAGGGCAGTGCCGACGACAGCACGGCGACCGCGAGTCCGAGCAGCAGCACCGGCGGCAGCACGAGCGCGGGCCCGGCCGTGGCGATGCCGAACGGCAGCGACACGATCGCGCCGGCGGTCAGCGCGAGCGCGAGGCCGTCGAGCCGCGGGAAGCGCCCGCCGGTGCGCCCGGCGAAGACGATGTAGGTGGCCCAGAGCGCCGCCGCGCCGAGCGCGAAGGCGACGCCGACGGGATCGAGCGAGGAGAAGCCGCCCTGCGAGAGCACGACCACGCCGCCGAGGGCGAGGGCCGCCCAGAGCAGGCTGACGAGGCTCCGCCCGGCGATCACGGAGAGCACCAGCGGACCGAGCACCTCGAGCGTCACCGCCGCGCCCTGCGGGATCCGGGCGATCGCCTCGTAGTAGCAGGCGTTCATCCCGCCGAGGGCGAGGCCGTAGGCGCCGACGGTGGCCCAGTCCGAGCGCGAGTAGCCGCGGATCCGCGGCCGGCAGACGACGAGCAGCACCAGCGCGGAGAAGACCAGTCGCAGGGTCACCGTGCCGATCGGCCCGGCGGCGGGGAAGAGCAGGACGGCGAAGGACGCGCCGAGCTGCACGCTCGCGATCGAGCCGAGCACGAGGCCGATCGACCCCGCGCTCGCCCGGGCGGGCGGGACGGCGTTCAGCTCGAGCGCCGCTGCTTCTGCACGGGAGGGACGTTGTAGCCGAGCAGTCCGACACCGGTCTCGTCCCAGAGCAGGGTCGTCAGCGACACGTTGTCGACCGAGGGGAAGGTGTGCCGGTAGGTCTCGGGATTGATGCCGAGGTAGGCGCAGAGCAGGAGCCGGATGAGGGTGCCGTGCGCGACGACGAGCACGCGGCCGTCCGGGTGGTCGCGGTGGATGCGGGCGAGCGCCGTGTTGGCGCGGGCGACGGCGTCGAGGCCGGACTCGCCGCCGGGCATCGGCTGGATCGCGGGCGCGGCGACCCAGGCGCGGTACTCGTCGGGGAAGCGCTTCTCCATCTCGGCGTTCGTCAGCCCCTCGCCCTGGCCGAAGTCGACCTCGACGAGGGCCGGGTCGAGCTTCACCTCGAGGTGGGCGGCCCGGGCGGCGGGCACAGCGGTGCGCACGGCGCGGACGAGGGTGGAGGAGTACACCGCGTCGAGCTCGGCGTCGACGGCCCAGGAGGCGAGCGTCGCCGCCTGATCCTGGCCGAGCGGGGTCAGCGCGATGTCGGAGGAGCCCGCGTAGCGGTTCTCGGCGTGCCAGACGGTCTCTCCGTGCCGGGCGAGGATCAGGGTCGTCACTCGACGAGCCTACCGAGGCTGCCCCTGGGAGCCCGACCGGTCATGCGGCGCGCACGTCGTAGTGCGCGTCGACCAGCACCGGGAGGTGGTCGGAGACGCCCTGCGGCAGGGTCGAGACCCGCTCGATCCGCACCGAGTCGCTGATCGCGAAGTCGAAGTGCCCGCTGAAGTAGCGGTACCGCGCGTAGGTCGGGGAATCACTGCGCGACACGAGGTAGCCGTTCCGCGTCATCTTGCGGTCGAGTCCGCGGAAGAACCAGGGGTAGTTGTAGTCGCCGACCATCAGCGACGGGGTGTCCGGGGCGTAGTCGCGGAGGCGGTCGAGCGCCTCGCCGATCTGCTTCCGGCGCAGCGCGTTGCCGGCCGAGAGCGGGGCCGCGTGGAAGGACGAGACGGCGATCGATCCGCCCTCCCGGTCCTCGAGCCGGACGGCGAGCAGGCGCTCGTGAGCGGGGGACATCACCCGGTCGTGCATCGACTTGCTGAGCTCGAACGCGGCACTGCCGAGGAGCTCGAAGCGGGCGTGAGAGTAGTAGACGGCGAGCCCGAGGCGGTTGCGCGCGGTCACCGAGGCGAGCCGCAGATCGCCGAGCTCCTGGGGGAGCTTCGTGGTGTCGCACTCCTGGAGGCAGAGGACGTCGACGTCGTGCCGGGCGGCGAGAGGGGCGATCTCGCCGTGCGCCCGGTGCTCCCGGAGGTTGTAGGAGATCACGCGGAGAGCGCGTTCGTTCGGCTGCATTGCGCCAGTGTAGGGCCGCCGGCGGGGGCCTCCGGCGACGTTCCGGCGAACACGGAGGGACGGCGCAGGGCCCCCGCGCTTCCCGGCCGGCGCGGTGCCGGAGGGGAGGTGCGAGGGCCCTGCGGAGGGGCGGTCAGTGCCCGGCGGTGCCCGACGCGTCGGTGCCGTCGGCGGTCTCCGCGTCGGTGCCGTGGACGCCGTCGGTGGGTCCCCAGTCGGGCAGGGGCGGGTTCTGCTCCTCGCCCGCGGCGCCGACGCCGTCGGGTCCATCGGGGGACGGGCTGCCCACCTCGTCGAGTCCGGCGGGGTTCCCGGTGCCGGCGCTGCCGGTGGTCTCCTCGGGGTCGACGGGGGTGGTCTCGATGTCGTTCTCGGAGCTGCTCATGGGGCAACGCTAGGACGCCTCCTCCGCGCCCGGAAGCCCCTTGCGTCTCGCCCGGAAGCGGCTGCCATCGAACGCCGTCCCACTGACGGGGGACAGGCTCCGGGCGCTGGCGCCGGCCTGCGCCTCTCGCGAGCATCGAGCCGGACCACCCGTCACCGTCGCCGGTGTGGCGCCGAAGCCCGCGCACCTCGACCGGAAGGCCACACCGTGACCCACGACTCCTCGCCCCGCCCCGATTCCGACCGCCTGGTCACCCGCCGCTCCGTCACCGCGGCCGCCGCGTGGACCGTGCCGGTCGTCGCCGTCGCCGTCGCCACCCCGTCCGCTGCGGCGTCGATCGTCGATCTCGGCGCCTACGCGCTCCGCGGCACCTGCGGCACCCTCGGCCTGATCGGTCCCGGCTTCCTGCTGCAGGCGGGCCCCACGGAGCCGCTGCCGACCGGCACGACCGTCCTCATCACCGGCTCCGGGGTCGCCAACATCGGCGTCTTCTCGGTCTCGGGAGGCACGGCCACCGTGAACGTGCTGAGCAACACGTCCCGTCAGATCACGCTGACCGCCCCGCTGGCAGCGGGAGCGACCATCGCCCTCCGCACGACGCTCTCGATCAGCGTCGCCTTCCAGCTGAACGCCGTCTCGACGCTGCCCTCCGGCTACAGCGGGACCGGCTCGAAGACCGCGGCAAACGTGTCGAGCACGCTCATCCTCTGCTCCGCGAACTGACGAGCGGAACGGCGAAGGCCCTCCTCCTCCTTCTCGGAGGGGAGGGCCTTCGCCGTTGCTGCGGTGCGGAGCGGCGGGTCAGCGCCCGTAGGCGCCCGCGGCGGGGCAGTCGAACGGATCGCCGCCGGCCGAGAGGCCCACGCGGTTGAGGTAGCGGACGACGATGCCGTACGACTCGAGCAGCGAGGTCTCGGTGTAGGGGATCTGGTGCGTCGCGCAGTACTCCTTGGCGATGACCTGGGCCTCGCGCAGGGCGGGGCGGGGCATGTTCGGGAAGAGGTGGTGCTCGACCTGGTAGTTCAGGCCGCCCATGAAGTAGTCGTTGAACCAGTTGCCGCGGATGCTGCGCGAGGTGAGGACCTGGCGGCGCAGGAAGTCGACGCGCGCCTCCTTGGGCAGGATCGGCATGCCCTTGTGGTTCGGGGCGAACGAGGCGCCCATGTAGAGGCCGAAGACGGCCATCTGCACGCCGACGAAGGCGAAGGCCATGCCGAGCGGCAGCGCCCAGAAGACGACGGCGAGGTACAGGCCGACGCGGGCGACCAGCATCGAGATCTCGACCCAGCGCTTGTCGACCTTGCCCTTGCCGAACACGGTGCGGAAGCCGTGCAGGTGCAGGTTGATGCCCTCGAGCAGCAGCAGCGGGAAGAAGGCGTAGCCCTGACGGCGGGTGAGCCAGGCGTAGGCGCCGCGCGAGCGGGCCGCGTCCTCCGGAGTGAACGACACGACGTCGCGGACGATGTCCGGGTCCTTGCCGAGCACGTTCGGGTTGGCGTGGTGGCGGCTGTGCTTGTTCATCCACCAGGAGTAGCTGATGCCGACGACGAGGTTCGCGAGCGTGCGGCCGGCGACGTCGTTGGCCTTGCCGGACTCGAACACCTGGCGGTGCGAGGCCTCGTGCGCGAGGAAGGCGAACTGGGTGAGGACGATGCCCAGTGCGGCGGCGAGCAGCAGCTGGAACCAGGAGTCGCCGAGCAGGACGAAGCCGGTGACGATGCCGCCGAGGGCGAGAGTCAGCACGGAGAAGAGGATGTAGTAGAAGCCGCGGCGGCGGCGGAGGAGCCCGGCGTCGCGGACGGTGCTCAGCAGACCGGAGTACTCGGTCGTCGGATTCGTGTTGCCCTCGCCGCGCGGGCGGGTGCGGATCACGCGGGGGGAGGCCTGGACCCGGGGGGAGGTCTCGACCCGGGGGGCGGAGGGGGTGTTTCCGTCGGACAGTGCGGTGGGGGTGCTCATCGGCGCCTCGCTCGTTCGGGGTGGCCGTCCTCGTCGACGGCCGCTCGGTGAGCGATCCCCGGGAGGTCCGGGTCCGCTCATGGTGTTCACCGCGTCGGTAGGGGCCGGACGAGGCTGCGGCCAACCGGGTTCCGGGGCGACCGAGGTCAACACTATGGGGTGCCGCGCGGCCCCGCATCAGGGCGATTGCCAGTCTTCGAGAGGCATGCCGGAGGGGGTATGCGATGAGGAGAACTCCGGGCCGACCAGGCGATCGTCGGCCCGGAGCTCCCCGCGCGGTCAGGAGCCGATCGAGTCCTGCGGACGGCCCGACTTGAGGGCGGCCAGGCGCGCCTCGACCTCGGTCATCTCGCCGAGGTCCTCGAGCGATTCGAACTGCGCGTCCAGGCTCGAGGAGGCGAGCTCCTCGGCGCCGCGGACGCGGGCCTCCTCGCGGCGGATCTTCTGCTCGAACCGGCTGACCTCGCTGGTCGGGTCCATGATGTCGATGCTCTTGATCGCGTCCTGGACCTGCGACTGGGCCTCGACGGTCTTCGAGCGCGCGATCAGCTCGTCGCGCTTGGAAGAGAGCTGGTGGAGCTTCTCGCGCATCTGGTTGAGACCCGACTTGAGCTTGTCGACGACCTCGGTCTGCGAGGCGATGGTCGGCTCGGCGTCCTTCGCCTCCTTCTCGGACTGGATCTGGCGGGTCAGGGCGACCTTGGCGAGCGCGTCGAACTTGTCGGCGTCGCCGGCGTTGCCGGAGGTGCGGAGCTCGTCGGCCTTGCGGCTCGCGGCGAGGGCCTTGCCGCCCCACTCGTCGGCGTTCTGGACGTCCTCGCGGTAGTCGTCCTCGAGCAGGCGCAGGTTGCCGATGGTCTGCGCGATGGCGGCCTCGGCGTCGCGGATGCTGTCGGTGTAGTCGCGGACCATCTGATCGAGCATCTTCTGCGGGTCCTCGGCCTGATCGAGGAGCGCGTTGATGTTGGCCTTCGCGAGCTGCGCGATGCGGCCGAAGATCGACTGTTTCTGGGCCATGCTGTCTCTCCTTGGGTGAGGTGCTTGCGGGCGGGGGCCGAGCGGATGCGGGCCCGGGGTCTGTGAGCGGGGTCGTCGGATCGAGCGGGTGGTCCGGAGCGGGTCAGAAGCGTCCGCCGCCGCCGCGACGGCCTCCGCCGCCACCGCCGCCGAAGCCGCCGCCGGAGGAGCGACGGGAGCCGCCGCCGCCGAAGCCGCCACCGCCCCCGAAGCCGCCGCCGCCGAAGCCGCCGGAGCGGTAGCCGGAGCGCCGGCCGCCGCCGCCGAAGAGCGACTCGACGAGGATGCCGCCGAGGAAGGCGCCGGTGGTGTTGCCGCCGTAGCCGCCGCCGAGGCCGGGGGCGGAGTAGGCGCTCGCGTCGGAGCGGGCGGCCTGGAGCGCCTGCTGCGCGAGGGCGGAGGCGCGCTGGGCGGAGGCGAGCGCCTCGGCCGGGTCGGTGGCCGCGATCTGCGCGGCGTACTCCGCCGAGCGCGCGGCCTCGGCGACGCGGGTGCGCGCCTGCGAGCCGACGGCTCCGCGCCGGGCGGCGATGAAGTCCTCCGCGGCGGAGACGCGGCTGCGGGCGGCGCCGATCTCGGCGGCGAGGGCGGCCCGCTGGCGCTCGCGCTGCGCCTGGGCGTCGCGGTAGCCGCCGACCGCGGCGTCGATGGTGGCGTCGGCTGCGGTGAGGCGCTCCAGGAGCGCGAGCGGGTCGCGCGGGCTCGCGGCGGCGTCGCGCTCCACGGCGTCGAGGGCGGCCTCCGTCGTGGCGACCGCGGACTGCACGTTCGCGACGAGGGGCGCGCTCGCGGCGTCGGCGGAGTCGCCCGCCGCCACGATCGTGCGGCCCTGGGCGACGTCGGCGCGGATCTCGGCGACCCGCCCGGCGAGGGTGCGCTCCGCCTCCTGCAGATCGGTGGAGCGGGTGGCGACGGCGTCGAGGAGGCCCGAGGCCTGCTCCGCCGCCTGCTGGCCGGCGCGCAGGAGCACGGCGGCGCGGCCCGAGTCGCCGGCGGTGAGGGCCGTCCGCGCCTCGGTCATTTGGTCGTCGGCGAAGCGGAGGCGGTCCTCGGCCTGGTCGGCGTCGTCCTCCACGTCGTCGATCGCCGTCGGGGCGTAGCGGGTGGAGAGGTCGGCGAGCAGGGCGCGGGTGGGGGAGAGGCGGGCCCGGACCTCCGCGGTGCGCGCGGTGAGGCGGGCGGCCACCTCCGGGGCGTTCTTCTCGAGGGCGCGGAGCTCCTCGAAGGCCTCCGCCTTCTCGTCCAGCACCTGCTCGGCGTCGGCGCAGAGCTGCAGGATCCGGCCGTAGCCGTCGCGGCGCTCCTGGTCGGTCTCCGGCTCCGCGTCGTCGAGCCGCTGCTGGAGGGCGAAGGCCTCGCCGAGGAGCCGCTTCGCGGTCGTGAGCGCCTCGCGGAAGGGGCCGGTCGCGTCCGAGCCGAACTGCGCCTCCGCGAAGCCGACCTCCTGCTCGCTGGTGCGCACGGCGTCGTCGGCGTGCACGAGGGCGGAGCCGGCGCGGGTGGCGAGCTCGTCGATCGACGCCTCCACGGCCTCGGCGGCCTTCCGGCGGCGCGCGCGGCGGACGAGGAGCCAGACGATCACGCCGACGACGACCAGCGCCGCCAGCACGGCGAGGACCACCAGCAGGCCGGAGCCGAGCGACTCGCCCGCGCTCGGGGCGTCGAGGCGGGTGCCGATGCCCTGGGCGGCGGCGACCGCGGCGCCCGCCCAGTCGCCGTCGACGAGCTGGGGCTCGATGTCGTCGGTCTCCAGCGCGGACACCTGGCCGGCGTCGAGGGCGAAGCCGTTGTCGACGGACACCTGGTACTGCCGGGACTCGACCGCGACGGCGAGGAGGACGTCGTTCGTGCCGAGTCCGTTGAGCTCGGCGGTCGCGTCCGACCAGCGCTCGTTGCCGGTGGTCCCGGTGAAGGTGTCGACGTAGGCGACGAAGAGCTGGACGCTGTGCTCCTGGTAGAGCTGGGCGGAGGCGGCCTCGATGTCGCCGATCTCCGCGGAGTCGAGGACCCCGGCCGAGTCGAGGACGACGGAGGAGCCGAGCGTCGCGGGCGGCTCGGCCGCGGCGCCGGCGGCAGGGACGAGCGCGAGTGCGGCGGCGGCGAGCAGGGCGAGGAGCGCTGCGATCGGCGATCGGCGGGCGCCCTGGCGGGCCGCGGCCCTCGTCGGGGATGAATCGTTCGGCATCGCGCACTCCCTCGTCGTTCGCCTCCCGAGTGTAGACAGCCCGGGTGTCACCCGAGCGAGGGCTGTCCGAGAGGGGAGAGCGGAGAGGTGGGCAGTGCGCACCGGGGTCCGGAGTCTTCAGAGCCAGGCCGGTCGACGATGCGTGATCGAGTGGTCAGTCGCGGGAGTCGTCGTTCTCAGTGTCTGCAACGGCGATCAGAATCGACCTCCGCCACCACGGCGGCCGATTCCTGAGTACGAGCAGTGCCGTTTGTAGTGTCCTTCAGGCACGAGACTGTCCACATCCTTTGAAGCGCTCGACCTCGCGGACGCCTCGGTGTTCCCCTCGCCGTAGCCCTCGATGTAGCCGATCGTCTCGTTGGGCATGATGCGGACGAGCTGGCACTTCGCATTCGCCGTGTAGATGTGAGCTTCCACCGAAGTCTGGAACTCGGAGCGCTCGAGAGCGTTCATCACAGTGGGAACGGCTGCTCCACCCACGACGACCAGCGCCGCGGCGAGACAGAGAGCGGTCGATCGTTTCATTGCACGACTCCTCGTTGATCTGGTGCAGAGAACGGCGCAACCGTAGGTCGACCGGCTCGCCGAGGAGCCGTCTGGCGTGGAGTGCTGTCGCGCGACGCCCGGCCGGCCCGCGCACCGCGGGTGGGAGAACGCCGGGAGGCGGAATGCGCGAGCGCTGGGCGCCGTTGCCTCCGGGGTGCGTCCCGGGAACGGTGACGTGCCCTCCCCCCGCTCTCCGATCGAAAGGCGATCCGTGGATCCCTTCTCCCCCCTCACCGCCGGCGACCTCGAGCTGCCGAACCGTCTCGTGATGGCGCCGATGACGCGCCTGCGCGCCGACGAGCAGGGCGTCCCCGGCGCCCTCATCGCCGAGCACTACGCCCAGCGCGCCTCCCTCGGCCTGATCATCAGCGAGGGCGTCTTCCCGAGCGCCGAGTCGAAGGCGTACCCGGGCCAGCCCGGCATCGTCACCGCCGAGCAGGCCGAGGGCTGGAAGGGCGTCGCCGACGCCGTGCACGCCGCCGGCGGCCGCATCGTGATGCAGGTCATGAACGGCGGGCGCGTCACGCACACCGACGTCACCGGCACCGACCGCATCGTCGCGCCGAGCGCCGTCGCCATCGACGGCGAGGTCCGCGTCCCGAGCGGCGAGAAGAAGCCGTTCCCGGTGCCGCACGCGCTGACCACCGAGGAGCTCGCCACCGTCCGCGACGAGTTCGTCGCCGGTGCCCGCCGCGCCGTCGATGCCGGCTTCGACGGTGTCGAGGTGCACGGAGCCAACGGCTACCTGCTGCACGAGTTCCTCTCGCCGGTGTCCAACGTCCGCACCGACGCCTACGGCGGAAGCCCCGCCGCCCGCGCCGCGTTCGTGGTCGAGGTCACCCGCGCGGTCGCCGAGGAGATCGGTGCCGGCCGCGTCGGCATCCGCCTCTCGCCCGCGCACAACATCCAGGACGTCGTCGAGACCGACGAGGCCGACGTGCGCGCCACCTACGAGGCGGTCGTCGACGGCCTCGCGCCGCTGGGCCTCGCCTACCTCAGCGTCCTGCACGCCGAGCCCGCCGGCGAGCTGGTCCAGGACCTGCGCACCCGCTTCGGCGGCGTCTTCGTCGCGAACAGCGGCTTCGGCAGCCCGACCTCCCGCGAGGAGGCGACGTCGCTGATCACCGAGGGCCACGCCGACGCCGTCGCGGTGGGCCGCCCGGTCATGGCCAACCCCGACCTCGTCGAGCGCTGGCAGGGCGGCCACCCCGAGAACGAGCTCGTCCAGGAGACCGTCTACGGCGGTGGCGCCGAGGGCTACACCGACTACGAGCGCCTCTCGGCGTAGTCACCCGAGCACGCAAGAAGGCCCGCTCCCTCAACGGGGGAGCGGGCCTTCCGCATGTCACTGACGGTCAGTCGAGGTCGAGGCCGCCCTTGAGCTCCTGCTCGACCTGCTCGACGGTCTGCGGGTCGCCGTGCTCGACGTCCGACTCGTCGGCGGCGTCGCCGCGGCGGCCCTCGCCGACGGCGCGGATCGAGGCCAGCTCGTCGGCGAGCGCCGGGTCCACGGCTCGGCCGGTGTCGCCGTCGTCGGCACTCACGACTCGATCTCTCCCGCGGAGACGGCCTCGGCGTACTTGCGGAGGTCCGGGCCGGGCTCGAAGTCGATGAACTGATCTTTCAGTCGTGCGTTGAGCTCGGCGAAGACGTCCTCCCAGGGCTCGCCCTTCTTGGTCTTCGCGAGGTCGAGCACCGCCTCGCGGAGGACCCTGTCCGAGTCCTCGAGGATCTTGTCGCGGGCTTCGTCGTTCCAGCGGATGTCCTGTGCGTCCATGCCTCGACCGTAGGCGGGCGGCCCGCCCCGACGCAGGGACTTGCGGACCGCGCGAGCGAGGCGTAGGCGCGGTGCCGATCCGTCGGGAAAGGTCGTCTCGCCCGTGTGGCGTGAGCCGTTCGCGACGGATCGACGGCGCGGGTCAGGCCAGGTGCGGGACGACGTCGCGCTCGAAGAGCTCGAGGCCGGAGCGGTCGTAGGCGGCGTCCGGGAAGTACGTGATCGCGTAGTCCATGCCGCGGTCGCGCATGTCGCCGAGGCGGTCGACGATCTGCGCGGGGGTGCCGACCGCGAGGGCGTCGGGGCTGCGGTACTCCGCCACGAACGCCGCGGCCGCCTCGGCGCCGAGGGCGGGGGTGACGCGCTCCTCCAGGCGCTGCAGGCCCTTCTCGACCTCCGCCTCCGACTCGGCGATCATCACGTTGTAGTTGGAGCTGCGGGTGATCGCGGAGTAGTCGGTGCGGAGTCGCTCGCAGTGGCCGCGGAGGACGGCGCTCTTGTGGTCGAACGCCTCCGGGGCGCCCGCGAAGTTCGTGTACTGCGCGTACTGAGCCGCGATGCGCAGCGTCACCTTCTCGCCGCCGCCGGCGACCCACAGCGGGATCCCGCCCTCCTGCAGGGGGAGCGGGCGGTTCACCGCGCCGTCCACCTGGTAGTAGCGGCCGTCGAGCGTCGAGACGCCCTCGGTCCAGGCTTGCCGCATGATCTGCACGCCCTCGTCGAGGCGGCCGAGGCGCTCGGCGATCGGCGGGAAGCCGTAGCCGTAGGCGCGCCACTCGTGCTCGTACCAGCCGCCGCCGATGCCCATCTCGACGCGGCCGCCGGAGACGATGTCGACGGTGGTCGCGATCTTCGCGAGGTGCGCGGGGTTGCGGTAGCTCATGCAGGTGCACATCTGGCCGAGCCGCACCCGCGAGGTGGCGGCGGCGAACGCGGCCATCAGCGTCCAGGCCTCGTGGGTCGCCTCCTCCGTCACCACCGGGACGGTGTGGAAGTGGTCGTAGACCCACACCGACTCCCACGGGCCGGCGTCGGCGTGCTGGGCGAGGTCGCGCATGGTGCGCCACTGGTCGGCGGGATCGATGCCGACGAGGTCGTGGCGCCAGCCCTGGGGGATGAAGAGTCCGAATCGCATGCCGCCGACCCTAGGGTGGCGCGACGCCCGGGTCGAGGGGGTGGCGGCGGCCGGATACGCTTCCGACCGATGCTGACGTTCACCGAGGACCTCGCCCTCCCCGTCATCCTGCTGATGATCCTGGCCGCGTTCGCCGCCGGCTGGATCGACGCGGTGGTGGGCGGCGGCGGCCTGCTCCAACTCCCCGCCCTGCTGCTCGTGCCGGGCATCTCGCCTGTGCAGGCGCTCGCGACCAACAAGCTCGCCTCGATCTTCGGGACCACGACGAGCGCGATCACCTTCTACCGGCGGGCGAGGCCGGACCTGCGGACGGCACTGCCGATGGCCGCGGTCGCTCTGGCCGGCAGCTACGGGGGAGCGAATCTCGCGGGGCTGCTGCCCGCCTCCGTCTTCAAGCCGATCATCGTCGTGGCCCTGATCGTCGTGGCCGTGGTGACGATCGCGCGGCCGGCGATGGGCGCTGTCACCGCGCTCAAGCACGCAGGGCGCCGGCACCTGGTGACGGCGGGGGTGCTCGGGCTCGTCATCGGGTTCTACGACGGGCTGATCGGACCCGGCACGGGGACGTTCCTGATCATCGCGCTGATCACGGCGCTGGGCTACGACTTCCTGCTCGCGAGCGCGAAGGCGAAGATCGTCAACGTCGCGACGAACCTCGGTGCGCTGCTGTACTTCGTGCCGGGCGGCCACGTGATCTGGGTGCTCGGGCTGTTCATGGGCCTCGCGAACGTGGCGGGCGCCTACCTCGGCTCGCGGATGGCGGTCGCGAAGGGCAGCCGGTTCATCCGGATCGCGTTCCTCGTGGTCGTCGGCGCGCTGATCGTGAAGCTCGGCTTCGACGTCTGGACGGAGAACCTGGCGCCGCTGCTGGGCTGACGCCAGGTCCCCGGATCAGCCGAACGGGATCGCGCCGACCAGCACGCCGACCGCGAGCATCACCAGCGACACGATCACCGCGCGCCAGAGGACCTTGCGGTGGTGGTCGCCGAGGTTGACCGCGGCGAGCGAGACCAGCAGCAGGATCGCCGGCACGAGCGGGCTCTGCAGGTGGACGGGCTGGCCGGTGATCGAGGCGCGGGCCATCTCGACCGGGTCGATGCCGTACTGCGCGGCGCTCTCGGAGAGCACCGGGAGGATTCCGTAGTAGAAGGCGTCATTCGACATGAAGAACGTCATCGGGATGCTCAGCACGCCCGTGATCACGGCGAGGAACGGGCCGAGCGCGGGCGGGATGACGTCGACGACCCACTCGGCCATCGCGTCGACCATGCCGGTGCCGTTGAGGACGCCGATCAGCACGCCGGCCGCGAGGACCATCGAGACGACGCCGACGATGCTCGGCGCGTGCTTGACGATCTCGGACGCCTGGTCCTTCATCTTCGGGAAGTTGATCAGCAGCGCGACCGCGGAGCCGACCATGAAGACGTAGGGGAGCGGGAGGACGTCGGCGACCAGCAGGGTCATCACGGCGAGGGTCAGCACGAGGTTGACCCAGATCAGCTTCGGGCGGAGCGTCTCGCGCTCGGGGTCGAGCATCGTGTCGGCCATGGCGGTGTCGGCGTCGTCGGCCTGGACGCGAGCGGCGACGGCGACCTGGGCGCCGCGCAGCGACTCGGGGCCGCGGAGGAAGGAGAAGCGCTCGCGGGCGACGGTGCGGATGCCGCCGGTGAGGGCGGCGAGGCCGCCGGCGCGGGCGCCGGAGCGGGCCGCGCCGCCGCGGGACGAGCCGGCGCCGACGAGCTCCTGCTCGAGCATCGGCTCGGCGAGGGCGAGCGAGCCGAGGCGGCGGCGCTCGCCGAGTCCGAGGAACCAGGCGAAGACCAGCGTGACGGCGAGGCCGACCGCGAGCGAGGGCAGCATCGGCACGAAGATCTCGCTCGGCGAGACCTGCAGCGCCGCGGCGGCGCGCACCGTGGGGCCGCCCCAGGGGACGATGTTGAGCGTGCCGTTGGCGAGGCCGGCGACGCAGGTGAGGACGACGGGGTTCATCCCGAGCCGGAGGTAGATCGGCAGCATCGCGGCGGTGGTCACGATGAAGGTGGTCGAGCCGTCGCCGTCGAGCGAGACCGCGCCGGCGAGCAGGGCCGTGCCGAGCACGACCTTCGCCGGGTCGTCGCCGAGCGCGCGGACGATGAAGCGGATCAGCGGGTCGAACAGGCCGACGTCGATCATGATGCCGAAGTACATGATCGCGAACATCAGCAGCGCGGCCGTGGGGGCGAGGCTGCCGATCGCCTCGAGCACCATGTCGCCGATGCCGAGACCGGCGCCGGCGAAGAGCCCGAAGATCGTCGGGACGACGATCAGGGCGACCATGGGCGTGAGCCGCTTGGTCATGATCAGGGCCATGAAGGCCAGGATCATCGTGAATCCGAGTACTACCAACACTGCTGACTCCTTCGTCGTCGTGCGTCCGGGATCCCGCGGCGGGCTCTCCAGGTCGTGGACACACTAGGCAGCCGCGGCCGCCCGGCCCGGGTATCGCTCATTAGCGCGCGATCTGCGCATAGTGTGGGTTCTGCGCATTCTGCGCAGCCCGACCAGCCCGACCAGCCCGACCAGCCCGACCAGCCCCGCCGGCCCGACCGTCTCGACGACGAGGAGTTCGATGCGCTTCGCGACCCACGTGCTCGTGCTGCAGCTCGCGACGGTCACGGCGGCCGTCCTGGTCTGCGCGGGCCTCGTCACCGCGCTGAGCGTGCAGCAGCTCCAGGGCGAGGCGGAGGAGACGGCGCTCGCCATCGCCCGCACCGTCGCCGAGGACGCCGACGTGCGCGACGCGGTCGCCGCCTCTTCCGCCGACCCGGCCGTGCCGTCGCGCGCCGAGCTGGAGGGCGGGACACTCGAGACCGCCGCCGAGGCGATCGAGGAGCGCACGGGCGCACTCTTCGTGGTGATCACCGACGACCGCGGCATCCGGCTCGCGCACCCCGACCCCGAGCGGCTCGGCGAGGTCGTCTCGACGAGTGCGGAGGAGGCGCTCGCGGGGCGGGAGTCGGTGTCGTGGGGCACCGGGACGCTCGGCGAGTCCGCGCGGGCCAAGGTGCCGGTGTACGGGCCGGACGACTCCCGCGTGGTGGGCGAGGTGAGCATCGGCTTCGCCCGCTCCAGCGTCTTCGACGATCTGCCGACCGCGCTGCTGGGCGTGCTCGCGGCGGCGCTCGCCGGGCTGGTGCTCGCGGCCGTCGCCTCCGTCTTCATCCGGCGCCGGCTGCTGCGGCTCACCCTCGGGCTGGCCCCGGAGGAGCTCACTGCGCTGGTGCAGGACCAGGCCGCCGTGCTCGACGGGGTCGACGAGGGGGTGCTCGCCCTGGACCGCGACGGGAGGGTCGGCGTCTGCAACGCCCGTGCCGCGGCGATCCTCGGCTCGGAGGATCCCACCGGGCGCGCGCTGCACGGGCGGGCGCTGGGCGATCTCGGGCTGCCGCAGCCGCTCGCCGACGCGATCGCCGCGGCCCTCGCCTCGAGCGAGCCCTCCCGCCGGACCGGCGAGGAGGGCTTCGTCGTGCGCTCGCGCATCGTCTACGTCGACATCCGGAGGGTGACCCGGGGCGACCGCGATCTCGGAGTCGTGGTGGTGCTCCGTGACCGCACGGCGCTCGCCGCGCTCAGCCGGCGGCTCGACGCGGTCGGCGCGATGACCAACGCGCTGCGGGTGCAGCGGCACGAGTTCGCCAACCGGCTGCACGTGGTGGCCGGGCTGCTCGATGCGGGCCGCACCGGGTCCGCGCGAGAGTACCTCGACGAGGTGCTGACCCGCGGGCCGCTGAAGTATCCGGTGCAGCACGCCGACCGGCTGCAGGAGCCCTACCTCCAGGCGCTGGTCGGGGCGAAGGGGATCGAGGCCGCCGAGCGCGGCGTGCTGCTGACCCTGGGGGAGGAGACGCTGGTGCGCGGGACGGTGATCGAGCCGGAGGACGTCGCGACCGTGGTCGGCAATCTGGTCGACAACGCGGTGCGCGCGGCGGTCGAGGGGAGCCGGGACGTCCGGTTCGTCGAGGTCGAGCTGCTGGACGACGGGGACGCGCTCTTCGTGACGGTCGCCGACTCGGGGGACGGCGTCGCCGATCCGGAGTCGCTCTTCGCGCGCGGGCCGGGCGCGGTGGACGAGGACGACGACCGCGTGCACGGCCGCGGCTTCGGGCTGCCGCTCTGCCGCGAGGTCGCGGCGCGGCGCGGCGGCGAGGTCTGGCTGGCGGACGCGGGCGGCGCCTCGGCGGGAGCGGTGCTCTGCGCGCGACTGCCCGGCGCGGTGCGGCCGCCCGACGAGGACGAACGGCTCGAGCGCGAGGAGGAGGACCGATGACCCCGGATCAGCAGGAGCGGACCGTGCTCGTCGTGGACGACGACTTCCGGGTGGCGCAGCTGCACGCCGATCTGGTCGACACCCGGCAGGGCCTGCGGGCGCTCCCGCCGGTGCACACCGCCCGGGCCGCGCGGGCCGCGGTGCTCGAGCACGCGCCGGACCTGCTGCTCCTCGACGTGCACCTGCCGGACCTGAGCGGGATCGCGCTGCTGCGCGAGCTGGAGACGGACGCCTTCGTGGTGAGCGCCGCCTCCGACGGGGCGACGGTGCGGAAGGCCCTGCACGCCGGGGCGCTGGGCTACCTGATCAAGCCGTTCGACGCGCGGCTGCTCGGCGAGCGCCTCGACGCCTACGTGCGCTTCCGCAACGTGCTGCGCGAGGACCGGGTCGCCGATCAGGAGGCGGTGGAGCGGGCGCTGCGCATCCTGCACTCGGGCGACGCGGCGGCGGCGCAGCCCTCCCGCTCGGCGACGGAGCAGCTGGTGCTGGCGCGGCTGGCCGAGTCCGGCGCGGAGCTGTCGGCCCTCGAGGTCGCGGAGCGCGCCGGCATCTCCCGCGCGACCGCCCAGCGCTACCTCTCGGGCCTCGCCGGCCGCGGCCTGGTGGAGATGACCCTCAGCTACGGCACCACCGGCCGCCCTGAGCACAG
The DNA here is from genome assembly GCF_004345345.1 of Rathayibacter sp. PhB179. Lineage (NCBI taxonomy): Bacteria > Bacillati > Actinomycetota > Actinomycetes > Micrococcales > Microbacteriaceae > Rathayibacter > Rathayibacter sp. PhB179. The sequence continues at coordinate 33,489 of NZ_SLVD01000001.1, read as the reverse complement.
GTACCGAGCGAAGTAGCGGCACGAAGAAGGCCCCCGGATCGGATCCAGGGGCCTTCAGAATCGGCGATGCCCACGAGGCGAACGTGCGATTCGCGTGTCAGCGAATCGTGCTAGCCGGCGGTACCACGCTCTGCGGGACGCGACCGCCGTCGCGAGCCGACCGCGGTGCGCCGCCGTGCGGCGCACCGACGAACTCAGTGCCCCGTTTCGACGTCCGCTCCGGTCTCGGCGGCGAGGCGCTTGCGCTCCGCGGCCTCGGCGGCCATGCGGCGGCCCTTCGGGCTGACCAGCGAGGCGACGACCGTGACGGCCAGGACTCCGATGATCACGGTGAGCGAGAGGCCGGTGCCGATCTCGAAGACCTCGACGTGCTCGCCGCCGTTGATGAACGGCAGGTTGTTCTCGTGCAGCGCGTGCAGGATCAGCTTCACGCCGATGAAGGCGAGGATCGCGGCGAGGCCGTAGCTGAGGTAGACGAGGCGGTCGAGCAGGCCGTCGATCAGGAAGTAGAGCTGGCGCAGGCCCAGCAGCGAGAACGCCGTGGCGGTGAAGACCAGGAAGACGTCGCTGGTGAGGCCGAAGATCGCGGGGACGCTGTCGAGCGCGAACAGGATGTCCGTGCCGCCGATCGCCGCCATCACCAGGATCATCGGCGTGAGGACCTTCTTGCCGTCGATGTGCGTGTAGAACTTGTCGCCGTCGTACTGGTCGCTCGTCTTGAAGACGCGCTTGGCGAGGCGGACCATCACGTTGTCGCCGGCGTGCTCGTCGCCGGGCTTCACCAGGTTGAAGGCGGTCAGCAGCAGGATCAGGCCGAAGAGGTAGAAGATCCAGGCGAAGGAGTTGATCAGCGCGGCGCCGAGGAAGATGAACCCGGTGCGGGCGATCAGCGCGAAGACGATGCCGAAGAGCAGCACCTTCTGCTGGTCGGCGCGCGGCACCTTGAAGCTCGCCATGATGATGAGGAAGACGAAGAGGTTGTCCACCGACAGCGCCTTCTCCGTGATGTAGCCGGCGAAGTACTCGGAGCCCGGGGTCGGTCCGCCGAAGACGAGGACGCCGACCCCGAAGAGCACGGCGATGCCGACGTAGAGGGCCGACCACAGCGCCGACTCCTTGAGGGTCGGCTCGTGCGCCTTGCGCACGTGGAAGAAGAAGTCGAAGAGCAGGAGCAGGACGATGAAGACGATCGTCAGGGTCCAGATCAGGGGCGACACGGTCATGTGGGGGCTGGCCTCGCTCGAGAAGGGGGATGGGGACGGTCGTGGGGGCTCCGCACGGCGGTAGAACGCTAGCGATCCGGCGGGCGGGCGGGACCGTTGTCCGACGGATCGTGAGTATCTTCTCAGTTCTTCCGCTCGTCTTCGCGCTCAGCGGCCGGGGGGCCACACTGGTCCCATGCCCGGCACCGCGGTCGACAGGACCTTCCAGGACGCCTACGGCGTGACCATCCACTGGCGCTGGTGGTCGCACCCGCGCCCGAGGGCGATCGTGCAGATCGCGCACGGCGTGGGCGAGCACTCCGGCCGCTACGTCGAGCTCGCCGAGGCGCTCGTCGACGCCGGCTACGCCGTCGCCGCCGACGACCACCGCGGACACGGGCGCACCGGCCTCGAGCAGCACGGCGGCGACGTCGCCGAGCTCGGCCGGCTCGGCCCGGGCGGTCTGCGCGCGGCGGAGGAGGCGATCAATCGGCTCACCCGCGAACTCGCCGGCGAGAACTGCGGCGTCCCGATCGTCCTCCTCGGCCACTCCTGGGGCTCGCTGATGGCGCAGCGGATCGTCGACCACCGCTCCGCCGACTACGCGGCCCTGATCCTCAGCGGGACGGCCTACCGCCTCCCCGGCTTCATGAACGCCGGCGATCTGGCGCGCCGGCACCGGGTGCCCGGCGGGCTCGGGCTCGAGTGGCTCTCGCGCGACCCGGCGGTCTGGCAGCTCTTCCACGACGACCCGCTGACCTTCACCACTCCGCTCGCGAAGCGGATCGGGCTGCGCGAGACGCTCCGGCTGATCGGCCGGCCCGCCCGGCGGCCCGAGCACCCGCTGCCGCTGCTGCTCGTGGTCGGCGCGGACGACACCCTCGGCGGCGAGCGCTCGGTGCGCGCGCTCGCCCAGGCCTACCGCCGCCGGGCCGGCTACACCGACGTCAGCGTGCGGGTCTACCCGGAGGCGCGGCACGAGCTGTTCCAGGAGCTCAACCGCGTCGAGGTCACGGCGGACCTGGTCGGCTGGCTCGACGACCGTTTCCCGGCGGCAGGGGAGGACGTCGCTCCTCCGGCCTAGGCTGACGTCATGCATGGCGAGTACAAGGTCCCCGGTGGAAAGCTCGTGGTCGTCGACCTCGACGTCGTCGACGGGAGGTTCGCCGGCTTCCGGCTCGCGGGCGACTTCTTCCTCGAGCCCGATACGGCGCTCGACGACATCGACCGCGCGGTCGTGGGGCTCCCCGCCGAGAGCGACGCGAAGACGATCGCCGCGGCCATCCGGCAGGCGCTGCCGGCCGACGCCGTGCTGCTCGGCTTCACGCCCGAGGCCGTCGCGGTGGCGATCCGTCGCTCGCTGCAGAAGGCGACCAGCTGGCGCGACTACGACTGGCGGATCGTGCACGCGAAGGCGGTCTCGCCGTCGATGCACCTCGCGCTCGACGAGGTGCTCACCGCCGCCGTCGGCGAGGGGCGCCGCGAGCCGACGCTGCGGATCTGGGAGTGGGACCAGCCCGCCGTGGTGATCGGCAGCTTCCAGTCGCTGCGCAACGAGGTCGACCTCGAGAACGCGGAGAAGTACGGCGTCGAGGTCGTCCGCCGCATCTCCGGCGGCGGCGCGATGTTCATGGAGGCGGGCAGCGTCGTCACCTACTCGCTCTACGTGCCCGGCGACCTGGTGCAGGGCCTCACCTTCGCCGACTCCTACGCCTTCCTCGACGAGTGGGCCGTCAGCGCGCTGCAGTCGCTCGGCATCGACGCGGTCTACCAGCCGCTCAACGACATCACCTCGCCCTCCGGCAAGATCGGCGGAGCGGCGCAGAAGCGGCTCGGCTCCGGCGCCGTCCTGCACCACGTGACGATGAGCTACGACATCGACGCCGAGAAGATGGTGCAGGTGCTGCGGATCGGGCGCGAGAAGCTCTCCGACAAGGGCATCGCCTCCGCGGTCAAGCGCGTCGATCCGCTGCGCAGCCAGACCGGGCTCAGCCGCGCCGAGATCATCGAGCGGATGAAGGCGACGTTCGTCCAGCTGCACGGCGGGACCGCGGGCGACCTGACGGCCGAGGAGTACGCGGAGGCCGAGGAGCTCGTGACGTCGAAGTACTCGACGCCGGAGTGGCTGCGCCGGGTGCCGTGAGGCGGGGCGCCCTCCGGGGCGCGGGCTCCGCTCCGCTCAGCTCGCGAGGAGCTCCTGGTAGTCCGGGTGCTCGGCGATGAAGTCGGCGACGAACGGGCAGAGCGGGACGACGTGCGCTCCCCGCTCGTGGGCGTCGTCCAGGGCCGCCTCGACCAGGCGGTCGCCGAGGCCCTCGTGCCGGTGCTCGGGGGCGATCTCGGTGTGCAGGAAGACCACGTCCGCGCCGCGGACCGCGTAGTCGGCGAGGCCGACGTTCTCGCCGTCGACCCACAGCGTGTACTGGGACCGGTCCTCGTCGTGGCGCACCTCGGAGATCATCGCGTCACTCTACGCCGGGGCCCGCGGCGGCCCGGGCACCCGCCCGCCGGGGCGTGTCGGAGGGGTCGGCGCCGTGTCGGAGGGGCCGCCGCCCCCGTGACACCATTGCGGAGTGCCCAGGACGATCCAGATCGCGGACGGCGTCCCGGCGACCCGGAGCGCGGTGATCCACGCCGAGAACCTCGAGGTCCTGCCGCTGCTCGCGGACGGGTCCTTCACCGTGGTGTACCTCGATCCGCCGTTCAATACCGGGCGCGCGCAGGTGCGGACGTCGACCACCTCCGTCCGCTCGGCGACCGGGACCATCTCGGGCTTCAAGGGCCGCAGCTACGAGCGGATCCGCGGCGACCTCCTCCGCTACGACGACCGCTTCGACGACTACTGGTCCTTCCTCGAGCCGCGCCTCGCCGAGGCCTGGCGCCTGCTCGCCGACGACGGCACCCTCTACCTGCACCTCGACTACCGCGAGGCGCACTACGCCAAGGTGCTGCTGGACGCTCTGTTCGGCCGCGAGTGCTTCCTCAACGAGATCATCTGGGCCTACGACTACGGCGCCAAGGCCACCAAGCGCTGGCCGACCAAGCACGACACGATCCTCGTGTACGTCAAGGACCCGCGCGGCTACCACTTCGACTCCGCCGCCGTGGACCGCGAGCCGTACATGGCGCCCGGCCTCGTCACCCCCGAGAAGGCCGAGCGCGGCAAGCGCCCCACCGACGTCTGGTGGCACACCATCGTCTCGCCCACCGGCCGCGAGAAGACCGGCTACCCCACCCAGAAGCCCGAGGGCGTGCTCCGTCGCATCGTCCAGGCCTCCAGCCGCGAGGGCGACGCCGTCCTCGACTTCTTCGCCGGCTCCGGCACCACCGGCGCCGTCGCCCACGCCCTCGGCCGCCGCTTCGTCCTCGTCGACGAGCACGCCGACGCCATCGCCGTCATGCGCCGCCGCTTCGCCGCCCACGACCCGGAGCCGCTGTACCTCTGACGCCCGCCGCCCCCTCTCCAAAAGTTGTCGTACTCGCGTACCCCCTACGACAACTTCTGCGGACCTGATGGCCACCTCGTCGGCGTGCGGATCCGCTCTCCAGAAGTTGTCGTAGAGGAGCGCCCAGTACGACAACTTTTGAGGAGAGGTCGGGGCGGTAGTCCTCCACAGGGGCGGCCGGAGGGAGTTGTCCGTCGGTCGGAGGGAACGGAGCCATGGCGTCGGCTCGGGTGCAGCACGATCGGCGCATGACGGACATCGATCTCGGAGCGTTCACCCGCCGTGCGGCCCTGCGCGAAGGCGCGACGGACGGCGAACTGCGGTCGCCGCGACTGGCGAGCCCGTTCCACGGAGTGAGGACACGCGTCATGCCGGTGACGCACGTCGAGCGTGCTCTGGCCTACCGGCCAAGACTGCGTCCGGGGCAGTTCTTCTCGCATCTGACGGCGGCCGAGCTCTGGTCGGTGCCGCTTCCCTTCCGACGGCCGGAGGACGATCCGATCCACGTCGCTACGTTCTCCCCGCGGCGACCGCCGCGGACTCGGGGCGTCGTCGGGCACGTCCTTCTGCCGCAGAACGTCGCCGTGTCCACGAGGTTCGGACTGCCGGTGGCCGATGCGGCGTCGACATGGGTCTCGCTCGGGATGCTCCTTCCCGACCGCGACCTCCTGGCCGCCGCCGATCACCTCCTCCTCGTGCCTCGCTACCCGGACGAGGTCGATCCGCGTCCGTACGCGGGACTCTCCGACCTGCAGGACCGAGTGAACGGGTACCACGGGCCCGGACGAAGACGGCTCGAGAGCGTGCTGCGGCTCGTCTCGACCGCGGCCGCCTCCTGCAGGGAGACGGCCCTGCGATCGCTGGTTCGCGAGGCAGGACTCCCCGCCCCGGAGGTCAACGTCGAGATCACGGTCGGCGGCCGGCTCATCGCGATCGGCGACCTCGTCTTCCGCCGGTGGAAGGTGCTCGCGGAGTACGACGGCCGTCAGCACCAGACGAACGATGCGCAGTATGCGCGCGATCGCGAGCGCTCCCTGGCGCTCCAGCTGGCGGGTTGGATCCAGGTCGTGGTCCGCGCCGACGGCCTCGAGCGGGACCGCGCGCGCACCGTCGCCGAGATCCGGGCCGCCCTGATGGCGCACGGCTGGCGGCCATGACCCGCCCTGCCTTCACCGAGAGCTCACTCACTCCGCCGGGTCCTCGAAAGTTGTCGTACTCGGCCATCGAATACGACAACTTCTGGAGAGTGGCGAGGAGGAGGGGAGGAGAGCGGGCGCGGTCAGGAGCTCGCGCGGACGATCAGCTCGGTGGGCATCAGGGTGCGGTGCTCGACGTCGGCGCCTTCGATGCGGGCGGTCAGCAGCTCGGCCATGCGGGCGCCGAGCTCGACGGGGACCTGGCGGACGGTGCTGAGGGCGGGCACCGCGGAGCGGGCGAAGATGTCGTCGTCGAAGCCCACGACGGCGACGTCCTCGGGGACGCGGCGGCCGGCCTCGCGCAGCGCGGCGTAGGCGCCGACGGCCATCTGGTCGTTGGCGGCGAAGAGCCCGTCGATGGCGGGGTCGCGCTCGAGGAGGCGGCGCATCGCCTCCGTGCCGCTCTCGGGCGAGAAGTCGCCCCACTCGACGAGCGAGTCGTCGAGCCCCGCGTCGGTGAGGGCGCTGCGCCAGCCGATCAGCCGGTCGACGCCCGGCGGCATGTCGGCAGGGCCGGCGATGGTCGCGATGCGGCGGCAGCCGCCCGCGATCAGGTGCGCGGTCGCGACGGCGGCCCCGTCGGCGTTGTCGACGTCGACGAAGTAGGAGTCGCGCTCGTCCGGCGAGAGCGGCCGGCCGCCGAAGACGATCGGCAGCGAGTTCGACAGCGCGGCGTAGGAGTGGTCGCCGGAGTGGTGCGAGACGACCAGGGCGCCGTCGACGTTGCCGCCGAGGAGATAGCGCCGGGTCTTCTCGCCGCTGGTCTCCGAGGCGATCAGCATCGAGAGCGTGTAGTCGGTGTCGGCGAGGCGCATCGCGGCGCCCTGCACGATCGCGGCGAAGAACGGGTCGGCGAAGACGCGCGCGGTCGACTCCGGCACGATCAGCGCGATGGACTGCGTGCGGCGGGAGGCGAGCATCCGCGCGGCCCGGTTGGGCACGTAGTCGAGCTCGGCGATGGCCTTCTGCACGGCGGCGACGATCTCGGCGGCGACCTGCGGCGCGTTGTTGACGACCCGCGAGACCGTGGCGCGGGAGACGCCTGCCCGCGCGGCGACGGCCTCGAGCGTCGGCGAGCGCCCGCCTCCCCTGATCCCCTCGGACACGGTCTAGTCCAGCGCCTCGGCCGCGGCGCCGCCGATGAGGCGCGAGTAGACGAGTCCCGAGTCCTTGATCAGCCGCTCCTGGCTGGAGTAGTCGACGCGGACGATGCCGAAGCGCTTCTCGTAGCCCCAGGCCCACTCGTAGTTGTCGAGCAGCGACCAGACGAAGTAGCCGCGGACGTCGGCGCCCTGGTCGATCGCGTCGGCGACCTTCTCGACGTGGTCGAGCACGTACTGCGTGCGGTCGACGTCGTGCACGCGGCCGTCCTCGACGACGTCGTCGTACGCGGCGCCGTTCTCGGTGACGTAGAGCGGCGGCAGGTTCTCGTACTCCAGGCCCAGCCGGGTGAGCAGGTAGCGCAGCCCGTCGGGGTGCACCTCCCAGTCCATCGCGGTCCGGGGGAGGCCGCGCGAGGGGAAGGTGATCGACTCCGAGCCGACCCACGGCGAGCCGACCTCGCGCTCGGTGGCCTGGGCGAAGTCCTCCGCGCCGGCCGGCAGCGGGTGCCCGGAGACGTTGTCGTCGTGGTAGTGGTTCACGCCGAGGAAGTCGAGCGGCTGTGCGATCGTCGCCAGGTCGCCGTCCTGGATCAGCTCGTCCAGGCCCAGGCCCGCGACGTCCTCGAGCAGGTCCTCGGGGTACTCGCCGAGCAGCAGCGGGTCGAGGAAGATGCGGTTCTGCAGCGCGTCGAAGCGGCGGGCGGCGTCGAGGTCGACCTCGTCCTCCGGGTCGTCGGGGACGGCGTTGGAGAGGTTGAGCGTGATGCCGAGGTTCTGTGCGCCGAGCTCGCGCAGGGCCGAGACGGCGAGCCCGTGCGCGAGGTGGGTGTGGTGCACGGCGGCGAGAGCGGCCTGCTGCGAGATCACGCCGGGCGCGTGGATCCCGGCGCCGTAGGAGAGCAGGGTCGAGCAGAACGGCTCGTTGAAGGTGGTCCAGTGCGCCACGCGGTCGCCGAGGCGCGCGTGCACGGCCTCCGCGTAGTCCCGGAAGCGCTGGGCGGTGTCGCGGTTCGTCCAGCCGCCCGTCTCCTCGAGGGCCTGCGGGAGGTCCCAGTGGTAGAGGGTCAGCCAGGGCAGGACGCCGGCGCCGAGCAGCTCGTCGACGAGGCGGGAGTAGAAGTCGAGTCCCTCGGTGTTGACGGCGCGGTCGCCGGGCTTCACCCGCGACCAGCTGACCGAGAAGCGGTAGGAGTCGAGGCCGAGGCGCTTCATCAGCTGCACGTCGGCGGGCATGCGGTGGTAGTGGTCCACGGCGACCTCGGGGGTGTCGCCGTTCGCGACGGCACCGGGGACGCGGGAGAAGGCGTCCCAGATGCTGTCCTCCTTGCCGCCCTCGTGGCCGGCGCCCTCGATCTGCGCGGCGGCGGTGGCGGAGCCCCAGAGGAAGCCGGCGGGCCAGTCGCGCGCGGCGAGGCGCTCGGCCAGGGCGATCTGCTCCGGCAGGGTCGGCGAGGCGGGGGAGGGGGGAACGGTCACTGCGGACTCCTTCGGCGGCTGTCCCGTCATCCTACGACCATCCCGGTGGAGCGCTCTCTCACCGCGCTGGCGGGGTGGGCGGTGGGCCGGGCCGCACAGCGGGCGGTGGCGTGGCTCCGGGAACGCCGACGGCCCGGCACGCCGAGGCGTCCGGGCCGTCAGGGGTGGCTGCCGAGGCAGTCGGAGGGTTCAGGCCCGCCGGTCGCCGTCCTCCGTGCGCCGGGGCGCCGTGGCGACGGAGTCGGTCCGCACGTCGGGCTCGATGCTCCCGGCGGCGAGATCGGCACCGGCGCGGGCGGCCATCTGCGGGTCGGTGCGGCGCAGCTCGGCCGCGGCGTCCTCGTTCGCGAGGTCGTGAGCCTCCTGCATGGCCGACTTCGCCCGCAGCGGCGGGGTCTTCAGGAACCAGGAGAGCACGAAGGCGAGCAGGACCACGCCGAGCGCGACCTGGAACACGGTCACCGTCGCGTCGTTGAAGCCGGTGAGGAACGGCGCCGAGAGCGCGTCGTTCGCCGTGTTCAGGAACGAGGTGTCGCCGTCGAGTGCGGAGCCGATCGCCGACGAGTCCTGCGACTGCAGCAGCTTCAGGATGCCGGCGTTGGCCGGGTCGGCCGCGATGGTCGGGTCCGAGGCGGCGGCCTGCAGGTTCGCAGCGATCGTCGGGTTCTTGAACGCCGCGGCGATCGTCTCCGGGATGCGGCTGAACAGCACCGAGAAGATGACCGCGGTGCCCAGCGTGCCGCCGATCTGGCGGAAGAACGTCGAGGCGCTGGTCGCGACGCCCATGTTCGCCGTGTCGACCGAGTTCTGCGAGGCGAGGGTCAGCGTCTGCATCATCTGGCCGAGGCCGAGGCCGAGCAGCAGCATGCCGCCCATCACGAAGATCACCGGCTTGTCGATCGAGACGAAGGACAGGTAGAAGAACGCCGCCGACATCAGGAAGGTGCCGAGGATGGGGAAGGCGCGGTAGCGGCCGGTGCGCGAGATGATCTGGCCCGAGACGATCGAGGCGATCATCAGGCCGAGGATCATCGGCAGCATCAGGAAGCCGGACTCGGTCGGCGTCGCGCCGTTGACGAGCTGCAGGTAGAGCGGGAGCGCCATCATGCCGCCGAACATGCCGAAGCCGACGAGCACGCCCAGGACGGTCGCCATCGAGAAGGTCGGCGAGCGGAAGAGCTTGAGCGGGATCAGCGCGTCGTCGCCCATCATCCGCTCCGCGGCGATGAAGCCGACGATGCCGAGCACGCCGACGACGTAGCAGACCCAGGCGATCGGCGAGCCCCAGCCCCACTCGCGGCCCTGCTCGGCGACCAGGAGGAGCGGGACGGCGGCGACGATGACGAGCGCGGCGCCCCACCAGTCGATCCGCACGGAGCGGCGGGCGGCGGGCTTGGGCAGGTGCAGGAAGCGCACCACGATGAAGAGCGCGACGGCGCCGATCGGCAGGTTGATCAGGAAGACCCAGCGCCAGCCGGTGATGAAGAGGATCTCGGGGGTGCCGGCGAGGAGCCCGCCGATCAGCGGACCGACGACGCTCGAGATGCCGAAGACGGCGAGGAAGTAGCCCTGGTACTTGGCGCGCTCGCGCGGCGGGAGGATGTCGCCCATCACGGTGAGGGCGAGCGACATCAGTCCGCCGGCGCCGAGGCCCTGCACCGCGCGGAAGCCGGCGAGGCCGAGCATCGAGGTCGCGAAGCCGGCCAGGAGGGAGCCGATCAGGAACAGGACGATCGCGATCAGGTAGAGCGGGCGGCGGCCGAAGATGTCGGAGAGCTTGCCGTAGATCGGCGTCGCGATCGTCGAGACGATCAGGTACGCGGTGGTGACCCAGGCCTGCTGCGAGAGGCCGTCGAGGTCGTCGGCGATGGTGCGCATCGACGTGCCGACGATGGTCTGGTCGAGCGAGGACAGGAACATCCCCGCCATCAGGCCGAAGATCACGAAGAGGATCTGGCGGTGCGTCATGATCGCGCCCGACGGGGAGGCGGCGGTCGCGGGCGGGCGGGCGGAATCGGTCACGGGGGTCCCCTTGTCTGGCGGACGCCGCCAGGGCACGGCGGACCGCCGCAAACGTTGCGTGCTGCGCAAAGTTACACCGCGTGCGAGCTCACCGGCACTGCTTCCGGCGAGCCTGTGGAGGATCTCAGAGGGGACCGCCCGATCCGCGGTCCGAGGCCGTCGATCAGGGTCCGGGAGTGCCGCCGATCAAGGGTCCGAAGCGCCGGCGGTCGAGGGCCCGGAGCGCCGGCGATCGAGGGCCCGGAGCGCCGGCGATCGAGGGCCCGGAGCGCCGGCGATCAGCTGTGCGCCGGCACCCCCGCCTCGGCCCAGCCGGCCTCGCGGAGCGCCGCCCGCGCCTCCGCTCGCGCCGAGTACGGCGTCCGCACGCCCTCGATATCGCGGTAGTTCTGGTGCCCGGGTCCCGCCCAGAGGATCGAGTCGCCCTCGTGCGCCAGCGACACCGCGACGCGGATCGCCCGCTTGGGGTCGTCGACCTCGTGGATCTCGCCGTCGGGACGCGCCGCCCGAGCCGCCGCCAGCAGCGTGGCTCGGATCGACGCCGGATCCTCGAAGCGCGGGTGGTGGTCGGTGATCACCAGCACGTCGCTGCCCGAGACCGCCGCCTCGGCCATCGCGGGCCGCTTCAGCGCGTCGCGGTCGCCGTCGGCGCCGAAGACCATGATCACGCGGCCGGGGGTGACCTCGCGGACCGCCTCGAGCGTGCGAGCGAAGGCGTCGGCGCTGTGACCGAAGTCGACGTAGACGGTGGGGCCGCGCTCGCCCGAGACGCGCTCGGTGCGGCCGGGGAGCGAGACGTCGAGGCCGCCGTCGCGGTGCAGGGCGGCGCGGATCTCGCCGATCGGCCGGCCCGCCTCGATCAGCATCACGATCGCCAGGGCGGCGTTGGCCGCCATGTGCGAGCCGATGATCGGGACGGAGGTGGTGATCGCCCGGTTCTCCCGGTTCTCGACGCGGAAGTGGGTGCGGCCGAACTCCTGCTCGAGGATGCTCACCCGCCAGTCGGCGTCGACGTCGGGGAGCGAGGTGATCGTGGTGACGGGCACGCCCGCCTCCGCCACGACCCGCTGCCCGGCGGGCGAGTCGAGCGAGACGACCGCGCGGCGGGAGCGGTCGGGCTGGAACAGCTGCACCTTCTGGGCGAAGTAGGTGTCCATGTCGCCGTAGTCGTCGAGGTGGTCGTGGCTCAGGTTCGTGAACGCCGCGACGTCGAAGACGACGCCGTCGACGCGGTGCCGGGTGAGGGCCTGCGCGCTGACCTCGATCGCCGCGGCGCCGACGCCCTCCTCCTGCATCCGGGCGATGAGAGCGTGCAGCTCGGTGGCCTCGGGAGTGGTCAGCCCGCTCGTCACCGAGGTGTCGCCGATGTGGCGCTCGGCCGTGGAACTCAGGCCCGGCACGACGCCGAGCTGGCGGAGCATCCCCTCGAGCATGTGCACCGTCGAGGTCTTGCCGTTGGTGCCGGTGACGCCGAGGAGCAGGGGGGCGCGCTCGGTGGTCGCGTAGACGACGGCGGCGACGGCGCCGAGGCGGGCCCGCGGGTCGTCGACGACCAGCACGGGCAGACCGGTGGCGCGCGAGGCGGACTCGCCGGCCGGATCGGTGAGGACGCCGACGGCGCCGCGCTCGGCGGCCTCGGCGACGAAGTCGGAGCCGTGGCGGTGGACGCCGGCGAGGGCGACGAAGAGGTCGCCCGGCTCGACGTCCGAGGCGGTGAGCGTGATCCCGGTCACCTCGACGGGCGGGACGTCGCCGTCGGGCAGCTCGATCGCGCGGGCGAGGGCGGGGAGGGGGACTGCTCGGACGTGCAGGGGGCGCAGCATGGGGTCCTCTCGTCATCGGGACCGGTGGGCGGCTCATCCGAGGGGGCGGATGCGCGCGGTCGCCGAGGCTGTCACTCAAGCTAGGGGGTCTGCTTATGTGAATCCTTTGAGGATATTCGACACCCCCATGGAGGAGCAGTGCTGAACGGATACACCCCTCAGTGCTTGACAGGGCTCTCCGCGGGCGCGAACGGGGCCCCGCGTAGGCTCGGAGCATGACCTCGGACGAGAACCCGGCCCCCGACGGGCGCCCCGTACGGCGCCGAGCCCTGGTGATCGGGGGAGTCGCCGTGGCCGCCGGGATCGCCGCCGTGGGCGTGAACGCGGCCCTCGGTGCGGGGCGCGCGAGCGCTCCGACCGCGTCCGCGACTCCGAGTGCCACCCCGGGCGCGTCGGCCGGCGCCTCCGCCACGGCGAGCGCCGCTCCGGTCGAGACCCCGACCGAGACGCCCACGCCGACGCCGACCGCGACGCCGGGGATCGACCTCTCCGCCCACTCGAACGACGACCCGGCCAGCATCTGGGTGGTCGTCAACAAGCTCCGCACCCTGAACCCGGTCGACTACGTGCCGGCCGACCTCGTCTCCCCGGACGTCCGCTACGTCAACCGCCAGCCGATGCGCCAGGCGACCGCGGACGCGCTGGTGCCGATGTTCGCGGCGGCCTCGAGCGAGGCCGGCCTGACGCTCGCGGTGCAGAGCGCCTACCGCTCCTACGACACCCAGGTCAGCGTCTACGCCGGCTGGGTGTCCTCGCGCGGCCAGGCCGGAGCGGACGCGACCAGCGCGCGCCCGGGGCACAGCGAGCACCAGACCGGCTGGGCCGTCGACGTCGTCGGCTCCTCGGGGACCTGCGCGCTCGAGATCTGCTGGGGCGATACCCCCGAGGGCCAGTGGGTCGGCGCGAACGCGCACCGCTTCGGCTTCCTCGTCCGCTACAAGCCCGACACCACGCCGATCACCGGCTACGAGTCCGAGCCGTACCACCTCCGCTACATCGGCGTGGAGCTCGCGCAGCACCTGCACGACGCCGGCATCCCGACCCTCGAGCGCCTGTTCGGTCTGCCGGACGCCCCCGACTACGCGCCGGGCACGGTCTCCTAGCGCGCCCCCGGTCGGCTGATCGGCGGGCTCGAGATCACCTCCTCGCGCATCCCGGCGCGCCCTGTCGGGCATCCCGCGCCACGCCTTCCGTTCGAACGAGCACGTCCCTAACCTCTCCTTCAAAGCGAGGCAGGCTCGCTTTCGATCGAAGGAGATCTCATGACGTTCCCGCTGCACGCCTCCTCGAAGCGCTCGTCCGCGATCATGGTCTGCCTCAGGGGAAAGTAGGGCCGGAGCGTGTTCCGCCGACGTTCACCTGAGTGCTTATTGCGTGAGCTCCGCTCGATCGATGACGCCATTGCAGCGCATCCCTTCAGGTCCGAGCCGATCACGCGCGCCTTCGCCGTCATCGAGGACGGCGACGGGGACAAGGAGCTGATCAGCGCGCGACTCCGTGAGCAGGGCCTGCCGGAACTTCAGACGATCGGAGCTTCCACGCTGCGGTACTCGCTCAGCTGGTGGTGGCTGCACAACCGGCGGCGCGCGGCCGTGCGGAAGATCGAGCGGCATCGGGGTTGAACCCGCCCGTCGTCCGTCGGCGAGCCTGCCCTGCGCTCGAACGGACTGGGAGCTGTCGGCGCATCCGCTGGAGGGTGACAAGCCTGTTGAGACGCGGGCGGGAGGGGTTCCCGCCCGCGTGGCCGAGAGGCGGAAGGGAAGCGCGGTGCTCCGGAGACCGACGCGGGAGAAGCTGCAGCGCGACCTGGAGGTGATCGACGCCGCGATCGCCGGACATCCGTTCTCCTCCGACGTGCTCGTTCGCCTCCAATCGGTCTTCGCCGAGAGCGACGGCACTGGGAAGGACGGGCAACGGATCAACGCGCGCCTGGCGGAGGAGGGTCTGCCGACCATCCCGGGGATCTGGATCTTCTACGCCCGGAACTTCTCCAGCTGGGGGTGGCTGCACAACCGGCGGCGTGCGGCCGTTCGCAGGATCGAGCGGCGCGAGGGCTGAAGGCGTGTCCGTTCGGACATCCGGATGTGTCCGGAAATCGGCCCGCAAGGGCTTGCGGAGGCGGCCGTGATCAGAACCGGACGTGACAGACGGGCGTTGTTACCGTACCGTTACTCGGAGTGCTTTCGGAGGTCGCCCTTAGGGGACTCCGACTCCCGCGTGGTGACATGGCCGCTTCCCCCTGAAATCCCGCACGCCCCCGCCCCCGTGCGCACCGACCCGTGAGTTCCCCTGTGCCCCACAGTTCCACCCGTTCCACCGTGCCCGCTGCCGCCGAGGTCGCCCCCGCCGACGCTCAGCTCGCACCGCCGCTGACCCGCCGTGAGGCGCGCGAGCGCGAGGGCCGCGTCCGCGCGACTCCGGTCGCCGCTCCTGCCGCTGCCGCCGCCCCCGCCGTCGAGGCCCCGGACCCGGCCGTCCTCGCTCCCGCCGCGCTCGCGCCGGCCGCCGAGGGCATCCGCCCCTCCGCCGGAGCGCCGCTGCACCCCGCCAGCGGCGACGTCTTCCCCTCCCGCCGCGACCGTCGCGCCGCCGAGGGGCACCGCCAGCGCGTCGAGCCCGCTCGTCGCGGCTCCTCCTTCTTCCGCCCCTCGCGCCGGCACCTCGTGCTGGCGATGTCGGGCGGGCTCGTCCTCGTGGCCGCCGCCTCCGGCGTGAGCCTCACCGTCGGCGCCTCCGCCGACGCCGAGTCGGCGACCGCCTCCACCGCCGCTTCGACCGTGACGGCCGCTCCCGTCACCGTGCTGCCGGCCACCACGGCCGACGCCCGCGTGGTGCTCAGCAGCGTCTCGACCACCACCGGCACCGTCGCCGGCGGCACGAGCGTCACCATCGCCGGCTCGAACCTCGACTCCGTCGCCACGGTCCGCTTCGGCGACGCCGAGGGCAGCGTCACCGTCGACAACCCCGACCAGATCACCGTCACCGCTCCGCCCGCGGACGGCGAGACCGAGGGTGTCGTCCCCGTCGCCTTCTTCGACGCCGGGGGAGCGCCGATCACCTTCGACGCCGTCACGGACTCCGTCGCCGCCGCGACCGTGGACGGCACGCCGGTCGAGACGGTGCAGCCCGCCGTGGACACCACGACTCCGACCGAGGAGCCGCTGACCGCGACCACGGCCACTCCGGCGGCCACTCCGACGGCCGCCGACGCGACCGCCGCTCCGACCGCGACGCCGGCCGCCGCCGCCACCGAGGCGCAGCCCGCCGAGCTCGTCGCCCCCACCGCGACGGCCTCGCCCAGCCCGACCGCCACCGGCGTCCTCGCGACCACCAAGGTCGTCGCCTCCGCGATCACCTTCGCCTACACGCCCGACCCGGCGATCGAGGCCGCGAAGGCCGCCGCCGCGCTCGAGGCCAGCCGCCTCGCGTCGCAGCTCGACTACCTGCAGACCTACTGGTCCGACTACAACTCCGCGCAGTACGGCGTCATCGGCGGCAACGACTGCGTCAACTTCACCTCGCAGTCGCTGATCGCCCGCGGCTGGGAGATGGACGGCGAGTGGAGCTACTCGCGCACCGGCGGCTACAGCTCGGCCTGGGCCTCCTCGACCGCCTTCAACTCCTACCTGGCCGCGCACCCGGAGCGGGCGACGCCCCTCACGAACGCGCAGCGCTCGGAGGTCAAGCCCGGCGACGTCGTGCAGTTCGACTGGGACGGCTCGGGCGACTGGGACCACACCGGCGTCGTCACGAGCGTGAAGGGGAGCACGATCCTCTACTCCTCGCACACCGCCGACAACCTCGACCAGAGCATCGACTCGGCCTCGGCCGGACGCATCATGTTCTGGAGCGTCTGAGCCGGAACCCCGGGGCCGCGAGCCCAGGACTCCGCAGGGAGCCCGGACACAGCGGAAGAGGCCGCCGTCGCATCAGCGACAGGCGGCCTCTTCGTCGTTCGACGAGGGCGTCAGTTCTTGAAGACGTCCTTGACGTCCTCGCCGACCTTCTTGGTGTGCGCCTTGGTCTGGTCGGCCTTGCCCTCGGCCTCGAGCTTCTCGTTGTCGGTCAGCTTGCCGGCCGCTTCCTTGGCCTTGCCGAGCAGGTTCTCGGCCGCGTTGCGGATCTTGTCGTCAGCACCCATGAGGGGCTCCTTCCGTTCGATTCGGTTCGTCCTCCGGCGACGGCCGCCGGAGGAAGTGGTGGGCGAGCGCGGGCGCTCGCGGGTCAGGCGACCCGGTCCTCCTTGGAGAACCCGGCCCGGGCGCTCGAGGCGACCTCGAGCACGACGGGCAGTCGCGCGCCGAGCAGGCGATCGAGCTCCAGGACCTCCTGGTGCACGGCGTCCACGACCGTGCGGGGTGAGACCCCGCCGCGGGGCAGGACCCGGACCTTGAGCGCCGTCGACGAGCCGTGGCGGTACGCCGAGACCGTGACGTCGATCAGGTCGGTGCGGCCGGCCAGCGCGTTCTCGAGCACGTCCTCGGCGAAGCCGGTGGCGATCTCGACCTCTCCGGCGACCCCGCTGGACGAGCCCGCGTCGGTGAGGACGGTGCTCGTGCGGCCGTGGCCGTGCGCGGAGATCAGGACGATCGCGAGCACGATGCCCAGCAGGCAGATGCCGAGGATCGCGTAGAGCGGCCACAGCACGGCCGCGTCGCTCCAGGCGGTGCCGTCCTCCGGCGAGATGCGGGAGACGAGGGCCGCGCCCTGGCCGTCCGCGAAGTCCGCGACCGCGTCGCGGACCGGCTGCGAGACGGCGATCAGGACCAGGCCTGCGGTGACGGCGGCGAGGACCAGGCCGACCAGGAAGAGGATCAGGCGGTTCACGAACCGGTTGCTCGTGGTCATCAGATCCTCCCGGACTCGGAGATGCGGACGGTGGCGCGGGTGGCGGGCGTCGCCGCGATGCGGCTCAGCTCGTCGTCGACCGCGGACTGCACGGAGTCGCGGTCGACGGTGATCCCCGAGGAGGGGGTCACCTCGATCACGGCGGTGCGGCGGCCGATCGAGGCGCGGGTGTCCTCGCGACGCGACCGGGCGGCCGAGCGGGCCGAGCGGGCGAGGGAGGAGGCGATCACGCCGTCGTCGATCACGACGGCGAGCCGGTCGTCCGCCACGGTGTGGCGGGCGCGGGCCCCCGGGGCGAGGGCGAGCACCAGCAGGATCAGCGCCAGCACCGCAGTGCCGACGGCGATGCCGATGATCGCGCCGGAGGCGAGATCGGTCACGCCGACGATCGCGCCGAGGAGCGCGGACGGAGCGAGCAGCAGCGGAGCGGCACCGAAGATCGCGAGCACCGCCTCCGTTCCGACGTACGCGGCGATCAGGATGATCAGCACGAGCACGACGATCTGGGCGGCCGAGCGCGAGCTGTGGGTCTCGCGGCGCAGGTAGCGGCGGTAGCGCGCGTCCGGTGCCGCGTCGCGCGGTGTGGCTGCGGGGCTCATGCGACTCTCCTCGTGGCTCGGGTCGGGGTGCGGGTGCCGGTCACGCGGATGTCCACGCGGCTGACGGTGCGGCCGGTGAGCGCGCCCATCCGGGAGGCGATGGCCGCCCGGTCGCGGTGGAGGCGATCGAGCAGGCTCCCCTCGGCGGTGGAAGCGCCCTCGGTCAGGACCGGGGCGGAGACGGCGAGCGCGAGGCCGCCGCTGTCGTCCGACAGCCGGACGCGGATCGCGGAGACCTCGACGCCCAGCTCCTCGTGGACGACCGCCACGGCCATCCGCTCGAGGGAGCGGACGGAGATGGTGACGGTCCCCGGCTCCGACGGAGCGGTCCGCTCGCCGGGACGCTGGTCGAGTGCGGTCACGGCGACTCCTAGCGGGAGGTGGTGCGGCCGCGGAACACGTCCACGAGGCTGCGCACGTCGAGCGAGCCGTCCAGCATCCGCGCGATCAGGACGCCGAGCGCCATGAACACGGCGGTGAGGACGAAGCCCCAGAAGCCGAAGAGCAGGGAGGCGAAGGCGAGGATCGCGCCGACGACGAGGCCGAGCGTGGTGCTGCGGCCGGCCGGGGCGGGGGCGGGGGTGCGGGGTTCGCTCATCGGACGCGGCTCTCGGTCTCGGTGTCGCCCTTGTCCTCACCGGGGATGTGCACGTCGACGATGGCGACGTTGATCTCGGCGACGGACATGCCGACGAGCTCGGTGATGGCCTCGGAGACCGCGGCGCGGACCTGGTCGGCGACCGACTGCATCGGCACCGGGTACTCGACGACGAGGGTGACGTCGGCGGCGACCTGGGTCTCGCCGACCTCGACGCTGACGCCCTGGGCGTGGTCGTTGCCGCCGACGGCCGAGCGGATCGCGCCGAAGGCACGGGCGGCGTTGTTGCCGAGGGCGAAGACGCCGGGCACCTGGCGCGCGGCGATGCCGGCGACCTTGGCGATCACGGCGTCGTCGATGACGGTGCGGCCCTGGGCCGTGCCCGAGGCGGCGCTGTTGCCGAGGCTGGTGACGGTGTCGACCGACGCCTTGTCGACGCGGGGGGCGGTGGGGGTAACGGGGGTGGCGGGGGTGCGCGTGCTGTCGCTCATGGTGACTCCTGTGCGTGTCGTCGGCCGCTGGTGGTGCGCGGCCGGGGTCGGGGAGTCCGGCGGATTTCCCGTCGGGCTGTGCTTTCATGAGTGAGACGGAGCCCGACGGGGATTCGTCACGGTGCGATCCGGAGTTTTTCCTGATAGTCACCTGATGGTCGATGCCGGCTCGAGCCGGTGCCCGCTGGAGGAGTCCCATGCCCGGTCTGGAGACGGCGAGCGACGCGCTCCTCGCCGAGCGCTCCGCCGAGGGCGACGTCCGCGCGTTCGAGGTGCTGGTCAAGCGGCACCAGTCGATCCTCCGCGCCTACGCCTGGCGGCTGACCGGCTCGCAGGCGGACGCCTCCGACGCGGTGCAGAACGCGCTGATCACCGTCTGGGCCCAGCTCCCGCAGCTCCAGGAGCCGGCGAGCGTGCGGAGCTGGATGATGCGGATCGTCAGCCGCTCCAGCGTCGACCTGCTCCGCCAGCGCAAGCCGGTCGACGACGTCGACGCCGTCGAGCACCCGCCGGCGCGCGAGCCCGGGCCGTTCGAGTCGGTCGAGCAGAGCGACGCGATGCGCGCTCTCGCCCAGGCGCTGGCCGAGCTGCCCGAGACCCAGCGGCAGTGCTGGCTGCTCCGCGAGGTCGGCGGCGAGTCGTACAGTGAGATCGCCGAGCACCTCGGCATCACCGCCACCGCCGTCCGCGGCAAGCTCGCCCGAGCACGGGAGTCGCTGGTCGTGGCGATGGAGGACTGGCGATGAGGGCCCGCGGAGAAGGAGTCGGCGCGATGAAGGAGTCGGCGCGATGATCCCGGACGAGACGCCCGGCGGGACGCCCGGCCTGCCCGGCACCGGCGAGGACGCCGTGCTGCCGCTGCCCGTGCCGCTGGTCGCGGACGACGCCGACGCCGAGCCGGACGACGGCTCCGCCGACGCGATCGGCATCGACGAGCTCGGCGACTACCTGGACCGGGGCCGCCTGCCCTACGACCCCGCCATCGAGGAGTCGCCGGAGCACCGGCGCACGCTGCGCGCCCTCGAGCGCGTCCGCGCGCTCTCCGGTGCGCTGATCGACGACGACGCGGCGCACCTGCCCGCGCCCACCGAGAGCTGGTTCGGCTCGATCCTCACCCAGGTGCGGCGCGAGGCGCGGGCCGGACGCGACATCCCGCTCGCGAGCACCGACCCCGACGTCGAGCTGACGATCACCGAGGGCGCCGTCCGCGGCATCGTCCGCGAGGCGGGCGACAGCGTCTCCGGAGTCCTCGTCGGCCGCTGCCGGCTGCAGGGCGACGTCGCCGATCCGGGTGCCGACATCGCGGTCGAGGTGACGATCTCGGTGTTCTGGGGCGTGCCGATCGCCGACGCGGCCCAGCAGGTGCGCGAGCGCATCCACTCGCGGCTGCTCACCCAGACCGAGCTGCGCGTCTCGACGATCGACGTGCGCGTC
Organism: Rathayibacter sp. PhB179; assembly: GCF_004345345.1. NCBI lineage: Bacteria > Bacillati > Actinomycetota > Actinomycetes > Micrococcales > Microbacteriaceae > Rathayibacter > Rathayibacter sp. PhB179. Next base: position 13,251 of record NZ_SLVD01000001.1, on the reverse strand, counting down.
GAGGACGTCTACGTGCCGGGAGGGGAGGAGTCGTGAGCGGGTCCGAGCCGATCCCCGTCCCTCCGGCCCTGCTGGTCCCCGCGGTCGCCCTCGGCGGATCCGCGCCGAGCGCGGCCGCCGTGCTCACCGCCGAGATCCGCGCCCTCGTGGGAGTGGCGATGCTCGTCCCGGCGCGCGGCCAGGTGCGCGACGTCCTCGCGCACGCGGCCGGCGCGCTGACGCCCGCCACCGTCGATCCGGCCGACGGCCCGCTCGGTGCGGTCTCCGGCGGCACCTTCGCCGAGCCGGTGCTCGTGCGCGTCCTCGGCGACGAGGTGTCGGTGTCCGCGGAGGTCTGCGTCGCCGCGGAGTCGTCGGCGCCCGACATCGCCCGCGCGGTCGGCTCCGCGGTGCGCGAGTGGTGCCGGCGCGAGCACCCCGGGCGCCGCGCGCGCATCGCGGTCAGGATCGCCTCCGTCGACTGACGCTGAAGCGCGTCGTCGCTGAGGGTGCCGCCGCTAGGCGCCGTGCTCGGCGAGGAAGGCCTCCGTCTCGGCGGCCGTCGGCGTCGAGACCGCCGCTCCCGCCCGGGTGACCGAGATCGCCGCGGCGGCGGTCGCCCAGCGGACGAGCTCGACCAGTGCGGCCGGGTCGTCGAGCCTCTCGCCGCCGCTCGCGAGCCGTGCCGCGAAGACGCCGCAGAAGGTGTCGCCCGCGCCGGTCGTGTCGACGACGGAGACGCGGAAGGCCGGTGCGCGCACCGGCTCCTGGTCGCGGACGGCGACCACGACGCCGTCCGCACCGAGGGTGACCAGCACCACCGGGACGAGCGCCGTGAGGGCGACGGCGAGGGCCGTGTCGTCCGCCGCCGCGATGCCGCGCTCCGCGCCGAGCTCGCGCGCCTCGTGCTCGTTGACGATCAGCACGTCCAGCTCGGCGAGCAGCTCCTCGGGCAGCGGGCCGATCGGCGCCGCGTTGAGGATCGTGGTGGTCCCCGCCGCGTGGCCGGCCCGCGCCGCCGCCAGCACGGTCGGGACCGGGATCTCGAGCTGCAGCAGGAGCGCCGAGGCGCTGGCGATCAGCGCCTCCTCCTGCGCGGTCAGGTCGGTGAAGGCGGCATTGGCCCCGGAGTCGACGACGATCGCGTTCTCGCCCGCGTCGTCCACCGTGATCTGCGCCGTGCCGGTGCGCTCGCCGCCGCGGCGCGCGTGCAGCTCGAGCGGCTCCTCCGCCAGCAGCCCCGCGAGCTCGTCGCCCGCGGCGTCGCGGCCGAGGCTCGTGACGAAGCTGCTGCCCGCGACCGTGCGGGCGGCGGCGACCGCCTGGTTGAGCCCCTTGCCGCCGGGGAAGGTGCGGGAGTCGAGGGCGAGGACGGTCTCGCCGGGCGCGGGGATGCGGGCGACCCGGTGGACGTGATCGAGATTGGCGCTTCCGAGGACGACGAGGCTCATGCTCCGACGGTAGGGCACGCGCAAGGGGCTGCTCGCATCCTCCGGCCGCACCTACGGTGGAGGAATGGAAACTCGAATCTTCGGCCGCACTGGTGCGCCCGTCTCCGTCGTCGGCCTCGGAACCTGGCAGCTCGGTGCCGACTGGGGTGACGTCGCGGAGAGCGACGCCCTCGCGATCCTCGACGCCGCGGCGGAGTCCGGCGTCACCCTCTTCGACACCGCCGACGTCTACGGCGACGGCCGCAGCGAGCGGACCATCGGCGCCTGGCGCGCCGCGCACCCCGACGCGGGCGTCTTCGTCGCGACGAAGATGGGCCGCCGCGTCGAGCAGGTCCCCGCGAACTACGTGCTGGACAACTTCCGCGCCTGGACCGACCGCTCGCGCTCGAACCTCGGCGTCGACACGCTCGATCTCGTGCAGCTGCACTGCCCGCCGACCTCCGTCTACTCCGACGACGCCGTCTTCGACGCACTGGACACCCTGGTCGACGAGGGCGCCATCGCGCACTACGGCGTCTCGGTCGAGCGCACGGAGGAGGCGCTCACCGCCATCGCGCGGCCGAACGTGGCGAGCGTCCAGATCATCCTGAACGCGTTCCGCCTCAAGCCGCTCGACGCGGTGCTGCCGGCGGCCCGCGAGGCCGGCGTCGGGATCCTGGCGCGCGTCCCGCTCGCGTCCGGCCTCCTCAGCGGCCGCTACACGACGGAGACGACCTTCGCACCCGACGACCACCGCACCTACAACCGCGACGGCTCCGCCTTCGACGTCGGCGAGACCTTCTCCGGCGTCGACTTCGCGACCGGCGTCGAGGCCGCTCAGGAGTTCTCCCTCCTGGCCGCCGACCACGGCCTCGCCCCCGCCGCCGCCGCGCTGGCCTGGATCATCCAGCAGGACGGCGTCACCGCCGTCATCCCCGGCGCCCGCTCCGTCGAGCAGGCGAAGGCGAACGCCACCGCCGCGGACGCCGCCCCCCTCGGCCCCGCCTTCATGGAGGCCGTCAACGCCCTCTACGACACCCACTTCCGCCCTACGGTCCACCCCCGCTGGTAGCCGTCACCCGCTGAGTCGCCCGAGAAGGCTCGTTCTCCACCCCGAGAACGAGCCTTCTCGGGCGAGTCAGTGGTGCCTGTGGACAACTCGACGCACGGGTCGCTCAGGGGCGCCAGCATGGCGCGGTGAGTGGCGACGGGCCGGAGGGCCTCTTCAGGGTGGCGGAGGGGAGCGCCGCGGGGCTGTCGCGGGCGCGGATGCGGTCGGCGGAGTTCTCGTCGCCGGCCTACGGAGTCAGATCGTCGGCTCCGGCCGTCACGCTCGCGGATCGCTGTGCGGCGGTGCAGCACCGGCTCGGCGACCACGTCTTCGTCTGCGGGCCGACCGCGGCGCTGCTGTGGGGCGCTCCGCTCGACCGGTGCTGGGAGCAGCGCGCCGTCCTGGACGTCGCCGTCGTCGCACCGGCCAGGGCGCCGCACGCGCGAGGGCTGGCGGGCCGCAGCCTCACGGTCGATCGCGACGTCGACATCGTCCTCGGCAAGCGAGGCGCGCTGACCACTCCGGCCCGCACCTGGTGCGACCTCGGTGCCGTCCTCGAGCTGGCGGACCTCGTCGCTGTCGGCGACGATCTCCTCCACCGGCGTCTCGTCGGCGAGGAGTCCCTGCGTGCCGCGCTCGCCCGGCACCCGGGTCGACGCGGGATCGCGCGCCTGCGTCGAGCCCTCGGGCTGCTCGACGGCCGCGCGGAGTCGCGGCCCGAGTCGCAGGTCCGCGTCGCGCTCGTGCTCGCAGGCATCCAGGGTCTCGAGGCGAACGTCGAGATCCGTGACGAATCGGGCGCCTTCCTCGGTCGGGTCGACCTGTGCATCGCCACGGCCCGCCTGATCATCGAGTACCACGGCGACTACCACCGCTCGGAGCCCGGCCAGTGGCGCAGGGACGTCGCCCGCGCCCGCCGCCTCCGCGCGGCCGGCTGGACCGTGATCGAGCTCACCGGCGACGACCTCGCCGACCTCGCCTCCGTCGTCGCCCAGGTGCGCGCGGCGCTGCAGCACTGACTCGCCCGAGAAGGCTCGTTCCCGGGGTGGGGAACGAGCCTTCTCGGGCGACTCAGCGGTAGCGAGCCGCGGGCGGCGCGCGGGCTAGGAGCCCAGGGCGGCGTCGACGATGGTGCGGGCCTCGGCCTGCACCTCGTGCAGGTGGTCGAGGCCGCGGAAGGACTCGGCGTAGATCTTGTAGACGTCCTCGGTGCCGGAGGGGCGCGCGGCGAACCACGCGTTCTCGGTGACGACCTTGACGCCGCCGACCGCCGCGTCGTTGCCGGGGGCCTTCGAGAGCTTGGCGACGATCTCCTCGCCGGCCAGGGTGGTCGCCGAGATAGCGTCGCCGTCGAGCTTGCCCAGCGCCGCCTTCTGAGCCTTCGTGGCCACCGCGTCGACGCGCTCGTAGACCGGGTCGCCGAAGCGCTCGGTCAGCTCGCGGTACAGCGCCGAGGGGCTCTTGCCCGTGACGGCGACGATCTCCGAGGCGAGCAGCGCCAGCAGGATGCCGTCCTTGTCGGTGGTCCAGACGGTCCCGTCGAAGCGGAGGAACGACGCACCCGCCGACTCCTCGCCGCCGAAGCCGACCGAGCCGTCGACCAGCCCGGGCACGAACCACTTGAAGCCGACCGGCACCTCCCAGAGGCGGCGGCCGAGCGACTCCGCGACCCGGTCGATGATCGAGGACGACACCAGCGTCTTGCCGATCGCCGCGTCCTCGCGCCAACCGGAGCGGTGGCGGTACAGGTAGTCGATCGCGACCGCCAGGTAGTGGTTGGGGTTCATCAGGCCGCCATCGGGCGTGACGATGCCGTGGCGGTCGGCGTCGGCGTCGTTGCCGGTGAGGATGTCGTAGTCGCCGGCCCGGGCGACGACCGAGGCCATCGCGCTGGGGGAGGACGGGTCCATCCGGATCTTCTCGTCCCAGTCGAGGGTCATGAAGCCCCAGGCCGGGTCGACCTCGCCGTTGACGACCGTCAGGTCGAGCTCGTACATCTCGGCGATCAGCTGCCAGTAGTGCACCGAGGCGCCGCCCAGCGGGTCGGCTCCGATCTTCACCCCGGCCTTCTTGATCGCGTCGATGTCGATGATGTTCTTCAGGTCAGCGACGTAGTGGGTGCGGTAGTCGTAGGTCTCGACGGCGCTCGGCTCGGCCGACTTCACGTCGCGGTTGCCGTCGGCGATCAGCTCGTTGGCGCGGTTCGCGATCCAGGCGGTGGCGTCGGAGTCGGCGGGGCCGCCGTGCGGCGGGTTGTACTTGAAGCCGCCGTCGCGGGGCGGGTTGTGCGAGGGGGTGACCACGATGCCGTCGGCCCGGTCGGTGTGCGACGGGTCGTTGTTGTAGCGGAGGATCGCGTGGCTGAGCGCCGGGGTCGGCACGTAGTCGTCGAACTCGTCGACGAGCACGCGCACCTCGTTGGCGACCAGCACCTCGAGCGCCGTCGTCAGCGCGGGGCGCGAGAGGCCGTGGGTGTCGGCGCCGATGAAGAGCGGCCCGGTGATGCCCTCGTTCGTCCGGTACTCGACGATGGCCTGGGTCACCGCCGCGATGTGGTCCTCGTTGAAGGCGGTGTCGAACGACGAGCCGCGATGCCCGGAGGTGCCGAAGACCACCTTCTGCAAGGGGTCGGACACGTCCGGCTTCTTCTCGTAGTACGCCCTCACGAGGGCCTCGACGTCGATGAGATCGGAGGCCTCTGCCGGCTTCCCTGCGCGATCGGTCATGGGGTCCATAGTGGCAGTCGCGCCGGGGCCGCGATACCGGCTGGACAGGCGCTGGCTAGGCTGTCCGCCATGCCCGACCGCGCCTCCGACGGTGTCCCCGACACCGCCCCCGCCCCCCGCACCTACAGCTATCTCGGGCCCTCCGGCACGTTCACGGAGGCGGCGCTCGCGCAGGTGCCCGAGGCGCGCGGGCACGTCTGGCGGAGCGTCGGGAACGTCGGCGAGGCGCTCGACGACCTGGTCTCTGGGCGCAGCGACGGCGCGGTGATCGCGATCGAGAACTCGGTCGAGGGCGGGGTGACGGCCGCGCAGGACGCGCTGGCGCGGATCCCGGGCGTGCGGATCGTCGGCGAGTACCTCGTGCCGGTGTCGTTCATCCTGGTCGGCCGCCCGGGCGCGCGGCTCGAGGACGTGCGGATCGTCGCCGCGCACCCGGTCGCCTACGGCCAGTGCCGCGGGTGGCTCGACCGGACGATCCCGAGCCACGAGCACCTGCCGGCGTCGAGCAACGTGCAGGCCACGATCGACCTGCTCGCGGGCTCGCCCGCGCAGGCCGCGATCGCGCCGCCGGGCATCGTCGCCCACCACGACGTCGAGGTTCTCGCGGAGCGGATCGGCGACAACCCGAACGCGGTCACCCGCTTCGTCCACGTCTCCCGCTCGCGGGAGCTGCCCGAGGCCACCGGCGCCGACAAGACCAGCCTGATCGTCGAGCTGCCCTCCGACGCCCCGGGAGCGCTGCTCGACATGCTGGAGCAGTTCGCGACCCGCGGAGTGAACCTGAGCATGATCCAGTCGCGGCCCATCGGCGACGCCCTCGGCCGCTACCGCTTCGTCATCGACCTCGACGGCCACGTGCACGACGAGCGGGTCGCCGACGCCCTTCTGGGGCTCCGCCGCTTCAGTCCGCGGGTGATCTTCCTCGGCTCGTATCCCCGTGCGGATCGCCGTCCGGTCTCGTACGTGCGACGCTACGACGACGAGGTGTTCATCGAGGCCCGCGACTGGCTGCGCGGGATCCTCGGCAGCGAACCGGAGGTCGACGATGACTGAACGAGGCGGAGCCGAGCGCGAGCGCGTCGATCCGCGGTACGACGCCGCCTTTCAGCGGGGTTTCGCCGGGGGAGTGGACCGGGTGCGCGGCGACGAGCGCGCGTTCGCCCGGCCGGTGACGGCACCGGAGGGGATCGCGCGTCGGCGGCCGCCCGCGCTCGCCGACATCGCGACCACGGCCGACAGCCGGCGCTCGCGGCGGGCGGCCGAGAGCGGCACTCCGATCAGCGCACCCGCCCGGCTGCCCTCGGACGCGGCACTGGACCGGGAGCCGTTCGCCGATCCCGCGCCCGAGGAGACGTCCGTCCGCCGCGTCGAGGTCGCCGTGGAGCCGTCAGCGCCGCTCTGGCGGAACCCCTGGCTGCTCGCCCTGCTGCTCGCGGGGCTGGCCGGCAGCGTGCTCGGCGTCGCGCTGCTCTACAGCGGCTACTCCTCGCCGCCCGCGTCGTACTACGGCGACTCCGACACCCCGTCACCGGAGTGGATCCAGCGCCAGATCACCTACTACGCCTCGATCCCGCTGCTGGGCAGCCTGCCGTTCGCGCTGCTGCTGGCGATGGGCGTCGCAGCACTGCGCTGGCGGTCCAGGCCCGCGAAGCAGGCGCCCTCCGACGACGTCGAGACCGAGTCCGAGGCGACGACCGTCTGACGCCCGCACCTCCGGCGGAGAGGGGATCTCCTTGGAAGAGACGGCCGCAGCCATGCTGGTCGAGTAGCCCCGCAGGGGCGTATCGAGACCCATCGTCGCCGGCACTTCCCGTGCGAACCTCTCTACACCCCCGACGCGCCGAACAGCAGCCCGAGCAGGTAGGTGACGAGCGCCGCACCGTAGCCGATGCCGAGCTGGCGCAGGGCGCGCGCCAGGGGCGGCGCGCCGGAGAGCAGGCCGACGATCGCGCCGGTCGCGAGCAGCGCCAGGCCGACGAGGACCGATGCGAGGACCACCGCGGCCAGCCCGGACATCCCGAGCAGGTACGGCAGGACCGGGATGATCGCTCCCGAGGCGAAGAAGCAGAAGCTCGACAGCGCCGCGCCCATGCCGGTGCCGATCGACTCGTACTCGTCGACCGACGGGTCGGCCTTCACTCCGCCGATGGTGATCGGCGAGGTCGGCGCCGCGCCGCCGCGCAGTCCCGCGAAGACCCGGGCCGCGCGGGCGTCCGCGTCCTCCTGCGAGAGCCCGCGGGCGCGGTAGACGAGCGAGAGCTCGTTGGCGTCGACGTCGAGGTCGGGGACGACGTGGTTGGTGTCGAGGTCGGGGGAGGAGGCGGAGAGCAGCTCGCGCTGCGAGCGCACCGAGACGAACTCGCCGGCGCCCATCGAGAGCGCGCCCGCGAGCAGCCCGGCGATGCCGGTGAACAGGACGACCCCGGTGCCGACTCCGCTCGCGCCGACGCCGAGGACGAGCGCCAGGTTCGAGACCAGACCGTCGTTGGCGCCGAACACCGCCGCGCGGAAGGTGCCCGAGAGCCGATTGCGGCCGCGCTCGGCGAGCCCGCGGACGACCTCGCCGTGGATCCGCTCGTCGGCGGCCATCGCCTCCGTCGCATCGTCGTCGTCGGCATACGGCGAGCGGGCCTCGGCGCGCTGGATCAGCGCGAGGACGAAGACCGAGCCGAACTGCCGGGTCAGGAAGCCGAGCAGCCGCGTGCGCAGGTCCGGCCGGGGCTGCGGCTCGGCGGCCGGCCCGAGCAGCTCGCGCCAGTGCTCCTCGTGCCGGCCCTCAGCGGCGGCCAGGGCGAGCAGGATCTCGCGCTCCTCGCCGGAGCGGCGTTCGGCGAGATCGCGATAGCTCGCGGCCTCGGCCAGCTCGTCGGCGAGGTAGCGCCGCCAGCGGCGGATCTGCACGGGAGTGGGGGAGGAAGGGGTGTCTCGGGCGGTGGTCGCCATGGGATCTCCTGGGCTTCGGCACCCCGGCCGACCCGCGCGAGAGGACCGGCCAGGACACGTGTCGACTGGCCGAAGGTCTCGTTCGCCCGGTTCCGCGAGGATCCGGGTGGCGTGCCGGGTCCGGGACTCTCCGGACCAGCATGTCGACGCGCCTCGTCGTCCGCTCGGCGGACGGTGGGAACTACTCCCCTTCGCAGGGACCACCGTAGCCGAGAAGGCAGCGCGGCGCCTCTCCGATCGCAGGGCGGCGCTCGCGGGTACAGTCGAGCCGCGGCGGAGCCTCCCGGCCCCGCCCCCGCGCCGCACCGGCGCCCTCGAAGGGGAGGCCGCCCATGACAGCCGACAGCGCACCGACCCGCCGACTCGTCGCCGAGCTGGAGGAGCGCGCCCGCGAGGTGCTGCCCTGGTTCGTCGCCGACTACTACGGCGCCGTCGCGGGCGGCCGCTCGGAGCGCGACGCCGACCTCGCGGCCTGGGACGCGATCCGCTTCCGGCCGGCGGCGCTGCGAGGCGAGCTCGACGGCGGCACCACGACCTCGGTCCTCGGCACCGAGGTGCGGGGCCCCGTGCTGATCGCGCCGATGGCGCAGCAGAACGCGGCGGATCCGCGCGGCGAGATCGCGATGGCGGAGGCGGCGGCGCGCGCCGGCACCCTCCTCGGCGTCTCGACGAACACGGCGCTGCCCTTCGAGCGGATCGCCACGGCGGGCGCGCCGTGGTGGTTCCAGGTCTACCTGCTCGCGGACCGCGACGTGACGCACGCGCTCGTCGAGCGGGCCGCTGAGCACGGCGCCCGCGCTCTGATGCTCACGGTCGAGATGCCGGTGCTGCGCGGCGAGCGCCCCGGCATCGAGCCGCTGACCTGGCCGGAGATCCCCGGCAAGGCGAGGCTCGGCAATCTGACCGAGCAGGAGCGCGCCCTGGTCCTCGGCCGTCCCGTGCCGAACCCGGGACTCGACGACATCGGCCGGCTCCGCTCGGTCAGCGGTCTGCCGGTCCTGGTGAAGGGCGTGCTGCGCGGCGAGGACGCCCGTCGCGCGGTCGACGCGGGCGCCTCCGGGGTCGTCGTCTCGACGCACGGCGGCCGGTGGATGGACGGCTCGATCACCGCGGTCGGGGCGCTCGCCGAGGTGGTCGACGCGGTCGGCGCCGACGCCGAGGTCTACATCGACAGCGGGGTGCGCACGGGTCGGCACGTGCTCGCGGCGCTCGCGCTCGGGGCCCGCGCGGTCTTCGTCGGGCGGCCGCTGATGTGGGCGCTCGCCGTGGGCGGCGCCGACGAGGTCGCCGGGCTGCTCGGACTCCTCGACCGCGAGTTCCGGGTCATGCTGCAGCAGTCGGGGGCGGCGTCGATCCGCGATCTCGGCGGGCTCGTCGCCCGGTCCTGACGGGGGTCACCGGTCAGGCCGCGATGCTGCTGCGGGCCCGGCGGCGCTGCTGCCGCTCGTGCTCGGCCTCGAGCAGCGCGCGGGTGCGCTCGGTGGAGAGCAGCTCGACGAGGGTGTCGGTCTCCTCCTCGATCCGCTCGCGCAGGTCGAGCGGCTCGGTGGTCAGCAGTCGCTTGGCGGCGGCGGCCACCAGCGGCGGGCGGGCCGCGAGCGCTCGGACGCGCTCGTCGACGCGGGCCGCGAGCTCGGCGCGGGGGACGACCTCGGTGACCAGCTGCCACTCGAGCGCCTCGGCGGCGCGGACCGAGCGGCCGGAGAGCACGAAGTCCAGGGCGCGGCGGCGGCCGATCGTCGCGGGCAGGGTCGCCGTGACGCCGCAGTCCGGCACCAGCCCGACGTCGCCGTAGGCGCTGACGAAGGTGGCGGCGGGCGTCGCGACGACGATGTCGGCGGCGAGCGCGAAGGCGATCCCGGCTCCCGCGGTGATGCCGTCGATCGCGCAGACGACGACGGCGCTGCTCTCGCCGAGGAGGCGGAAGGCCTCGCCCGCGGTCGTTGCGAGGTCGCGGAGGTACTGGTCGGGCCGGTCGGCGCCCAGGATCGCCGAGACGTCGCCGCCGGTGCAGAACGCGCGACCCGCGGACTCGACGACGAGGACGGTGCAGCCCGCGTCGGCGTTCAGCGTGATCAGGGCGCGCACCAGCTGCAGAGCCGTGTCGAGGTCGAGCGCGTTGAGATCGTCGGGCCGGTCGAGGATCAGGCGGGCGACGGGGCCGGAGCGCTCGACGCGCACGGTCGGGGGTCGGGGAGTCATGGCGGGGCCTCTCGGGGTGAGGTCGGGAGCTGCGGTGGAGAGCTGCGACCCTCTCGCGGGGGAACGGAGGGGGCCGGCGCCGTCCGTCGGGGGAGGTGGCGCAGAAGTGGTTCGCAGCCCCGGCCCCGCCGGTTCGGTCCGCCCGGCCGATCCTCAGGCGCGCCTCCCGGCCCCTCTAAACTGCTGGGGTGATTGATCCCGTACTTCTCCGCGAGAACCCGGACGTCCTCAAGCGCTCGCAGGAGGCGCGCGGCGACTCCGTCGAGCTCGTCGACGACGCCCTCGAGGCCGACCGCGCACGCCGGGCCGCGATCACCGAGGCCGAGCGCCTCCGCGCCGAGCAGAACGCCTTCGGCAAGACCGTCGCGAAGGCGCCGAAGGACGAGAAGGCGGCCCTGGTCGCCGAGGCGCAGCGCCTCGCCGCCGCCGCCAAGCAGGCGCAGCAGGAGGCCGCCGAGGCCGACGAGCGCTTCGGCTCGCTCGTGAAGCGGCTGGCCAACCCGATCATCGACGGCGTTCCCGCCGGTGGCGAGGACAAGTTCGAGCTCGTGCGCACCGTGGGTGAGCGCCCGGTCTTCGACTTCGCGCCCCGCGACCACCTCGAGATCGGCGAGCTGCTCGACGGCATCGACATGCAGCGCGGCGCGAAGGTCAGCGGCGCGCGCTTCTACTTCCTCAAGGGCCTCGTCGCCCGTCTCGAGATCGCGCTGATGAACCTCGGCCTGGAGCGCGCCCTCGAGGCCGGCTTCACCCCGCTGATCACGCCGACGCTGGTGCGCCCCGAGATCATGGACGGCACCGGCTTCCTCGGTGAGCACGACGACGAGGTGTACCGCCTCCGCGACGACGACCTCTACCTCACCGGCACCAGCGAGGTGGCGCTCGCCGGCTACCACGCCGACGAGATCCTGGATCTCGCGGGCGGCGCGAAGCGCTACGCCGGCTGGAGCACCTGCTACCGCCGCGAGGCCGGCTCGGGCGGGCGCGACACCCGCGGCATCATCCGGGTGCACCAGTTCAACAAGCTCGAGATGTTCGTCTACACGCTGCCCGAGGACGCGGAGGCGGAGCACGCGCGCCTGCTCGCCCACCAGGAGGGCGTGCTGCAGAGCCTCGGCCTGCACTACCGCGTCATCGACGTCGCCGCGGGCGACCTCGGCCAGAGCGCCGCGCGCAAGTTCGACGTCGAGGCCTGGGTGCCCACCCAGGACGCCTACCGCGAGCTGACGTCGACCTCGAACTGCACCACCTTCCAGGCCCGCCGCCTCGACACCCGGTACCGCACCGAGTCGGGCAAGACGGCGCCCGTCGCCACCCTGAACGGCACGCTGGCGACCACCCGCTGGATCGTCGCCCTGCTCGAGACGCACCAGCAGGCCGACGGCTCGGTGCTCGTCCCCGAGGCGCTGCGCCCGCACCTGGGCGGCCTCGAGGTCCTCGAGCCGGTCCGCACCGCATGAGCGCCGGCCGCCGCCTCATCGCCCTCGACATCGACGGCACCGTCATGCACGAGGACGGCACCATCACCGACGCGGTCGTCGACGCGATCACGCGGGTGGTCGCCCAGGGCGACGAGGTCATGCTCGCGACCGGCCGCTCGCCGTCGACCACGCTGCCCGTGGTCGCGCGCCTGGGCATCGCTCCGGAGTTCGTCATCTGCTGCAACGGCGCCGTCACCCTGCGCCGCGACCCCGAGGCGGAGGGCGGCTACCGCCCCGACGTCGTCGAGACCTTCGACCCCACCGAGGTCCTCGAGACCATCCGCCGGCACCTGCCCGACGCGCACTACGCCGTCGAGGACGCCGACGGCGCCTTCTCCTACACCGAGGCCTTCCCCGGCGGAGCGGTGATGGGCGCCGAGACGGTGCACGTCCCGTTCGAGGAGCTGCTGGGCGTGCAGTCCACCCGCGTGGTCGTCATCTCGCCCGGCACCGGCATCGAGGAGTTCACCGAGCTCGTCGAGCGGATGGGCCTGCACCAGGTCAGCTACGCCATCGGCTGGACCGCCTGGCTCGACATCGCCCCGCACGGCGTCAACAAGTCGACCGCGCTCGAGCTGGTCCGGAACCGCCTCGGCATCGAGCGGAGCGACGTGGTCGCGCTCGGCGACGGCCGCAACGACATCGAGATGCTCACCTGGGCCGCCGAGCACGGCGCCGGCCTGGCGATGGGGCAGGCGCCCGCCGAGGTCCTCGCGGTCGCCTCCGCGATCCTCCCCGGTGTGCACGAGGACGGCGTCGCCGTCGCCCTCGCCGACCTGCGCTGACCCGACGCGGCGCCCGCCGCTCCCGCGCCGCGCGGGCCGTCGGTTACCATCGACTGTCTCTCCCCGCGGGGAGCGGCAGGGAGGGCTGTCCGAGCGGCCGATGGAGCCAGTCTTGAAAACTGGTGGGCAGAGATGTCTCTAGGGTTCGAATCCCTAGCCCTCCGCCACCGCGATCGAGCGGCGACGCCTTCCGCCGGCAGGTGACGAGGACGAGCACGCGATCCCGCCGTCATGCCGGTTGAGCAGCCCGCAGGGATGTGCACGCCGGCCGAGTAGCTCGCAGGGATGCGCATGCCGGCTGACCAGCCTGCAGGGATGTGCATGCCGATCGAGTAGGCCGCAGGGATGCGCATGCCGGCTGACCAGCCTGCAGGGATGTGCATGCCGGCCGAGTAGCCCGCGGGGAAGTGCATGCTGGTCGAGTAGCCCCGCAGGGGCGTATCGAGACCCACCGTCATCAGCAGGGTGGGTCTGCAGGCTCGCCCTCCTGACGTGTGTGGATCTCGAAGCTTCTATTTGTCAAGGTCGGCAGAGGAGGGGGAAGAGTTCGCGGCAGAGAGCTCGTTTGAGGAGGCGGAGGATGTCTTTCTTGGTTTTGCCGTCGGCGAGGTGGGTGTCGCGGTAGTCGCGGGTTCGTTGTTCGTGGCAGAGGCG